>CAYZJT010000110.1:0-1014 GCA_964478845.1 uncultured Flavobacteriaceae bacterium | reverse complement strand
ATGGTGTGGTTTATCCACCAGCATCTATGTGGGTTAACAAAAATGTTTCTACGCAGAATACAGCACTACCTATTGAGCGAACCGGTAGTACTCAGTCGGAGGAACACTCACCACCAGTACTACCTGTTGAGCGAACCGGTAGTACTCAGTTAAAGAAACACTCACCATCGGTACTACCTGTTGGAACCGGTAGTACTCAGTTAAAGGAACAGCCAGCATCAGTACTACCTGTTGAGCGAACCGGTAGTACTCAGTTAAAGAAACACTCACCATCGGTACTACCTGTTGGAACCGGTAGTACTCGCTCGGAGGAACACTCACCACCGGTACTACCTGTTGGAACCAGTAGTACTCAGTCGGAGGAATACTCAGCATCGGTACTGCCTGTTGAGCGAACCGGTAGTACTCAGTTAAAGAAACACTCAGCATCGGTACTACCTGTTGGAACCGGTAGTACTCATTTGGAGGAAAACTCATCATCGGTACTACCTGTTGAGCGAACCGGTAGTACTCAGTCGGAGGAAAACTCACCACCAGTACTACCTGTTGGAACAGGTAGTACTCAGTTAGGGGAATACTCATCATCAGTACTACCTGTTGAGCGAACCGGTAGTACTCAGCTAGAGGAACACTCATCATCGGTACTACCTGTTGGAACCGGTAGTACTCGCTCGGAGGAATACTCACCACCAGTACTACCTGTTGAGCGAACCAGTAGTACTCATTTTGAGGAATACTCATCATCGGTACTACCTGTTGGAACCGGTAGTACTCAGTCGGAGGAAAACTCACCATCAGTACTACCTGTTGAGCGAACCGGTAGTACTCAGCTAGAGGAACACTCATCATCGGTACTACCTGTTGGAACCGGTAGTACTACTCGAAGAAGTTACGGCGAAGGCACGGGTAGAATACACTGGAGGACTACTACTAAGAAGAACGGTAAACAGTACCAGCAGCCGTGGTACGACTGGCAGCTAAAAAGTGGTGAAAAAACAATTTCTAAAAGTACTT
>CAYZJT010000109.1:0-1020 GCA_964478845.1 uncultured Flavobacteriaceae bacterium | reverse complement strand
GATTCTTTTCCCTTGGCTTTAGTGATTGATTTTGTTTCCTTTAAGGCGAATTTTATACCAAATCCTTAAACATGAAAACAACCTATAAACTAGAATCGCTCTTTACAATTCTTATTGCATTCTTCTGTCAAAATTTAGCAGTCGCTCAACAAGATTCCATCGTTTCGAACATGGCAGCACCTATCCCGTGGTCGGCTGTACTGGATGCTCAGACTGAATTCAGAGAAAGGTATAGCACGGAAAAGAAAATTGATTCAAATAATATCGTCATTCCCGTTGGATCGATTAGGGAAGCTTGGTTTAGCGCTCAATCCACCAAAACCGCTAATGGATTAGTATTTCACTACCTCATCGATGAGGATCAGAAAACTCTAAAGTACTTAGTTGGAATAGGACTACTTGAAGACTCTGAGATAAAAAGCTATGGCCCTTTTCCACCTTCAGGAATTGACACTCCTAATGCGCATTACTATATGATTGAGGCGAGTCAATACATATCCTCTCCTGAAATAATTGCTGTAACACCCCAAGACGGTTTAAACTATATTTCTCCAAATAATTTGGATTCATTGCATCATGACTATGATTCTTTAATGAACAGACGCGGGTGGTTTAATCTTAATCGAGATGTTGCAAATATCCGTCGACATCCCAATATGATTCACTACCCCTTTGACAGTCTCAAGGAGTTTCACCATGAGTATAATTATCATATTGATGAATACTATTTATCAAATGAGCAGATTATAAGAGAAGGGGAAAGCCCTGAATTGTATCTATATATCTCCACTGGTGCATACAATGGCGGGAACAAATGGAAACGTCGCTTTCATTCACCCATCTTAAGATTTGGCAGCGCTTTGGCTGCATTTGAAATTGATGACGACGAATATTCAGGGCGTCGTTACAAGAATAAGGCCTTTGACGTAGGAGTACTGTGTCCGCCCAACTGCCCGAGTGAAATATGGCCCGGACGATAATTGCGTATGCACGTATTAGCCTACAAAGAACTCACTTTTA
>CAYZJT010000108.1:0-1026 GCA_964478845.1 uncultured Flavobacteriaceae bacterium | reverse complement strand
TTTTAACGTGAGTTCTGGATAAGCACCGTGTGCAGGGTACCTCCTGAAGCCGAACTGTGTCACAGTTGGGTTGTGCAATAAACCTCAGGAGGTCCCATGGCAAGTGTAGCAGAACCAAATTTGGTTGAACTTTTTTGTGACGTTGATGACTTCTGCCAGCAGTTTTGGCCTGCGTGGCAAGCCCACCAGCTCAAGTGCCAATGAGCGTCAACGTCTGTGCGCAAGTCGTTTAAGTGCGAGTGAGATCATGACACTGCTAATCCACTTTCATCAATCTCATTATCGCCACTTTAAGGGATTTTATCTGTATCATGTGCACAAACACCTGGGCGATGCCTTTCGGCACCTAGTAAGCTATACGCGCTTCGTAGCGCTGATGCCCTCAGTGCTGATACCGCTCACCGTCTACCTGCATACTCGGCGCCGCGGTACTGTCACCGGTATTGGCTTTATCGATTCGACTCCCCTGGTCGTCTGCCACAATCGACGTATCCGCAGCCATAAGGTGTTTAAAAAAGTGGCACGCCGGGGGGAAGACCTCGACCGGGTGGTTCTATGGGTTCAAGTTGCACCTAGTGGTCAATGAGCGCGGCGAGCTGCTCGCTTTTCAGCTCACCCCCGGCAACGTCGATGACCGTCAAACCGGTGCCGCAACTGGTACGTGGGCTCAGTGGCAAGCTCTTCGGCGACAAAGGGTATCTGTCTCAGAAACTGTTCGCCACCCTCCTAGAGCAAAACATTCAACTGGTCACGAAGCTGCGGCGCAACATGAAAAACAAGCTTATGCCGTTGATCGATAAACTGTTGCTACGCAAGCGCGCCATCATCGAAACTATCAACGATCAGCTCAAGAATATCTCCCAAATCGAGCATACCCGCCACCGCAGTATAGTCAATTTCCTCGTCAACCTACTTGCTGGACTGGCTGCTTACACCCATCGCCCGAGAAAACCGTCCATTTGTGATGATCCCCAATCTCCACTTCAAACACTGCCTATGCCAAGATAGTTATCCAGAACTCACGTT
>CAYZJT010000107.1:0-1052 GCA_964478845.1 uncultured Flavobacteriaceae bacterium | reverse complement strand
AGCATCTGCTCGAACCGGCGGACGAGGAGGAAGGCGATGGCCCCCGGCGCGATGAGCAGGCCGATCGCCAGGATGATGCCGACCGCCGACAGCGTCGCCACGATGGTCAGCGACAGGAGCGTCAGCAGCCCGTAGTGCAGAACGCCCGTGGCGAGCCCCGAGGCCTTGGCCTGGGCGGGATCGAAGGCGTGCAGCAGGAAGTCCTTCCACTTGGCGAGCAGCACGAGGGCCACGACGGCCGAGATCGCGCCGGAGGTCAGGAGGTCTTCGGCGCCGACGCCCAGCATGTTGCCGAACAGGATGTGGTCGAGGTGCTGGTCGGTCCGGATCGAGGTGAAGAGCACGATGCCGATGCCGAACATGCCCGAGAACACGACGCCCATCACGGTGTCCTGCTTCACCCGGCTGTTGGCGGCGAGATAGCCGGTGAGAAGTGCGCAGGTCATGCCGGCCGCGAACGCGCCGACGAGGAGGGGGATGCCGGCGAGGTAGGCTAGCACCACTCCGGGCAGGACGGCATGGCTGACGGCGTCGCCCATGAGCGACCAGCCCTTGAGGACGAGGAAGCACGAGAGCAGCGCCGCCGGCACCGAGATGATGGCGCCGATCCAGAACGCATTCTGCATGAACGGGAACTGGAACGGCAGAAGCAGCGTCTCGATCACGCCGCGTCCTCCGACAGGGCCGCGGCTGCGCGCCTGCGGGCGGCGAGAAGCCCGTGCTTCGGGGCGAGCAGGAACGCGGCGAGGAACACGAGCGTCTGCAGCGTCACGATGATGCCGCCGGTGGCGCCGTCGAGAAAGTAGCTCGCGTAGGCGCCGAGAAAGCTCGTTCCTGCGCCGATCGCGACGGAGACGGCGATCAGCCGCGGGAACCGGTCGCAGAGCAGGTACGCCGTGGCGCCTGGCGTCACCACCATGGCGATCACGAGGAACGCGCCCACCGTCTGCAGCGCCGCGACGGTCGACGCCGAGAGCAGGACGAAGAAGACCGCCTTCAGCACCTCGGGGCGCAGCCCGATCGACCGCGCATGGTTCTCGTCGAAGAAGGTG
>CAYZJT010000106.1:0-1059 GCA_964478845.1 uncultured Flavobacteriaceae bacterium | reverse complement strand
GGTAAAGCTTCCGATACTCAACATCATCAAGGGTTTCTAAAATACCCTTCCAAGCCCTTCTACCAAGGTTTTGCACATCTATCCATTTACCTTCTGGTGAAGGAAAAACTTTCGCTTCACCAGACCTTTCAACTGGTTGAATTGATTTTAAAAAACTAGCCAAACGATTATTAATTGGAAAAATTCGCTTCTTCTGAGTCTTCAAACCTGGTTTACAAGTTAATCCTGATTCAGAAATCACCACAGCTTGCTCAAACCGAATATAGGTAAAGTCTTTACTTATGTGCTTCCACTGCAAACCTACAGCTTCAGATGGTCTGCAACCCGTGATGAAAAGAAATTCTACTAGCGGCGCGTAGTGGGCATAATAACGATTTTCTTTGAATGCTTGGATAATGCGATCGCGTTCTTCAACACTGAAAGGATTGATATCCGTTTCCTGAGAATCTCCCTTTGGTAGTTTAATATCGCTCGCCATACCTTCAAAGGGGTTTTCTTCAATTAATTGAGACTTCACAGCCCAATTACAACAAGCACAAAACTGAGTAAGGATTTTTTTGGCAGATAGCGGGCTTCTATTTGCAATTAACCAATCGCGAATCCCCACAGCTTTATCCAGAGTCTTCACGGGGAGATGCACGTTAATACAGCGATAAATTTTCTTGTAATCCTTCGCCAAAGTACTGGGAGATAAACTTGACTTTTTATATTCGGTGTAACTGTCCCACAAGTCAGCTAAAGAAACACTACTTTCTGGGAAAGTCTCCTCGTCAGGAGCCGATGGTGTAAAAATATCTTGCTGCGATTGAGGCTTGTACCGAACCAAAGTGATATCGAAATTGTTGCAGAGTATATCCAACTCAATTTGCTTGGCTTTTATCTCCGCCAACTTGCGATTGGCTTTAGTATCGGTAAAACCCGTTGATAAATAATGCCGTTTACCCCCAAAACTAAAAACTAGCTGTAAACGCTCATTTGAAGTTTTGATTTGGACAGTACCCTTGCTTGCTTTCTTGTTAGATTTTTGGGAACCCACAGGTGACTCCTGGACTTACAAAC
>CAYZJT010000105.1:182-1060 GCA_964478845.1 uncultured Flavobacteriaceae bacterium | reverse complement strand
TGGCGCGGCGGGCGGCGGTCTCGTGGTTGACGATGCGCGCCGGGTAGGTTTCGCCGAGCCTCAGGCCCACGGCGCGCGCGTCGGCGTGCGGCATCCGCCACGGCTCATGGATGAAGGCGGTCGGGACGGCGGCAAACTCCGGACACCAGCGGCGGATGAACACGCCCTGCGGGTCCTGATCCTGGCTCTGCTTGACGGGGTTGTAGACGCGGGTGGCGTTGATGCCCGTCACGCCCGACTGCATCTGAAGCTGGCTGTAGTGGATGCCCGGCTCGTAATCGGTGAACCAGCGCGCCATGGGCGGCGCGATGGCCCGCCAGTCCAGCCACAGGTGATAGGCGGCGAAGGCGGTCAGCATCGAGCGCATGCGGAAGTTCATCCAGCCCGTGGCGGCCAGCGCGCGCAGGCAGGCGTCCACGAAGGGATAGCCGGTTTCGCCCCGCTCCCACGCCGCCAGCTTGCCCGGATCGTGGTCGCCCTCGCGAAGGCCCTCATAGGCGGGGTGCATGCAGCGGAATTCGATGGCCGGCTCGTCCTCCAGCTTCTGCATGAAGTGGCAGCGCCAGTGCAGACGGGCCAGAAAGCTGTCCATGGCCCCGCGCCATTTCGGATCGCCCGCCGCCTCAGCCTGCCGCGCCCAGCCGGCCTGCGCCGCCTCGCGCGTGCTCAGCGTTCCCCAGGCCAGATGCGGCGATACGCGCGAACAGGCGTCGAAGCCGGTGACGGGGCTGGCCATGGCCGCGCGGTAGTCGCGACCGCGGCGGCGCAGGAAGCTGTCCAGCGTGGCCATCGCCGCGGCGCGGCCGCCGGGTTGGCGGTCGCAGGGGTCGGGCCGCAGACCCAGCGCCGCGGCATCGGGAACCGCCTGCGTAGCGGGG
>CAYZJT010000105.1:0-172 GCA_964478845.1 uncultured Flavobacteriaceae bacterium | reverse complement strand
TTCCCCAGGCCAGATGCGGCGACAGCCGAGAACAGGCGTCGAAGCCGGTGACGGGGCTGGCCATCGCCGCGCGGTAGTCGCGACCGCGGCGACGCAGGAAGCTGTCCAGCGTGGCCGTCGCCGCGGCGCGGCCGCCGGGTTGGCGGTCGCAGGGGTCGGGCCGCAGACCCAG
>CAYZJT010000104.1:0-1070 GCA_964478845.1 uncultured Flavobacteriaceae bacterium | reverse complement strand
CCCGCCGCTCGGCGTCGAGCCGACGGACGTCGTGGTCGAGAACGGGCTCGTCGTCGTCCTCCCGCCCGGCTAGCTCGCGGCCGGCGCCCCCGCCCGCCGGGCGCTCACCCCCCGCCGGCGTCGCCCGCGGGCACGGCGCGGTAGACGCCCCCGCCCATCGTGAACGTGAGCGCCCCGGGCTCGCCGTCTGGACCGAGCGTGAACTCGAGCCGGCCGGCCGTCTTTTCCAACTCGAACGACGTGGCCGAGACGGGGATCATGCGGAGCACGCCCGGCCGCCACGGCATCGACATCCCGACGCCGTACGGGGTCCGCTCGACGACGAACTGGCCCCCGTCGTTCTCCCGGTCGTACGCGCCGACGAGCCGGTCGTACTCGGCGTCGCTCAGCGCCACGGGCTCGACGTCGAAGTACGCGGGGGGCGGGTCCGGGCGCTCCCCGATCCGGCGGACCCACAGGTTCCGGAAGCGGACGGGGCTCCCGTGGTCCTGGAGGCCGATCCGGCCCTCGCCGTGCGCGGCGTACGGGAGCGTCTCGAGCCACATCGTTATCCCGGGGAGCGCCTCGTTGTTCTGGACGAGGACGCCGTTGTGGAGGACGGTCATCCGGGCCGGCTCCAGGACCTCGCCGTCGTCCGAGAACCGGGGCATCCGGAAGAAGACGTCGTAGCTCTGCCACTCGTCGGGCGGGCGCGTGGCGTCGGCGAGCGGGGGGAACTGGCCGTAGACGGCCGCGGCCCGGCCGTCGGCGTACGTCGGGTTGTCCCAGACGTCGAGGACCTGGACCTCGTAGCGGCCGTCGACGAGGAAGATGCCGGAGTTGCTCCGGTCCTGGCCGGTCTTCTCCGGCTCGCTGGCGGGCATCCACTCGACGTGGAGCTGGACGTCGCCGAACGCCTCCTCGGTGCGGATGCCGCCGGCCCCCGGCGTGGCGACGAGCGCGCCGCCCTCGGTCCGCCACCGCGGCTCCCCGCCGCCCTCGGCCTGCCAGTGCTCCAGACCCGACCCGTCGGGCCCGATGAGGACGACGGCGTCGCCGGGTGGGGGCACCGGGGGCCGGGCCGGGGCGGG
>CAYZJT010000103.1:0-1086 GCA_964478845.1 uncultured Flavobacteriaceae bacterium | reverse complement strand
TTTATTCATTTCTATCAGCTTGTACGGCTTTTGGTTTACTAAACAGAAACCACCATAACTCTAACCCAATTAAACCGATACCACCTAAAGTTACGGCAGTTTTTAATCCTATAGGTTGCTCGATGCGTCGAAACTGTACGTTTTCTTCTTTAGATACGGGCATTTCTACAGGCATTTGAGCAATCGCTTTGGGAGAAGCAATCGCAATCAAGAATCCTATTCCAGCAAGACTTGCTATGATATTTTTTTTATTCCACATAAATAGTTATGCCTCACCCTTCAACTGAAAATTACGCAATCGTAGAGCATTAGTAACAACCGAAACTGAACTAAAAGCCATCGCACCACCAGCAATAATCGGATTTAGTAACCAGCCAAAGATGGGAAACAATATTCCCGCAGCAATGGGAATACCTAAAACGTTGTAGAAAAATGCAAAGAATAAATTCTGGCGAATATTATTTATAGTAGCCTTAGAAAGCTTGATTGCCGTCACAATTGAACGCAAATCACCAGAAATTAATGTGATATCACTTGCGGCGATCGCTACATCAGTTCCGGTACCAATTGCCATTCCCACATCGGCTTGCGCTAAAGCTGGAGCATCGTTTATACCATCTCCTACCATAGCCACAATTTTATTTTGAGTTTTATTTTTACCCTTTCTCTTTATTCCTTCAGCCTGCAAAGACTTGACAACAGCCGCTTTCTGGTCTGGTCTGACTTCTGCAAAAACGCGGTCAATACCAACTTCACCAGCAATCGCTTCAGCTGTCGGACGGTTATCTCCGGTCAACATTACTACTTCTAAACCCATCTTACGCATTACTTTCACTGCTTCGGTGGAGGTAGCTTTGAGAGTATCGGCAATTCCCATCAAACCTTCAACTTTCCCATCTACAGCAATCCAAATTACGGTTTTTCCTTCAGCTTCCCAAGCGTCTTTTTGCTCTGCAAATAAATTGGCATTAATTCCAATTTCCGATAACCAGCGCTTAGTCCCAATTTGCACAAATCTATCTGCAACATATCCTTGAACGCCGCTTCCAGCAACTGCTTCAAAGTCGCGAGCATCTGTCAATTCTA
>CAYZJT010000102.1:0-1088 GCA_964478845.1 uncultured Flavobacteriaceae bacterium | reverse complement strand
AATTTGAGAAAAACACTGATGAAGTTTTACCTGAAGATTTAGAAATATTTGCGTAGGTGTCATGATGACGATAAAATCTGCCCTCACTCTCGAAGGGTAGCGCTACAAAAACAAAGCCCACCGTAAGGTGGGCTAAATTTTGGTGAATCTTCCGATAATTTGATGTTATTTTTCTTTTAGTCCATGTTCACCGAAAGTGTGGCTGAGGCGGGCTTCGTTCCTATAGCCCCAGACTTTTAATCTGAAGGTAAGGTTGAATATATTTTGGATTGTTATACTTGTACAATAAGCAGTACAAGTGTGAAATAGATGAAAGTAGTGTCTTTTAGCCAAGCAAGAAGTAATCTCAAGACTGTTTTAGACCAAGTTGTGCAAGATGCCGACTATACCATCATTACTAGACGGGATGCGGAAGATGCCGTAGTGATGTCGCTAGAGTCATTTAATAGCTTGATAGAGACGGTTCATTTACTTAAATCTCCCGCCAATGCCGCTCATTTAGAGCGTTCTATTGCTCAGTTTAAGCAGGGGAAAGTGGTAAAACGAAATTTGTTAGATGACTAAATTAGCATGGACGGATGAAGCTTGGAACGATTATCTATATTGGCAAGGGCAAGACAAGAAAACATTAAAAAGAATCAACAAGCTAATTCAGGCAACAATGCGATTACCGTTTGAAGGAATCGGAAAACCAGAACCACTTAGGGAGAACCTAGCTGGTTTTTGGTCGCGCCGAATAGATGATGCAAATCGGTTAGTATATGCAGTGGATGACGAGTATTTAACGATTATTTCTTGCCGCTACCACTACAGCGATTAACGATATATTCCCTTGTCACGAACCTTAAACACTGATTAAAACAAATGGATATTAATGCTTACACTACAAATATATTACCCATTTCCAAGATCGCAATAGTTCTTATTATTACTTTGAATCTAAACTTATTCCTTTGATAGATGTTTTCTGTTACATCAGTAAGTGGGAATTTAAATCATGTCAGTAACAAAGGAAAAAACAAAGGAGATCGAAGTTTCTGTAGCTTTTTTACCTACGATAATATTTGTCTGCCGGAAAGATTTTTTTG
>CAYZJT010000101.1:0-1100 GCA_964478845.1 uncultured Flavobacteriaceae bacterium | reverse complement strand
CGGCTCGACACGGAACGGACCGAGGACCTCCGCCGCATCGAGCAAGCCGTCGACGAGGTGTGGCGGCATGCCGACACGTTGCCGCCCTCCCTCGACAGCCTCCGCGCCGCCAACCGCCTCGCGCCCGACGACCTCACCGACCCCACGACGGGCGAGCCGTACGACTACCGCGTGCTCTCGGACTCGACCTACGAGTTGTGCGCCACGTTCGACCGAGCGAGCGACGACACGCCGACGACCTACAGCTGGACGGACATCGGCAACCACGGGGCCGGGCGGCACTGCTTTACACTCTACCCGCCGCGTGATCGCTAGCTGACCTTGGGGCGCGAGCGCTCGATGATGGCGGCGAAGTCGGTGTCCGCCGGGAGCGTGCCGAAGGCGAGCCCGCCCCCGGAGAACCCGTCGCCGAGCCGAGCGGCGCAGAACGCGTCGGCGACCGACTCCGGGGCGTGGCGCACGAGCAGCGACGCCTGCAGCGCGAGCGCGAGCCCTTCGACGAGCCGCCGCGCGCGGGCTTCGAGCGCGTGCGGGTCGGCGAACTGCTTTTCGAGATCGGCGACGAACGCATCGAGCCAGCGGTTGCCGCCGTCGGCGCGGCGGATCTCGGTGAGCGTGGCGGCGAGCGTCTCCGGGTCGCGCTGCACGGCGCGGAGCACGTCGAGGCACTGCACGTTCCCGGAGCCCTCCCAGATCGCGTTCACCGGCACGTCGCGGTAGAGCCGCGGCAGGCCCGAGTCCTCGACGTAGCCGTTCCCGCCGAGGCATTCCATCGCTTCGGCCACGCCCGCGACGGCCCGCTTCGTCACCCAGTACTTCCCGACGGCCGTAGCGAGGCGCGTGAACTTCGCCGCCTCGTTCTCGCCATCACTTTCGTCGAACCCGCGCGCGAGGCGGAAGGCGAGCGCCGTCGCCGCCTCACTTTCGAGGCAGAGGTCGGCGAGCACGTTCTGCATCAGCGGTTGCTCAATGAGGCGGGTGCCAAAGACGCGGCGGTGCGCGCCGTGGTGCGTCGCCTCGGCGACGGCCCGCCGGAGCGTGGCGGCCGACCCGAGCGCGCAGTCGAGCCGGGTGTGGCGGACCATCTCGATGATCGTCGC
>CAYZJT010000100.1:0-1110 GCA_964478845.1 uncultured Flavobacteriaceae bacterium | reverse complement strand
GGGGTTGGGTTTGGATGGCCGGGGGGTGGGTGGTCGGCGGCGTGGGAGTGGCGGGTCATCCGGCGGTGGCGAGGCGGGCGTAGCGGTCGAGGTTGTAGGTCAGGTTCCGCAGGCCCAGGCTGGCTTTTGCTCGGGTCAGGCCGATGCATCGCAGCAGCGTCTTGCCGGTGTGGCAGGTGAACTGGGCTTGCCTCCCGAAGACGTGTTCGACCCGTGCCCGCAGCCTGGCCTTGTGGGTGTTGGCCCGCCGGTCGCGGTCGGTCAGCGGCCGGCGGGGCTCGGCTTTGCGGTGGGTGCGGTCGCGGTAGCCGCGGGCTTGGATCCGCTTTTTGGTCGCGGCGCTGCCGTAGGCCCCGTCGCCGTAGACGTCCTTGTTGGTGTTGTTCAGATCGAGCAGGTCGTCGACCGCCCGGCTGTCATGCGTGGCGGCGTGGGTGACGCTGTAGTTGCGGATCAGCTTGTGCTTGAGGTCGACGTTCACGTGGTTCTTGTAGCCGTAGTAGGCCTTGCCGTGCTTGAGCGTCCAGCGGGCGTCGGTGTCCTTCTGCGGGCCCCGGGCCGGGCGTCGGGGGTCATCAAAACCCGCGGGCCGCTGGCCCCGCTTGATCTGCGCGTTCTCCTGGCGTGTGTTGCGCTGCCTAGGGCACTCGACGATGCTCGCGTCCAGGATGCTGCCCTTGCTGGCGGCGAACCCGGCCTCGGTCAGCTCCGCATCAAACCGCTCGAACAACGCCTCGACCAGCCCCAGCCGCGTGAGCTGCTCGCGGAACAGCCACACGGTCTTCTCGTCGGGCACCCGCTCGCCCGGCCGCAGCCCCAGGAACGCCATGAACGAGATGCGGTCGCGGACCTGATACTCCAGCTGCCCGTCGGCCAGGCCGTAGAGCGAGCCGAGCACAAGCATCTTGAACATCAGCACCACGTCGTAAGGCTTACGCCCGGCGTTGGACTTGCGGGGCTCGGGCCTGTCCCGGACCCGCTGGAGCGTGGGCCGAAACAACTCAAAGTCGATCGCGTCATCGAGCGTCTGCAGCGGGTTGCCGTGCGCGTTGAGCTGCTCCAGCCGCTCATCGAAGTCGAAAAAGCCCGCCTGTGACATCCCGTGCTCCT
>CAYZJT010000099.1:0-1138 GCA_964478845.1 uncultured Flavobacteriaceae bacterium | reverse complement strand
TCGGTGCCGTGGGCGGTCCAGCCGTCGAGGTTTTCGCCGTTGAAGAGGCGGACGGTCTGTTCGGCGGTTGCCGGCTGGCTTACGGTTGGTCCGGCAACTCGGGATGAACAGGCGGTGCAGATGAGAAAGAGCAGGGGCGCTAGGAATAGCCGGAAGTCTGACATAGTGGGGAAATTGGGTTGGAAAATAGGGAAAAGTTTATTGCAGGCGTCCAAGTCCATAATTGGCCGAACTCCCCCTACCCTCCAGGCTGTTCTATCCGCATGTTGCTCATCCTTTTCATCCTCTCCTGCCTCATGCCCCAGCCCGCCCCCACCGTCACCGTCTACGATTTTCGCAAGGGCGTTCCCGCCGACGCCTGGCAGATTCAGGACGACCGGGTGATGGGCGGCATCTCCCGGGGGCACCTGGAAATGACCGAGGAGGGCCACGCCCGCTTCCACGGCCACGTTACGACGGAGAGCAACGGCGGCTTTTCCTCCATCCAGCACGACCTGGAACCGGAGGTCGATGTCAGCCAGGCGGACCGCTTCGTGCTTCGCCTAAAGGGAGACGGGAAGACGTACACCTTTCGCGTCAAGACCGACCACGGCAACCGCTATTCCCACCAGGCCTCCTTTGCCACATCCGGGGAATGGCAGACCGTCGAAATCCCCTTTGATTCCATGGAGGCTCGTTACCGGGGCCGCTCGGTGGACGTACCTAATTTCTCGGGGGGCACCATCGTCAAGTTGCAGTTCCTGATCGGGAACAAGAAGAAACAGGACTTCGAGGTGCTTATCGACCGAATCGAGGCGAAGTAGGGGGCGGCGGGGCGCGGGTGCGGGCGTTATTCGTCAGAAGGCGACATATTCAGGTCTTTCGCGGCTTCCCGGGTGGCGGCGAGCATGGCGGGCACGTTCATCTTCCGGTCGCCCCGGTACCACTGTTCCCACTTCCCGTGAGCGGCGGCCTGCTTGGCTTCGGCCACCGCTGAGAGGTGGACGACAGCCGTCTCTACCATCGCGATCGCTTCTTCGCGTTGCCCCCGCTTCAGGAAGTCTTCCGCCCGCATCAGGCTGGCCAGCCACCGCCCGATGGCGATCTGAATCCGGGCGTGGGTGCGTAGGTTATCCCGTAGCAACTGCCGGCCGGCGGC
>CAYZJT010000098.1:0-1145 GCA_964478845.1 uncultured Flavobacteriaceae bacterium | reverse complement strand
TCCATGGCACCTTTCAGTTTGGTCTTTCTATAGCCATCATTAACACTACCACACACTTTATAAGTGATATCGTGCCGATCTTTATTAGATTCCCAAGGTAGATTAATGCAATAATGTTTTAGATTTTGGCTTTAACCAAGCAGTTTATCGCCTTAACAAAGCTCATTAACCCGATAACGTAGCTGATTAACCCGATAACGAAGCAATTTATCGAAATAACGTAGTTCATTAACGCCAAAACGAAGCTCAATAACACGATAACATAGCTCGTTAACGCGATAACGTAGCTGATTAATGCGATAACGAAGCTCGTTAACACGATAACGTAGCTGATTATCCGGATAAACTGCTTCGTGAACGCGTTCTTTTTTTACCCCTCTTTCAACTTTTTCTCTACTTGTCTTTATGCCCTTCAATGCCGCTACAGCAGTGGATAACGGATCTCGACAATAGGACCTGCGTGCGGACTCAAATATGTTAAAGAGCTATTATTTGGTAACAATTTCAGGATAAACGGCGTAGACAACTGCTTGCCATTTTGAGTAATTCGATCTAATCAGACGCAGGCGTAATCAAAAGAACCACAATTTTTCAGCCCCTTGCATTGGGCGAAGTAAACCTCAATCCCAAAATAATCCGTAACCATTTCACCCCGACTTCCGTAATACCTACTCAGCGAGGCTTGTCTTTAGTGACATATGACCCACTCCGATCAGCCGGGATGGGTTTTTTCGTTTTCGGGCCTATCCCGAATAAGATCTAATCCATTGTTATCAAGATAGAAAAGGATATGGTTCCCGCCGACCGCTGTCTGACTCAATTACTTTTTTCAACTGTCAGAAGGTTTTTTTCAGTCGTCAGGAGCTTTTTGAAGGGCTTCAAAGACGTTTTTTCAGTCGTCAAAAGCTTATTTTCAAGAAACTATCCGGATAGTCTCTCGCTGTTAAATATGGATTATTGAATGAGTGGTTCCGATATGCATGACTCATAATTTTTATAGTTTTGCACCTCATATCGCTATCGAAACAACTCATGAAAAATATTCTAGCCTTCTTACTTTTTTCTTTTTGCTCTGCCTTGTCTGCTCAAAATATCTATCGATCCGAATATCCTGACGGACTTTATGCTACCAAGGAAGATTTTAT
>CAYZJT010000097.1:0-1150 GCA_964478845.1 uncultured Flavobacteriaceae bacterium | reverse complement strand
CGTCGACGCTGCGGTCGGTGATGCCCTCGGCGACGAGGCTCTGCTGCATCGCCGCAACTTCCCGGGCGGCCTCGGAGTCGAGGTTGGCCTCGGCGTAGTCCTCGGCGTAGACGTCGGCGCCCTGCGAGTAGAGCATGGCGTAGAAGGGATGCACCACGCCGGCGCCCGAGCTCGACTCGGCGAAGGCGAAGCCCGCGGTCTCGATCCGGTCCTGATCGTTGCGCGTGGTGATCGCTGCGGCGATCTCCTTCAGTTCCTCGAAGGTCGCGGGTGGCTCGGAATACCCGGCCGCCTCGAGTAGCGCCATGTTCGAGACCAGCATGTAGACCGACACCTCGGTCGGCACGCCCCAGAGCGTCCCGTCGATCGTGGCCGCCTCGACCGTCCCCTCGACATAGGTGTCACGCACGTAGGAGGCGAGCTCGTCCGGCGCCGGGTCGAGCACGCCGTTGTCGACCATCTGTGCCGCCCAGATCGAATAGATGTTGTAGATGTCGGGCGCCTGCCCGCCGATGCGCGAGGTCAGGACGGTCTGCAGGTAGTCGCGATAGCTGATCTGCTGGTACTCGACCGCAGTCCCGGTCTCCTCCGCGTAGCGGTCGAAGCAGGCGAGAAGCGGCGCCGCCTGCTCCTCGGTGTAGTGCATCGCGACGACGAGGGGATCGCTCTGGGCCACGGCCCCGGACGACAGACCGGCGGCGGCGAGGACGGCGAGGGCAAGACGCATGGAACGGCTCTCCGGACGTTTTCGGTGAGCCGAGTATAGCCCGGGAGGGCGGCGTGTCCTTCATCCATGCCGAATTTCCCGACAGCCGAAGCGCGGCGTCTTGTCCGCACCCGCTGCGGGGGCCGGCCGATCAGTCGGCCCACAGGACCTGCGGAACGTAGCGCGGGCGCGTCACGACCAGATTGTGGAATCGGGTCCCCGGCAGACCGACGTCGAAGAGCGGGGCATGGCTCACGAAGGTCTCGAGCACGATGAGCTGCTCCCCGAGGGAAGGGGTCGGCACCCGCGGTTCCAGTTCCTCCGCCGTGAGCGACGGGACGTCAGTCGCCGAAGCGTGGGACCAGAACACCGAGAACTGCGTGACGCCTTCCGCGTCGATCTCGGTGCCGACGGCGCTCAGCCGCATCGCCGTGCCCTCCCCGG
>CAYZJT010000096.1:0-1177 GCA_964478845.1 uncultured Flavobacteriaceae bacterium | reverse complement strand
GTTTGGTTCGGGTTTTATTTATTTTAGAACTTAATTGATGCCCTCAGACTATAAGATTGTAGGTTGGGTTGAACGGAGTGAAACCCAACAATATGCGAATAACCTCCCTCAGACTGGAAGTCTGGGGCTATACAAACAAAGCCCCTGAGCCGCACGCTCCGCGTGAACGGGTTCGGCAGTCCCCTCAACGGAGGGAACCTCCGCACGGGGCTGCTCTCACCACCTGCGTGGGCTAATAATAAATATGAAAATCATTTGTTTTCTATGGTGCAAAATATAAAGAATTATGGATAGAAACGAGTTGCAACAAAGATTCAAAAGCGGGGAGAGAGATTTTTCTGGAGTTGATTTTAGTGGTGTTAGATTAGCTAGTTTAAACTTGACTGGAATTATTTTGGTTGGAGCTAACTTGAGTGGATCTAAATTGGTGGATACCATGTTCGATTATGCCAACTTGGAAGAAGCTTGTTTCCAAGGAGCTAATTTAGACGGAGCTAGATTTCAAAATGCCAACCTGTGCCGAGCCAATTTTGACAGTAGCATTTTAATTAGAGCTAGCTTTTATGAATGTAATGCCGATAAAGCCTGTTTCCGAAACACCGATATTAGAATGGCTGATTTTAAAGAAACTACTTTAAGAACAACTAATTGGGCTGATATCGCTGATGAAGGAGATAATCTATTTATTGATGTTGATTTTACTGGATCTGAGTATATTCCGGATGTCTGGGATGATGCCGTTAGAGTTATCCTACCTGATGGAGAAATTTATACTACCCCCAGATTGGAAGGGAGAAATTGGTGATGGTATTAAAGTTTGTAATTTGTAGGTTGGATTGAGGAACGAAGCCCAACATTTTACGAATTAGAGTTAAAGAAAATAGGTGCAGTAATTTGTAGGTTGGGTTGAGGAACGAAACCCAACATTATGTGAAAATCAACCTTAAATTTATTTTGCGGGTTAGAGTTATAACTACTATAAAAAATATGCAAGCTGAGGAGTTATTGCGACGTTATGCTTCAGGAGAGAGAGATTTTTCCAACATTCAACTTGAGTATACTGATGAGTTGTCTGATGCCAATTTAAGCGGGATTAATTTGAGTAATTCCCATATTGACGAACTTTTTTTGCAGGGAATTAATTTGAGTGGAGCCAATTTAAAAGAAAGCGATTTTG
>CAYZJT010000095.1:0-1183 GCA_964478845.1 uncultured Flavobacteriaceae bacterium | reverse complement strand
ACAAAAAAGTCAACCTCAGCGAAGCGGAGGTTGGGTTTTGCTTGAGCAACAGGGTCTTCGATGAGTAGGATAATTGCAAATAATCCACCCGCGATAGCAACCGCAGGGCTCATGCCGCTGCGTAGCTTTATTTAGCTCAGTTTATCTTGAGCTTGAAAGGACTACGAAGGAGATACTCCCTTCGTCCTTTAGGCTCCGGTAACGGAAGGGTGCATCTTGCCGCACAGCAATAATTGTTTTACCTCAACCATAAGATGAATATCCTATAAAACATACCTATAGAAAATAAGACTTTCTCCTATCTTTGCCGCCCGCTTGCCGAAGTGGTGAAATTGGTAGACACGCATGTTTCAGGGACATGTGCTCGCAAGGGCGTGGGGGTTCGAGTCCCTTCTTCGGCACTTTAAGGATAGCCTTGACATCGGTCAGGGCTTTTCTATTTATAAAATATACAAACAGTAAAGGGACGAGAAGCCTGTCCTGAGCGAAGTCGAAGGGCCTGTCCTGAGCGCAGTCGAAGGAAGTCCCTTCTTCGGCACTTCAAAATAAAGGCGCTTCAGTTGAGACGCCTTTTTGCCTTTAAGCCTCTTCCGTTTCCGATTATCAGCTGGACAACCCACACAGCGGAAAAATTCAATCAGCTAAGTCAAACAATTTATTTTTGTAATGATGCGAATGGCTACGGCATACGTAAAATACAGATTAAAGGCAAAGAAACGCCACGGCGTTCATTCTCCATTTGTGTATGACTTGAGCGAAGCCGTATTTCATCAAACCGAAGCGGAGAAGTCGAAAGAAATCGAAGACTTGCGCAAATCCTTAATGAAGGATCAAAGATTAATTGATCTGAAAGATTACGGTGCGGGCTCTCGTAAGAGTTCTGCTTCAAAACGCACCGTTTCAGAAATAGCAAGAACCGCCTCTACCCCAGCGGCGATGGCTAAAATGATGCAACGCTTGATTCGGTACCTGAACACCAAACACATCGTAGAGTTGGGTACTAACCTCGGTATAACCACCGCATATCTGGCGGCCGCTCCGATAGAAGAATTGAAGGTAATAAGCTTGGAAGGCGATCCCGAACTGGCATCAATCGCCGTTAAAAATTTGCAAAAGATTGGTGTTGATGCCGAAGTTGTTGAAGGAAAGTTTGAAGATACCTTAGATTTGACCTTGGCTCGAA
>CAYZJT010000094.1:0-1205 GCA_964478845.1 uncultured Flavobacteriaceae bacterium | reverse complement strand
CTGCTGGTGCTCTGGGGAGTGGTGACGCTGGTATTTGCCATCTTCAGCATCAATCCGGGTGATCCCGCCGCGATGCTGCTCGGCCAACGTGCCGATGAGGAAGCCATCGAACGGGTGAGGAGGGAACTTGCCCTCGACTTGCCCTGGCATCAGCAATATGCGCTTTACCTCAACGATGTGAGTCCGCTTTCGGTACACAGCACGGAGGAGGGGAGCCGCATCTACCTCGATCCCGAAAAGTACAACTACGCTCAACTCTTACAAATCGGCGAGACGGCCCTCGTGGTCAAAACGCCCTACCTGCGCCGCTCTTACCAGAGCAAAAAGCAGGTGAGCGAGATCATCGCCGAGGCATTGCCGGGTACGGTGGTGCTGGCCGTGGGTGCCATCTTCTTTGCCTTGGTGTTCGGCATACTGCTGGGCGTCCTCACGGCCGTGCATAAAGGCCGCTTTATCGATGGCTTTTCGCTCTTTGCCGCTGTATTGGGCATGAGCGCACCGTCTTTTTTCAGCGCCATCATCATCTCGTGGATCGGAGGATACCTCTGGTCCGTGCAGACTACTCTGCCCGCCATCCCTGTTGTCTTGGCTTTAATTGGCTTGGCGCTGTCTTTCTTCCGAAAGCCACGGACATGGATCAAGTCCGTCGAGTGGCTGATCATCGGAGGACTGATCGGCTTGGCACTACTCGTGATCAATTCGCTTACCGCACTGCTTTTCGACTTCAACTTCCTGCTCTTCCGTGACACCGCGCTGGTGCTGCCCGGCACGGGACTCAACATGACGGGCTCTCTTTACGATGTCGACGTCTTCGAAGGCGAGTACCTTGCCTTGAGCAATCTCATCCTGCCGATGATTACCCTCGGCATTCGTCCGCTGGCCATCGTGCTGCAGCTTACGCGAAATGCGCTGCTGGAGGAATTGTCGAAAGACTATACCCGAACCGCCAGGGCCAAGGGGCTTTCGCCTAATGCGGTGGTCTTCAGGCACGCTTTGCGCAACGCGCTCAATCCCGTGGTTACGGCCGTCTCGGGATGGTTTGCCTCGATGCTTGCAGGAGCGGTTTTCGTCGAGTTTGTCTTCAACTGGAAGGGGCTGGGGCTACAGGTATTCCAATCGTTGCAGAATGATGATTTTCCCGTGGTGATGGGGAGCGTGCTGGTGATTGCCGCGAGCTTTGTGGTGATTAATATTTTTGTGGATGT
>CAYZJT010000093.1:951-1221 GCA_964478845.1 uncultured Flavobacteriaceae bacterium | reverse complement strand
CAGCGAGGCGGCGCGCCTGCGCTATCGCTCGGCCACCGAATATATCGCGCCGATGACGGTGCGCTCGCCCTTCGGCGGCGGGATCTTCGGCGGGCAGACGCACTCGCAATCGCCGGAAAGCATCTTCACCCATGTCTCGGGCCTGAAGACGGTGATCCCCTCCACCCCCTACGATGCCAAGGGCCTGCTGATCGCGGCGATCGAGGACAACGATCCGGTCATCTTCTTCGAGCCCAAGCGCATCTATAACGGCCCGTTCTCGGGCTTTTA
>CAYZJT010000093.1:0-931 GCA_964478845.1 uncultured Flavobacteriaceae bacterium | reverse complement strand
CCGCCCGGTCGAGCCGTGGAAGAAGCACCCGCAAAGCGTGGTGCCCGAAGGGTACTACCGCATCCCGCTGGGCAAGGCGCGGCTTGTGACCGAAGGCGAGGCGCTGACCGTGCTGACCTACGGCACGATGTGCCACGTCGCCGAGGCGGTGTGCAAGGCCAAGGGCGTGGATGCCGAGATCATCGACCTGCGCACGCTCGTCCCGCTCGATATCGAGGCGATCGAGGCTTCGGTGAAGAAGACCGGGCGCTGCCTGATCGTCCACGAGGCGACCCGCACCAGCGGCTTTGGCGCGGAGCTTTCGGCGCTGGTGACCGAACGCTGCTTCTACCATCTCGAGGCGCCGGTCGAACGCGTCACCGGCTTCGACACGCCCTATCCGCACAGCCTCGAATGGGCGTATTTCCCCGGTCCGGTGCGGATCGGCGAGGCGCTCGACAAGATCATGGGTGAGTGACCGGTGCGCGCGGCCTTTCCTACTCCGGCGCTTTCGTGGCAATCGCGGGCCGTGGAGAAGGGCGTGTGCGAAAAAAGCGGATCTGCAAAGTGTCAGTTTCGATTTTCCGCGTCTTTATTTTTCGAAAACAAGGGTTTGGAGGACGAATTGAAGGCTGGCTTGGTGTCAGTTTTGTCAATTTCCTTCGCACCCGCACAAATGCCGCAAGCCGCAGCATAAGGTGTTCTGAACAATGGCGAAATTCACATTCAACATGCCCGATGTGGGCGAAGGCGTGGCCGAGGCGGAGATCGTCGAATGGCACGTCAAGGTCGGCGACAGCGTCGAGGAGGACCAGCACCTCGTCGACGTGATGACCGACAAGGCGACGATCGACATCGAGAGCCCGGTCTCGGGCAAGGTGATCGAGGTCGCGGGCGAACTGGGCGACACGATCGCGGTCGGATCGATGCTGCTGGTGATCGAGGTCGAGGG
>CAYZJT010000092.1:0-1221 GCA_964478845.1 uncultured Flavobacteriaceae bacterium | reverse complement strand
GCGATGCTGACCGACGCGCTGGCGCAGTTCCTGGTGACGCGCCGCTGGGACGCGCTTCCGATGATCGTCGGCACCCACCCCTCGGACCTCGCCTATGCCGAAGCCCTGCGCGCCTCGCTCGCGAAGTTCGGCCTGGAGGTGGCGGAGGAGAAGACCTGGGCCTTCGACGCCGACATGCGCCGCAACGCCAGCCAGGAGGTGCCGCTGTTCACCCAAGGTTTCGGCGACTACGACGCGCTGCTGGTCGCGGACGCGCTCGACGATTTCGGCCGCTACATCCCCTACAACACCTGGCGCCCCCGCCCCGTCGCGGGGACCGAGGGCCTGACCGCCACCGCCTGGGCCCCCGTGGTCGAGGCCTGGGGCGCGACGCAGCTTCAGAACCGCTTCGAGGAGACGGCGGGCCGCGAGATGGAGCCCGAGGATTACGGCGCCTGGGCCGCCGTGCGCGCGGTCGGCGAGGCGGTCACGCGCACCGGCTCGGCCGACCCCGCGACCGTGCGCGACTACCTGCTCGGCCCCGAGTTCGAGCTGGCCGGCTTCAAGGGCCGCCCGCTCACCTTCCGCCCCTGGGACGGCCAGCTGCGCCAGCCCATCCCCCTCGTCCACGCCCGCGCCCTGGTCGCGAACGCCCCGCTCGAGGGCTTCCTGCACCAGCGCACCGAGCTCGACACGCTGGGCGTCGACGAACCCGAGACCGACTGCACCGCCTTCCGATAGGAGACAGCCCATGCTGCGCGCATCCCTCATCGCGCTCCTCGCCGCCACGCCCGCCCTCGCCGACGAGATCTGGGTGTCGAACGAGCGCGACGACACGATCAGCGTCATCGACGTCGAGACGCTCGAGGTCGTCCGCACCATCCCCGTGGGCGAGCGGCCGCGCGGGATCACCTTCTCGAAGGACCATTCGGTCCTCTACCTCTGCGCCTCCGACAGCGACTCGGTGCAGGTGATCGACCCCGAGACGGGCGAGATCCTGCACGACCTGCCCTCGGGCGAGGACCCCGAGCAGTTCGTGCTGCATCCCGACGACCGCCATCTCTACATCGCCAACGAGGACGACGCGATCACCACCGTCGTCGACACCGAGACGCGCACGGTCGTCGCGCAGATCGACGTCGGCATCGAGCCCGAGGGCATGGCCGTCTCGCCCGACGGCAAGATCGCCATCACCACCTCCGAGACGACCAACATGGCGCATTGGATCGACACGGAGACGCA
>CAYZJT010000091.1:0-1227 GCA_964478845.1 uncultured Flavobacteriaceae bacterium | reverse complement strand
CATTCTACTAGACAATGATGGCTTGTTTACTTTTATAAGTAGGTAGTTTAGTGATTAGGTTTTCAACAAGATAGCTATAAAACCCTACCAAATTATAACAGCATGCATTTACCTTATCTAAACCACCTCTGAAGACTGAGTATGCTTTGGCTGTGGTTCCGTCGGCATACCTTTTCACTAAAACCTTCTTATATTCTTTTAGCCCTTCGTGAACCGCCAGTGTATAGGCAAATACTACCAACGCCATCAATAGTTTCGTTCTGCTTCTACCTTTCAGGTTGATCTCCTCCAGTTCAAAACCATTACTTTTTAGATGCTTAAAACAGGTTTCTATTTGCCAACGAATAGAATAGCGTGCTGCGATACTAGAAGCAGCTACTGGCTGGGTTGAAAGCAGATAGAGTAAGGGTTCAGCCGCATCAGGCCGGGCATTTTTGGCAATCACGAAGGAAAAAGCATGTCCTTTCAACCAGACCGTTTTTCTAACGGCCTTGTCCACTTTACGGCTTCTGAGCACTTTTCTTTCTAGCGTTCCATAGGACTTACCTTGGGCGGCATTCACTACCTCTTTGTAGTTCTTTTTCCGAAGACGGATTACAAAATCGATCTGCTGCTCTTTGAGAAAACAGAACCACTCTTCGCCTATATATTCCCGATCAGCTAGCAATATTTTATCTTGGAGGTTATAATACTTTAGAGCTTTCCGGATGATCTGCTTTCGCTCTTTTAGACTACTGTTGCCTTTCTTTTGCAGATCCTCCCAGTAGATGGGAATAGCGACCCCTTGGTACACTACGCCTAATGTGAGGTAGTGAAACTGCCGGCTTCCTCGCTGCCAGCTAGTGCCGTCTAGAAGCAGGTAATCACTTTTCAAGCGCAGCAGCCGGAAGACTACTTGTAATAGTTCTAGCCATAAGCTGCTAAAGGCATAGCGATCAAAAATACGGATCAACCGCTTGTAGTGGGATAAGGGCTTCGTGGTAGTGTTTCTCGTGATAGCCCCTATGGCCCCTTTTATTTTGTTCAAACAAACAGTTTCTTTCTGTATCATTCCAATGGATAAAATAAGAATGTTTCTCAAGCAGGTAGGGTTTCTTTTTGGTAGTTCCTTTGTAAGTTTGTTAAGCAGCAATTCTTCCATAGATTCTTTGATTGTGTGATGACTTTCAAAGCTAATGATTGAATTGCTGTTTTTATTTTATTTCTTAGCACATGTCCAGTAGTATG
>CAYZJT010000090.1:0-1235 GCA_964478845.1 uncultured Flavobacteriaceae bacterium | reverse complement strand
CATTCCATCGTAGGTTAGCAGCAGAGAGTTTCAAAAGCATTAATTTAAAGCAAAAGGGCGAACAAGGCCGTCATTCCAGGGGTAGTAGGATACCGTCCGTCATGTGCAGCCCCGCCCTTCTGCTTTCCCATCGGCTCTCTGAACAGTTCACTAGGCCCAGAGCCTGTCTTACGATGCAAGATAGTCCGATGGTTTTTGTATTGATTAACCAATCGTAAGTTATGAAAAAGTTCATTGGAATTGATGTTAGCAAAGCTACTTTCTCGGTCGCTCTTCCCCAGACCGACGGGGGCTACCAGGTAGAAGATTTCCCTAATAACGAAGAAGGTATTAGTACCTTATTGCCTCTTTTAGACAGGCAGGCACAATGTGTAATGGAAGCCACCGGCAGCTATAGTATGCTCCTAAGTTATACACTTAGTGAGCAAGGCTACACTGTTTCAGTGATTAACCCCCGACAAGCAGCTCATTTTTCTCAGATGTTGCTACGGGTTACTAAAACAGACCGTATGGACGCTATACTACTAGCAAAGTATGGTCAGCATATGCAACCACCTGCTTTTCAACCTAATAGCAAAACCATGTTGCATCTCAAGCAGAAAAGGGCACTGCTCAAGCAACTGAAAAAGCAAAAGATGGCTTTAATCTGTTTACAGGAAGCCCATACGCATCAGCCTACCCAAGATGAAGATACCCAAAGGACGACGCACAGCATGCTGAAAGCCATAGAGCAGCATCAAGAAAAAGTAGAGCAAAGTTTGTATCAAACTACGCAGCAGGCTTACGCAGACCTTATGAAGATTGTCACTTCAGTGAAAGGTATTGGAAAAGAGATTGCCACCGCTCTTATCGTAACAACCGGAGGATTCACTCGCTTCACCAATGCCAAGCAACTAGCCAAATTTATTGGTATTTGTCCAACTCACTATCAGTCGGGAAGTAGTGTAAATGGAAAAAGTACGATTGCTCGACGTGGCGATCCGCACTTACGTTCATTGCTTTACATGGCTAGCCTATCGGCCATACGTCATAACCAAGCCTGTAAAGAGTTGTATGATAGGCTTAAAGCTAAAGGTAAAGCTTCCAAAGTGGCTTTGATTGCCGTAGCCAATAAATTGATCCGGCAGGTGTTTGCCCTGATAAGCTCTAAAACGATGTATCAGGATGGATATACAAGCAAACATCCAGCGCGAGAAGAAACTGCTCAAATCGCTTGACTTTTAACACAGTTCATG
>CAYZJT010000089.1:0-1241 GCA_964478845.1 uncultured Flavobacteriaceae bacterium | reverse complement strand
CCCCGCGAGGTTGCCGTCGTCCAGCGTCTCGATCCGGCCCGTCAGCGCGATCGGCTGGGTGCCGCCCCCCGCCAGCGGCACGACGCGCCATGCGTCCTTCGGCATCTCCTCGTCCCGCACGGCGTTCATGCGCCACGACCGGCCCATCCGGTCGGTCAGCGCGATCTGGAAGTACGCGCGCTTCGAGGTCTTGGAGGTGGCTGTCCATATGGACCCGACGCGCATCGTGCGGCCCCGCGGGGTGCGGACTTCGATGTGGTGGTCGGGATGGTTGTCGGCGGTCTTGTAGGCGTTCGGCACGACGCGCAAATGCGCGATGTCGAACACGAGCGTGGCCACGCTCAGCGTGTAGGTCGTGCCGTCGGCGTCGCGGGTCAGGGTTCCGGTAATCACGGGTCTTCTCCTCGGGTCTCTCTTCCGATCCGGTTCGGATCGTCCCAAGGCGAAGCCCCCTTTGTCCTTTTCCGTGCAGGCTTCAAGGCATGGGTGACGGCGTTCGCCAAGACCTGAAAGCAGTGTTGGCCCTACGGACTTTACAGGTTTTCGCTGCGCGATAGACGAAGATCCGCTTGAGCGGGATGTACTTATGGCACGCTCGCAAGGGTGCGGTTCTGGGAGGATATTGTCGGTTCCACCGCGCCGACTGAAGGATGGCTATCGCCCGATCTTGAGTGCTCCAGTCACCCCGAGGCGCATCCTGAGAAGTTGCTCGCTCACGCCGTAGACCTCCGCTGCCTGGGGGGCCGACAGGCCCTCTCGAATGATATGGCGAGCGGCCTTGGCGGGAACGAGAAGCGTGGGGCCGAGCCAGTTCGCCTCCGCCTCTTCCACCTCGCCGATGCCGCTCCGGCCGGCCTCGTCGAAGATTTCGCCACCGTGAAGCAGCAATCCGTGGGCCAACTCATGGCAGAGATCGGCCGCCCGCCGGCGCAGGCTGTGCCCGTCGTTCAGGATGACAAGGGGATCCTCCCCGGGGCCTCGGGGCAAGGTAAGGGCGGAGAACCCCTTTGGTCCGGTGTACCGTCTCAGCAATTCGACCTGATCGGGATTGCAATTCTCAAACACGCGAAGGTCGACGACCTCGTAGCCGAGATCGTACGCGAGAAGCCAAGCATCGATCGGCTCCCATTCCCCCAGTCCGAGGCCTTGCCGGACGTCGGCGGCGATGCGCTCGCCCTCCGCCTTAAAGCCGCGCCGCAGCTCGATCATCTCTCTCGCAGCCCCTCATAGGCGGACTCGAT
>CAYZJT010000088.1:0-1244 GCA_964478845.1 uncultured Flavobacteriaceae bacterium | reverse complement strand
CACGGGTAAGAAAATCGGTAGTGCGGGTGATGTCTCCTTTTCCCCAGTAAAGTGCAGCCAAATTATTCAGGTTATTTGCCATATGTGGATGTTCTTTACCCAGTACTTTCTCCTGAATAGCAAGCGCTTTTTGGTACAATGATTCGGCTTTAGTATAATTCCCCTGTGATTGGTAAAGTAGAGCCAAATTATTCATGCTAGTTGCCACTTTCGGATGTTCCCCACCCAGTACTTTCTCACGAATCGCCAGCGATTGCAGGTGCAATGGTTCTGCAAGCGTGTAATTCTCCTGTACCCGGTAAAACTCTGCCAAATTATTCAGGCTAATGGCTACATCCGGATGTTCTTTACCCAGTAGTTTCTCCCGAATTGCTAGCGATCGCAGGTGCAATGGTTCGGCTTTAGTATAATTCCCCTGTGACTCGTAAAGTGTAGCCAAATTATTTAGGCTCATTGCCACATCCGGATGTTCCTTACCCAGTACTTTCTCCCGAATCGCTAGCGCTTGCAAGTGCAATGGTTCTGCTTTAGTGGAATTCCCCTGTAACTCGTAAAGTTCAGCCAAATTATTCAGGCTCATTGCCAGAAGCGGATGTTCCTTACCTAGTGCTTTCTCGTAAATAGCGATCGCTTGCAGATACAATGGTTCTGCTTTAGTATAATTCCCCTGCGAGAAATAAAGATTAGCCAAATTACTTAGGCTAGTTGCCACTGACGGATGTTCTTTACCGAGTACTTTCTCCTTAATAGCGAGCGATCGCAGGTACAATGGTTCTGCTTTTATGTAACTTCCCTGCGAGTAATAAAGTAGTGCCAAATTATTTAAGATAGTTGCTACATCCGGATGTTCCTTACCCAGAACTTTCTCAAAAATCGCGAGCGACTGTAGGTACAATGGTTCTGCTTTTATGTAATTTCCCTGTATTCGGTAAAGTTCAGCCAAATTATTTAGGCTAGTTGCTACAGACGGATGTTCCTCACCCCGTACTTTCTCAAAAATCGCGAGCGCTCTTGTGTACAATGGTTCTGCTTTAATGTAATTCCCCTGCCATTGGTAAACTAGAGCCAAATTATTCAGGCTTTGTGCCACATCCGGATGTTCCTTGCCCAGTACTTTCTCCCGAATCGCTAGAACTTTCTGTGCTAGGGGAATCGCTTCTGTATATTTACCTTGCTGGTACAACTTTATAACTTGTTGATTCAGCCTTTCTGCTTCTTGCAATTCTGCTGATTGAGCTAACTGG
>CAYZJT010000087.1:0-1269 GCA_964478845.1 uncultured Flavobacteriaceae bacterium | reverse complement strand
TCCTTATACATGCCCAAATATACAAACTATTCTGTATCAATCACCGGAGCTATAATGACAGGATATTCCAGCGTTCCTAAAGAGGACAAAACACCACTATCAATTAGTGATAACTCTACTGCAGCAAATGCGGCTAGAGCAGGAGTTATTGATGTTTTATCAGGAAACGGGGACCCAACCAGTGGAGCTCAGTTCTGGGATGGTACTGATTTTCTAGCATGGGGACTGAATTCTCCAAACGGTACCCCGCAAAATAAATTTGAGGAGTATTCCGTAATTTTCATAGATGTTTTAACTTTCAACGATTATGAAGACGCTCAGAAGGGTAGGTGGGGAAATACGGTTAGATACGGTAAAAATAGATACAACATACCTGCTGACGTTTTCAACATAAACGAGAATCCCCAAAATTGGGGTACCTATAGGGGGTCGGTAACTGGCACAACCTTTGGGTTCTATTTTACAACTGGCCATACCGGCAACTCCCTAATTCTCAATGCTACTGGAACGGCAGGAGAATCAGTATTTTGGCGAGTAGACTAATAAATTATGATTTTCATCAAAAACATCTTATTGGGTTTATGTGCCATTCTGCTGTTACAGTGTAGTAATAGTGAACTGAAGTCTAATCCCAGTAAGGTAACGACCGAGGGGAAAAGCTTGGATTCAGTTCATGTTGAGTGCCCCGACTATACGGTTATACTAAGCTTAAAGAACTTGGCCCCTAGGACAGAAGCAATTATAGTTAACTCTTCAAATAGAGACAGTTCCTATAAAATAAGTCTTCCCAGCCAACTTGATTACAACGGATTTTCGACAAACTATCTCCGTTCTTCATTGAGGGGGTTTAGTATGTCCATTGAATATGGGTCTCGGATTTACTTTGAGAAAATCTTTGATTTTGAATGCGATCACAATGAAATGAGCCTTGTAGAAGTCACAACAATTACATTTGATAAACACCATCCTGCTGATATTGATACAAATACAGTAAGTGTGTCACCCTCAGTAGTATTATCAAATTTTGATATTGAAGATTTCCTAGGGGAATAAAGGTAGTCTCCCCGCCCAATGAGAAGGCCAACGCAGTGACGACGCTTTTTGTGACGCCATTGACGGTGGCCGGAAAATGGGCGACGTGTTTCAGCAGTGCACTGCCCATATCCACCGTGATAGTATCACCCCTCTCCTCCGGAGAGGGGCCGGGGGTGAGGGAAAACCAGCCCCGATAAACCCTTACCTATCAAAAGTAAAATAACCCAAAATGAG
>CAYZJT010000086.1:0-1270 GCA_964478845.1 uncultured Flavobacteriaceae bacterium | reverse complement strand
ATAAAATCTTCCTTGGTAGCATAAAGTCCGTCAGGATATTCGGATCGATAGATATCTTGAGCAGACAAGGCAGAGCAAAAAGAAAAAAGTAAGAAGGTTAAAATATTTTTCATGAGTTGTTTCGATAGCGATATGAAGTGCAAAACTAGAAAAATTATGAGTCATGCATATCGGAGCCACTCATTCAATAATCCATATTTAACAGCGAGAGACTATCCGGATATTTTCTTGAAAAAAAGCTTTTGACGACTGAAAAAAAGCTTTTGACGACTGAAAAAAAGCTTTTGACGACTGAAAAAAAGCTTTTGACGACTGAAAAAAAGTCTTTGAAGCCCTTCAAAAAGACTTTGATGACTGAAAAAATGTTTCTGACAACTGAAAAAAACCTTCTGACAGTTGAAAAAAATAATTGAGTCAGATAGCGGTCGGCGGGAACCATATCCTTTTCTATCTTGATAACAATGGATTAGATCTTATTCGGGATAGGCCCGAAAACGAAAAAACCCATCCCGGCTGATCGGAGTGGGTCATATGTCACTAAAGACAAGCCTCGCTGAGTAGGTATTACGGAAGTCGGGGTGAAATGGTTACGGATTATTTTGGGATTGAGGTTTACTTCGCCCAATGCAAGGGGCTGAAAAATTGTGGTTCTTTTGATTACGCCTGCGTCTGATTAGATCGAATTACTCAAAATGGCAAGCAGTTGTCTACGCCGTTTATCCTGAAATTGTTACCAAATAATAGCTCTTTAACATATTTGAGTCCGCACGCAGGTCCTATTGTCGAGATCCGTTATCCACTGCTGTAGCGGCATTGAAGGGCATAAAGACAAGTAGAGAAAAAGTTGAAAGAGGGGTAAAAAAAGAACGCGTTCACGAAGCAGTTTATCCGGATAATCAGCTACGTTATCGTGTTAACGAGCTTCGTTATCGCATTAATCAGCTACGTTATCGTGTTAACGAGCTACGTTATCGTGTTAATGAGCTACGTTATCGCGTTAATGAGCTTCGCATCGCGTTAATGAGCTTCGTTATCGCGTTAACGAGCTTCGTTATCGCATTAATCAGCTACGTTATCCCGATAAATTGCTTCGTTATTGCGATCATGAGCTTCGTTAAGGCGATAAACTGCTTGGTTAAAGCCAAAATCAAAGACATTATTGCATTAATCTACCTTGGGAATCTGATAAAGATCGACACGATATCACTTATAAAATGTGTGGTAGTGTTAATGATGGCTATAGAAAGACCAAACTGAAAGGTGCCATGGA
>CAYZJT010000085.1:0-1276 GCA_964478845.1 uncultured Flavobacteriaceae bacterium | reverse complement strand
ACTTCGGGTCCCATTGTATTGGCAGGGTTTTCCTGAAGGAAATAGACATAATCATCATCGTATTCGGGAAACTCGCCCCAAGCTCTTGCTATACCATCTTCATTGATGGTCACTGCACAATATTCATTGGAAGCGATAGCCTTCGGTGATATCGACTGATCGTATTTCAATCTGGCCATAAAACCCATTACCCGACCGTAGCGAATGCGGTCAGGATCGTTGAAATGCGTTTCGGTAATAGTGCCATCCAAGAAAGGTGCATCGATAAAATCAGAATATCCCAACAAGACACTGTTGTCCAGCGGATCTCCCAGCACATCTTCAGAGGAAAGTGAGCCAAGGAGAGCAGGAAAATATGCTTCGGCCATGATAGCCATTCCGGCAGAAATTCCGCCCAGTGCCCCGCCCCGTATATTGAGCAGATCATTGATGGCAGTCATCACCGGCGTATCTTTCCAATAGTTCGTGTAAGCTCCTTGGTCGCCGCCTGCCATCCAGATGGCTTCGGCTTCCGCCAATCGCTGCAAAACATACGGGTCGGTGGCCGCCTCTTCCGATTCGAAAGAAATCGTCTCCACCGAGTTGAGCGTTACGCCCAATTCCGAAAACATGTAATCGTTGTACCCGCCGATTCCGCCTTCGCGAATTACGAGAACATCGCCACCATTTGCCTTTTCCAAAAACCAGATCATCGCCTCATCCGTTTCGCCGGCGCCGCCCATGAGGCAAAGGCCGAAGTCGGGCTCAACCTCTAAATCAGTGTCGCTTCCCGTTCTTTCGCTCAGGTAAGATTGAGCGTTGAGGCCGTAACTTAAGGCTCCGCAGATAATCGCAAGTACAATTTTTTTCATTTTATTAGTGGTTTAATCTCAAAGGTATCGCCCTCGAGGTATGCGTTTAAAGTCATTTTTTCAAATCCGATTTTCCCGTTTCTCTTAGTGTATTTATCCGCCCTTTCAAATATAATAACCTGACCTTCTCCTACTACGGTCATTCCTTCAGGATAAATAACCAACGCTGTGGATTCTTCAATTCCCGCTGCTGCGGGAAAATTTAAATCAGCCATCACGGAGAGTAAGCGATTGTATCGGCTTCGCGCTACGAAGTGCTGGTCAATAATCACACTATCGAGAAGACCTAATCCGTCCGTGGTGATCGCATTTCCGTATTCCAATCGAGAATATGTCGATTCGTATTCGGGTTCATTTCGTTGATCTCCCGTAATCATCACATGGCTCATAAGCGCCGCACCGGCAGAGGTACCCGCGATGGTCGC
>CAYZJT010000084.1:0-1307 GCA_964478845.1 uncultured Flavobacteriaceae bacterium | reverse complement strand
CGGACCTCGACGAACTCGTTGGCCGTGTTGACGAGGTACACGTTGTCGGACCCGTTCGCGAGGCCCAACGCCGTCGACACGTAATAATTGGACGGAAGTCCGCTGCTACTCCCGCCATCGTCCAACACGATCACATAGCCACCGGCCGGAATCATCGTGCCAGCGGGGAAGGTGAATACCGGGTCGCTTCCGTCCTCCCAAAGCTCCCACCCCGAGATGTCGACGGCAGAGCCGGACGTGTTGTAGAGTTCGACGAACTCCTCCTCGACCTCCACCGTGCCATCCCCGTCTGTGTCGAACCCGCCCGACGGTGAGCTGTCGTTGGGATCGGCCAAGATCTCGTTGATGACGACGCCCGAGAGACTAGCCGGAGGGCTCGCGCTTGCGAGCTCTACCTGCTCGAATGCGTCCGGGCCTGACCGATTCGCTCGCGCTTGCGCGTCGGGAATCAGCAGGAGGACGGCCAGGAGAGCGGCGAGAAGGCTGGCCGGAGCGCCAGACCGGGCGAAGACAGAAACGACGAGGTGAGGCATACAGAAGAGGGGGATGCCCCCGCCACCTCATGCTGAGACGGGGCGGCGGAGCGTGGAATCCGGGACCGGGAGCTTCGAGGCCCAAACCAAATGGGGCCCCGGGATGATGGAGGCCCGAAACCTAGGGGCGCTCCGCCACAATCACAACCCACTCGCGTCGCGATATCGTTACCATTCCGCCAAGCACAGCCGCCCCTTACAGCACCCTGCTCTCGTAGCTCATACGGCGTGCGCCGGTTCTCCTGTGGACGAGGGTACCAACCTCCTAGGCCCCGCTATTATGCCGCCGCCGGAGGTAACCCCGAGCTGGCCCTCTGCGCCGATACAACGATGCGCCAGCTCTCTCCACGCTGCCGACCTCAGCGCGTTGCGCACCGCCATTCCGCTCCACACCCCGTGCGGCCAAAGATCAGCCGCACGGGGTGTGGAACAAACATCGGGCATGAGCACACAGGCCTAAACCTCACGCGTCACCGGAGGAGCATCATCCGCCGCGTCTGTGTGAGCGCCCCCGCCGTGAGCCGTACGACGTACGTCCCCGACGGCAGCGACCGTGCCTCTGACCACCCCACTTCGTACCGACCCGCCTCCATCGCGCCGTCGGCGAGCACGGCCACCTCCCGCCCGAGCACGTCGTAGACCACGACGCGGACCTCCGTCGCTTCGGCGAGCGTGAACGGCACCGTCACCGACGCCCCGCTCCACACGCGCGCAGGGTTGGGATAGGAGGCCCCGAGGGCTGTCGCCTCGGGCAGCGCCCCGGCCACCTCCGTG
>CAYZJT010000083.1:0-1308 GCA_964478845.1 uncultured Flavobacteriaceae bacterium | reverse complement strand
GAAGCGTGCGCAAGAACGTGTGGCGGCGGGATCGGGCCGAGGCGCAAATCTGAAACTTCTCAATCTTAACATTGGCTTGCGTCAGAATCCCCAGAGATCAGGCACGCAGCACAAGGCGAACTTCTGGGATACCGAGATCCTCCGCACCCGTGTCGACTACCCTGACGACGGTCGCGAGGCCGACAGGCGACGCGGCCTTCCGTCTTGGACTTGCCACTGCGTTCAAGAGGGGGCGCCTACGCGAACACCTCTTCGGTGTCGGCTGTCAACCAGCACTGAAGCGGGACCCCCTGTAGGCGTCCAAAAGGGACCCCGGCCGAGTGTGCGGCGCGCGGCTGGGGCCCTGGCGCGGAGCCGGAGGCGAAGCGGCGGGGTCCCAGCCGCGTCGCGTTTTTCGGGGGGGTCGGTCAGGCGCGGTTCTTGAAGCGCCAGCTCTCGTTTCCGGTCTCGACGATGTCGCAGTGGTGGGTGAGGCGGTCGAGGAGCGCGGTCGTCATCTTGGCGTCGCCGAACACGCTGGGCCATTCGCCGAAGGCGAGGTTGGTCGTGACGATCACGGAAGTGCGCTCGTAGAGGCGGCTGATCAGGTGGAACAGGAGCTGCCCGCCGCTCTGAGCGAAGGGCAGATAGCCGAGCTCGTCCAGCACGACGAAGTCGAGGCGGGGGAGGTGGTCGGCGATGCGGCCCTGGCGGCCTGCGCGAATCTCGGCCTCGAGCTTGTTGACAAGGTCGACGACGTTGAAGAAGCGGCCGCGGGCGCCGCGGCGGATGCAGGCCCGCGCGATGGCGATGGCGGCGTGGGACTTGCCGGTGCCCGTCCCGCCGATCAGAACCACGTTGCGCTGCTGCTCGAGGAACCCGCCGCCGGCGAGGTCTCGCACCAGCGTCTCGTTCACTGCGGCGGCGTCGAAGTCGAAGTCGTCGATGTCCTTCGCCAGCGGCAGCTTGGCGATGGTCATCTGGTATTTGATCGACCGCGCCTGCTTCTCGTTGATCTCGGCTTCGAGAAGGTCGCCGATCACCCGCTGCGGCTCATGCTGTCGCTTCACGGCGGTGGCGACGATCTCGTCGTAGGCGCCGCGCATGCCGTAGAGCTTGAGTTCGCCCATGGCTTCGAGGATTTGGGCACGCTCCATCATATCGCCCTCCTGAGGCTGTCGTAGCGGTTGCAGTCGGCGATCGGCGCGCAGGTCAGGCGCAGCGCCTCGGGCGTCATGATCGTCACCGGCGGTCCCGGATCGCGGCTTCGGGCGAGGATGTTCAGGATCACGTCGGCGGAATGGACGCCCTCGCTCAGCGCCTCGGCGC
>CAYZJT010000082.1:0-1310 GCA_964478845.1 uncultured Flavobacteriaceae bacterium | reverse complement strand
ACGATACCTGGGCCCGTGACCATGGAGGTATTACCATTTTGGAGAATGGCAAGCCAGTCGTGCTGGATTTCCGCTTCAACGGCTGGGGACTAAAGTTTGCCGCCCAGCACGACAACCTGCTCACCCGCCGTATGTACCGTGACGGACTTTTCTCTCCAGAGGTCAGTTACCGCAATATGCAGCATATGGTACTGGAAGGCGGCGCGCTGGAATCTGACGGAGAAGGCACCTTGCTCACCACATCCGACTGCCTGCTGGCCCCCAACCGCAATGACCACCTGGACAAAGCAGAGATTGAAGCCGAACTAAAGAAGGCTTTCCACCTGGACCGGGTACTATGGCTGCACCACGGCTACCTGGAAGGCGACGATACCGACAGCCATGTGGATACGCTGGCCCGATTCTGCGACCGGGAGACCATCGCCTACGTGCGCTGTGAGGATAAGTCAGATGTGCATTATGAGGCACTGCAGAAGATGGAAACAGAACTGCAGCAGTTTACGACCAAAGATGGTAAACCCTACCGCCTGGTACCGCTGCCGATGGCGGAGATGGCGATAGACGAAGAAGGGCACCGTCTGCCTGCCACTTATGCCAATTTCCTGATCATCAACGGGGCGGTTTTGCTACCTTTTTATGGTAATGTTGAAAAAGACGAACAGGCCAGAAAAGCTCTGCAGGAGGCGTTTCCGAAGCATGAAATTATTGGGATCAACTGCGAACCTTTGATCCGGCAGCACGGTTCCCTGCATTGCATCACGATGCAGTATCCTGAAGGGGTTTTTAGTGAGGGATGATTGATGATGAATACGAAATAATTTCTCAGTCAATCATCACTTGCAGAGAGCTTGACTTAGGCTCCGGAATGGTTTCCCCATCTTCTTTCATAGTCTCCAGGTGCATCTGAATGGCTTCTTTAATGAGTTGACTTACCTCCTCCTGCGACTTACCCACTGCCACACATCCCGGAAGATCAGGCACATACGCTCCGAAGCTATTTTCTTCCTTCTCTATGATTACCAAATAATGCTTCATTCTATCTCTAATTGTGCTTGTTTAAAAATACTTTTTAAAGTCCCTGTAGGTACGTCAACTGATAATTTTCCTGCAACCGTAGCTGTACCTTTCTTTGCAATATGCTTGAATTGCCGATGACTTCCTTTTTGACGAACCTGATACCAACCTCTTTAATTTTTTGGTAACGCCTATGGATTCCATAAACTTCAAATAGCAAATCTTATTCTTATCAGATAGATTATTTTTGCCGAACCTATCCTATAATAAAGGGGTTTAGGTGATGAAAAAACCAT
>CAYZJT010000081.1:0-1316 GCA_964478845.1 uncultured Flavobacteriaceae bacterium | reverse complement strand
ATTTTCCATTGCTAAAAGTCAAGGTGTGCGAAAAGTGAATCCATTGAAACCAGCCCGTATATTTCGGAGAAATAGATACCAATGTTGGTTCACCCGTGTTTTGGGAGTTATTATTTGTGGAGTTGTTTTGATCTTCACTCGTTTCGCCGTCAGAACTATCCGATTCATTTATATCGGCATCAGACTCATTTCTCAACCAATAATCAATATTCTCACCCACTTTAGTTCGTCCGTTTAAGTTGTATAAAGCCAGAGGATTCTGTCCCTTATCGGCAATATAGAGAACGTGAATCCCCATCAATGCATCTTCACCTAATTTCTGTGACTGCATAGTGTAAAAATCTCGGGCCTCCTTCAATTGTTCATCTGACCACGACTGAGTATAATAACCTGATTCGGTAACAACCCATCTTGATCCTGAAGGAATCTTTGAAATGAACGACCAGTCAACTTGATTAGGCTTTGTGACACTTTCTTCATCCTTGCTATAACCGGTTGGTTTTGCACCTGCATAAAGATGATAGGAAAAATCCACTTTTCCTTTCAGCTCTGAATTCCCGGTAACATAATCGAAAACTTTCTGATTAAATTCCCTACGGTAATTTTGCGTCAGGTTTTTTTCAGAGGTCGTACTGGCCGTCACGAAGATGTGTAAGTATTTTCCCAAGGGATATTTGGCGGTCACTTCCGGCACCCACATATCAAGCAAGTTCAGGTAATCTCTGTTTTGACCATCCATCCGTACACGTTCTACCACACCCTTTGCATTCATCTCTCCGTAGGCATATTTCTTTAGCCAAAATTCACCACCATATTGAAAACCGACGATGTTTAACCCCTTAGAAATGAGATTATCCACATATGCTAATTCTTTCTCTAAAGTGAAACTCGTTAAATTCAGAGTCCATATAACCTTCAGGTTTTTTGATTTGGCGAATGAGATAAATTCATTCATTTTGGCTTCGTCGACATATTGATATAATCCGTCAGAACCTTTTCCTTTTCGAAAATCAACACCGAAAGCTCTGAGGTGAGTTATACCTTCTATCCATGGCTCCAACTTTCGCGAATCGAATTCAAATACTCTGACATTCACCAAAAACTCATCTCTTCTGAATTCAGTCCTTTCCTCATCAAGAGCGTAAGCGGAAACTGAGTAATTGTCAGAACTGAATTGTGCGATAGCCGATAAGCTCAGGAGAGAAACCAGAGAAAATAAGATGAAGCGATTCAACATGATAAAAGTATTTTTTTGAGTGGGACGAAAATAAAAAAGGGACGCAAAAATTGCGCCCCTTCTTAAATATTTAATATTA
>CAYZJT010000080.1:0-1322 GCA_964478845.1 uncultured Flavobacteriaceae bacterium | reverse complement strand
GATAAATGATGGAAACCCGAAAGGGAACAGAATCCGGCTTACAGGTTTATTTTTATTTGCTCCGTTAGGGCTATCCTCACATAACAATGAGGATAGCCCGGAGTAATAAATCTGATGGTTTTCAAAAGAAAATAGCTATCCATTCCGTAAGATGGACAGAGTAGTTTTCTTTTTAATTAACTTACGGTGAAAGAAAAAATATTTGTCTCGGGATGAATAAAATAATTGTTGTCTTATTAATTTTCTCAAGTCAGAGTTACGGTCAGCAAAGACTTTTTGGACCGGATGGTACCGTGACTTATGCAGTTCGAATTTCATATCAAAATACCTCCATAAAAGATACTGTGGAAATTTCAGTTTCTGATAAGCCTTGGCACAGGCAACCGGACAAACAATATCAAATGGTCATAAATTATCAATTCGAAAAAACAGACACATCCGGATATAGAAACATTTCGTCAATAGGCTGGGTTGAAGTCGATACTTCCGGGGCAGTTGATAACGCTGAATCATGTTGGTTTCATCCACCGCGACACAACTATTATAAGTCTCTTGAATTGGCTCCTTTTCCGCGTGTCGAATTTCCATTGAAAGGAGGGAAGACTTATCAGCGAATTCTTTTTATTGGCGAAGGCTGGGGGGAACTATCAAACTCGAAGGTTCGTTGGAAATACACGGTAGAAGATGAGAAATTCGGAGTGTGGAACATCTCTGCAGAAGCGATTCTTGATGGAAATGAGGGAGTAAAAAATGAATTGTATTTTACCTATAATGAAGATTCAGGATTCGGAGACTTGTTCTACCTTTTTAACGATGGAACTTCGTTTACTTTTACTATAATTCCAAAAGGTTATTAGTAATGTTCAGAGTCTTTAAATAATAGAAAAGATGATCAAAAGCGAGAGGAATGAAAAGAGCTATAACCAATCAGTGGAACCTGAAAAGTCAATAAGGAGGGGGTTACAAGATTTAGCTAATGGAAGAATTAGATCTCATGAAGTAGTTATGCTTGACTATAAAAGAAGGTATCACATCACGACAGAGTGAATAATTATTCTCGATTTTGAATTTGGCTCTATTTTAGATTTTAAGCATATGCCTGAATGGAAGCTTTCTTTCTATACGTAGGAAAACTTAAGCGCACTATTTTCGTTCATTAATTCTATGAAGGCAATCACGGTTCTACCTCTATTTTTAATGGCTTTCAGCCTTTCCGCCCAAGAAAAAGACATCGCCAAGATGGTGACGATGGATGAGTTTGTGGTGCGAGCTGCCATCGAAGATTTTGATGTGGAAGATTTCGTTTCTCAAGTCATTGAGGA
>CAYZJT010000079.1:0-1326 GCA_964478845.1 uncultured Flavobacteriaceae bacterium | reverse complement strand
AGGCCGAGGTCGCCGTGCTCAACTACTTCTCCGCCCACGCCGACGAGCCCGGCCTCGTAGACTTCGTCGGGGCGCAGGACCGCGAGCGGCTGCGGACCGTGTTCCTCGTCCACGGCGACCTCGATCGGCAGGAGAAGATGCGGGCCGCGCTCGAAGCCGACGGCCACCGCGACGTCGCGATCCCGGCGCGCGGCGAGTCCGTGGAGCCGTAGCTTCCCGTCGTTTCCGTAGTCGAATCAGCCCCAACGACATGTCTCTCACCCGGCAAACGGTCGATCCTGCGAAGTTCAACCGCGATCGCTCGCTCCCTTATTCGCTGCGGCTCGCCGACTTCGAGATCGCGATGCAAGACGTGTACGACTTCCTGTTCGACGTGAACTCGAACCTCGTAGCGAAGGGCCTCCGCCGGATGGAAGACATGATGCGTCCGGCCGCTCTCTCGGGCATGATCTCGGATATGCTGACGGCGAGCCTTGCGCAGCACGCCCGCTCGCTCACCGAGAACGAGTATTTCAACGGCCACCCCGACCTGGTCGTGCAAGGCGTGTATCCCGACAACGCCGTCCAGTCCGGCGATGAGGGGATCGAGGTCAAAACGACCAAGAAGCGGGGCGGGGCGGTAGACATGCACGGCGCTCGTGCGCAGTGGCTTTGCGTGTTCGTGTACCGCGCCGATACGGAGACGCAGCCGGCGTCTCAGCGCGCCCCGCTCCGGTTCACCGAAGTCTACCTCGGTCACGTCTCCACGGATGACTTTCGGAGGAACGACCGAGGCGAACTGGGGACGCGGACGGCGACGCTGCACGCCGAGGGCATCGCGAAGCTCCGCACGGAGTGGGTCTATCTCGACCGCGGTTAGCTCACGTCGAGCGCGGCCAGCTTTGGAACGGCTTCCTGCGCGAGGGCGAAATACTCCGGATCGAGTTCGATACCGATGCTTTCGTAGCCGACGGCGTTCGCCGCGGCGAGCGTGGAGCCGGCCCCCGCGAACGGGTCGAGCACGACGCCTTCGCCGAGCGGGAGCGCCGCGCGGACGACCTGTCGCATGAACGCTTGCGGCTTCAGGCTCGGGTGTGGCGCGATGTCCTTCTCGTTCTTCTGCGTCGGATGTGAGGGGATCACGTCGCCGAACGGCTTTTCGTCCGAGATCCGCCGGAGGCCACCCGTCTTCCACTTCCGAAGGTTGTCCTGCACGCGCCCCTCGACGGGTTTTCTGTAGAGCAACCACGGCTCCCACTTAGAACGTGGCATCACGGAGACGCCGTCGAACTCCTCGTGGGCATTCTTCGGGCGGTCGCCGCCGCGCAGCGTCATCACGAGGCGGAT
>CAYZJT010000078.1:0-1341 GCA_964478845.1 uncultured Flavobacteriaceae bacterium | reverse complement strand
GCCGAGGGCGACGCGCTGCGCCTGCACCGCCAGGTCCGGCTGGAGGAGCCGGTCCTCGCCCCCGCGCTGGCCGCCGAGGCCGGGCGGCGAACGGCCGACTACATCCTGGAGCACCGCATCCCGATCGGCGTGCGGCGCGTCCTGACGCTGCTTCCCGCCGCGCTCGCCGCGCCGCTCCTGTCGCGCGCGATCGCCCGGCATGCCTGGACCTTCGCGGGGAGCGGCCGCTTCGCCGCCCATGGGCCGTGGCGTTTCGAGATCGGGGCGAACCCGCTCGCCTGCCACGAGCGCGCCGACGCGCCCGTCTGCCACTGGCATGCGGCCGTGTTCGAGCGGCTCTACCGCGTCCTCGTGGCCCCCGACTGCCGCTGCCGCGAGACCGCCTGTTGCGGCCAGCCCGACGTCGCGGCCTGCCGCTTCGTCGTCTGCCGCGCGGGCTGAGCGGGGCGGCGCCGCGCCTCGGAGATGAGGGGTTGCGCGGCAAGCGGCGCTCGTCTAATCGCCCCCCGTGCCGCTGCTGTAGCTCAGAGGTAGAGCACTCCCTTGGTAAGGGAGAGGTCGAGAGTTCAATTCTCTCCAGCAGCACCATTCTCCCCCATAGACGCTGGACCCGCGCGCCCTCCGGGGCTAGGTCCGACCGCGTCATGGCACGATCAGACCCCGACCCCCGCGCGGCCCGGCTGAAGGCGGCGCTGAAGGCCAACATGGGCCGCCGCAAGGCGCAGGCCCGCGCCCGCGCCGTTGCCGAGGATGCGGAGACCGAGGCCCCCCCGCCCCCCGTGCCCGAGGAGGATTCGTGACCGACGCCCGTTTCGATGAGGCCGACGGCCGCCCCCTGCGCCTCTGGGCGACCGACCCGGAGGACCTGCGCGTCGTCTCGGCGCTCTGCCAGGACGCCGTGCTGACGGCCGCGGACATGCGCTTCGCGCGCCGCGCCCGCCGGCTCGACCTGCTCCTGTCGCGCTTCCGCTGGGAGAAGGGCGCGGCCACGCCCGAGCGGGTGCGGGCGATGCTGACGCTGGGCGACGTGACCTCGGTGCGCGGGCAGGGCGTGGCGCCCGGAGATTCGGGCACCGTCCTGTCGCTGCTCGCGCTCGAGTGGGAGCCGTCGGGCGCCGAGGGCGACGCGGCCGGCACGGTGCGGCTCACCTTCGCGGGCGACGGGCTGGTCGAGGCGCATTGCGACTGCCTCGACGCGACGCTGCGCGACGTGGCCCGGCCCCACGCGGCCGTCTCCGGCCGCGCCCCCCGTCACGAGGAATGACCGTCCGCCCGCTCGGGGCCGATGACGCGACGGCCTGGCGCATGATGATGGCCGAGGGCACCGCGAGCCATCCGGCC
>CAYZJT010000077.1:0-1357 GCA_964478845.1 uncultured Flavobacteriaceae bacterium | reverse complement strand
ACGCAGTAATGCAAGTAAGCCAAATGAGCAATGAGCAGGTAATATCCTAACTGAACGTAAATTCCGACTTCTGACGGCATCCATGGGTTGAACACATTCCACGTGTCAGACCAAGTAGAGATAATCATGGCGTAAAACACACTCAAGCTTACCTGAGCCACATAGCCAATGTCCATGATCTTGTGGTTTCGGTACTTCACGAAAGCGATGATGAAAAGAGCTAAAGTTTGAAGGATAAGACCTATATGGGCTCCGACCAAAAGCATTCGAGACCAGGTGGTATCAAAATTCAAAATATAGTAAAGCAGCACGGCCGCAGAAATCGGGATAAACAGCTTGGGAAAAGAGTACAGCGATTGAAGTGATCTCCAAATAAATTTGAGAAGTGATTTTTCGGAATACTTCCAATGTGCGTGTTGTAACTTTCTCAATTTCAACCAGGAATTTTCCGAAACGAATTTTCCGAAAGCTTCGTCAAAAGTCTTCCCGCTTTCCATGCGCTCTTCGATGAGTCGGGCATAGTGATCGGCGAGCTCGTCCAAAAGATCATCGCTTTCGATGCCGTACTTTTTCAAGACGGCGCTGACCTGCTCAAGCTGAACTTCGCTCAAATATTGGTTCTTCATCTTCGTTGAAATTTTTCGGGTTCGGTTAAAAATTCGGCTCGAATTCCTCTTAATCGTTCTCTTTGGGATTGGAAAATATTATACGATCCAGCGTTCAACAGTAGCATGAATATAAGAAGGTATGGGTTGAACGCTTCTAAATTCCCCTGCCAAAGCGATTTAAAATGACCTTGCATTGCATAATGATAAAGCAACCAATAGCACCCGATCCATACCATGACACTTTCACGCGTTTGAGTAAAACGGTGATATTTCTCAGAATAATAAAGATATGAGAATAAGCAGGTTACCGTAATTGAATAAAGAACGGCCAAAAGACTTAAGATTTCGCCCAGCCCTATGTGGTAAATGCCAAGAATCCCCAACACCCCAATTAGCAACCAAATTATTTGTCCGGTGAAAAAGAGCTTTTTAAAAGCCTTTACATGCTCTTGAAACCATTGCTTCTTAAAGTTTTTGGAATATTCTGCCTGAATCTTTCGAAGTGATAGATAATTCGGCTTTGTTTTCCAACTGTCCAAGATTTTCTCAAATGACCATCCCTTCTCGATTTTTTCCATAGCCATCTCACAGTAATGATCAGTCATTTCAACCAATAGTTCCGGAGATTCAATACCCCAGCGCTTGAGAAAGTCAATGACCAGGCTTTCTTGTTCTTTGCTCAATTCAGCCATGACTCAAATTCGGATTTAGAAAAATCTGCAAATTCCGAGCGTATTCTTTCAATTCTT
>CAYZJT010000076.1:0-1380 GCA_964478845.1 uncultured Flavobacteriaceae bacterium | reverse complement strand
GGCCACCGTGAATTCTAAGGTTAATACAAGCTTTCTGTGTATAATATTTCCAAGAAAGTGACTTTCATGTTGGGGGTGTTGAAATATGGATAACTCTTTGAGTTAACCCACATTTCAACACCTTAATGATAATAATTAGATCATATCTTCTTTAAGCCGCTTGTCCATAGTATCTGAAGATTACGTACTCAGTACCTCGGCTGATCGTAGCAAAAATGCGGTTGATTAGTTTGGCTCTCACAGCGTTGATAATGACCATTTTGGGCTTTCCTTCTTTCAGTTTTCTTTGATAGTAGTTTTTCAGTTCTTCATCGAATTGGATAGCCGTCGCTGCACAATTACTAAGCAATGATTTGATACGCTTATTCGCTAGATGACTCGTTTTTGTTTTACCCTGGATACTACTACCCGACGTATGCTCAAAGGGGGCTACTCCACAGTAAGAAGCAAATTTACGGCTGTCGCTAAACGCGGTAAAGTTATTCGTCACTAAGATCAGCGCTACCGCCGTTACAAAGCCAATACCAGGAATAGAACACAAAAGTCTAAGGCTTTTTTGCAACTGTTCATCTTCTTTAATCGCCGCCTCAATCTGCTTTTCGGTCTGCTCGACTTGCTGCTTGACCAACTTCAATTGCTTTTCTGACTGCTTGATGATGAATTTATTATCCACTAGGTGGGCCGTACCCTTCAAATCCTTAATTGTTTGTTTGAGACTGGCTTGGTTTTTAACAAGCCGTTCCCGAAAGGCAAACAAGTTTTTAAGCTTCAGCAAGCTAGCTGATGGTAACGGGGTCAGCTTCAACTCATGGCGATGGAGAAATGCATAATAAGCTAATCGTCGGGCATCCACCTTGTCGTTTTTACCTCGGGTTAATCCTAATGACCGTTTAAGGTGCAATGGGGCATAGAGCGCAAAAGCTACTTGTTTATCTTGTAGGAAACAGCATAATTCTAGCGTGTACCAGCCGGTGTGTTCCAGGGCAACAAAGCACTGATCTGAGACCACTTGCTGCTTCTTTAGCCACCTGAGTAACTGTTTGCCCCCTGCGGCCGAATTCGCAAACTTCTCATGCATGAATGACTCAGGCTGTTCTTCTGAACAGTAGCTAGCATCAAAATGCTCTTTGGAAATGTCAATACCAACGAAGTGTGTAAATTTCATAGTGATAGATTGGTTAAAAAATGATTGTAACTGCTGATCCCTTTGGTAAGCCTGAAAGCTTAATATTCTAACCGGCACGTTCAATCAAACATAAGAGCTAAGGACTAATTCACGGTTCGGGCCTAATAACCCTGGCGCGGTGGTAGTTCACCTAAGCCCTTTCAAAGCTAGTACTTTTCTAATACTAACTCTATATTGCAAATCTAAAGGGCGCG
>CAYZJT010000075.1:0-1384 GCA_964478845.1 uncultured Flavobacteriaceae bacterium | reverse complement strand
TACGCGCGGCGACCGCCCCGTCGGCACGCTGCTCGGCGGCGCGCTGGGCGCTGTCCTCGGGCGCGAGATCGACCGCGGCGACCTGCGCTGCCGCTGATCCCTCGAACCGGTGATGCCGGTCACGGATTGAAGCCTTGCCCCCGCGCTGATACGGCACGGGGGCATGAGCTTGCCCTCGATCCTCGTCACCGGCGGCGCGACCCGGATCGGCGCCGCCATCGTGCGCGGTTTCTCCGCAGCAGGCTGGCACACGGTCATCCACTACAATTCAAGCGGGGAGCGCGCACAGGCTCTCGCCGCCACCCTCCCCTCCGCCGAGACGGTCGCCTGCGACCTTGCCGATGGCGATGCGGGCGAGGCTATGGTGGAGGAGCTTGCAGAGCGCCTTGGCGACTGGCGCTGCCTCGTGAATTCCGCGTCGATTTTCGAATATGACGGTGTAACCAGGCTCGCCCCGGCAACGAACCGGTCGGCGATGCAGATCAACGCAACCACTCCTGCACGCATGGCGCAGGCCTATCTGCGCAGCGCGCGATCCGCGTCGATCCGCAGCGTGATCCAGATCACCGACATGAAGCTCGCCAATCCCAATCCGGACTTCTTCAGCTACACGATGTCCAAGCATGCGCTCGGCGCGACGATCGCGATGCTCGCCAAGCACCATGCAAGCAATCCCTCGGTGCGGGTCTACGGCCTTGCACCCGGTGCCATACTTGCCAGCCACGACCAGACCGAGGACGAGACCGAGGTCTCGCATCGCCTCAACCTGCTGGGTCGCAAGACGGGGCCGGACGAGATCGTCGAGGCCGCGCGGTTCATGGCGGGCGGCGCGCTCAAGAGCGGATCGACGCTCTACATCGACAGCGGGCAGCACCTGCTCGATCAGGACCGCGACGTCATCTATCTTGCAAGGAAGGGGGCCGAGGGGGACGCATGAACGAGAATGCCAAGCGCGGGATGCGGCCCCGCCACGCCATCAGCACGCGCATCTGGCACTGGATCAACGCCGCCGCGCTGATCGTGCTGTTCATGAGCGGCCTCAACATCTCCAACGCCCACCGTTACCTGTACTGGGGCGATTACGGCTTCGCCCCTGCCGACGCCTGGCTCAGCGTGATCCGCTTTCCGGGATGGGCGACGCTGCCGCAACGCTACAACCTCGCCGTCGCGCGCGACTGGCACCTCGTCGGCGCATGGGTGTTCGCGCTGGCATTGCTCGGCATCTGGATCGCGATGGTCGCCAACCGGCACTTTGCCCGCGACCTCGCCGCCCCGCTCAGCGCATGGTCGCCGGCGAACCTCTGGAACGACATCCGCCACCACCTGAAAGGCCATTTCGAGGCCGAGGGCGGCGAGAAGTACAACACGCTGCAAAAGCTCGCCT
>CAYZJT010000074.1:0-1390 GCA_964478845.1 uncultured Flavobacteriaceae bacterium | reverse complement strand
ACGGGCGGCGCGGTGTCGGGCGGGACGCTGTTCGGCGCGGCCGGGGTACCGCCGCGCGGGTCCGTCGAGGTCGCCCAGTTCGAGGACGAGTTGCTCGGGCCGTCGGGGCTGCGGCGCTCGAGGGATGCGTCGGTCCCGCCCCAGTCCGGCTGAAAGCGCACCGAATCGACCGTGACGGCGTCGGGCACGTAGCGCACGACGACGGCATCGCCTCCGTTGTTGAGGCCGGGGAAGCCCTCGACGGCGACGAACGGCACGTCGGGGAACTGCTGCTGGAAGAGGTCGGGGTCGCGGACGAGCGCGACGTACTCGCCCGGAAGCAGGAAGACCGGGTCGACGGCGATCGGCGTCGTGGTGCTTTCGTCGGAGAGCGTGAACGCGCTGAGGTCGAACGTGCCGTCGGAGCGGTTGAAGAGCTCGACGTACTCGTTGGCGGAAGCGTCCGGCGGGTCGTACATGATCTCGTTGACGACGAGGTCGCGCGGCGCGGGCACGTCGCCTTCGCCGAAGAAGAACGGCGCGCTGTCGGAGTCGAGCACGTTGCCTTCGAGGTCCGTGACGCCCGAAGCCGTGAGGGTGTACGTCTGCGGCCCGGTGAGCGGCGTGTCGAGCGTGAGGACGACGCGGGCGGGGTCGCCGTCCGGCGCGACGGCCACGCTCGCGGGCTGTCCGATGCCGTCGTCGATGCCGTAGTTCGACGGCGTGCCGGCCGTCGTCTCGTCCACGGCCTCGGTGAACACGACGGCCACGGTCGTCGCGTCGAGCGCGCCGACCGCCGCGAGCGCGGGCGGGGTGAGGTCGGGGTCGAAGACTACGGCGATTTCGGTGCCGACAGTCGCGTTGCCCGAGGCGTCCGCGACGCCGTCGATGGTGAGGGCGTACGTACCCGGAGCGAGCGGGGCGGCGAGCGTCAACACGGCCGCGAAACTGTCGGCGTCATAGCCCGCGTTCGCTATGTCGGGCGCGCCGTCGTCGAGCGTGAAGTTGCCCGGAACGACGGTCGCCGGGTCGAGCGGCTCGTCGAACCCCACGGTGAGGGTCAGGCCGCCGTCCGTGACAGCCGTGCTGAGCGGCACGGGCGGTGTCGTATCGACCTCGAACACGGAGTTCTGCTCGCCGGGCGTCCCGCCGCGCGGGTCCGTGGAGGTGGCGAAGTTCGACGCACTCGCGCTCGGCCCGGCCGGGTCGCGGCGTTCGAGCGCAGCGTCCGTGCCGCCCCAACTCGATTCGTACGGAACCGCGTCGATGATCGTATCGCCAGAGCGGATCGTCGGCCGGTCGCCGCTGTTGTTGAGCGTGGGGAAGCCGTCGACGGCGACGAACGGCACGTCGGGAAACTGGAGTTGGAATAGCTCGGGGTCGCGGACGAGCACGGCGTATTCGCCCGGCC
>CAYZJT010000073.1:0-1392 GCA_964478845.1 uncultured Flavobacteriaceae bacterium | reverse complement strand
TACATATTGGTCGGTGGTCTGTGGTATTTCGTTAGTAGCTCAAAGCTAAATGAATATTTGAGGAGCAATGCTATTCAACTCTTCTCGACAAATCTCTCAAACTGTGATGAATCATTAGAATGTGCACCAAATTGTCATTAACGATTTTGTATATAATCCGGTAACGGCCTTCGACTAATTCACGAATATCACTACGGTTTATCTCAGGAACGATCTTGCCACATTCTAATTGAGTTTTTAGGATAATAGTGCGCTTTACTATTTTATTTATTTGTCTCTGAGCATATCGCTCGGAATCCTTGGATATGTAATCGTAGATGTCTTGAAGATCGAGCAGTGCTTTCCTCAGCCATTTGATTTGAACCATCGCTTCATCTCGTTTTCAACTTGTTCTTCCGTCAACGTTTCGTCCTTCTCCGAGTCCTTCATTCTATTTTCAAGCTTATCAATAAATAGCAATCGTTCTATGAGCTCGTCGATGGAAATATTTTCATCCGGAAACTTATCAATTTGCTCTTTAAGTCTGGTTTTTGAAATCATATGGCTTCTTGTATGAATCTCAAATTTAGCTAAAGTCTTTATTTCTTAATGATGGATTTATGTATGAATGTCTCTATTGTATAATCAACTCAAAACACTTCGTAGTATAATCTTCAAAAACTTTGCGCCTTAACGTCTTTGCGAGAACTCCACTTCATCTAAAACTCACTCTTGAATTCAAGTCCGCTTCCGCGACAATCTCGAGCATAATCTTTAAAAACTTTGCGCCTCAGCGTCTTTGCGAGAAAAAGATACCCCACTTCATCTAAAACTCACTCTTGAATTCAAGTCCGCTTCCGTGACAATCTTGAGCATAATCTTCAAAAGCTTTGCGCCTTAGCGTCTTTGCGAGAACTCCACTTCATCCAAAGCTTACTTTTCAATTCAAGTCCACTTCAATGTCAATGTCGAAGGTATAAAGACCAACTAATTCTAAATTATCTGTATGATTTTACTTCTGTTCTCATAAAACCCAACAAATCGCTGATCTCCTCAAACCCGCGCCAGCAGCGGATCTATCCGTTTATAAACGTTTATAAACGCTTATATACGTTTAATTGACGACTAATTCTTTTCACCTCCCGGATATTTGCCTCGTCGATCGATAATTAGTAGAAAGTCACTGGTCGCTCGTAGCTCGATTAACTGACATCTCTACTGAAAAAGCTACAAAATAAAATGTATGAAGTATTAAATGTGATGTATCAAGTATTAAAAAAATGACGTGAGGATCGGATTAAAGATGATAATACGGTTCATCTCCACACAAACCATCTCAATACCCAATACTCAATACTCAATACTCAATACTCAATACCCAATACTGAATACTAATTACTCAATACTAATTTA
>CAYZJT010000072.1:0-1403 GCA_964478845.1 uncultured Flavobacteriaceae bacterium | reverse complement strand
GGGTAGCGAACGATGGTACGTATGACCCAAAATATTGGTTCTTCGGTTCTGATGGATGCGGAACTCAGTTTGGCTTGTTCGTCGATGAGACCGGCGAAGCCGTGTACGTAGGAGCTCCTGATATTGGGGAAAATGAAGATATTGTAGTCTTGGGCTCTTGGGCAGATTTTTTTTCTAGAATTCAGGCTGCAAATTATATTTGACGCGTGCCCGGAGAAAGCCCCATAGTTAAAAAGGTCTGCTGTACTGCCCGCCTTATTCACCGAATGCGTTTTCCTGGCGTCGGGGAAGCGTCGCGGCGGCGTGACGGGCGGTGTCGGCGCAGTCGGGTGACAGGAGGACCGGCCGATAGCGGGGCTTGAGGCTCCTGACGGGCGCGATGGGAGCTGACGGCGCTTTACGCGGCGCGATCCGGTGCTCCCGGCGCACGACGGTTCGCCGCCCAGGGGCGTTGGCGGCCTTCCAGACTGTCGGCGATCGCAGGTGCTACGGACCTGCCCAGTGCAGCGCCATGAGCCTTGGCCAGAGCACGGCCCAGAACGGCGCCGCGGCCGAGGAGAGCGCCAGCGTCATGCGCCGAGCGGAGACCACCAGCCGTGCGCCCGCCCGCAGGACCCGCTCGCGCAGGCGGCGCAGGCTCCAGCCCGTGCCGGTCGCCTCCGCCATCGCGCGGCGCGCGACGTGCATGACCTGGTAGGCCAGGCAGGCGATGAGCAGCCGCACCTCGTTGCACGCGAAGGCGTCGACGGCCGGGGTCTTCGACCTGGGCGTGCTGCCGCGCCAGTGGGACTTCGCCCGGTTGGTCGAGGACAGCGCCGGGGTCAGCACGTCCTTCAGTTCGCCCATATGGCCCTCGGCCTTGCCGCGCTCGCGGTAGTGCGTCAGCACCGCGCGCTGCGTCTTCGCCGTCCAGGCGAGCGAGGTCACCAGGAAGAAGCGGTCCAGCAGCAGATCGCCCTCGCGCTCCTTCACGACCAGGACCACTCGCCGGGGCGCGTCCCAGCTCGCGGCCTGGTAGCGAAGCTCGTGAAGCCACATGCGCGGCTCGGCGGGCCGCCGTCCCGGCGGACGCTTCATGAAGGGCGCGGCCAGACGGTCCAGCGCCGCGTTCGCCCGCAAACGCGAGACGTAGTCGATGTTCCGCGCCTCGAGACCGGCCAGCAGGGCCGCCGACGGAAAGCCCGCGTCGATCCGGACCATCGCCACGTCGCAGAAGCTCTTCCGCGCCCGGTCCACGACGTCCAGGATCACGTCCAGCGCGCCGTCCGCGGTGCCGACGTTGCCCGCCCTGAGCCGGGCATCGAGCATGTCGCCCGTCGTCGTGCCGAAGGCACGCCTCTGGCGTGACGCGATCGAGGTGATCAGCGGGTGATAGATGCGGGCCCCGTAGTGGCCGTTCCACT
>CAYZJT010000071.1:0-1406 GCA_964478845.1 uncultured Flavobacteriaceae bacterium | reverse complement strand
CGGTTCGGCCGCCGCACCGCCGAGGGCGACGGCCCCGGCTGCCGTCCGCGCCCGCCACGCCGAGGTGCTCGTGATCGGGGTGTCCACGGGCGGCCCGCTCGCGCTGCAGGAGCTCCTCCCCAAGCTCCCAGCGACGTTCCCCGTCCCTATTGCGATCGTCCAGCACATGCCGCCGCACTTCACCCGCTCCCTCGCCGAGCGGCTCGACGCCCACAGCGCGCTCGACGTCCGCGAGGCCGAGCACGGGATGCGGCTCGAGCGCGGGCGCGTGCTCATCGCCCGCGGCGGCGAGCACCTCGCCCTCCGCCGCAACCCCCTCGACCGCTCGGTCTCGGCCGTGCTCTCGCCGGAGCCGGCGGAGCTGCTGCACCGCCCGTCGGTAGACGTGCTGTTCGAGTCGGCGGCGGCGGTCTACGGGCGGAACGTGCTCGGGCTCGTGATGACGGGGATGGGGAAGGACGGGCTCGAAGGCGCGCTGCGCATCCGGGAGGCCGGCGGGAGCGTGCTGGCCCAGGACGAGGCCTCGTGCGTGGTCTACGGCATGCCGCGCGCCGTCGCCGAGGCGGGCGTCGCCGCGGCGTCGGTCCCGCTCTCGGGCATCGCCGACGCCCTCGGGAACGCCCTCGGTCGCTCGGCACGGCCGGTCGCCACCCGCACGCCCGCTTAGCGGGGGGACGCGCGATGTGGCGCGCGCGCGATGGGGGGCCGAGAGGGCTCGGGCTGAATTATCTGGCCGTCCCCCTTCGGACCGCTGTCCCCGGCCGATAACGAGAGCGTATGCCGACGCGTCGCTCCCCGCGTGAGCGCCCATGCCGGAGCCGCCGCTTTCTAGTGGTCGCGGCATCTTTTTCCGCCGCCTGCGGCCACACCTTTCCGCACCCCCCGCCGTCCCATGGAAAAGTCCACACCCATCGGCCTCGTCGGAGGGTTCGTCCTCATCTTCGGGACGATCCTCATGGGCGACGGCTGGCAGACGTTCCTCGACCTCGGCTCGCTCGCGATCGTGCTCGGGGGGATGACGATGGCGCTCCTCGTCGCGTTCTCGCTCGACGAGATGAAGGGCGTCGTGCCCGCCTTCAAAGGCTTCCTCGGCTTCCAGCCGCCCGCCCTCGGCGCGCACGTGGACGAGCTGACCGCGCTGGCCCGCCTCGCCCGGCGCGAGGGGCTCCTCGCCCTCGACGCGCGGCTCGCGGACACCGAGCACCCCTTGCTCCGGATGGGGCTGGAGATGATGGTCGACGGCGTCGAGGCCGCCGAGATCGAGGAGGTCATGCAGGCGCAGGCCGAGGAGAGCACCCGGCCGCCCCGCCTGCTCGCGCGCGTCTGCGACACGGCCGGGCTCTACGCCCCCGCCTTCGGGATGATTGGCACGCTCATTGGTCTCATCCAGATGCTCCAGAACCTCA
>CAYZJT010000070.1:0-1407 GCA_964478845.1 uncultured Flavobacteriaceae bacterium | reverse complement strand
GCCGCGCCTACACGATCCCGGCGGCGACCCTGCCCGGCGGCCGCGGCCTGGGCGAGCCGGTGCGGCTGATGATCGACCTGCCGAACGAGGCCGAGATCCTCGCCCTTTTCGTCCACGACGCCGGGCGGGAGCTGCTGGTCGCCTCTTCGGCCGGCGACGGCTTCGTCGCGCCCGAGGGCGAGATCGCGGCGCAGACCCGCGGCGGGCGGCAGGTGCTGAACCTTCGGGGCGGGGCGGTGGCGCGGGTCTGTCGCGAGGCCCGGGGCGATCACGTCGCCGTCGTCGGCGAGAACCGCAAGCTGCTGGTCTTTCCCCTGGCCGAGCTGCCGCGGATGGGTCGCGGCAAGGGTGTCCGGCTGCAGCGGTACAAGGACGGCGGCCTCTCGGACGCGCGCGCCTTCACGCTGGCCGACGGGCTGTCCTGGCGCGATCCGGCGGGGCGGATCCGCACCGAACGGGAGCTCGAAGACTGGGCCGGAGCTCGCGCCGGCGCCGGCCGGATGGCGCCGCGCGGGTTCCCGAGGGACAACCGGTTCACCTGAGGATCGCGGATTGCGGCCCGCCGAGGCGTCCTCTATCGCTGCCCGCCCGAGACTGGGGGACCCGATGCGCGCCATCCCGACCATCGCCCTGATCCTCGGGCTCGCCGCCTGCGCCGGCGAGCCCCTGGCCGAGCGACCGGATCCCGTGGGCGACTTCCGCCTCGGCTACGCCCTCGCCAAGGTGGAGCGGCCCGAGCAGGGGCCGTTCTCGCGCGTCATCTCGGACGAGCAGATCAAGGCCGAGGTCGAGGGGGCCGTGCGTCGGCGCCTCGGACGCTACGACGGCGACGGCCTCTACCACGTGGGCATGGCGGTCGGCGGCTACGTGCTGGCACAGCCCGGGGTGCCGTTCCTCTTCTCGCCCCGGTCGGTGATGATCGTCGACGTGACCGTCTTCGACAACGCCACGCGGCAGAAGATCAACGCCGAGCCCTACCGGATCACGGCGTTCGAGGGGATGGAGAACACCGCCCCGATCGTCGGGTCGGGCCTCGTCCGCGGCGCCGAGCAGCAGCTCGGCAACCTCGCCGAGCAGGTCGCGGTGCAGATCGAGAACTGGATCGAGGAGAACCCCGAGCTCTTCGTGCCCGAGCCCGGGGCGACGCGCGTGCCGTTCGACCCTATGCAGCAGGGCGCCGCGACGGGGCTGAACTGACGCTTGCGTTCGGGGGGGCGACTCAGTAAGCGGCGCGCGATGTTGGACCGGGGTGCTGCCACCCCGTTACGGATGAGGCGATAGACTCCATGGCGAAGGCGAAGTTCGAGCGGACGAAGCCGCACGTGAACGTGGGCACGATCGGCCACGTGGACCACGGCAAGACGACGCTGACGGCGGCGATCACGAAGTACTTCGGGGACTTCAAGG
>CAYZJT010000069.1:0-1460 GCA_964478845.1 uncultured Flavobacteriaceae bacterium | reverse complement strand
GGTATTGCAGTCACATTAGTTGAAGCAACTTCCGACTTCCGTAGAGTATTTCGCGGGGAAGCATTAATGCCAAGTGGTTTAAATGCTCTGTCGGAAATGGGATTATCACAAATACTCGAACAAATTCCTCATCGACAACTCAATGCATGGGAATTTGTTTTAAACAAAAAAACATTATTTAAAGTTAACGAACCCATAGAAGCAGATACTCGATCGTGTACTCTAGTTTCTCAGCCACCTTTACTTGAAAATTTAATTTTAGAAGCTCAAAAGTACAATCATTTTGAATTTATTCAAGGTGTAGCTGTTAAAGATTTGCTATTAATTGATAATCGTGTAGCAGGAGTTAAATTAGCTGATGGAAGAGAAATTGCAGCTGACATAGTAATTGGTGCGGATGGGCGTAATTCTATAATTAGAGAACGTGCAGGATTAAAATTGAAACGGCAGCCAAAGAGCATGGATATCCTGTGGTTCAAATTGGCTGCAAATCCTAAATTTGTCACAGAAAATATATTTACTGCCATTGGAGACGGTGAAAATGCATTTGCAGTATTTCATGGAGCAGAAGCCGGAAAATTACATCTCGGTTGGACTGTATCTAGTAATCAAAAAAACACAAATATTAGCGAACATACAAAAGCAGAATGGGCACAAATGTTTGCATCAATATCACCTTCATGGTTAGCAGAACATTTTATAAATCATGCAGATTCTATCGAAAAACCTATTAAACTATCAACTGTAATTGGTCTTTGTCCATCTTGGCATACTCCGGGAGTGTTACTTTTAGGTGATGCCGCTCACCCCATGTCTCCCATCCGCGCACAAGGAATTAACGTTGCATTACGCGATGTAATTGTCGCCGTAAATCATCTTGTACCTGTATTAACTAAAGAAACTGAAAATAAAGAAATTGATAAAGTATTCTCACAAATTCAGAAAGAAAGAGAACCAGAAATTATCCGTATTCAACAGCTGCAAAAAGAAGAAGGTAGGCAACACGAAATATTGCCCAAAAATTTATTTTTAAGAAAAATTGTTTTTAGATTAGCTCGTTTAGTAAATAAAGCACTTCGTCTATCTTGGATACAGAGACAGAAGAAAATGCGTCAAGGTGTAATTCGGGTTAAATTAGAAGTTTAAATGTAAGGAATTGCTAATTGGTAATTGGTAATTGGTAATTGGTAATTGATCAAATTGTAGTTTGTAGGTTGGGTTAGACAGCAAAGTCAACTTAAAAGCTAACAAAAATCTATATTAATCCTGTCGTAACCCAACATCACCTAAAATTTGTAGGTTGGGTTAGACAGAAAAATCAATTTAAAAGCTAACGAAAATCTATATTAATCCTGTCGTAACCCAACATCATGATTGCTCATTCAGTTTGTAGTTTGTAGTTTAAGTTAGACAGAAAAATCAATTTAAAAGCTAACGAAAATCTATATTAATCCTGTCGT
>CAYZJT010000068.1:0-1463 GCA_964478845.1 uncultured Flavobacteriaceae bacterium | reverse complement strand
TATCTCCCGATGCAGGTCAAGTCATCATCAACGAAGTACTCTACAACGAAAATGGAACTTCTGCTGCTGCCAACGACGAATTTATTGAAATCTACAATGCTTCTACTTCTGCGGTTGACTTAACTGGTTGGAAGTTGATGGATGGTAATATTATTGCCAACGACACCGATGATACTGGCAGCATAACTGGTAGCTCTAGCCCTTATGAATTCCCCAGCGGTACGACTTTACAACCTGGGGAATACGCTGTAATTTGGATTGGTGATGAGACTAATACTCCAGATCGTCAAGCAACCGGGGCTGCTTTTGAAGCTTGGTTAGGAAATGCACCCAAGCTTAACAACACTGGTGATGATATTTGGCTGTACGATCCCGACAGTAAAATTGTTGATTATGTCGCATATGGTTCCGGTGATGCTATCAATACACCGCCGCCAACTTCCTTCAACCTATGGGAGAGTACTCATCAATCTGCCTTAGCTGGTGCTAGCGATGGACAATCCATCAGTTTAACCAAAAATGGACTTGATGATAACACCAGTGCTTGCTGGGAACCAACTACAAGTGCGAATGCTCAAACTCAAGGTTGTGCAAATTATCTACCAACAATAGATAGCGATGATACAGCAAGTCGGGTTACTAGTGCGGGTGCAAATAATAACGGTGTACCTAAAGTTGTGTTGGTTAAGCGCATTACCGCAATAAACAATCAAACCACCAACCCCAACGATGGAACTCTGTTATTAAATTCTTCTGACAATGATAATACTTCAGATGACGACGATAATCCAAAATGGCCAGATAACTATTTAAAAGGAGCAATTAACGCAGGAAAAGTAAAACCCGGTGACGAAATTGAATATACTGTTTACTTCTTGTCTACAGGAAACGTTCCAGCGAGAAACGTACTATTTTGCGATAGAGTACCCGCAACAGTGACTTTTATTCCCAACAGTTTTAACGGTGAAATAAATCAAGCAACGGGAGGATTACAAAGTGCAGATAGAGGAATTCTCTGGGAATACGAAGATACACAGGAATCTTTGAGTAACGTTCAAGATGGGGATTTAGGTCAATATTTCGCAGCTAGAAATGAACCTTCGACTGTTTATCCTAATATTCAATGTGACGGTACAAATACCAACGGTGCAATTGTTGTTAACCTACAGGATGTAGATAATTCGACTAATCCTTTAGGTAACTTACCTAACGCTACAGATCCAGGTACTCCTAATACTTCCTACGGTTTTGTTAGGTTTAGGGCACGGGTGAAATAATTTGTAGAGACGTAGCAGTGCTACGTCTCCCTCCCTGCAACCCGAACACGACACAGATAACCCCATATATTCCACCTACGAATACGACATATACAACGCCAAACTATATTGAAATGGTAAATACAACCATAAACACAAAGACGTAGCACTGCTACGTCTCTACATTACAGTTTTTCGATTTCTTCA
>CAYZJT010000067.1:0-1494 GCA_964478845.1 uncultured Flavobacteriaceae bacterium | reverse complement strand
CAAGCTCGCCGTCTCGCTCCCCTGGCTCCTCCCCCTCGCCACCCCCTTCGCGCTCCTCTTCGCCCTCGCGGGCACGCCGCTCGTCCGGCGGACCTACGCGGCCCTCCGCCCCCACGGCCACGCCATCGCCCTCGCAGCCGCCCTCGCCGCCTTCCTGATCCCCGCTTCGCTCATCACGGAGGCGGCGCTGGCCTGGCGGGACGGGTGGTCCTGGCCGCGGCTCGGGTTGCAGCTTGCGGGCGGCGCGGTGATCGGCATGCTGGGGGCGGCGATCTTGGGGAGTGTGCATGGCGGACGTCGTGGAGGCGAAGGGCCTCGACCTGACATTCCGGACGAATGACGGCCCCGTCCACGCGCTGCGCGCCGTGGACCTCGCCGTGGGCGCGGGCGAGTTCGTCTCCTTCATCGGGCCCTCGGGCTGCGGCAAGACGACCTTCCTGCGCTGCGTCGCCGCGCTCGAGCACCCCACGGGCGGCACGCTGACGGTCAACGGAATGACGCCCGACGCGGCCCGCCAGGCGCGCGCCTACGGCTACGTGTTCCAGGCCGCGGGGCTGTACCCGTGGCGCAGCATCGGGGCCAACGTCACCCTGCCGCTCGAGATCATGGGCCTGCCCAGACCGGAGCGGGAGGAGCGCGCCGCCCGGGTGCTGGAGCTTGTGGAGCTGTCGGGCTTCGCCAACAAGTATCCCTGGCAGCTGTCGGGCGGGATGCAGCAGCGCGCCTCGATCGCCCGGGCCCTGGCCTACGACGCGGGCCTGCTGCTGATGGACGAGCCCTTCGGCGCGCTCGACGAGATCGTGCGCGACCGCCTCAACGAGGAGCTGCTGAGCCTCTGGGCCCGCACGCGCAAGACGATCCTCTTCGTCACCCATTCGATCCCCGAGGCGGTGTACCTCTCGACGCGGATCGTCGTCATGTCCCCCCGCCCGGGCCGGATCACCGACGTGATCGACTCGCCCCTGCCCGCCGAGCGCCCCCTCGACATCCGCGACACGCCCGAGTTCCTCGCCGTGGCCCACCGCGTGCGCGAGGGGCTGCGCGCGGGCATGGCGGGCGGGATGGAGGCCGCATGACCCCGCAACGCCAGCTCACCTTCTCGCTCGCGGCCGTCGTCGTCCTGGGCGCGCTGCTGCTGTTCTCGGATTGGACGGGGGTCAGCACCTTCACGATGTTCGTCAACATCGGCCTGCTGATCGCCTTCGTCGCCAACGTCTACGTCGCCTGGTCGGCCTGGACGCGGATGCGATGAGGGGCGCGGGCGCCCATGCCGCCGACGCGGCGGGCGTCGCGGCGGCGCTGTGGTTCCTGACCTCGGCGCGCTTCGACGGGATCGCGGCCGAGGGGCTGCTGACGACGGTGGCGATCTTCGTGCTGGCCGCGTCGGCCTGGCGGATCGTGCGGCGCCTGCGGGGCGGCGACGGATGAGCGACGCGCCCCTCTCGGCGCCCGCGGCCGCCATCGGCCGGTCGGGCAAGGTCGCGCTGCTGACGC
>CAYZJT010000066.1:0-1495 GCA_964478845.1 uncultured Flavobacteriaceae bacterium | reverse complement strand
AAACATTTACGTATTTTGCAAGTCGACAAAAAAGAGTGCCGCCTTTGGTCAAATTTGTAACCTAAAAAATTCATACGATGAAAAATTCAACATTTAAATCATTATCATTGGGAGTATGCTTTTTATTACTCTTGACGAACTGTGAGAAAAGCGATTTGGATCAAGTTGCCCCTGAAGGAACTTCAGAAGTTAAAAATCAGCAAGTAACCTCAAAATCTAACCAACAAGCCAAACCAACTTTGGCCGAATTTATAAGGGAAGCTGAAACCGCTGATGAAATTGCTTTTTTTCAAAATACGGGAATTACCGATAATACATCCATTGTTGATCAGGGGATTGCTAATGGACAACAAGCAGCAAAGCCAAAAATAAAGTTTAGATGGCACGGTAAAGGCGCGGGTGAAGGCTGTAAAAAACCATTGGGTGTTTGTATAATAATACCGATAGGATTAGCAGAAGCGAATGCGGATTTAATCATCTATAACAATACATACATTATTGTTTATGATCAATATTCCGATGACAATGGTCTCACAAGTGACGGTTATTTACCGATAATGGAAGATATTTATGTTGACGAGAACATAACCGTTGCCGCAGGCATATACAAAGCAAATTTCGATTCGACCCTGAATCGCTACTCTGCCGTAGGTATTGATATCAAATAAATCATAGCATTTTATTTGCTTGTAAATGTTTTCGCTCAAATTGGCATATCGCTATTTGCTATTAATTTCCGTGTGTAGTTCACTTTCGGGATGCTCATTATTGTTGAAAAATAATTATGGTTATAACGAACCGTCTGAATATAACGAAGATGAGTATATGGAGTTTATCTCAGATATTGACACAACTCAAATAAAGCATTTTGAAAGTAGCAATTATCAATACAAACAATATATAGAATTAGCTGATGATAGTGCTCGAAAGAAAGATTTTAATCAGCCTGTGCAAATTTTATATTTCAAGGATTCTAAATTGATTTCTTATCATGCTAACTGCTATGCTAAAGGCACATTATCAGGTATAGATTGGAATTACGAAAATAGGTTTGATCAGTTTCCTCCGAAATCTGCCATTCAAAGTTCTTTGTTTAACTTAAGTCTTCTTGAAATTACTAATATCTACGATAGAATAACTCCTGCAAAAAAATATACTGTCCTTGTTTTTTGGTCATGGATGTTGGAAGGTGTTTCAAAAGATGCTGTTAGCACTGTTCTTGACAATCGAATAAACAATGGTGCTGACAAGAGTTGTGAAGTATTCTTAATAAATACGGATAAATATTGGAGTGAAAAGTTTAGTGAAAATTAAATTTCTTGATTAAGATTGTAACATTGAATATCTGAAAAAAGAAAGAAAACAGGCACTAACATTGTATAAACGATAATGCGGGGTTCCGTCTAAACAATTACCCTTTTGCCTTAAAGTTAAATTACAGTGAAAGGGTAATTTTCGTTTATGTAAACCCGCACTACGTTTATACTTGCCGTTG
>CAYZJT010000065.1:0-1499 GCA_964478845.1 uncultured Flavobacteriaceae bacterium | reverse complement strand
CTCCGGGGCGCCGGGGCGACGGTCCGGGCCCGCCGCATCTCGGGCACCGGCGGCGGGCGGTACGAGGCCGAGGGCGGCGTCCGCGTCCAGACCTCCGGCGGACGGACGCTCACGGCCAGCCGCGTCGTGTGGGACGACGCGGCCGGCCAGTTCCGCGTGCCCGGCGCGTTCTCGTTCGACGGGCCGGGCGAGCGGGTCCGCGGCGTCGGCCTCGTCGCCAACGCCGACCTCTCGCGCTACTCGTTCCGCGACGTGACCGGCGAGATCGAGGTGGCGGAGTGACGCGGGGCTTGGGGGTTAGGGATTGGGGACTGGGGCGGCGTCTGCCGCGCCGAGGTTCCGCGAGCGGTGCGTCAGCGGACGGTGCGTCAGCGGGGTCCGTCTATCGGAGAGGGTCCCCCCCCTGGGCAGGAGGGTCCAGGGGTGGTCGACCGGCCGGAGTGACGTGCTCGCCGACTGGCGGCGTGCCTCCGCCAGCGGGACGCGCCCCGTTCGCCGTTCGCCTTGCCGCGCTCGTCCTGCTCGTGGCCCTCGCCAGCGGGGCGTGGGCGCCGGCGGCGGAGGCCCAGACGCGCCGCGTCGAGATCCTCCACGCCGACTTTATCGAGGTCACGTCCGACTCGGCCGGGACCGTCCAGCGGCTCGTGGGGGGCGTCCGCCTCCGGCAGGACACGACGCTCCTCTGGGCCGACCGGGCCACGATCTACGAGGCGCGCGGCGAGGCGGTGCTCGACGGCGACGTCCGCATCGTCTCCGGCGCCGACACGCTGACCGCCGAGGCCGCGGCCTACGACTCGAACGCGAAGGTCGCCCGGGCGCGCGGCGGCGTCCGCGTGGGCGACGGCGAGTCCGTCCTGCTGGCGCCGCTCACGACGTACGACAGCCGGGCCGAGGTCTCGACGTTCGAGGGCGGCGGGACGCTCCTCCACGAGGGGGCCACGCTCACGGCCCCGCGCGGGACGTACAGCTCGGCCCGCCGGTTCGCCGAGCTGGACGGGCCCGTCCGTCTGGAGGACTCGACGGGCGTCCTCACCGCCGCGCGCGGGACGTACGACGCCGACGTCCGCCGGGCCGACTTCGCCGGCGACGTCCGCCTCCGCCGGCCCGACGCCCGCCTCCACGCCGACTCCGTCGTCTACTTCCGCCGGACCGAGCGGGCCCGGGCCTACGGCCACGTCGCGCTCGAGCGGCTGGGCGAGGGCGAGACCTCGGCCGAGCGCCCCCGGGCCCCGGCCGACTCCAGCCGCCGGACGTTCCTCTTCGGCAGTCGGCTCCTCTACGACGGGCAGGACGAGACGGCCAGCGCGAGGGGCGTGGCGACGGACAGCACGGCCGCCCGCGACCCGCTCCTCCTCGTCCTCCGCGCCGACTCGACCGGGCGCGTGGACACGACGCTCGCCCGGGCCCCCCGCCTCGACGCCGCCCGGCTCGTCGCGGGCGCCGACACCTTCCAGACGGTCACGGCGGCCGGCGGGGCCCGGCTCTGGGAGCGCCGGCTG
>CAYZJT010000064.1:0-1502 GCA_964478845.1 uncultured Flavobacteriaceae bacterium | reverse complement strand
ATAGAAACGGGAGCATTTGATCTCGACGTGTTGATAGGGTAGAGTGAAAGAGGGCCGGTTTATTTGGTTTTTAAGCCACATATCTCTCAGGCCAGGCACTTTACAGAATGTTGGGCATAGTGTTTTATTTTATCCATTTGATCCAATTTTCGCCTACCAAATTGAGTAGCAAATTGGCACATATCTTAAAATCTTCAATATGTTCATCTTTCTTTCTTGGAGTGTGAACTTTATAAATCGCCGAAGAGTTTCCATTTGTCATCTCCAAAGAAATCATAAAACCGTCCAAAATAATGATGTCATCATTGTGTAAGAGGATTTCTCGACTTTCGATTGAATCAAAAAGCTCTGATGCTTTATTAAAGGTGCTACATCCTATCGTATCTCGATTTTCAGGGTCATTTTTCCACCATTCAATCAGGTCAGCCTTCGGAGATTCGTAGTACTCGTAGAAGCACGAATCCTTTGAGAAATGAACGAGTCGAACCAATTTATGTCCGCCAAAAGAATGGGAGTGGGTCAACCTAATTTCCAAATAATCATATTCTTCCCACGGAATCTGAGACAGTCCGATTAAACTGGAAAGGCAGAAGTACACGGTCACACCAATAATGATTAATCGGTTCATTCTCATTTTTTCATTATGCCCATCGATTTTAACAAACGCAGGGCGGCTTCGTCCCTGGTGTTTTAAAGAAACGAAAGGTTTCTTTGTCAACCGTAAATGCCCTACCGGAGTGGGATTAAGGCCGACTTGCATTCATTTTTTTTGGGCATAGTTTTTATTTCTTTCCTTTCTTCATTACAGAGTCAAAGAAGTTTTTAGTTCTTTATCTGTTCAGTTCAAAAGAGTTCGCAATATCAATGAAAAAGTCTTCTACAAAAGTCTTGTGAACCCAATCTTCATTCTTAATCCGTCTGTCTCTAAGTTCTTTATTATCAGTCTCAAGGTCGATAGGTCCCTGATCACCGATCATTTCGTTTTCGTAGTTGTTTCTCGAAAACTGAATACAGTCTTTAAGTTCTTTCTTTTTAGTGTTGTCAGGTACATAAGAGTCAAGAAAGCTATTTACTGTGTCAAACAGTTTGTTTCTGTACAGATAGCACCAACCTTCAGCTTCGAAGATTTCAGCGTAGAGGAGATAAATTACAAGTAAGACGCCTTCTTCTAATTCGTCTCTGTCGTGCTGTCCGATTTCTCCTTTTAGTTTTAGAAACTCCCAATAATTCCTGTTTAAGTGTCCACCGAACGAAAGTTGACTGGCATAGAGGTAACTGTAGTTTGCCAATTCGTGTCGTATAAACCGAATGTCCTTCAGAACAAGTTCTACTTCGTTGTAGTCAGTCTCTCTTTTTGAATCGTCAGGAAATTCAATCCAAAGCGAATATTTGTCCGCAAAAAATTTGTCTTGAATTCTGTGATTGATTTCCATTTTTTCAAATTATGCCCAACTTCCGCATAAACACCATAAGAAAGCACCATTGCTTATATCCCCCTTATG
>CAYZJT010000063.1:0-1522 GCA_964478845.1 uncultured Flavobacteriaceae bacterium | reverse complement strand
CAGTTACCCATAAGTCGGGCGGTCTGTGATGAAAGCTCTTGATGCGGAGGAATCCGTCGTGATTCGTTGTCTGGCACCTTCAGGCGATGGGGTGCGAGGATGGGACAGGGTTGGGCGGAAGCGGAAGTGTCCGGGTGCGATCTGGGCGATGCCCGGCTGAACCGACGCCTCGGTGCGATGCTCGGGGCCCTCGGGGAACGGCCGGGAAGATCGTTGCCCACAGCGTTCCAGGACTGGGCCAACACCAAGGCCGCCTACCGGTTCTTCTCCAACGCGAACGTCAGCGAGGACAAGATCCTCGAAGGCCATTTCGCGGCCTCCGCCCTGCGCATTCGGGCGACTGACGGCCCGATCCTGATCTTGCAGGACACCACAGAGTTCGCTTTCAAGCGCGCCGCGCCGGAGAAGATCGGGTTCACGAAGGTCTCGACCGGGCGCAAGCTCAAGGAAGGCCGCTACCAGAAGCACGCGGTCTGCGGGCTCTTGATGCATGCGAGCCTGGCGATCACGCCCGACGGCCTGCCGCTCGGGCTGACGGCAGCCAAGTTCTGGTCGAGATCGAAGTTCAAGGGGACGGCCGCGCTCAAGCGCAAGGTCAATCCGACCCGCATGCCGATCGAGCAGAAGGAAAGCATGCGTTGGCTCGACAACCTGCACCTGTCGACCGAGCTGACGGGCGCGCCCGAGCGGTGCGTGCACGTCGGCGACCGTGAGAGCGACATCTACGAGCTCTACTGCCTGGCCGAGGAACTCGGGACGCACTTCCTGGTCCGCAGCTGCGTCGACCGCTTGGCGGAGGATGGCGGCACGACCATCGCCAAGGTCATGGCGGACGTGCCGCCGAGCGGCAGGCACGAGATCAAGTTCCGTGACGCGCAGGGCACGGAACAATCCGCCGTGCTCTCGGTGCGGCATGCGACGATGGTCGTCCGGCCGCCGATCGGGAAGCAGCGGGCCTACCGGCATCAGGAGCTCCAGATCATCCACGCCGAAGAGCGCGACCCGCCGGAGGGTCGGGCGCCCGTTTTCTGGAAGCTGATCACGAACCTGCCGGTGGCGAACCACGAGGACGCCGTGCACAAGCTGGAATGGTATGCCCTGCGCTGGAAGATCGAGACCTTCTTCAGGACCCTGAAGACCGGCTGCCGGATCGAGGACCTGCGCCTCGCCACGGCCGACCGCCTAGCCAACTGTATCGCACTGTGCTGCGTCGTGGCTTGGCGCGTGACCTGGCTGACGATGCTCAGCCGCGAGGCGCCGGGAGCCGACCCCGCCGCCGTCTTCACCGCCAACGAGCGCCAGCTGCTCGAACATGCGACGCCCGACAGAAGGCGTCCCGCGCAGCCCGGCCTGGACTTCTACGTCAGGGCCGTCGCCCGCCTCGGCGGCCACCTCGACCGAGCGTCGGACGCCCCGCCAGGCACCACCGTCATCTGGCGGGGCTTCTCCCGTCTCGCAGACCTCGTCGAAGGCGCCCGCATCGCAAACGCGACACCCGGCAGCAGTTGTGGGTAACTGCAAG
>CAYZJT010000062.1:0-1523 GCA_964478845.1 uncultured Flavobacteriaceae bacterium | reverse complement strand
GTTGCGCCGTCTTCGCTTCCGGCTAAGTTGATGGTACGTTATGCTGTCGCAATAAAACACCCCACATAAAGCTAATGTAGAGACGTAGCACTGCTACGTCTTTTTTGATTGCTCCAACCTACTTATGTATATTCCTCGAAATATTCAGATATATAAACAATAGCGAACTTAATTAAATTAATTTCCCTGCACTGCATACCCCTGAAACGCTGAGAAATATAAATAAATAGAACACAGCATAGAGTTTATCAAATAAGTACATCTACTAGCAATTTCGATTGTTCATTAATCAATTTTGGCTTGATCGAATATTAGTTCTGCTGCATCTTTTTTTATTGCCAACAAAGCCATTTTTGCATAATATCTCAAGGCTCAGAGAGATATATATATAGGAACAGCCAGAAAAGAATCCATACTTTTTATTGGCTCAGAAATCAGCAAGTTGTTCAATAGTACGCGCCGTCTGGAATTGGTAACGAGTTTGTAATTTATACCAAGTAAATATTCGGAGCAAAAATGAAAGCACTAAAATTGATCGTCGCTACATTAGTATTAGCAGTAACAGCTTGTAGTCCCAAAGTCAATTCCGACAAACAAAATACACCACCACCAGCAACGGAATTGAAGTCACAGCAAGATGGGGTAAATAATAAAGAAGCTGAAGAATATTTCAATAGCGGATTTGAACGCCAGGAAAAAGGAGATTATCAAGGAGCAATTGCTGACTATACCAAAGCTATCGAAATTAATCCTAACGATGCCCAAGCTTACTATAACCGGGGTGTTGTTCGTGCTGAATTAAAAGACTATCAAGGAGAGATTGCTGATTATACCAAAGCTATCGAAATTAATCCCAACTATGCTAATGCCTATAATAACCGAGCTGCTGCTCGTCTTGAGTCAAAAGATTATCAAGGAGCAATATCTGACTCTACAAAAGCTATCGAAATTAATCCCAATCATGCTAATACCTACTTTATACGGGCTATGGCTCGTGTTTACTTAAAAAATTATCAAGAAGCCAAAGCTGATTATACCAAAGCTATCGAAATTAATCCGAACCATGCTCAAGCTTACTATTACAGGGGTGTTACTCGTGGTGAATTCAAAGATTATCAAGGAGCTATGGCTGATTTTAGCAAAGCTATCGAAATTAATCCCAACTATGCTCAAGCTTACTTGATGCGAGGTATGGCTCATGCATTCTCAGGAGACAAGCCAAGAGCTATTGTTGATTTAGACAAATCTGCTTCCCTATTTGAAAAACAGAATCAAAAAGAAAAAGCCCAAATAGCACTTGAGATGATTAAGAAGCTAAAAAGTCTCTAAACAAACGACTTATTGCTGAAAAACTCAGACATTTTCTATGTTTTGGGTGGATTACTGAAATTAAATAAAATACTTCTTAGCATTATCCGGCGTTAATTCTTTGCTCTCCCACTTCATAAATAGTGGAGATGACTATTTCTGCATAACCCCCTCATTACCCAGAGATATAAATATATAGCTCACCAGATTATTGG
>CAYZJT010000061.1:0-1591 GCA_964478845.1 uncultured Flavobacteriaceae bacterium | reverse complement strand
ACTATGTCCTTCGGACACGCTTAGTCTGAGGACTGACTGCGTGAACGCTAACGTTCAACTCGCTTCGGACAAATACACAATCAATTTTGCCCAAGCACTTATTCACTATTCACTACTTACTACTCACTTGCCCTAATTACTATTTCCAACGCCAGACTACTGATTGCTTATTCTTTTAATAAGATATAAAAAAGTACTCCTTTTTGCGTAAAATCATCTATAAATTAGAGAGATATATATACAGCGTGATTCAAGGGTGTCTAATTTTTATCTGATTAAAATTTACGCTTGTCTGGCGTTTGTTGATTGAATGGCACTTTAATCTCTGTGTATAAAAATGAAAAAGACTAAAGCAAAGAATTCTTCGTGGATTATCTTTGATAAGTTCGCACGCTACGGTTTGACTGCTTTGCTCGGTATTGTTTTGGTTGGAGAGTCGGTTAGTGCGGTAGGGAAAAATATAGGGGTTGAGATAGCGCAGCAGCAAGCGAATTCTAATGATGCGATTATTGCAGAAGCTCAAAGGTTAACAATCGAAGGAATAAAATTATTTCAGCAAGGAACGGCAGAATCCTTAAAGCAGGCTCTTGGTAAATTTGAATCAGCGCTGGAATTGTGGCGGAAGGTGGGAAAGAAAGAATGGCAAGCTACCATTATGCTTAGTATTGGTGGTGTAAATAATTCATTAGGATACAAGCAAAAAGCACTTAGCTCATATAACCAGGCATTATCTGTATTTAGACAAATTCGATATAAAAGTGGAGAAGCAACAACTCTCAATAATATTGGTCTTGTCTACTCAGATTTAGGAGATAAACAACAAGCACTCAAATTTTACAACCACGCACTAACTTTAATCCGCGAAGTTAAGGGTAAAAGTAGAGACATTAGAGAAGTAAAAACTCTCAATAATATTGGTCTTGTTTACTCAGATTTAGGAGATAAACAGCAAGCACTCAAATTTTACAATCAAGCATTAATTTTAAGCCGTCAAGCTGGGGATAAAAGTGGAGAAGCAACAACTCTCAATAATATTGGTTTTGTCTACTCGAATTTAGGAGATAAACAGCAAGCACTCAAACTATACAACCAAGCATTACCTTTACTACGTGAAGTTGGAAATAAAAGTCAAGAAGCAATTACTCTCAAAAATATTGGTGGTGTCTACTCGAATTTAGGAGATAAACAGCAAGCACTCAAACTATACAATCAAGCATTAGCTTTAAGCCGCCAAGTTGGGGATAAAAATGAAGAAGCAAGAATTCTCACTAGTATTGGTGTTGTCTACTTGAATTTAGGAGATAAACAGCAAACACTCAAATTCTACAATCAAGCATTAGCCTTAAGCCGAGAAGTTGGAGATAAAAGTGGAGAAGCAGGAATTATCAATAATATTGGTCTTTTCTACTCGGATTCAGGAGATAAACAGCAAGCCCTCAAATTCTACAACCAAGCATTAGCTTTAAGTCGCCAAGTTGAGGATAAAAATCAAGAAGCAACAACTCTCAATAATATTGGTCTTTTCTACTCGGATTCAGGAGATAAACAGCAAGCCCTCAAATTCTACAACCAAGCATTAGCTTTAAGCCGC
>CAYZJT010000060.1:0-1593 GCA_964478845.1 uncultured Flavobacteriaceae bacterium | reverse complement strand
CTTTCCACTTTTTCTTGATAAAAAGTGGAGTAAAAATCAAGGACGTCGAAAGGCAATTTTTGCGCAAATTAACATGTCTCAATAGTTCAATTGGGGTCTGCGCAAAGCCCCGGCTAAAAAGGGCCGCGCGCAGTGTCAGAGCAAAATAGTCGACCTGGAACATCATCTTTGCTAATATTCTTTTATTCTGAAACCCTTTTTACCGGTATTGCTGCACGACGTCCGAACTGTCTTGTTGGGACAGTATTACAAATGAGTTCAGAAGTGAAGGGCGAAGAAAATGCACACACGCTCCGCAGGTAAAATGGAGTGGGGAGAATGGGTTAAATTTAGGGTGTAGTTCCGCAGGTCATGCCAATTCCTGATATATCCTGTAGCACATTGAGCCGTGCTCCATCAGTCGCAGTGGTATTAATCGCTACTGTATTATCAGGCAGTATTCTCATCCGCTCGACCATATTTGTCTTTAGGATAATAGGTTGCCCCGGGGTCAGGTGCCATATACGTAAATCTGAATTGGTGTTAGCGTCCCAGCCGAGGTACTGGTCTAAACCAGTAGGCGTATTTCCTACGGTTGAAACTTGAGCAATTATTTCTTGCATTGGAGTTATCAGTAGAAAAAACAATAGAGAAAAGTGATGACAAAAACTCCGCATGTAGTGATGATCATAATTTAATGAATTTTTCATAATATAATTGATTATTGGTTTCTAAAACGAGAAAGTATATTCCTTCTAATAATGAACTTACATCTATACTTATGGTATTTAAATTTCTCTCTAAATTCTCTTGAAATAGCATCTTCCCAGCTAAAGAGTGTATTCTTAGCCTGTTTACAAAATTCCTTTCCTTTAAATTCACTTTAAGAGTATTTCGAACAGGATTTGGGTAAATTGAATAGGGTCCTAATCTGTCCTCTTGTGAATATGAATTTAATAATTGGCTTACAGCCACATCATCAATTACATAATAAGCCAAATGACTTACCTCTGTTTCTCCCGAGACATCTGTGCTCGCGTCATCATAAAAATTACCAATATGCAGGTAATTATAATTTGAATCTGCCAAGAATACCTGTGATACTTGAGTCCATTCATCTGATAAAGTTAGAATTGAGTCTATCGAAAAATGACTTGTATTCGTTGGAAAAGCCGGTGCAAAGAAATATTGATGTGTCGAAAAATTGAACCCTATATTATTTGTTGCAACAGCAAAGTCAGTAGAAATCAAACTTGAAACTTTGAACTCTACTAGGTATTCTTGACCTTGAATCAGAGATGATGTTAATTGCGTTCCTATTATTTCTCTATAATTTTCAATGCTCGAAATCGAATCATAAGTAACAATACCCGCATAACCATCACCATCGGCGGGTAGTTGTGTACCAAAGACAACATCAGGTGGAGCAAGTCCATCTAATTCTGAGCATGAATGAAACCAATCCGGAGTTGGTTTAGAAGCATCTTCGAGTACAATACTGGCATACCAGTTTAAGCATTCTTCATCCAAATTAGCAATAAAAGATGGACAATTAATACCTTCCTCAAAACTGCCATTAGGAACTAAATTTTGAGCTGAACATACCGTACTACC
>CAYZJT010000059.1:0-1609 GCA_964478845.1 uncultured Flavobacteriaceae bacterium | reverse complement strand
ACAGAACGGCTGCGTAAGCAAAGAAGCGAGCTATTCTGAACATTCCTAAAAGGGCCAGAGTTCTGAAGGAGTACTTTAACATTCCGGCTCCCAGACACATGGTGCTAAAAGGTAAGGGAAGCAGTGCTGCGATAACTATGATGAAGCCGCCCCACGAGCGAAGCATGGCAAATTGCTTCTCGAATTTTACGTGAATATAATCACTGAGTTGTCTGATAGCCACTAATCTGAAACCCATATAATACGCCACTAAGCCTGCCACGTAACTCAGAATGGCTAAAACGGTAACGACCGCATAGGGTGATGCAAATTGCTTAGCCCACACAATAAATAAGTCGGGAGGCACAAGACCTAATATGGTTTCGCTGATAAAGAATATCGTAAGTACGAGTTCCTTCGAAAAAGCTGCCGAATAAATTCCAAAATAATGAGCGATGCCCGGAGTAAGGAGCTCAAAGATGTAAAGCCCCAAAAGAATGACAGCCATAATAAGGCCGAACTTTACTGAAATAGATCTTAAAAACTTGTAGAAACCCTTACGGTGATAAAAGAAATGATAACGTCTGATGGATCTCCACATATATTTTAAATTCGCTACAATAATACGTTGAAAGTGTCTCAGTTGTTTTACCTCATTCAAAATAAATTTTCATGTTCAGCCGTATTCTCGGAATGCTAAAAGTTGGTCTAAGTTTTATCATCTTCAGTTTATTCGTTCATCCGAGTTTTGGACAAGAAAGAGTTCCCGTACTAGTCGTTCACGGCGGTGCAGGAACCATCAAAAAAGAGTTCTTGAGCGACAGCTTGGAAAGGGAAATTCGCAGTAGTCTGCAAGAAGCTCTTGATGCAGGTTATAAAATCTTGGAATCAGGAGGCAGTGCACAAGAGGCCATCACCACAGCAATAATAAGTTTGGAAGATTCACCCCATTTCAATGCCGGCAAAGGCGCGGTGATGAATGCTGAAGGTACGCATGAGTTGGATGCTTCCATAATGTTAGGCCAAAATAAGAAGGCGGGAGCCATAGCAGGTGCAACCATTATCAAAAATCCCATTTTAGGCGCTACGGCCGTTATGGAAAAAACGCCTCATGTGCTTTTGGCAGGTGCAGGAGCTGATGAATTGGCAAAATCTGCAGGATTAGAGACGGTAGAAAATTCATATTTCACCACGGATAAAGTTAAGGCCAAGTGGGATAAATCTCAGGGAGGTCATCCGAATACGGAGTTTTCAAAATTCGGAACCGTGGGAGCCGTCGCCATAGATCAAAACGGAAACATCGCCGCAGGGACATCCACGGGAGGCATGATGAATAAACAGTACAACCGAATCGGCGATAGCCCGATAATCGGTGCGGGAACTTATGCCGATAACGCTACCTGCGGGATTTCATGTACGGGCCACGGGGAGTTTTTTATTCGTTTGGCTGTAGCCAAAGAAATCTCGGCTCAGATGGAATTTGGTGGCAAATCGTTGGAAGAAGCCGTAAAATTCACTCTAAACCGATTAACCGAAATGGAAGCAGGCGGGGGCATCATTGCCCTCGATGGTGAGGGAAATGTCGTGATGGATTTCAACACACCCGGAATGTACAGGGGATTCAAAAAAG
>CAYZJT010000058.1:0-1610 GCA_964478845.1 uncultured Flavobacteriaceae bacterium | reverse complement strand
CCCGCTTCAGCCTGCCGACCCGGCCGATGATCTCGAACTGCGCGAAGGTCTTCATCGTGGCATCTCCCTTGTCCGCTGGTCGATCGCGGGCGAAAGCCGTCTTCGTTAACGCTGGCCCGTGGTTCTGCAATAGCATATTATTGCAGTCCATGGCTATAGCGTTGGGCCGTGCGGCTTTCAGAAGCCCGCGCGGAACCGGTGGTTTCTGCGACTTCCGAGATTCGCCAAGCAAGTGGTCTGAAGGTCGTTGTCGTTCACCTCACGAGGCTCGACATTGAGCTCCATGGCATTCTCGGACGAGCTTCCGTTCCGCGATCTGCCGCCTGGCGCTCGGCGGCACGTCTTGGTCTTTCAAGGTCACCAGTTCGCGGATCGGTTCGCGATGGGGCTGACCGTAGCCATCGTGGTCCTGGCCTTGCAGGGTCGTGGGCTCGACGTGGCACAGATCGCGACGCTCTTCGCGATCTATGCCGCGACCACCATGCTCACCGAGCTGCCGTTCGGCGGCCTCGCGGATGGGATCGGCCGCAAACCTGTCTTTCTGCTCGCCACGGGGGCGAGCCTCGCCGCGCTGACCGTCTTCATCCTGTCCGACACCTTCGCTCCGCTTGCCTTCTCCTTCGCCCTGGTCGGCTTGGGCCGGGCGCTGCGCTCGGGGACGCTCGACGCGTGGTTCGTCGAGGGTGTGAAGGCCAGGGCGCCCGGCGCGGACATCCAGCCCGCGCTCGCGCGGGCCCAACTCGCGAACTTCACCGGCCTCGGTCTCGGGGCCATCGTCGGGGGCCTGCTACCAGGCTTGGTGGGGAGCGAGATCCCCCTGATCGGGCAGACGATCTATGACGTCTCCTACGTGGCAAGCGTCGCCCTGACAGGCGTCGTCGTGCTCTACACGGTCCTTCTGATCCATGAGCCGCCCCGGCCACTCGACCCAAGGGCCGTACTCGTTCAGGCCAAGGCGGTGCCCGCGACGATCCGGCATGCTGCGGCTCTTGCGGTCACTCAGCCCGTCATCCTGCTCCTGCTCTCGGTCCTGGCCCTCATGCTGCTGGCCACCAACCCGGTCGAGGTCCTATGGCCCGCCGTGCTTCAGACGATGCTCGAGCCGGAGCGGGCAGCCGCCCTGATCGGCGTCCTGACCGCGGGCTATTTCCTCGCCATCGCGGTCGGGGCGGCCCTCGCGCCGAGCGTGAACCGGGTTTTCCGGCGACGCAGGCCGATCACGCTGGTTGCAGCCCTCCTTGGCCTTGCCTTCGCACAGGCCTGCCTTGCCCTTCAGGACGGGGTTTGGGGCTTCGTCCTGACGTTCGTCTTGTTCTCCGTTCTCCTCGGCCTGTCGGAGACACCCGCCAGCAGCATCCTGCACGCGAACGTGCCGGACAGCCGTCGCTCCACCATGCTGTCGCTGCGCTCCTTGGTGCAGCAGATGGGCGCGATGGTGGGTCTGCTCGTTCTGGGCGGGATCGGCGAGGCGACGACAGTTGGGATAGCCTGGATCGTCGGAACTGCCGCGCTCATCTTGGCCGCTGCGCTTGCCGGAGGCCTGTTAAGACGGGCATGACCGTAGGGTCCGCCGCACAAACCGTGGGTTTCTCGCGGCAGGATCGCCTACA
>CAYZJT010000057.1:0-1619 GCA_964478845.1 uncultured Flavobacteriaceae bacterium | reverse complement strand
CGAGCCGTCCGCCCCTCCCCGCGGGCGGCTCGCAACTGAGCGGGGAGACGTTAGGAAGCATCTTGCCGAAAGTAGACCGACACTTCAGAAGGCTGATCGGCTGGTTCCTTACGGTGTGGCTCATCGGCTTCGGTATCCTCTACTTCTGGCAATCCATTGCCGAAGACGGCAGGCTCATCCTTCCGTCGAGTCAGATGCAGTGGGTGGGTTTCGTGGGCTCTATGCTGGCTGTCGCTGCCGTTGCTTTCCCCGTCGCGTTCCTGAGCTACTATTGGTTCGGCCTGCATCGCCGCGGGTCCGATGCTTCCTAACCAACCGCTGCAGTTGACGAGCGACGCCCGCGAGTCCTGATCTTCTTCGAGTCGTCCGTTTCCCCCCGCGGGCGGCTCGCAACTGAGCGGGGAGACGTTAGCTCCCTAATCCACGCCTGAAAGGAACACACATGCAATCGACCACTACCCAAAAAGCCGGCAAGCCGTTGTATGACGAGATGGTCAGCGACTTCGGCTATGAACAAATCACCTGGACGATGCGACGCTACAACGAAGGGATGTCGACCGAGCGCTCGGAGGAATTGCTCCATGCGTTCTTGCAGTGGATCGCTTTGTCGCCGATGGACAATGGCGAAAAGTACATCACGATGTTCCAGACCGATGTTGAGGAAGCGTTTCACTGTTTTGTCCTCAACACTGCCCTGTACCAAAAGTTCTGCGACAAATTTCTCGGATTTTTTTTCCATCACAACCCGCTTGTTGAAGAAGAAGGTCCCGAGGTTGAGTCTGCTGCGAAGTACACCGTCGAGTTGATGGAACGCGAGTATGGCGACCAACTTCATCCCGAACTGAAGGAATGGCGCAAGCAGTTTGATGCGGGAACCTACAAGGTCGCCTGTGTCGGGCCGGGTGGACACTGTCCTACCACGTAGCACCGGCAGCTAACCACCGGCTGCAGTTGACCGGCTGCGCCCGCGATATGATGTGGTTAGCGGTTTGACGCCTGCTCCCGCGGGCGGCCGGCAACTGAGCCTTTTAGGTTAGGGGGACCAAAAGCACTCGAGGCAAAACGGGAATAACCGCTAAGGTCGCAGAGGCACGCAGACGCGGAGTAAGCCAGCCGACCCTGTCGCTTTTTCGGCTTCATCCAACCGTTTTCTTCTTTGTGTCTCCGCGTCCTCTGTGTACTCTGTGGTGAAGGTCTTTCCGCTTCCGGGGGTCGGCCCCCTAACCAACCGCTGCAGTTGACGAGCGACGCCCGCGAGTTTTGATCTTCTTCGAGTCGTCCGCCACTCCCCACGGGCGGCTCGCAACTGAGCGGGGAGACGTTAGGTCGCAGACATGACCGACTTCGAGAGCGAACAAATCCGAATCCTGCGCCAGATTCGTACGGGCGTCGCCTTGGTCGCTTGCATCGCCTGCGTGGGGTTGCTGCTTTTTTTCTGGCCCGAAGCTTATACTTGGTTACTCGACCATCGCCCCGCTATTCTGTGGACACTCTTGGTCGTCGGTATCATCTTACTTCTCCCACTGATCGCTAGAATGGTTGAAGCAATATTCAAGCCACAATCTTCGTCCCACCGAGCGACCTAACCAACCGCTGCAGTTGACGAGCAACGCCCGCGA
>CAYZJT010000056.1:0-1658 GCA_964478845.1 uncultured Flavobacteriaceae bacterium | reverse complement strand
TCCCGATAGCTCCTAAAATCCGCATGTCTTTGCAGTAATTCATTTTGTTGGTCATGCTTTTGGTCGGTTTAGTTTTTTCCAGGTCGTTTTGTGGCTTTGATATCGTCACGATTCGGTATTTCTGCTATTTTCGGTGAAGAATATTTTGGTGCCTTTTGGAAACTGATTTTTCGGGCAACAGCTCTTCTGTCTGCACAGGGCGGCAGGCAATAAAGCAATGAAAATAGGACACGGGTCGTCTTGCAATAAACTAGGTTGGATAAGCCTTTGAGGTGTATATCCGCAGATGCCTTTGCCTGCCCCTTTTGACCCACTTTGACGGTAATGCCATAAATCTGAAGATAAATTTTTTGAGTCTGAAGCTTGGTGTTAGCCATTCTACGGTGCGAGAGAAATGTGTGATGAGCATCCTGTACAAGTTGCTTGCTATTGCGGTAAGGATTAGGAATACATGGTTTTTTTCAAGTGTTGAGAAGGGCATATTGTTCCATCCAAAGTCATTTTTCAGAATGTCGAACATCCTTTCCATCCCGCCGCGTTGGTTATAAATATGTGCGATTTCCTTTGCGCTTTTCTCAAAGTCGTTGGTGATGATCGAACGGTAATCATAAGCGTCCTGTGTGATCATGTCGACCTGTCCGTTCTTGTTCTTCTTTCTCTTTACCACTAGCCGGTATTCAGTAAGGTCAGCAGCCTTCGAATGTTTTGTGAAAGGTTTGATGCGCATGCACCCGACTTCGAGTGGGGCGCCGTCACTATCGGTCATTTCTTCCCATTCGGTTATTTGACTGTAATATTTGTCCACATAGCTGTTGCGGCAGCCGATGTAAAAACGATCCACCTTGGTCTTGACAAAGCGGATAACTTCGTATTGGTATGATGCTGCATCAGCCCTAAACACGTTGATTGGCTTGCCGTCGTTGCGTTCCCACGCGGCGAACAACCTTTTGAGGGTATCCTCTTGGAGCGATTTAGCATCGCTGTTCCCATTCCGATTTTCCAGATAAACCACAAACTCACGATTTAGTGTCGCCACACCGGGTTGATATCCGGGTGCTCTTTTGTAGGACATTTTGCTGTCACTTTTTTCACAGAAAATGATGGTATTGTCGTAATCCAACACCAACTCATCCTGCTTTAGCATATCGGTCTTGTTGAGCATCCGGATCATCAGGTCTTCCAAAGGCGCATTGACACAATAGCTGTGCTCTACTAATCCCCTCGGTGTTTTTCCTGTCTCTACTTTCATTGCCAGCTCAGCCATACGCCTTAGCAAGGTATCTGCACTCGGTACTTTTAGCTTCGGATTGTTCTTAAAGTGTCCCTTTATATGGTGGTTTAAATCTTCCGGGCAGTCTCCGCCACAGAGGTAAACAGCAAACAGCGAATAAAAAATATCTCGCCATGAATACTTCGATTGCCGGGGAAGACATGGAAGGTTCTCATTGATATGATGACCTATTTTTGACCTGTCCAAATGATCAGCGACGAAGTTCATCCCGCCGAAACCGGAGATACCGGTTGATTGTAGTATTTTCACCTGTTGGAATTTTGTGCAACACCAAATTAGGTGAATCTTCCATCGCTGCAGAACCTTATTCAATAAGGTTTTGCAGCTTTTTTTCAACCATACTTACGGATTTTAGGAGCTATCGGGA
>CAYZJT010000055.1:0-1695 GCA_964478845.1 uncultured Flavobacteriaceae bacterium | reverse complement strand
AAAATAGGCGATCGGTATCATTATTTGAATCCTCTACCTTTTAGGATACTGCTGGCGAATGGTTGGTCAGACCCCTTGTTTACCCACGAATTGACTTGTAGAGACGCGATATATCGCGTCTCTACATCTTCGGCGATAACGAAAAATGGTTGTGTAATGGGTGTCACACCTGATTCGCCAGCAGTATCCTTTTAGGGAGAGGTACTACTTCTTACTTACTACTTATTACTTATTACTTGTGAATCCGGGCCTCCATGAGCAATGCCCAATGCCCAGTTCTTCATTCCTAAGTGCCATTAACTATTTTTTCAAACGCCAACTTTGCAGCACCCAACATACCCGCGCCGTTACCCAATTGCGCTTTTATTATTTGCAAATTTACGCGGGATGTGGGCATCACTCGCCGCTCAATTTCTGCTTGCATTGATGGTAAGAAAAACTCGAAACTTGCACTTACGCCGCCTCCAATTACAACCGCTTCAGGCGTTAGTACGTAAATCAAACTCGTTACTCCAGTTCCTAAATCCTTACCATATTCTTGCCAAAAATTCAATGAGAAGGCATCCCCGACTTTGGCTAAAGCGCCTAATTCGGCTGGTTCCTTGCCAGTGCGGCGACGAATTGCGATCGCCGAGGTATGCTGTTCCAAAGAACCTTGATTGCCGCTTTTGCACTGCGGACCATCGGGAATTAAACCGATTAAGCCCAACTCTCCAGCAGCGCCAAAACTTCCCGTAAACAACTTCCCGTCAAGAAAAATCGAACCACCGACACCAGTTCCTAAAGTTAATAAAATAAAGTTTTTATAAAAACGACCTGCACCCAACCAAGCTTCTCCCAACCCCGCACAGTTTGCATCGTTATCAATAATTGTGGGTTTACCGATTTTCTGTTCCAAAATATCAGCTAAAGGAATATTCCGCCATTGAGGAAGATTGATCGCAATTTTGGCAATACGTCCTTTCTCATCCGCAGGCCCAGGAGTACCAACACCAATCGCAACAGCATTTCCTTCTGAATCAACCAAAGAGATCGCATCAACAATAGCCGCCACCACCGCGAACGGCGTTGCTGGTTGCGGAGTATCCACAGTTAGCGATTTTAAACAAGCACCCTCAGACGTAAATCTCCCTAATTTTATCGCCGTCCCTCCCAAATCAATACCAATTACTTGAGTTACCACTTTTTTTAATTATCAATTATCAGTTATCAGTGACCACAAGGTATCGTTAATTGGTTCAATCGGATAGACTTTTTGCAACTGTAGATCGACCATTTTAGTCGAATGTAAACTATCTTGCGCTAGTCGTGCTGTTACAGGTGCGCCCTGCAAAATACCAGATATAGCAACAAACAACATAAAACCACCAGCAGCAGCAGCAATCAACGAAATTTTATCTTTTACCATAATCTCTTAAATAATGGGAATGGGGCATAGGGCATTGGTGATGGGAGTAGAGGCGGTAGAGGGGGTAGAGGGGGTAGAAAAATTATTAATTCCGGTGGTACTAACTCCTAACTCCTAACTCTTAACTCTTAACTCCTCACCTTTAACCTTTAACCTTTAACCTTTGACCTTTGACCTATTTTCGTTTCCTTAGACGCGGATTGACAAACTCATTGAGTCCTTCACCAAGTAGTGATAACCCTACTACCATCGTTGTCATAGCTAAACCGGGAAAAAGAGTAGTCCAC
>CAYZJT010000054.1:0-1720 GCA_964478845.1 uncultured Flavobacteriaceae bacterium | reverse complement strand
CGCGAAAAGCTGCACCTCTTGCACCGATGAAGTTACGACTGGTGGTTACGAGTTCATCTAATGTTGTATTTTCTTTTTGCCATAGGGGCTTTAAATCAGCTTTACGGAATGTGACTTCACCTGTGGGTTTGATTACCCAGATATATAGTTCGGATTGTTTATATTGTTGTTTATCGGCGATTTTGAAATCATCAGGAATAATTGAATATTGAACTAAAGTAGAATTTTGCTGTTTAGCAATTTGTTTAATTTGATCAATATTTGGTAGGATGAGGGACTGCTCTTTAGAGTTGTTATCTATTTGAGAAGCGAGTAACTCGACAAAAGCACGCCCTCTTCCCCGCTCGGCTATTTCTAAAGCAGCATCATATTTATTTTGAGCAATAAAGACTTCTTGCAAAATGCGATAAATACTACTTTGAGTGTCATAAAAAGAAACTTTATTACTATCTTCTAATTTTTGATCTCGTAGAGATTCTAAAATTTTTATTCCCTCAAACAATATACTTTCTGCTAACTTGAAATTTCCTTGTTTATAGTAAATAAGTCCTAGATTGTTAAGTGCAGCACCTTCGCCTCGACGGTCGTTTATTTCTTGAGATATTTTCAACCTTTGCTGTTGATACTCAATGGCTTTGGGGTAGTCTCTCAGCCTGTAGTAGATATTGCCTAAGCTACCCAGTGCATTACCCGCCACTAGGCGATCTTTAATTTCTTGGGCGATTTTCAGGCTTTGCTGACAGTAATCAATGGCTTTGAGGTTATCTCCTAGATTATTGTAGGCAATACAAAGATTATTAAGTGCAGCAATCTCTCCTAAAGGGTTTTTGATTTTTTGAGATATTTTCAACATTTGTTGTCCATACTCAATGGCTTTGAGATAGTCTCCTAAAGCAAGGTAGGTAATACCAATATTTCCAAGTGTAGCGCCCTCACCTTGACGGTCTTCTATTTCTCGTGCGATTTTTAGACTTTGCTGTTGATACTCAATGGCTTTGAGGTTATCTCCTAGATTATTGTAGACGAGACCGAGATTTCCTAGTGCTAGTCTCTCTCCTAAAGGGTATTTGATTTCCTGGGCGATTTTTAGGCTTTGCTGATGGTATTCAATAGCTTTGCGGTAATCTCCCAGAGTATTATAAGTACTACCGAGATTAGTCAGTGCAGCACCTTCCCCTTGACGGTCTTCTATTTCTCGTGCAATTTTTAAGTGTTGCTGATGGTGTTCAATTGCTTTGCGGTAATCTCCCAAACCATAGTAAGCATTTCCCAGACCACCGAATACAGCAGCTTGCCCTTGAGGATCTTTAATTTCTTGGGCGATTTTCAAGCTTTGCTGATGATATTCAATGGCTTTGCCGTAATCTCCCAAGCTGTCATAGGTATTACCAAAATTGTAGAGTACAATACCCTCTGTTTTTCTGTCTATAATTGCCCTCAATATTGGCAAACTTTGCTGATAATATTCAATGGCTTTGCGGTAATCTCCCAGAGAATGGTAAGCCAAACCTAAATTTACCAGTGCTTTCCCCTCACCTTGACGCTCTTTAATTTCGCGGTAGATTAACAGTGCTTGCTGCCAAGATTGTAATGCAGCAGTTAATTGACTGCTTTGGAATTGCTCGCGACCTCGTTGCATCACTCTCTCTGCTTCCGCTTTCTGTGCATCTACTGTTTGAGCCAAAACCCGCGATGTCATCAAAACCATCGGCAAATTAGG
>CAYZJT010000053.1:0-1770 GCA_964478845.1 uncultured Flavobacteriaceae bacterium | reverse complement strand
GTCGATCGCTCACGCCGTGGGAGTCATTTTACAAAGACCTCGGCTTGTTCTTCCTCACCCTTATTGTCGTTATTCGAAACAAATCGATCAAGGTCAATAACAAGCGCGATGATATCATCATTTTCCCCTTTTCCATCCTTATTGTGATCGTATTCGGAGGCTGGTTGTTCGGGTGGATGTTCCCGACCTACTTCCTTTTGGCTTCCATTCTGATCTACTACTTGCTCAAGATGCTGAGACTCCAATCTCCAAGATTCGATGTTTCCTTGGCACTTGCCCTGGCCTTTATCACCTACGCCTTCATCGGCTATACGTATCGCCACCTGCCCATTATGGATTATCGGCCTTATGCCGAAGGCAAAAACATCAAAGATCAGATGAAAACGGCATCTGAATTGGGCGTGAAACCTACCAAATACGCCAATGTTTACAAGCTGGAAAATGCCGAGACGGGTGAAACCATGTCGATGAATTCGGATGAATACCTCGAGAAAGAAATCTGGAAGGACAAGTCGTGGAAGATCGTTTATACCAGCCCGAACCCGATTGTGATCGAGCGAGGCTACGAGCCTCCAATTGCTACCTTCAACGTGATGGACGCGGACGATTACGACATTGGTGAGGAACTGCTCAACGATGAGAACTATAGTTTTATGGCGGTGATTTACGATGTATCCAAAGCCAAAAAAGATAATCTGGACGAGTTGAATGAATTGGCTCAAGCCGCCGAGGAAGCAGGATACCACTTCTACGCGCTTACTTCATCGCCTTACGAGGAATACGAAGAACTGCGTCACGATCATTCGCTTGCCTTTCCGTTTTACACAGGCGATGAAATTTTTCTCAAAACCATCATCCGCGCTAACCCCGGACTCTTACTCTTGAAGAATGGCGAGATCATCGAGAAGTGGCACGGGAATGATGTGCCTGCGTTCGATGAAGTAAAAGAGAATTTCCTAAGATGATTTAATGAATCAACGACGGTTGTCAGTTCGAGTGATTTTTCACTTGCGAAAGCAAAGAGAAAAATTGTATCAAGAACCAATTGAAGGCAATTCTTCTAATGTCTTTCTCGATACAATTTTCGGTTCCGCTGTCACCGAAAATCACTCGAAATGACAGATCAATTTGGGAAGTGAATGGCTCAACTTTAGCGATATACGAAAAACGCACTACGCATGACCAACTACATCCTACCCGGTTGCTTCGACTCCAGTTCGACTAGGCTCACTGACCGCGCTCAACCACCTCAGATCCTTTTATATTTGCAAATCTCCTGTTATGAGAATTGAGTCCGATAAATGCCTTTCAAAAAAGATCTACTAACTACTATAGCTACCATCGACTAATGACCAACTACATCCTACCCGGTTGCTTCGGCTCCGCTCAGCCACCTTGGATCCTTTTATATTTGCAAATCTCCTGTTATGAGAATTGAGTTCAATAAATGCCTTTCAAAAAAAACGATCTACCAACTACTAGTTACTAGCTACCATCGACTAATGACTAACTACATCCTACCCAGTTGCTTCGGCACCGCTCAGCCACCTTCAATCTGGTATTGAACTTCAAGAAGGTTTAAGGTCACCGAGCGCAGCCGAGGTGCTATCTCGAAAACAAAATAGAATCCACAATGACTATGCTCAGATCTCAATACTTAATACCCACTACCCAATACCATGTCTAACTACATCCTCAAAAAAATCGGTTACGGTCTGCTGGTGCTCTGGGGAGTGGTGACGCTGGTATTTGCCATCTTCAGCATCAATC
>CAYZJT010000052.1:0-1776 GCA_964478845.1 uncultured Flavobacteriaceae bacterium | reverse complement strand
AATTAGCCGCGGGTTGGCTCATTGAAAAATCGGGATGGAAAGGATTTCTACGAAACAATCATGGGGTACATGCTAAGCAAGCTTTGGTATTGGTAAATCATGGTGGTGCTACGGGAAGAGAACTTTACGATCTTTCTACCGAAATTTTGGAAGATGTTAAGAAGAAATTCGGAGTAGAATTGGAAAGGGAAGTGAATATTATTTAAAACACCATTCTACTTCATTAATCACTTTAAAATAAGAATACCGTCATATTTATGACGGTATTTTTAATAATTGCGTCCAAACTATGACGGTATTTTATTTAATTCCGTCATATGCTTGACCATATTTTCATATATTGCTTAAGGACAAAGGCGCAATTATGAAAGTGAAGAGAGAATTAGCTCAGAGAATTCAGCAGAAGCTTCAGCCCGGTAAGGTTATAATTGTTTTAGGCGCCCGTAGAGTCGGTAAGACTGTTATGGTGAAAGATCTGCTCGAAAAAATTGGAGAACCATACTTGTATCTCAATGGTGAAGACATTAATGTACACGATCAACTTTCTAATCGAAGTGTGGAAAACTACAAACAAATTATTGGCACCTACACCCTTTTATACATTGATGAAGCTCAAAAGATACCTGATATCGGATTGAAGTTGAAGCTGATGATTGACGAAATCGAAAACTTAAAAATCGTCATATCAGGATCATCAGCTTTTGACATCAATAAAAATACGGGAGAACCGCTAACCGGCAGAAAATATACTTTCCATCTTTATGCACTTTCAGAAAACGAATACAGTACAAATGAAACGTCAATAAATAAGTTGGAAAAAGTGAAAGAACGTCTTGTATATGGAAATTATCCTGAATTGCTCCATATTCCCGATAAGGCAGATAAGAAAGACTACCTGAATGAGATGATGAGCTCTTATCTCCTCAAAGATATTTTGGTATATGAAAACATAAAAAACTCACAAAAGATTTTCAATCTACTGCGGCTCATTGCGTATCAAATAGGAGGAGAAGTATCACTTCAAGAATTGGGAAGACAGCTCGGAATAAGTAAAAATACCGTTGAGAAATACCTCGACTTGTTGAGCAAGGTTTTCATCCTTCATAAAGTCGGCGGATTCAGCAGAAATTCACGAAAAGAGATTACCAAAAACTCAAGATGGTATTTTTTAGATAACGGAATCAGAAACGCAGTAATCGCAAACTTTAACTCTATTGAATCACGCGATGATATAGGCACTCTTTGGGAAAACTATATGATCAGTGAGCGACTGAAATATCAGGAATACCGACGCTTATCATCCAACAATTATTTTTGGAGAACCTACGATCAGCAAGAAATCGATTGGGTAGAAGAACGAGATGGTTTATTATTCGGATACGAAATGAAATGGAAAAAGGATAAGACAAAAATACCACCTCAATGGAAAAAAACATACCCTGAAGCGTCGTTCAAAGTGATCAATCAAACCAACTTTATGAAGTGGCTGACGCCAGAAATGCCATTTGATTAAGCCGGCTACCCTAATGAATATGGTCTATTCCGATTTGGTGTCATCCTTGGAATCGGAATCAGTCGAAACGGATTCTTTTACTTCACTTGGATCATCCGATTTTTCAACTATTTCTTTTTCCTGAGAAACTTCTTTCGCCTCTGAATCAGTCACCTCTTCGGATTTCGTTTCTTCTTCTTTCTCCAAAAGACCTTTTGACAAAAGAAGATTAAACCACTTAATCATCTTCTTAATGTCCGATGGATAAACGCGATCTTCATCGT
>CAYZJT010000051.1:0-1853 GCA_964478845.1 uncultured Flavobacteriaceae bacterium | reverse complement strand
AATCCCGTTGGGGTCATCGAGGTTCCAGGGTTTGGGTAAGGAATCGCCCAAAACCTTGCCGAAAACCTCTTCATGAACAACAACCAACTTGGTGGTCGACCACGGAAGCCCTACCGGGCCTCGTGGGGCGAGTACATAAACGGGCTACGCCGTCGGCCCAGTGACGGTCGCTGGGTGATCGTTGAGACCGGCGAGATCTTCTCCCAGCCGGACGAACGTCGTGCGGTCCAGCGATTTCGCGACTGGGAGAGCAGCCAGCAGGAGAGAGACCTCCTTCTGGAGGCAGACGTCGACATCGAGGAACTCGCGAGGCAGGTTTTGGAGGCAAACTCCTCCGGCAGAGTGGGCCCGATGATTCGCATCACCGGCGAGCAAAGTGCACAACTCGTGCAGGCGATCGAGGTCCAACTCGGCCTTGCCAGCGGAAGTGCCACTGCCACTACCGCAGTTTTCGATCCGACCTTCCCAGGGACGTCTCGAAGGCCGAAACCACCGGTGCGGCAGAGACCACTCGTACAGCAGCGGGTCACTGAGGAGTCCTTCTGGAACCATGTTCGGGACCAACTGCTGGACCATCCGGAGAAGGCTGCTGAGCGGACCGGGATCCCGGAGCTCGTTCGACTCGCCGAACTACCCAAGCGTGAGCCGTCTCCAACCCTGAAGCGACTCGGCGACCTATACGCCCAGAAGACGACCATCAGCGACCAGGAGCGACGCGAGTCAGTTCAATGGTGGGAGGAGTTCCGGATGTTCCTCGAGCCGATGAACATCCGAACGTTGCGGGAGTTGACCGCAGAGGCCGTTGCAGCGTGGGGCGACCACATCCTGTCGATCGTGGAGAGTGGAAAGAGCCGCACCTACGCTCGTCACCGCTTCGGCAAGGTCAAGACGATCGTGAACTTCGCCCGAACCAGAGGGCTGAGCCCGAAGGATTGCCGCCACGCCCTTGATTGCATGGCGGTCCTCGTGCCCCCTCGGCCACCGGAGAAGAACCCGAAGCCGATCAGTCGTCTTGATCTGCACGCGATGCTGGAGCACGCGGACGATCGTCTGACGGCAGCCATCCTGTGCGGCATCAACCTCTGCCTTGCACCGAAGGAGATCGTCGCCCTGAAGTGGGAAGAGCTGGACCTCGAGGCACATACTTTCGTCGCAGCCCGGAACAAGACGGGCGTCAGGCGTGTCGGGACAGTCTGGTCCAGGACTGTCGAGAGCCTTCAGAAGCTGCCCCGTCTGACACCCGCTGTGTTCACCTCCGCTCAAGGCACGGAACTCAGCGTCTGGACCCTGCGGGACGACTGGCGGCAGGCTCGGGAACGAGCGAGCGTGGACGCGGAACTCTCTAGCCTCCGCGATGGTGCCTACACGGCGGCGATCGAAGCGGGGGCAACATCGGATCAAGCCGCTCTCCTCGCCGGGCATGCCTTTCCTGGTGCACGCGACAACTATGTCCGTCGCAACCCGAGGATGGCATCAGAGGTCTGCGACGCGATCGAGCGGATCTACTTCGGGTAAACGGCTGCTTCAGAACGTCGAGTTCGAAGACGCATTTATCCGGTGAATCTCCGTCAGCCAGTATTCCGCTCCTGCAGGATGTTCCTCGGGCAAGCCTCTGTGTCACGTGATACTGAAGCCATTGGGCACCTCCGCACACTCACCCGCAACCGGCCAGCACGGCAGGTTGATGCGGCTTTTCAAAGGAGCGGAAGTGCACGAGCAACAGCTGAGATCAAAGGCTTGGCGGGCCAGGAATAGCGAATCATGCGAGCGGCGATTGCACGTTTCTGAGAAAGCGTCGGACGGGCGTGCCTCATGCGTCTCGACCTGGCAGAGACTGCTCATGCACTTCGGTG
>CAYZJT010000050.1:0-1890 GCA_964478845.1 uncultured Flavobacteriaceae bacterium | reverse complement strand
TGTAGGAGAGGAGAATTGGGAATTAAGAATTAGGAATCGGGCAATCAGTCAATCGAGAAATCAGTCAATCGAGAAATCAGTCAATCGAGAAATCAATCAATCGGGAAATCAGTCAATCAGGTTTAAAGAACCTCAATCAACTCAATATCAAAAATCAGCACGCTGTTGGCGGGGATGCCGCTGCGTGGCCTGCTGCCATCCTACCGTGCACCTCAATGCATGTCATGGGAAGTACGGGCGGGCGGTTTGCATAGTCGATGAAGGGGACGTGGAACACTTAAGACAGAAAATGTTGAAGTATACATCGCTACAGTGCTGCCCGGAGGTCGAAAGAAATATCCCTCCGATGGAACCGATCACAATCATCATTACTGCTCGAAAGTGTTCTTGTAGTAATGAATAAATTGGAAGCTGTAGCCGGATTTTGAGGCAAATTTCTTGTGGCAGAAATATGAAAATTCGTACTATCAATTTTGCGTAGTTGAGTTATGATGGCCAGGTAGATAGCGTATTTTGTGAGATAGGTAGGTTAAATTATCAGGTAGGAGACGATCAGAAAATTTTGAGATTATTGGTAACGTTGCACGCGCGAAAGCAGTAGTTACTGCTTGAAATATTGAAGAATTGAAATAGAAAAAATGGCAGAGTTTCTTACCACCAACGGAACATCTTACCACATTGAGAAAATAATCAAAGGAGCAAAGAGAAAACTGATTTTAGTATCTCCGTTTCTTCAGATTTCTGAGAACTTACTTCACCGGCTGATAGATGCTGAGAGCAGAGAAGTTAACATCATTTTGATCTACGGCAAGGCAGAGTTGAAAAAAAACGAAGAGCAAGCTCTTTCTAAACTAAAAAAGCTGAGCTTGTATTATTTCGACAATCTTCATGCGAAGTGCTATTTCAACGAGGAGGAGATGATTATCACTTCCATGAACATATATGAATATAGCGAGAAGAACAATAGGGAGATGGGCGTCTTGATTTGCCGTAAGGATGATGCGGAGCTATTTAAAAACGCGGTAGATGAAACGCATTCGATTTTAAAAGCATCTAAGGAAAAACCTCTTTTCAAAAACAAACAAGACAGAGCTGAACAATATAACAAAACAGCAAGACGTTCGAGTCCTTGGGTACGGAAGGAGGGTGTATGCATTCGCTGTTGTACCACCATCGATTACGATCCCGAGAAGCCTTATTGCTATGAATGCTATAAAATATGGGCTGAATACGAGAACGCTGAATATCAGGAAAGGGTTTGTCATGCATGCGAAAAACCCGGACCTGCAACGATGATGCGTCCGCTGTGTCTTGATTGTTTTAAGAACAGGCCGAAGAGAGTTGCCTCACAAGCTCCTTATTAGTTTTTTTAATTTAAGCCGCTCCGGTCGCAATAATTAGCCTCTCGATCGGAATTTCAATCATTCCTAAGAGATGAGAAAACCAAATTAAAGCACCTCAATCAATTCAATATCAAAAATCAGCACGCTATTGGCGGGTATGTCGCTGCGTGGCCTGCTGCCGTAGGCCAGGCCCGATGGTATAATCAATTTACCGCGGCCGCCTTCTTTGAAAAAGGGAATGCCCACCCGCCCACCTTGAATGACTTGGTTGAGACCGAAGGTGATTCCCGCTGAACTGCTTTCGTCAAAAACTTCTCCGTTGGTAAAGTAGCCTTTATACGCCACCCTTACCGTTGAGGTGGGATCGGGATTTTCGCCGGTACCCGTTTCCTCATCTACATAGTAGAGCCCGCTTCCAATGTTCATGGCATCCAAATCATTGTCGGCGATGTATTTGAGAATGATCTCGTTGTCGATTTCTTCCTGTCAGATTGATCGAATAGAGTTCAGTCAATTTCTTTTTTTATAAAATTGTTGATCATATTTT
>CAYZJT010000049.1:0-1924 GCA_964478845.1 uncultured Flavobacteriaceae bacterium | reverse complement strand
TATCATTAATTGAAACGGGACTCTCTAACTGCAATACTACATTGTCAATAAAATAATAAGCTCCTTCTCCCACCCCTTCAGCTGAATCAATCAATGTAGTATTATCATCATCGAAGAAATTTCCGATATGGAGATATTCATACATAGAATCAGCCACGAATTCAAATTCATATGTTCTCCAAGTATTTATTTCACTAACCACAGAATCAACATTGGCATGCGCAAAATTTGTAGTTACATCTTCACTGTCAACATAACCTTCATAAGTTGTAAATCTCGCACCAATATTATTGGATGAAAATTCAAAATTGTTAGTATAAGCATGAGCCAAATCAAATCTCAAAATGTAATTGTGATTTACTTCTAAATTCTCTGTTAATTGAACTCCAATTATTTCACGACCGTTATTTTGAGTGACAGAAATGGAAATAAATCCGGCGTAAGCGTTTCCATCACTCGCCGGAAGATTACCGAAAATTATATCCGGTGGACTAAGTAAGTCTTGAGGTGAACAAGAATGATATAAATCAGGGCTCGGACTTTGATTAAGAGGAACGTCGGGAAATACTACACTACCATACCAATCGGCACAGTCTGTATGCAATGCACCTAAAACTTCGGGACAGTTGATCACTTCCTCAAAACTGCCATTTGGAATTAAATTTTGAGCTGAACATACCGTACTACCCGCTGCCGTAGCGAGAACTAAAAGGAATCTACTTTTCATCTCTTTAAATCTTGACCACCCGTTCATAATAGCTGTTTGTTTGAGTTGTGACCTGAAGAATATATATGCCGGAAGGTAGAAACGATATGTCTGATTTCAGACTCGTACTGTTGCTCACTTCTTCGGATCTTATCTGATCACCACTTAAATTGTACAGTGTATACTTAGTAATTCCTTCAGGCGAGCCGATGGTGAAGTAGTCTTGAACAGGATTTGGAAATACCGACACCTCGGATTGCTTACTTGAATTATCATTAATTGAAACGGGACTTTCTAATTGCAATACTACATTGTCAATAAAGTAATATGAACCGACGGAAACTACTTCGGGAGGGCCTCCTATTAAAGTATTAATGTCATCGAAAAAATTTCCAATATGCATGTATTGATAGCCAGAATCAGCTTCAAATTGAAATTGAAAAGATTGCCACAAGTCCTCAGTAAAAAGGATTGTATCAATATTCAAATGAACATCATTTGTGACAGCATCTTCCAAACTTTCATAACCTTGGTAAGTAGTAAATCTCACTCCGACATTATTGGTAGCATATTCATGATTTGGTGCAAGAGTATGAAATAAGTCAAAGCTCAGCGAATACAATGATCCGGGTGTTAATAATGACTCTAACTGAACCCCAATAATCTCACGAATATCTTGTCCATTTTGATAGTATGTTAAAAAGCCCGCAAGTGCTTCTCCATTCGAAGGCTCAACAAAACCGAGAATAGTTTCCGGTGGTACAAGTAGTGCTTGTGGAGAGCAAGGGTGGTACCAGTCAGGACTAGGAGTAAACATACCTCCCGGAATAACCACACTTGAAAACCAATCGGCACAGTCTGTATGCAATGCACCTAGAACTTCGGGACAATTGATCACTTCCTCAAAACTGCCATTGGGAACTAAATTTTGAGCTGAGCATACCGTGCTACCCGCTGCCATAGCGAGAACTAAAAGGAATTTACTTTTCATTGGTTCTGCCTCACTTTATTTTTTGGGTTGATTAAAATTAGTTAAACATTTGGAACGAACTAATTGAGGGGGTGTTAATTTGAAGATTATTTAACCAGACGGCTAGTGGTAGGATAATATGAATAATTTCCCCTCACTTAGCATTTCATACCTCATACTCCTTCTATTTCTTCTATTCATTTTTTCCCATTCTCAATACTTGCCCCACCCATTCCAATCAATTCCCC
>CAYZJT010000048.1:0-1955 GCA_964478845.1 uncultured Flavobacteriaceae bacterium | reverse complement strand
GGCTTTCAGATGCCCGCAGTTGAAATCTTATCTAATCCTTATTAGGGATTGAAACAATCAACGTTGCTCGCATCACCGTAGCTACGGGGGAAGTTGAAATCTTATCTAATCCTTATTAGGGATTGAAACAGTAGGAGAAATATCGAAATAAGAGTAAGACTCTGGTTGAAATCTTATCTAATCCTTATTAGGGATTGAAACGCAACTTTATCTTAAATTACTTACAGCACTTAAGGTTGAAATCTTATCTAATCCTTATTAGGGATTGAAACGTATATTTATTTTACCATTCGTTATAGAATAATAACGTTGAAATCTTATCTAATCCTTATTAGGGATTGAAACCGCATCTCCTCCGCCACTACTGCCAGCACCTCCAGTTGAAATCTTATCTAATCCTTATTAGGGATTGAAACCAGAAAGGATATTTTACGCCTCCCGAATACGAAAATGTTGAAATCTTATCTAATCCTTATTAGGGATTGAAACTTTGCTGCGGATTCTTGTAGAGTGCGTAGGCAGTATGTTGAAATCTTATCTAATCCTTATTAGGGATTGAAACTAAAATCCTGTGTAATCGTTCGCGAGCAGCACGAAACTGTTGAAATCTTATCTAATCCTTATTAGGGATTGAAACTGAAAATGATGAAAATGATACAACAGACAATGAAAAGTTGAAATCTTATCTAATCCTTATTAGGGATTGAAACCAAAATTCCTCTAAGAAAAATTTATCAAACTACCTGTTGAAATCTTATCTAATCCTTATTAGGGATTGAAACTAGAAAGCGGTGCTGTCAATAGTTATATCGATACGTTGAAATCTTATCTAATCCTTATTAGGGATTGAAACGAATTGAAAGATATCAAACTATATAATGAAAAGTATGTTGAAATCTTATCTAATCCTTATTAGGGATTGAAACACCCATGCTCCAAGGCAAAGGAACGACAAAAACACGTTGAAATCTCATCTAATCCTTATTAGGGATTGAAACGCAGGGATTGTAGCTGCCGTCTAGATTCAGCAAGCGTTGAAATCTTATCTAATCCTTATTAGGGATTGAAACTCAATTGGAACGTTTACAGGCTGCGCGATCGCTGGTTGAAATCTTATCTAATCCTTATTAGGGATTGAAACAATCCTCTAAAAAATGCATTCGCCACAATGCCAAGTTGAAATCTTATCTAATCCTTATTAGGGATTGAAACATAAAGAAAAACTAGAAAGATTCAATAGGATTAGTTGAAATCTTATCTAATCCTTATTAGGGATTGAAACCCCTTCCCGGCATTTGATAATAACAACAGCCAACGTTGAAATCTTATCTAATCCTTATTAGGGATTGAAACTATGTTGATAATATTCAACGTGATAATAAGACTTAGTTGAAATCTTATCTAATCCTTATTAGGGATTGAAACAACTGGACATTTAGTTGATTTTATTCGGCTGTTCGGTTGCGTTGAAATCTTATCTAATCCTTATTAGGGATTGAAACTTCGTAGATGAAGCGCAAGATTTAAACAACGCACGTTGAAATCTTATCTAATCCTTATTAGGGATTGAAACATTACGTTCAAATGCATGGGCCACGCTATCAACCAGTTGAAATCTTATCTAATCCTTATTAGGGATTGAAACTTCAACATTTACGGTAATTGCGATCGCGCCGTTGTTGAAATCTTATCTAATCCTTATTAGGGATTGAAACCCGCTGCAACTATTGGAGTAACAACATTTGCAACTAAGTTGAAATCTTATCTAATCCTTATTAGGGATTGAAACTGCCCGCTGAAATATTCAACTTCTACCTTCCCCCCAGTTGAAATCTTATCTAATCCTTATTAGGGATTGAAACCGCTAATATTTCTTGCTTCAATGATAGCAACTGTAAATGTTGAAATCTTATCTAATCCTTATTAGGGATTGAAACTTTCACAATTTCAATATA
>CAYZJT010000047.1:0-2046 GCA_964478845.1 uncultured Flavobacteriaceae bacterium | reverse complement strand
ACACTTGCGGTCCGTAATACCACTCGGCGGCGCGAGGTACACCGTCTGCAGTTCTTATCAGGCGGTCGTAGCGCGGATTGTCGCTCGTAGTCGAATAGTGAAACCCGTAGTTGAAATCCCACTCGGCATTGGGCGAAAACCTGAACTTTTGCATCAGGTTTGTTTGGTTGTAAGCCGTGTTGAGTTGGATTTGCGGTTCATCGTTCTCTACCACCACATCCATAGAATCTATACGCTCTACGGTGAAAGTGCGCAAATAATCATCGGGTCCGTGTGAGCCCATGCGCAGATTATCAAAGTCGGTGTAGGTAAAGGAGGTAACCGATGACCACTTTCGGCCGGCTACATTCACATCGAAGTGTACGGTGTTTTCGTTATTTGCGGAAGCGTACCGCGCCAATGCCTTACCCGATACGAGGGTAGAGTCATCGGTGGAGAGCTGCGGCGTGAGGGTTTGAAAACTCATCACGCCCCCGATGGCATCAGAGCCGTAGATCACCGAGCCAGGCCCGAAGATGATCTCCGCACCTTCCATAGCCAGCGGGTCGAGGGAGATGACGTTTTGCAAATTGCCGCTGCGAAAGATGGCGGTATTCATCCGAATGCCGTCTACGGCTATCAGCAAGCGGTTGGTGCTAAAGCCTCGAATCATCGGGCTACCGCCACCTTGCTGGCTCTTTTGGATGAACACCTCGCCCGACGCACCGAGCAGGTCGGCGGCCGTCTGCGGATTTTGCAGAGCGATGGTCTTCGGGTCGATCTTGCGCACCCGGTTGGGGATGACGCGATCGCGCTCGATGCGGCGCGAACCCGAGATGACGACCTGATCCAAATCAAAGTCGGCGGGCTCCAGCCTGATCTTAAAGCCCGAGGCCGCGATCTCTTCGTAAGAACGGCGCACGGTCTCAAAGCCGAGCAGCCTTACTTCGATAACCTCCGCATTGGCGAAAGCCGAAATATCAGCCCTACCCTTGGTGTTGGTGACGGCAAAGGCAGGATTTCCCTCGGCTACGAAGGTAGCGGAGGAGAGGGGCTCGTTGGAGCGGCCGTCCAGCACGGTTACGACCTGTGCGGAGGCAGCACACCCCAAGAGCAGAAAGAGTATTGCAATGGAATACTTCATATCATAATTTTTGGCAGAGGCCGTCGATTCACGTCCCCTGCGGTGAATAAATATGTAAAATCCGATTATGAAATGAGGTGTTCCGGTGGGGGCGATTCTACCGAAAGGTAGATGTTGCGAAAGGTATTGTCGTAATAGAATTCTTTGGTTTGGCTCATGCCAATGGTTTGTGGCGCAATAGGTGAAGCAGTAGGCGGGAATACCTTAAAGGCATCGATCAGGCGGGCTTCATTGGCAGGAGCCGAGTCTCCCTGTCGGCTTTTGGTCAGGGCGGCCAGCTTTTGGTTGAGGTCGGTTTCTTCGTGGTCCCACCAAAGGGTGTAGAACACCGAGTCGTTTCGCGTTTCGGTACGCACCACGTCGTACATCTCGCCTTGATACTCAAACTCGCGCGAGTGCTCCCAGCGCAGGAGCGATTCCGCTTCTTTGGTGGTGAAGGCCATGTGTACGAATGCTTCCTCGGGCTCGGAGTCCATCAGTCGGTGCTTTACCTCGCGGCGCACCATTTCCTTTTTCGCGTGAAGCGAGAAGAAGACGATCCAAAACGGAGCGACCAAGAGAAAGAGCAAAAGTACCGCTGCGACCTTTTTCACAGGGCGCGAAGGTAAGGAAGAGGAAGGATATGGGGCAGGCAGACCGAAATTAAGTACGAACGCGCACGTTTGTTCACAGCGACTGCGGCTGATCAGCTAGCTATTCCTCTTTATAGCCCAAGTCACCAAGCCTGCGATCGCGAGAGACCCTACGGCCACTAAAGCCAAATTGACATTGCGCTGTACGCGTTGCGCTTTTTCCAGATATTGGGAGCCGACTCCCTTCTTGGCAATAAAATCTTCTACTTTGCTCATTCGTTCCATTATTTCTTCGATTGTTCGTTCCGTGAATTTCATGTTGAGTAGGTTTTAATGGTAAAACAGTCTGAG
>CAYZJT010000046.1:0-2113 GCA_964478845.1 uncultured Flavobacteriaceae bacterium | reverse complement strand
GGCTATCATCTTCTTGAAACCATTCACGAAGGATTAAAATCCCTTGTATTTCAAGCTCAACGCTTGTCAGATAATAAATTTGTCATCCTCAAACTTCTCCGCTGTGAATATCCCAGCTTTAACGAACTGATTAAATTTCGTCATCAATACATTATTACTCAAAATTTAGATATTCCTGGAATTGTTAAACCACTGGCTTTAGAAAAACACCACAATAGCCTAATTTTAGTTATGCCAGATGAAGGATATATTTCTCTGCCAGACTATCTACAAAATTATACTTTATCTCTAACTCAATCTCTTAAAATTGGGATTAAACTGACCGAAATTTTACAAGGACTCTATCATCATCGTATTATTCACAAAGATATTAAACCGGATAATATTCTGATTCATCCTAAAACCTTAGACATTCAACTGATTGATTTTAGTATTGCTTCATTGTTACCTAAAGAAACACAAATTATTCAAAATCCTAATATTTTAGAAGGCACATTAGCTTATATTTCTCCTGAACAAACCGGACGAATGAACCGAGGAATTGATTATCGCACAGATTTTTATTCTTTAGGTGTAACTTTATATGAATTAATCACTGGAAACTTACCTTTTGAAAGTAGTGATGCAATGGAATTAGTGCATTGTCATATTGCTAAAACGCCTGCGGCGATAGGGAAGAGGGAAGAGGGAAGAAGGAAGAGGGAAGAGGTTCCGGAAGTGGTTTCTGATATTGTTATTAAATTAATGGCAAAAAATGCTGAAGAACGTTATCAAAGTGCTTGGGGAATACAAAAAGATTTAGAAAATTGTTTAAATCAGTTAGAAAAAATAGGAAAAATAGAAGTTTTTGAAATTGCCAAACAGGATATTTGCGATCAATTTAACATTCCCGAAAAACTATATGGTAGACAACAACAAGTTCAAGAACTGCTAGAAGCATTTAATCGTGTTGCTAATCCTATTGATTCTCAGTCATCTGCTGAAATAGTGTTAGTGGCGGGATATTCTGGCGTGGGAAAAACGGCTGTTGTAAATGAAGTCCATAAACCGATTGTACGGCAACGAGGCTATTTTATTAAAGGCAAATTTGATCAATTTAATCGTAATATTCCGCTAAGTGCTTTTGTACAAGTTTTACGGAATTTAATGAGTCAATTACTGAGTGAAAATGATAGCCAATTACAGCAATGGAAAGATCAAATATTAGCAGCCTTGGGAGAAAACGGACAGGTTATTATTGAAGTAATACCTGAACTTGAAAACATTATTGGACAACAACCTGCTGTCGCTGAATTATCCGGAAATGCGGCGCAAAATCGGTTTAACTTACTGTTTCAAAAATTCCTTCAAGTTTTTACAACAAAAGAGCATCCCTTAGTGATCTTTTTAGATGATTTACAATGGGCAGATTCTGCTTCATTAAATCTGATTAAACTATTAATGACTGGAGCGAATAACCAATATTTATTCTTGATTGGAGCTTATCGAGATCATGAAGTCAGTCTGGCTCATCCGTTAATATTAACCTTAGATGAGATTGGTAAAAATCAGGGAATAGTTAATACAATTACATTAGCACCGTTGCAGCAGAATGATTTAAATCAATTAGTAGCAGATACGTTACATTGTTCCCTCAAACAAGCCTTGCCACTGACTGAAGCAGTTGCTCAAAAAACAAAAGGAAATCCCTTTTTTGCGACTCAGTTTTTAAAGGCATTACATGAAGATTATCTCATATATTTTAATTCTCAAGAAGGATTTTGGCAATGTGATTTAGCTCAAGTTAAATTAGCAGCCGTGAGTGAAGATGTTGTTGAATTTGTGGGGAAACGTTTACAGAAATTAAATCCTTTAACGCAAGATGTGCTAAAATTAGCTGCTTGTATTGGCAATGAATTTGATTTAGAAACTTTGGCAATTGTCCGACAAACTTCTGAAGTAGAAACGGCAACAGATTTATGGCAGGCACTGAAAGAAGGATTAATTTTACCAACGACAGAAGTTTATAAATTTTATACCGAAAAGACTGAAGAAATTACTTTAACTCAAAATAAAAAGCAGATATCAGCCAGTTATAAGTTTTTGCATGACCGAATTCAACAGGCTAGCTATT
>CAYZJT010000045.1:0-2240 GCA_964478845.1 uncultured Flavobacteriaceae bacterium | reverse complement strand
TAACACTACACATTGAGCACACACATACGCGCGCGTGTATACATGCTCACGATCCTTTCCTTACTTTTGGAAATAGTGTATGTCTGACACAATGAGGCCATTCGTTTTGCTGATTCTTTTCCTCGCTCTGTTTTCTAAGGGGCAGGGGCAAGGCTACAATTTTGTCGGGAGCAGCACTTCCGACGGTGGTGATTGTTTCATCCTCACCCAACCGCAGCTTTGGCAAAACGGCGCCATTTGGTACAACGAAGCCATCAACATTACCGAACCTTTCCAGTTGCAGTTTACCGCCAGCTTCGGTACGCTGGATGCCTTGGGTGCCGACGGAATGGTATTCGTGATGCAGCAAGCGGGAAACAACGTGATCGGAAATCCGGGCCAAGGTATGGGCTTCGAAGGTTTCTCGCCTTCGCTGGGTGTTGAGTTTGACTCTTTTCAAAATGCGGGAAACGGCGATCCTGCCTTCGACCACATGGCCATTCTGTCAAACGGTAATGCCAATCACAACCTGGCGGGAAACCTGGCAGGGCCTATCCAGATTTCGCCCGACAGCGACAATGTGGAAGACGGTCAGGATTACATCATCGATATTTCGTGGGACCCCGCGGCCAATCTATTCTCCGTTTCGGTGAATTGTGAAGTACGCCTTCAGATCAACATCAATCTCCAGTTTGCCATCTTTTCCAACAGTCAGGATGTGTTCTGGGGTTTTACCGGAGCCACCGGCGGAGAGTTCAACCTACAGCGCATCTGCCTCGATCCGTTGATTCTCGGCCTGCCCGAAACCTACGATGCTTGCGCCAATGAACCCGTGCAACTCGAAGCTCCCGCGGCGAGTTTTGGAACGGTATCTTGGGAACCCGCTGCGTTTTTGGACGACCCCAACTCTTTCAATCCCGTGGCCACGGTGTCGGAAACGACCACCTTTACCCTCACCTTCGAGGATCTTTGCGGAAACGCTCAAACGCAAGAAACGACTTTGGTAGTAGCCGAGCCCTCGGTAGAGCTGGGTCCCGACATTACGGATTGCGATGATGGTGGCGGCGTGCCGCTTACCGCAACGGGGCAATTTGACGAGCTACTATGGTCTGACGGCACCGACCAGCCGACTACCACCGTTACGCAATCGGGCACTTACTGGGTGGATGCGATTCAAGGCATCTGCGCAGTTTCCGACACGGTCGAAGTGACCATCGATTCCCCTCCCGCGTATTCGGGGCCCACTCAAGTAGCCCTCTGCGAAGGCGAAACCTTCACTTTTCAGGTAGATGATAATGAAGACGATATCCTTTGGTTTGACAATTCCACGGATGAGACGAGGGTGTTTGACCAATCGGGTGCTTATGCGTTAGACCTGATCAACGGGGTATGCACGGAGAGCTACGTGCTGAATGTAGACGTAACGCAGGAGCCCGCCTTTTCTTTGGGTCCCGACCAAAACGACTGCGGAGATGAGCCGCTTACCCTTACCGCTCCTGCGGGATTTGATCAGATCACCTGGTTTGACGACAGTCAGGGCCCCTCGATTGAAGTCTCCGCCTCGGGCACGTACTGGGCCGATGCCGTGATGGGAAATTGCGAAGTGTCCGATACGGTCAATGTAGATTTAGATGCACCGCCCGTTTATAGCGGCACCACCGATGTAGAGCTCTGCGACGGCGAAGTGTATACCTTTCAACTCGGTGCCAATCCCGCCGATATCACCTGGTTTGACGCTTCCACAGCCGAAGTCCGCGACTTTGACGCAGAAGGAAATTATCCGTTTGAACTGACTCAAGGCGAGTGCACATCTGCCTACTCGTTGGATGTTGTCGTCAATACCATACCCGTATTTACCCTTGGCCCCGACTTAGCACTTTGCGAAGGTACCTCTGCCGTTTTGCAACCCGCTCCTGAAGTAAATCTCATATGGAGCGACGGCAGTACGGGAGATGAGTTTTTGGTAACAGAAGCGGGACTCTATTGGGCTACAGCCAATGAAAACGACTGCGAATATGCCGACACCGTTAGCGTATCAGCTATTCCCAAACCTACGTTGGCACTTTCGGGAACTGCAGAACTATGCCCTGATGATACGGGTACCCTGTTTGCGCAAAGCAGCGTACCCGTCGTATGGAATACGGGCGAGACGGACAATCAGTTAAGCATTGACAGCCCCGGTCAATACTCGGCAGTGGCTACTACAGATGAAGGCTGTTCCACAAACGCAACCATTTACGTAAGTGCCTTGAGCATACCTT
>CAYZJT010000044.1:0-2349 GCA_964478845.1 uncultured Flavobacteriaceae bacterium | reverse complement strand
GTCCTAAAAGCACTTCGGCCGGCGATTTGCCACCGAAGATCATCCGCTCAGGGTTCTCCAGCATTTCCTTCACTTTCACTAAGAAGCTAACCGATTCTTTTCCATCGATGATGCGGTGATCGTAAGACAAAGCCAAATACATCATCGGAAGAATTTTTACTTCGCCATTTACGGCCATCGGGCGCTCCACGATATTGTGCATTCCCAAAATAGCTGATTGGGGCGGGTTGATAATCGGTGTGCTCATCATCGATCCGAACACTCCGCCGTTGGTAATGGTGAAGGTTCCGCCTTGCATCTCGTCGATGGTGATTTTTCCATCGCGTGCTTTTACGGCTAGCCTTTTGATTTCCGATTCGATTTCTGCCAAACTCATTTGCTCGGCATTGCGTACTACCGGTACCATCAATCCCTTCGGTGAACTAACGGCAATTCCGATATCGGCATAATTATGCGTCACCATTTCTTGCCCGTCTATTTGCGCATTCACTGCGGGAAATTGATTCAATGATTCGGTTACCGCTTTGGTAAAAAAGGACATAAAGCCGAGCCCAACTCCGTGATTCTCTTTGAAAATATCCTTGTACTTATTGCGCATGTCCATGATGGGCTGCATGTTCACCTCATTGAAGGTGGTGAGCATGGCAGTCTCATTTTTCACTCCGACCAAGCGTTCTGCAACTTTACGTCTGAGCGACGACATTTTTTTGCGCTCGGTATCACGCGTACCGCCCCATCCTGCTGCAGATTCCGTAGGGAAGCCTGCCGCCATCGCGTTAATCACATCTTGTTTGGTAATGCGTCCGTTTTTACCCGATCCCTGAATGTTTTTGGCAGAAACGCCTTCTTCACTCATCTTCTTCTTCGCGGCAGGTGAGGCGTGACCTTCGGCGTAATTTTTCTCGCCGCTCGACCCGTCACCGTATCCGCCGTTACTCTTATCGGCTTCAGCCGCTACTTTTTCTTTTTTAGCCTCTTTCTTTTCTGAAGAATCTGATTCCTTTTCTTTAGTCGATTCCTCTTCCTTTTTATCGGACTTAGTCTCCTCTTTTTTGGCAGGAGCTTCAGCTTCAGTGTCAATTAAACAAACCACTTCTCCAACGGCTACCGTATCTCCTTCCTCTGCTTTGAGCGTTACCACTCCCGCTACTTCGGCGGGTAGTTCCAAGGTGGCTTTATCCGAATCTACTTCGGCGATTACCTGATCTTTTTCTACGTAGTCGCCATCTTTAACGAGCCATTCGGCAATTTCTACTTCAGATATGGATTCGCCCGGACTGGGCACTTTCATTTCAAACATGGGGTAGGGTCAATTTGGATTGTGATTAAGCTTTAATTGTTGTTTGATCAAGCACTATTTAACGGTTTGTTTGGCGTACGAAAACACTGAATCAAGCACGGCCTGTTGTCTGGCAGCGGCCGTTACGGGCGATCCACTGGCGGGGCTTCCGCTGGCCAATCTGGAAATGCATTTCAGTTTGACCGTTTCGTAATTGAGCGCTACAAACGACCATGCGCCCATATTCTTCGGTTCTTCCTGCACCCACAGGTGATTCTTGGCGTTGCTGTACTTCTCCACCACTGCGTCCATTTGTTTCTGCGGAAGCGGATAAATCTGTTCCAATCGAACTACGGCAATGTTTTCGCCGCTATCCGTTTTTTCTTTCTCTTCCAGAATTTCGTAGTAGATCTTTCCTGAACAGAATACCACGGTGTCAATTTCTTTTGCATCTGCACTCGGGTCGTCCAAAACTTCGATAAATCTTCCTTCGGCGAGTTCTTCCATCTTGGATTTCGCTTTCGGATAGCGCAACAATTTTTTCGGAGTGAAAACGATCAGCGGCTTGCGGAAATCGCGGTGCATCTGCCTTCTCAATAAGTGAAAGAAGTTGGCAGGTGTTGTGGCGTTGCAAACTTGCATGTTGTACTCAGCACAAAGCTGAAGAAAACGTTCCAAACGTCCGCTGGAGTGCTCGGAACCCATTCCTTCGTAGCCGTGAGGCAGGAACATCACGAGTCCGTTCTGCGTGCGCCACTTGTCTTCAGCAGAACTCAAAAACTGATCGATCAGAATTTGTGCTCCGTTGAAGAAATCACCGAATTGAGCCTCCCAGATGGTCAACGTTTTCGGGCTGGCGAAAGCATAACCGTAGTCGAAACCGAGAACGGCGTATTCGCTCAACAACGAGTTATAGATGTAAAAATCGGCTTGTTTGTCGCTGAGGTGATTTAGCGGCAGGTACTCTTCTTCGCTATCCTCCGTTTTCAAAACCGCGTGTCGATGAGAGAAGGTTCCCCTTTCGGAATCTTGTCCCGAAATGCGCACACCGTAGCCTTCTTCCAGTAATG
>CAYZJT010000043.1:0-2349 GCA_964478845.1 uncultured Flavobacteriaceae bacterium | reverse complement strand
GTCCTAAAAGCACTTCGGCCGGCGATTTGCCACCGAAGATCATCCGCTCAGGGTTTTCCAGCATTTCCTTCACTTTCACTAAGAAGCTAACCGATTCTTTTCCATCGATAATGCGGTGATCGTAAGACAAAGCCAAATACATCATCGGAAGAATTTTCACTTCGCCATTTACAGCCATCGGGCGCTCCACGATATTGTGCATTCCCAAAATAGCTGATTGCGGCGGGTTGATAATTGGTGTGCTCATCATCGATCCGAAAACACCGCCATTGGTAATGGTGAAGGTTCCGCCTTGCATCTCGTCGATGGTGATTTTTCCATCACGGGCTTTCACGGCCAAACGCTTGATTTCCGATTCGATTTCTGCCAAACTCATTTGCTCGGCATTGCGAACCACGGGTACCATCAAACCTTTGGGAGAACTAACGGCAATTCCGATATCGGCATAGTTATGCGTTACCATATCTTGCCCGTCTATTTGCGCATTCACTGCGGGAAATTGATTCAATGCTTCGGTTACCGCTTTGGTAAAAAAGGACATAAAGCCGAGCCCAACTCCGTGATTCTCTTTGAAAATATCCTTGTACTTATTGCGCATGTCCATGATGGGCTGCATGTTCACCTCATTGAAGGTGGTGAGCATGGCAGTCTCATTTTTCACTCCGACCAAGCGTTCTGCAACTTTACGTCTGAGCGACGACATTTTTTTGCGCTCGGTATCACGCGTACCGCCCCATCCTGCTGCAGATTCCGTAGGGAAGCCTGCCGCCATCGCGTTAATCACATCTTGTTTGGTAATGCGTCCGTTTTTACCCGATCCCTGAATGTTTTTGGCAGAAACGCCTTCTTCACTCATCTTCTTCTTCGCGGCAGGTGAGGCGTGACCTTCGGCGTAATTTTTCTCGCCGCTCGACCCGTCACCGTATCCGCCGTTACTCTTATCGGCTTCAGCCGCTACTTTTTCTTTTTTAGCCTCTTTCTTTTCTGAAGAATCTGATTCCTTTTCTTTAGTCGATTCCTCTTCCTTTTTATCGGACTTAGTCTCCTCTTTTTTGGCAGGAGCTTCAGCTTCAGTGTCAATTAAACAAACCACTTCTCCAACGGCTACCGTATCTCCTTCCTCTGCTTTGAGCGTTACCACTCCCGCTACTTCGGCGGGTAGTTCCAAGGTGGCTTTATCCGAATCTACTTCGGCGATTACCTGATCTTTTTCTACGTAGTCGCCATCTTTAACGAGCCATTCGGCAATTTCTACTTCAGATATGGATTCGCCCGGACTGGGCACTTTCATTTCAAACATGGGGTAGGGTCAATTTGGATTGTGATTAAGCTTTAATTGTTGTTTGATCAAGCACTATTTAACGGTTTGTTTGGCGTACGAAAACACTGAATCAAGCACGGCCTGTTGTCTGGCAGCGGCCGTTACGGGCGATCCACTGGCGGGGCTTCCGCTGGCCAATCTGGAAATGCATTTCAGTTTGACCGTTTCGTAATTGAGCGCTACAAACGACCATGCGCCCATATTCTTCGGTTCTTCCTGCACCCACAGGTGATTCTTGGCGTTGCTGTACTTCTCCACCACTGCGTCCATTTGTTTCTGCGGAAGCGGATAAATCTGTTCCAATCGAACTACGGCAATGTTTTCGCCGCTATCCGTTTTTTCTTTCTCTTCCAGAATTTCGTAGTAGATCTTTCCTGAACAGAATACCACGGTGTCAATTTCTTTTGCATCTGCACTCGGGTCGTCCAAAACTTCGATAAATCTTCCTTCGGCGAGTTCTTCCATCTTGGATTTCGCTTTCGGATAGCGCAACAATTTTTTCGGAGTGAAAACGATCAGCGGCTTGCGGAAATCGCGGTGCATCTGCCTTCTCAATAAGTGAAAGAAGTTGGCAGGTGTTGTGGCGTTGCAAACTTGCATGTTGTACTCAGCACAAAGCTGAAGAAAACGTTCCAAACGTCCGCTGGAGTGCTCGGAACCCATTCCTTCGTAGCCGTGAGGCAGGAACATCACGAGTCCGTTCTGCGTACGCCATTTGTCTTCGGCAGAACTCAAAAACTGATCGATCAGAATTTGTGCTCCGTTAAAGAAATCACCGAATTGAGCCTCCCAGATAGTCAGCGTTTTCGGGCTGGCAAAAGCATAACCGTAGTCGAAACCGAGAACGGCGTATTCGCTCAACAATGAGTTATAGATGTAAAAATCGGCTTGTTTATCGCTGAGGTGATTTAGCGGCAGGTACTCTTCCTCGCTATCTTCCGTTTTCAAAACCGCGTGTCGATGAGAGAAGGTACCCCTTTCGGAATCTTGTCCCGAAATGCGCACACCGTAGCCTTCTTCCAGTAATG
>CAYZJT010000042.1:0-2458 GCA_964478845.1 uncultured Flavobacteriaceae bacterium | reverse complement strand
TTGATTAAACTCAGCAAGGTTGTCGCCAACCCTGCTGGTCTTCAAAACCGGACATGAAATTTTCACTTCATCCGGCTCCTCAATATCTTGGTGCTTGTCACGCACACCTCATACCGCGCTTGTCTATGGCGGTTTTTTCATCGTGGCAATGTCGATGTAATAATTGGAAATTTTTGTATTCATCCCTACCACCTTGCGAGCGGGGAATGATGTGGTCGATTTCCATTAAATCATCTTCTTTAAAGTAGAGTCCGCAATGAGAACATTTACCTTTTTGCTTTTTGAGAAGTAATGAAATTCTCTTGTTAGCTTCTGGGTGTTTCCCCATTCTGGAACTCCAGTAGACCCAATCTCCGTCAAACGGACTTCTTTTTGCTTGCACTTTTATATGCCTTTGAATAGAAGTTTCCGTATATCGGGAAATCTTTTTAAAAGAGTCTTTTTCAGTCTTTGCGAATCTCCAACCGCCACCTTTATCAATCAGCCAGTACTTGTTAGATATCCAATATTGGCTTTTTGTTGGGTGGCGGTGGACTGCCCAGTTTTTTAATTGCTGGTACATCCAATTGTCTAGCGTTGAATATGCCTTACTGCTTACCACTGTGGAAAAGTAATTGGACCATCCCGTTATTACCGGATTCAGTTCATTAATAAGCTTCAATTGAGTTGATGCTTTATGAACGTTGATGATTTTCTTTATTTTCTGGCGGTGTTTCTTAAGGCTTTCGTTGCTAGGTTTGATAAGTGTTTTAAACCCAAGTGGTTTTCCAACAGTGTTCTTTCCTGATTGATATTTCCCAACCGGAAATTGCCTGATGGTGTGTCCCAAGAAATTGAAACCCGCGTTTCCTTCATACTCTAAAGTGTGAGAAATTCTTGTAATACTTCGGTTTAAGTTCTAATCCCAATTCTTTTAACCATTCAGATATTATTATTTGACATTGTTGTATTACCTCTAAATCTTCGTGTAATATTACGAAGTCATCGGCAAAGCGAATTAATTGGGCGGCATTACGACGAGCTACCACTTTATTCTTTTCCCAAAAATCTTTTCTTGGGAAGGCTTGTTTAATTCGTTCTTCCATTCCGTGAAGAGCAATATTTGCAAGTAATGGCGAGCAAATGCCGCCTTGCGGTGTACCTTCTTCTGTTGGAAACAACTTTTTACTGTCTATCACCCCTGACTTTAGCCATGCTTTAATTTGACGGCTTATGCTGGGGGAGGTATTCAGTTTTGTCAATAATTTTGCATGGTCAATTCGGTCGAAACATTTTGCAATATCCGCATCTAGCACATATTTGGCTTTGGTTTTAATTGCTAAAAATATCGCACCGATTGCATCATGGGGTGAACGTCCCGGTCTAAAGCCGTATGAATTTGATTCAAATTTGGCTTCCCATTCGGGTTCCAGAGCCATTTTCACTAATGCTTGTAATGAGCGGTCTTCTATTGTGGGTATTCCTAAAGGGCGTTTTTCATCTGTTCCCGGTTTAGGAATCCAAATTCTACGTGTAGGTTTGGATTTTCCGGTTAAATTTAATCGCCTAACTAGCTTTAAACGTGCTTCTGGGGATAGTTGTTTAATCCCATCCACTCCTGCCGTCTTTTTACCAGTATTATCTTGTGTTACCCGACGTACCGCTAAACATTTTGATGACCAAGACCTTATCAAAGTTCTTTGGAGTCGCCTGACTGTTTTGACATCGCCACGTTCTGAGGCTTTGAATATGCGTTTTTGCAGCTTAAAAACTCTCCTTTCTAGCTTATGCCAGGGGATGTTTTTCCATTCCATCATCGGGTTTTCAATCCGTGCTTTAGACATATATACTGCTACTTGTACCTATTCAATCCAAGACATCGTGTCTACGTCTGCTTATCCCAATAGTTATTTTGGGCATTGGCTTCTTGGACAATCTCTCCGCCTTGTTGCATCCGGTTAGTACCTACTCATGGTTTCGACCTACACATGAGAGCAAACAAGGGGTTACTTCGTTCCTGATAATCGTTCTTAGAACCTTTAGGATGATGCTCTCTGCCGGGTTTATTAGGAGTGCTTATTGGTCGGGAGTGTAACCGCCAACCCCGTTATCCTTTACCTTTTGGTTATAGCCTATCAGCTTTATTTGGCTATTGGAAGTTACGACAGTTCGGACACATCTTTGCTTTCGCTATCCATAAATTCATGCTCGATGGGAACCAGATTAAGCTTCCAGCTTTACCACCTTTTCACCCCGCTTTACGGATTGATGACTAGTCGCTACCGTAGGGGTGATGCTGTTACCCCAGCACCTGGGGAGAAGGACTTTCACCTTCACGATTATCAAGTTGTCAAGGTTCAGTTTTTATCCTTTCCTTGCCACCCGTCCCTGAGTTTTTGCTCATTTAGGATGAACGAATCGCACACACTCCCCATCAATAAATTGAAGGGGATTCTAGTTTCACTGTCGTTGTTTGCTT
>CAYZJT010000041.1:0-2470 GCA_964478845.1 uncultured Flavobacteriaceae bacterium | reverse complement strand
GCCCGTCACCGCGAGAACCACAACGAGCTACACCACACCCAGGGGCATGACCCCTTAATCGGTAGATCGGATCGCAGGGAGATGCGCAGGAATCGTCGGGCCAGCTTTCTCGCCACAGGCGCCGGGAGACGGCGGGCGTAGTCGTAGGTCCGGCCCCGCAGGCAGGTGTGCGGTCCCGCGGATCGGGGTCGACTGCCGCGCGAGGCTCGCAGGTCGGCGAGGCGCGCGGACGCGCCGGCCGTGGCAGGCAGTATCCGACCTTGTCTCACACCCGGCGGGTGGCGCGCGCCGCGGGGTCGTTGGCGCCCCCGTAGAGCCTCGTTTCTGAGCGGTTTCTGGGGGGAGTTGGCTGGGGTGGTAGGATTCGAACCTACGGTACACGGTACCAAAAACCGCTGCCTTACCACTTGGCTACACCCCAACGCGGCGGATCGATAGGCGAGGTGGGAAGTGGGTGCAAGTGGACTGCTCTCGGTTTTGCGGGATCGGATCGTCCGGACCGAGGGTTGATCGCGGACGTCCCTTCGGCGTCGGGAGAGTTGGCTCGGCTAGCCTGAACGGCTTGAGGTCTGTTGCCAGGTGGATCGCTCGGCTGATTACGCTGCGGCCGGGACGGGCTTTGGCGGGTTGAAGTGTGCCCGGTCGGGCGTTCGCGGGTGTGTCCGATCTTCTGTGTATGAGGTTGCCGGCTGACCTGGGCCCCGACTTTCCTCCGGCTGCGGGGAGAGTCTTGGGTTTGGTTTCTGCGCGCTACGCGGCTTTCTCGTCCAGTCCGATCTGCGCGGCGAACTCGGCTGGCGGGACGTTGCCCAGGGCCGAATGCGGGCGACAGGTGTTGTAGTCCTCCCGCCATGCCCGGATCGCGGTCCGGGCATGGCGGAGATCGCCGAACAGCGTCTCGTTGAGCAGCTCGTCCCGGAGCCGTCCATTGAAGCTCTCGACGGAGGCGTTCTGGGTCGGCTTTCCCGGCGCGATGGTTCGCCATGTGGCCGCCATCGGTCCGAGGTCCATGGCGGACGCCAGTCGACCATCGTGCGCTGGCACCAGGCCAGGACCGCCGTCGAGGTCAGCTCCGTGCCGTTGTCCGAGACGATCGTTGCCGGCCGCCCCCTGGCAGCGATGATCGCGTCCAGCTCGCGGACCACCCTGGCACCCGATAGCGACGTGTCCGCCACCAGGGCCAGGCATTCGCGGGTGTGATCGTCGACCACCGCCAGCAGGCGGAAGCGGCGGCCGTCCGTGAACGCGTCGCTGACGAAGTCGAGCGACCACCGCTGGTTCGGCCCATCGGGCACGACCATGGGGCGGCGGGTGTCCAGAGCGCGCTTGCGGCCACCCCGGCGCCGAACCCGCAAGCCCTCTTCGCGGTAGAGCCGCCTGAGCTTCTTGAGGTTCATCGTGATCCCCTGCCGCTCCAGCATCACGTGGACCCGCCGGTAGCCGAACCGACGCCGTTCCCCAGCCACCGCTTTCATCGCCGCCCTCGTCTCGTCGCCATTGGGCTCGGACCAATGGCGCCTCAATGGCGACCATCGGGCCGGACGCTGCGGTATCGCGCGCTCGACCGGTCGAAGCCCGTGGCCATGCACGCCCGCCGCTCGCTCACGCCGTGCGCCTGGATCAGGTGCGCCACGACGGACCTCCTCGCGCTCGCCCATTGTCCTCGGACCAATGGCGGACAAGGGCTCGCCGTCACCACTTTTTTGCGGTCACGTCCCGCAGCATGGCGCTCGCCATTGTCCTCGGACCAGTGGCGGACAAGGCTCGCTCCAGCATCTGCTCGGCGAGCAGCCTCTTGAGCTTCGCGTTCTCGCCCTCGAGCGCCTTCAGCCGCCGAGCGTCGGACACATCAAGGCCGCCATACTTCGCCTTCCACTTGTAGAACGTCGCCGAGCTGACACCGTGGTTGCAGCAAACGTCGACCGTCGCAACGCCGGCCTCCTGCTCCTTCAGCATCGCGATGATCTGCTCCTCGCTAAACCTCGATCTCTTCATCCGTCCATCTCCCCCGTCGGGACGGACTCTACCCAAATCTGGAGGAGGAAACGGGGCTCAGGTGATCGGCAGCCAGTCCGATCAGGATCCGGGCGAACATGCCCCTCTCGCTCCAGCGCTTCCAGCGGTTGTAGAGGGTCTTGTGCGGACCGTATTCCCTGGGCGCGTCGCACCATCGCAAGCCACTGCGATTGATGAAGATTATCCCCGAGAGAACGCGCCGGTCATCGACGCGGGGCTTGCCATGGGACTTCGGGAAGAAGGGTTCGAGACGCGCCATCTGCGCGTCCGTAAGCCAGAAGAGATTGCTCATGTCACCGCTCGCTTTTCGAGCAATGAACCAGAAGGTTAGAGCCTGATCAATGGGTCCTGACCCTAGGCCCTGTTGACAAAACCCTTCCCCTGACCGCCCCGGCGTGGTTCACGCTGCCCGACTGTGATCGGGCGGGGTGATGGGATGGCGCGGGGTCTGATG
>CAYZJT010000040.1:0-2782 GCA_964478845.1 uncultured Flavobacteriaceae bacterium | reverse complement strand
CAATGCAAAAGAGCGTTATTAAGAAAATGATGTGGGTTTTTGCGCGGTCTGACGGCCCGCATAAGATGTCGTAGCTGACGGCAGGAAGCTATGCATTTTATGCATTGTTAGCGATAGTTTATTATTTCTTTTGACCACCCATCTTCAAACAATTCTCGGGTAATCAGTTCGCCATTTTCATATGTTTCCCACCATCCCTGCTGGCAACATGTAAATCTATTGAATGAACATACCTTCATTTTTCCTTGCTGGAGCATTTCTCCCGTCAAAGTGTCGAGCGTGGTGTAAGTGCCAATCGGCATTAAATTTTCGTTGCAAGAGTCTGCTGTAAACCACAAATTTCCATTACAAGCATACACTTCATAATTTTTGCTGTTTGCCCGATTATTCTCCCTTACTATCCCATTTTCGCAATACTTCTTAGTCCGAACGGTTACATGGCCTGGCCACTCAGGGTTAAATTCAATAATTGTGTCTATCTCGACGGAAAGTTTCATGAAATACTCTTCTTTTATCATACCCGATTTCTAGTATATATCAATCCTTACGGTGTCAGGAGGAATCAGAGTATAGCTCTGGGTTAGGTTACCTTGACTGTCGAAATACTTCACTCTGGATATTGGTTCAAAAGTTACAGGATCCAAGAAAATGGTATCTCCGCGTTCAGAAAAAAGGGTGTCAGCAGGCCAGGTGTATGTCCCTTGAGATTGTGCGAGTGAACTCTGAAAGAGAACTACAATTAAAATGAGCTGTTTCATTTTTATTATCGCTAACGTTCCGGGTATGAAACGTAGGGCATTTCGAAGTACTTAACTGTCTGCCCGTAACCGAACTTGTTAAGTGCCGAAAACTTGCGGAAACCACTGTCCGCCCTATGTTTTATACCCATTGTTAGCCACTGTATTTTTTATTTTATTTCTCGTTCGATTCATTGCTTGTTTAAGGTCTTTGTCTGCCGTTGAACCATTAAAGATACTTTCTCCTTTTTGCCAAAATGAGTCAAGTTCGTAGTCCTTCTTGTCTAATATATAAACCGACAAATACTGGTCTCTCAAGTCGACTGATAATCCAACTACTGTGTTGTCATTGGAATAGACCAAACTGCCGCCCAAATCTTGTTCAAATGGGGGCAAGTCATTGTAATTATGGATTATTCTGAAGTCAAATTCCACGGTTAAAAATTGAAATTTTTCTATGAGCCTATTGAAAAGCGAACTTTCTCCATCTGGTGCTTCATAACCTTTTTGAGATAAATACATTTCATTCAGCTTGTTATAGTCAACCCATTTTTCTCCATTAACTATTGGAATATTATTCAAAAGAGTTTCCTTTCCATATTTGATAATAGCCAATTCATAGTCTGGCGGATTGTATGGATTAGACCGATTGTGGTCGTCAATTCCATTGTAAAAGTCAATTTGATAAAATGGGATACAATTTTCGTAGTCTTTATAGCTTGGTTCTATTCCGCCATTTAACTTTTTTAAATGTCGATAGACAACGGTGCTATTTCGGTGTAGTACAATTTCAACTTGACGGTCAATGTCCTTGTTGTTGTACTTTATGAAATAGAATTTTGGTCCGCCTGGATATTTGTCGGTCCGTGTCGTAAGTTCAAGCTGATAACCAAAATCGTCAATCAAGAATTTGTAGAGCTTTTCAATTTGTCGGATTGTATTCAAACGCTCTCCTTGAAGTCCTTTTGGCTTCTCCTTGAATAAGTCTTTTATGTTATCGAGCAGTTTCATTTTATATAGTGGCTAACAACCAAATAACCGCAACTCCGTTCACTTTTATTCGGGATAAGTGCAACGCGTTGCACTTATTCAGCTTATGGGATAAACGGATTATAGCTTTCAATCGTTAATTATGTTTCCGCTAACAAATTAAGAAATCTCTAAGTTGCCGCGGCCGTTTATACGTAAAAATGTATGAATCAACATTTCTTTCTACTGAATACCGAATACCATCTTCCATCCACCATCGACTACAGACCACATTTACCGCAAAGAACCCGAAGCAGGCGCCAACTAAGCGGAGAAGTGCAGGGCGTGATACATCTCACAGATTACACGGATAAACACAGATTCTTTCGCAGAGCGCACGACGCACTACGCATTTCGCAATACGCATCTCACCGCACGCCCCGGCATCCCTACAACCGAAGGAAGTCCGTATGGAAAGGGAACCGCCCGCCGTTTCAAACCTAATATCTCGCTATAAGACCATTCGATTTAACCACCCGCGCGCAGGCTCTCCCTACAGGGCAGGGGCAGCGGGAAGGAATGCGCAACTACTGCCCGTTGCCTCTCACAGATTACACGGATAGACACGGATTCTTTCGCGCTACGCAATACGCACTTCGCGCTAAGCACCCCCTACTGAATACCAAATACTGATCACTATCGACTACAGACCATCGACAATCGACTACCACACGACGCATCCCACCCTCAAACCCATTACATCGCCATGCCGACTTACTAAGTCATTCGGCAAACCTGCTACATCGCTCGGTTAAGTTAATGCATTGCTCTGATAACCTGCCACATCAAGAGGTAAACTTAGTACATTACAGGGCCGACTTATTACATTATCGCAAGAATGTAATAGGTTATTGAGGTGATTTGATAGATCATCGGAGTAGTGTAGCAGATGGGGCACTTGATGTATCAAGTTAAGCTGTAAATGCGCTACATTTTATCCAAAATGTAACCATTTGAACTAAACTTTCGTTAAAAGAGACCTACCCATTAAACGAATATACCCTTAAACGAAAATG
>CAYZJT010000039.1:0-2808 GCA_964478845.1 uncultured Flavobacteriaceae bacterium | reverse complement strand
AGAAGGAAGCCAGCCCCAACCAGTCCATGTTTCCTCGTACCAGCCGAATAAAGCGTTACCTTCAAACAACATCTGCCAGTAACTATCTGAGGATAGTACTACCAAAAATAAAAAGACTAACTTTCCTAAAAAACTCGCACCAGCAGCCCCTGGTGTTAACATCTGTCCTACTATCGTCGTCACAATCCACAAAGGGAAGCTGATTACTCGAAACACCCAAGTTACTAGGGTATCAACCATATCTGGTTGTCTTCTAGAAGTTCTAGATTCGGTTTTTGGGACGGTTGATGATTGTTTACTTTGTTTAGTTGGTATTGTCATAGTCGTTGTGATTGGGTAATTTGTCGCAAACAGAAGGCTTATGGTGTTTGGAGATAAACTTCTTATTTCTGATAATCCCAATGCATTTATCGGATGCATCGTATACCCAAGCTTGTTTATCCTTGCCGTAACGATTTAGGTCGGTTTTACGTAGTTTTGGCAGCTTTTTAGGGTCATCCAAGTAGTTGTTTAAAATCAATGTTTCAGCTGCCAAAACTAGCCCAGTTTGGTTAATTTTTTCGCTGGTCTTTTGACGTTCGTCTAATTCGTTGCGGAACCGTTGTTGTTCACTGGTGTGTCGCTCTGATGCCATGTAATCAGGCATTTGTGAGCCAAGTTTTAAGAAGAGAGGAGATGCTACTGCAATCATCCCTAGTCCAGCAACACAGAACGAAAGAACGTATTTGTCAGTTCTGGTTTTAGTCATTGAAGTTGTAGTCATATTGGTGTAGTACGGCATCTGCCTGCTCTGGGGTATCGCATACCCAGCAATCAACTTTTTCCCACTGCCGTTTGTCAATGCTGTAAAGGTGCAGAATGGCTCCGAAGTTCAGTAAATTTGTACGTTCTTCCCCGACTTCGTAGGCGAAATTCCCCTCTTCCTTGTCAAATCCGGCGTTCCAACAAACTATGGGGATTGCTAATTTACCAGCAGCTTCAATAATGTTTGCTCTGCCAATTATTTCGTCTTTATGTGTTTCAAAATCGCTCTCTTCAAGGCAAGGGGCGAACAACAAACAAGTATCCACAATGTAGTTTTCCATTTTGATACAATCCTTGAATGAATTTTTTGTTTTGCAATTTCTGTCACCCCTCTCTTTAAGTATTTGGAGAGGGTTTTATTTGTTTTGGTTCAATGCAGCGATAGCAATCTGTAAGTGTGGAAGCGCAATTATCAGTTGCATTCGTTACTCTCTAAAAGTGCTATTGCGGACTTAATTCCTTGCCAAGCATCGGTTAGCGAGATATCTGATTGCTCTTGGCTATCTAAGGCTAACTTTTGGAAATCCTCTTGATGAGAGAGAGAGGGATTCAAAGGTTAAAGCGATGCTGCGAAGCTGTTGTAGCAAGTCCATTTATTTGGTATCTCCTCTCAAGCGTTTTACTAGGTCATCGCCAAAGTTAACGAGTAATATTGAAAACAACTGAGAACAGTTTTCAATGCCTGTCTGAGTAAGTATCTTTTGTGCTTTGTCGTGATGTTTTGGATTAAGTACAATTCTTTTCTGTGTCATTGTTCATCTCTTAAGATTTCCCAGCAATAAGGCTCCTTTGAGTTTTTCCGTAGCCTTATGCGGTGTTTTAGTGGTTAATTTGGAAGCGACAGGTTTTGGGTTAGCTGTGGGACTAAAAGACTCTTGGTAGGTATTTGAAATCGTTTGTGGCTTAAATTCGCTAAAGTAGTCGTCTAGCAGCAAGTTAAGAGCCGTAGTGTAATCAACGTGCCTTTTAGCCGCGTATCTCGTCAGATAGTCTAAATGTCTGCTTGATAGTCTCACTTTGCGACTTTCATTTCTTACTTTCGGTTGATGTGCAACTTTAAAGCCTGATGAGTATACGATTGCGTCTAAGATGCAATCAATTACGCTCTTAACAGCGATTCCAGGAATGACAGTCTGTATTCCTTGGATGTGAGCCATGATGTGAGGCTTTAATCTGACTTCCATTTCATTTTCATTACAGATTCATTAAAGCCTGAATATTAGTGAGTTGTGGGTTTTCTGGGATGTAGTAACCGGGTTGGTTTGCGATTCTATCGCGTAACAAGTTAGCGTTGCCTCCTAAAAACATAATTGTGGTAACATCGCTTAACAGGTCACGACAATCCATTTGGATAGCGTTTATCAGTCGGTTAAACCAGTCATCCAACAGCGGTTGGTAAACTTCGCTGAAATCATACTTGCGACCATACATTAACGAACCATCTGCAATTGCATCCATCACCTTAGCTGGCTTAAATGCATACTTGTAACTACGCATCAAGTTTGAGTTAATAATGTCGTAACATAGGCTTATACCTCCGACATCAGGAATGGAGCGACGGTGTAAAACCTGACCGCTGGGAGTCATCACCAAATAGATACAGGTTCCACCACCAATATCAACCGCCAAACAATCGCCGTCAGTATCAATTAAACCTTCCGAAAAAGCGTACTCCACAGCTACATCTGATTCCAAGAAGAATTTAATTGATTTCAAAGTGTGTTTGTAGCTTTTTCCATTTACCTTAACTTCGTGGGTTCCAATTAATTTGGAATACAATCCATCTTTAATCCAGCGGTCGTCTTCTGGTATTAGATAAAGAACTTCGCCTGTAAAATCGGAATGCAGTCCCGCGAATAGGTAAGGTTTAACCACTCCGGGTTCAAACTTCCCGCGTTCTACAATTGTTTGGGCGTTTTTCTGCTTGGTCGCGTAATCGCCCAAAATTAACCTCTTACGGCATTGAGCCGAGATACGTGTAAAAACCTGCAAGATGGTCTGGAA
>CAYZJT010000038.1:0-2826 GCA_964478845.1 uncultured Flavobacteriaceae bacterium | reverse complement strand
GCTTCTTTCCCGAGAGGCGGGTGGTCTGCATGCCGTTTATCTCCACCTCGCCCTTATCGGCCTTATCCAGCGTGCCGAGTATTTGCAGCAGGGTGGTCTTGCCCGCTCCCGAATCTCCCACTATCGATACGATTTCTCCCTTGCCTATCTCCAGGTTTACCCCTTTGAGTACCGCCAGGTCACCGTAAGACTTATGCACTTCTTTGGCGCTTATCATGAATGCGAAGGTAGTTATCAGATGTCAGATGTCAGAGATCAAAGAGCAAAGATCAGATGACAATTGAGAATTAAGAATTAGGAATTAAGAATGATTCAATCGGACAATCGGACAATTCAGAATTAGGAATTAGGAATTAAGAATTAAGAATGGACAATTGAGAATTAAGAATGAGCAATGAAGAATTGAGAGATGTCAGAGATCAATGAGCAAAGATTAGATGACAATTAAGAATTAAGAATTAAGAATTAAGAATGATTCAAACGGACAATCGGACAATTAAGAATTAAGAATTAAGAATTAAGAATGATTCAATCGGACAATCGGACAATTAAGAATTAAGAATTAGGAATTAAGAATTAAGAATGGACATTGAGAATTAAGAATGAGCAATGAAGAATTGAGAGATGTCAAAGATCAAAGAGCAAAGATCAGATGACAATTGAGAATTAAGAATTAGGAATGAAGAATTGAGAGATGTCAGAGATCAGTTTTCAGAGGTCAGAGGTCAGAGATCAGTTGAGAATTAAGAATTAAGAATTAGGAATGAAGAATTGAGAGATGTCAGAGATCAAAGATCAAAGAGCAAAGATCAGATGGCAGATACTGAATACTAGCTACTAGTTACTAGATACTAAAAAAAACTATCTTTAGGGAAACCAATTTTATAACCAAGTGAGATATCTGAATGACTTTAGTAAAAATGCCACCACGGGACGGCTTAGCCGATGGACGGGGAAGGCGGTATTGATGCTGGCGCTGTTGGCGGGTAGCGTGAATGGGGTAGCGCAGAACTTGGTAGCTAACGGTAGCTTTGAAGAAGGTATAGAATGTCCTTCTTTTATTGGAAATGTAGATGCGCAATGTGCGCATTGGTTCAATAGCATAACCTACCCTGCTCCTTCTGCTGAAGATCCGACGCCGGAGTGGTATCATACCTGCAGTGAAGCAGATATTTTCACGCCGCCCGATGTTGCATTCGGCTATCAAGAACCATTTGATGGTGAAGGATTTGTAGGATTAGCAGTTTACAATAACCAAGACGGAGTGGAGGAATCCTATCGGGAAATAATAGGTGTAGAGCTTGTTGAACCATTAATTCAAGGTAATACCTATTTAGTTGAGTTTAGCATTGTACGCATGTATCTCGATGTTAATGGAATAGCGACGAATAATTTTGGTTATAAGTTTTCTATGCAAGACCAGGTAAATTTCGACTCCTTAATAGTTGACAATACCGCGTCATTTCATATTGACACCATCGTTTCCGATACGACAAATTGGCTTACGGTTAGTTCAGAATTTATTGCCGATACAAACTACGCATATCTCCATTTTGGCAATTTCTTTGACAATGAGAGTACAGAGTTTTTTGTGGATGGTGAATATGGGATTTACGCGTATTATGCTTTATTAGATGCAGTAAGTGTTACCGAAGTCCTATCTACCCACAACCGAAACAGGTCTGACATAAATATCTACCCCAACCCCGCCCAAGACCGCTTTACCATCCAAGCGCCGGAGGGCATTGCAGAATACGCGATTTACAACCTGAGCGGTGATCTGCTCAAATCGGAAAAGGGATACGGCAAGGCGAGTATAGAGTCAGACATAGCGCACCTGCCTGCGGGTGTTTATGTACTACATCTCACAACTCAAACGCAGAGCTATTATGAACGGGTGGTTAAACTTTAAGGATATGAAATGGCGTAGCATAGTTTTAGTTGCATTTTTGGCGGGTAGCGTGAATGGGTTCGCCCAAAATTTAGTGCCCAATGGTGGATTTGAGGAGGGTATTAATTGTCCGACATTCATTGCGAATTTAGATGAAGAATGTTCAGAATGGTATTTCAGTATTATTCCTGAAGACGATCAGCAACCCACGCCCGATTGGTTTCATGAGTGTTCTGAAATTGATGCGCTATCTCCACCACAAATAGCCTTTGGATTTCAAGAGCCAGCAGAAGGCCAAGGCTATGCTGGGGTTGTAACTTATAGAGTTGCATCCTCTTCACCTGATTATAGAGAAATTATTGGTGTGCAATTGTCTCAAGTTTTAGAATTAGGTCATCAATATTTAGTTGAATTCAAACTTTCGAGCTTGGAAACGGCAGGATACTTTTTAGTAAATGACAAAATTGGTTTTAACTTTTCGACCCACCCCACATATAATCGTGAGAATTTTCCTTACAATCAAAGTCACTTTGCCATAGACACGATTGTTACTCTATCTGAAGAGTGGACTCAAGTATCTGTATTATTTGAAGCAGACTCCGCATACCAATACTTACATATCGGGAATTTTTATGATGATGACAATACTAACATCATCTTAGAAAGCGAATTGTCTCAATCAGGATATTATGTGATTGATGAAGTAAGTGTAACAGAGAGCTCTTTATTTGCAAATTCATTATCAGTTGGAAAAGGATTTAAAATTTTTCCCAACCCCGCCCAAGACCGCTTTACCATCCAAGCGCCGGAGGGCATTGCGGAATACGCGATTTACAACCTGAGCGGTGATCTGCTCAAATCGGAAAAGGGTTACGGCAAGGCGAGTATAGAGTCAGACATAGCGCACCTGCCTGCGGGTGTTTATGTGCTTCATC
>CAYZJT010000037.1:0-3168 GCA_964478845.1 uncultured Flavobacteriaceae bacterium | reverse complement strand
GAACCCATCCCCAGCCCTTCCCGAGGGGAAGGGAGCTTTTGAAAGGACGATTTACTCTTGCGCAACACCCTTTGCCTATCGGCATTATGTCATCCTCTCGCTATGGTGGTCAGTGACAGGTAAGAGAAACATCAACTTCAATCGCTCAAAAAAAAGAAGCCCCCTTTGGGGGTCGGGGAGTCTGGCAATTTATATTTTCTTTTCTTCTTTGCGGCTGTTTGATAATCTATATCATTGCAGCAATGAATGCCAAATTATTTCTGCAGATCATACGCTGGCCTAATGTGCTAATGACGGTCATCACTCAAGTGGTGCTGATCTATGCACTATTTGACCTTTCAGGACTGACTACTGCCCTAGACAACTTCCAAGCTGTACTACTAATCTCATCAACTGCCTTACTAACAGCAGGTGGGAACGTGATCAACGATGTTTACGACGTGGCCATTGATCAAATCAATAAACCTAGCAAGGTCATCGTCGGGACAAAAATTACCGAAAAGACTGCGATGAACCTCTATTTTGTGCTGACGATTCTAGGTGTGGGTCTAGGGTTTGTTCTTGCAAATATGCTGGACAAGATTTTGTTTTCTAGCATTTTTATCATCTTGGCTTTTCTTCTTTATCTGTACGCGAGCCAACTCAAATCTATGCTACTAGTTGGGAATATCGTGATATCGCTACTCGTTAGCATGGTGCTGATTGTAACGGTGATTTTTGATTTGTTGCCTGCTGTAGATCAAACGATGATCGGGTTTTATCAGGATTTGTTTCTTGAAACGCTGCTCTACGCAGGATTTGCTTTTGTGCTCAACCTAGGGCGCGAGTGGATTAAAGATTGCCAAGACATGAATGGTGATCGGGCAGGTGGACGCTCTACCCTACCATTAGTCATCGGAAAAGCGCGAACTCAAAAATTGACTGCCGTTCTACTTCTAGTTGCTGCCATTGGTGTAGGTTTTATTGTGACGGTTTATTTTTATCAATACAGCTGGATAGTTTACCCGCTAGTATACGGTATTATCGCGCCGTTGATGTACATCTCCTTGCGACTATGGCAAATCAAAACCAACAAAGAACTCACGCTGCTTTCGCTAATTTTGAAAGTCACCATGCTACTGGGCATCTTGAGCATGATCTTAGTTGCTAAAATCCCCATCAATGCTTAGAGATAAACTTGCACGTTTGGATATTGTCTTGGCGTCACAAAGTCCGCGTAGGCAGGAATTGCTGGGTGGGCTGGATATCGATTTTAGGATTGAGACCCGACCAGTTGATGAACAATACAGCGCAGATCTACGCGGAGCAGAGATCACAGATTTTTTAAGTAAGCTCAAGGCGAAAGCGTTCACCCAAGACATCAAACCTGATCAATTAGTCATTACTAGTGATACCATCGTATGGCTAGATGATCGTGCCCTTGAAAAACCTAAGAATCATGTTGAGGCGGTCGAGATGTTGAAAAGCATGAGTGGGCAAACCCATAGTGTTTTTACATCTGTTGCGTTTACAACCGAGAACAGAACAGAAGTAATCAATGATAAGACTAAAGTCACTTTTGCACAACTTAGCATTGAAGAGATCAGGTATTATGTTGAGAACTATTCCCCATACGACCGCGCTGGTGCCTACGGTATCCAGGACTGGATAGGTTACGTGGGGGTGGAAAAAATAGACGGCTGTTATTACAACGTTATGGGATTACCGCTACCAAAAGTTTACGCTTACCTGAAAAAGCTAACTCAGTGAATCGACCGCTGGCCACAAAACTTATAGTGTTAGTTATCGTTCTATCAGTTGCGATGGCATTGCTATTCTACAGCTCTGATATCGCTTTTCAATACGAGCATTTTAAATGGAAAGGGTTTGGGCGGCAGCTGATTTTCTTTTTGGGAACTACCACAATTGTTTGTTTGATTACGGTTTTTTATAAGCGGAAGTAGCCATGATTGATCTATGTGATTCCTTAGCCCATATCTGGCATGGGTAAAAACATTACTGCGATCTTTGGTATAATATGTACCAACACATAAGCGATAATTAAAGATAAAACTTTATTTACCCTAAATATTTTGTGGAAAAGCAGGTATAGTAATGCAATAATTATAACATTGATTAATATAGATTTTAAAACATAACCCATAATCTTAATATTCTTAAGGAGTAGGTACTAAGGTTGAAATTGTATTTACGCCACCACTTATCTTAACCAGTAAGCCAGATTGCATTGCAGCTAAAACAGCCGCTGAGATAGTTGAATCTGAAGTAAAGAAATCCAAATTATTATTCTCAGAAATATCTCTCCCAACATGGTTATTGAATAAATCCATTTGCACATCAAGCCCGTTTCCTTGACCATATTCATGGGCTGTGGCAAATAAAATCATTATGACCTTATCGAACTCAGCAGTACCTAGAGCATTCCAATATGCATGTCTGAAAGCATCATACTTACCATTAACTAAAGAAGCTGCGATTGCCTGAGTGTCATTTCCATATTCATTGTCAGCTAAATCCTGAGCTTCTTCTAGAGCAGTATTACTGTTTTCTACATGCAATACCGCTTCTGCTGGGTATGCTGCAAATAATTTAACTTCTTCAGGATTTGGAACTTCATCTTGTCCATCAGGACTAGCAATTAACATATTATTCCTAATCCAGTCATCATCTTCCCACCATTCATATGGATAGCCATCATACATTCCCGGATAATCGTCAGGAAGAAAACCATGGTCAGGTAAATTTAATTGATCATCTGATTCATCATCTGGATTACCTTCATTTGGATAAAGTCCTATATCTATAGTGGGTTCAGCCGGTTCTGAAGAACCAGGATTGTCATCGTCATTAGTAGGGTCCAAAGGTTGAGTATTCGTCGGGCAGTTTGTGCATGATGATCCTCCACCTCCACCACTAGGACCACCACCTCCACCGCCGCTAGGACTACCGGGTGCAGCAATGCTAGGACAATCGGGCTCAATCACAGTTACTGGTATAGCGTGAGTTGTACAATCCTCTGATGCTCTAGCGCCTCCTGACAAAGGACACCATTCACCAGGCATATGTTCTTCATTTCCCGAACAAGGTGTAATTACACAAGTTGTGACGGTAATTGACCCGTCCTGAATAAAGGCTACATAATCTTAAACAATTATGTACAAAAATGAC
>CAYZJT010000036.1:0-3241 GCA_964478845.1 uncultured Flavobacteriaceae bacterium | reverse complement strand
CGATGTAGCTGAAAAATGGAGCGTCGGGGTTGCTCTCGTTTTCATGAAAGGCGATGGTACTTTCAATGTAGTCCTTGGACGAGTAAAAATCCAGGGGTAAATCCGTTTCTTTGCCGTCACGGTACCAATGGGCTTCGGGCTTCATCGGCACATAACCCCGGGTATCGTAGTTATTGGCTCCGGAACCCCCGAGAATGAAAGAGTGATCGAAGCCCTGTGCGTTCGGCAAATTCGTCTCGCTGTGTCCTAGATGCCACTTGCCCGTGGCATAGGTCTCGTAGCCTGCGGTTTTCAGCCGGGTGGCCACGGTATTTACGCTCTCATTCAGCTCACCGGCATATCCTGGACGATCTGCGTAGCCCTCCGGCAGCATTTCCGGCAAATTGGCCACGCCGGTCAAATGACTGTCGCTGCCGGTAATCAGCATCGCCCGCGATGGCGCACAGACCGGAGAGGTGTGAAAATTATTGAACCACATGCCATTTTGGGCCAGTTGATCCAGGTTTGGCGTGCGGGCTTCGCCGCCAAACTCGCTGAAATCCATCAGACCTGAATCATCTACGAGAATTAGAACAAAGTTGGGGGGCTTCTGTGCTTTAGTTTCTATCGCCACTGCCGCTGGGGTCTGTATTGCCTCGGCGACTTGAAAAGCAGGTTGGTTTTGCGAGCTACCGTGCTTCACTCCAGGGGTGTCAACACCGGATGCTGACTGAGTGTGGCGCTGAGCTGTAAGCAGTGCGCTGGCTAATGTTGGCTGTGTCAGTGTTGGACTCAGAATCAAGGCGACGGCAAAAGCCAGTGCCAGGCATAATCTTCCGATCTTTCGCATCATTTTGCGTTCCTTTGCGAGAGCAATTCCATCATCTTTTGGGCGGTTTCATGTCCGGAATTCTGGTTCTGGCCAGTAACAAAGCGCTGTTCACGATCCACAACCGTCACGGTCGCAAAACTGTCGGCTACCAGATGGTGATTGGCGCGAAAATCTGCCCCGGCCTTTCTGAGTTCCTCTTCTGGGTGCTTGGGCGTGAATTTGATGCGAAAGAAATCGAGCTGTGCCTGGGTCACCCCCGTCATCTTGCGCCCTGCAACTAGCGACTTGCCGCTGGAATCCTTGGCGCTGACAAAGGCCAGAGCGCCATGGCAGACCGAACCCATAATCGGGGTTTGGGCGTAGTAGGCAGCGCTCACCTTTTCCGCCAGCCGTTCCGACTGGGCAAAATCGTAGGATGGCCCCCACCCTCCCACGAAGAAAATCAGGTCGTAGTCGGTGAAGTCAACGTCGTCGATGCTGGGCGAGTTTTTGATCTTGTCCTGAAAGACCGGATCTTCTAAAAAGCGTTTGTCTTCGTGTGTAATCAGGAAGTAGTAAAACGACTGGGGATCGATGGGAATTTCGCCGCCTTTGATGCTGGCCACGTCCACCTGCATGCCTGCGTCGAGAAATTCATAATAGGGTACGGTCATTTCGGAGCCGAAGGCCCCGGTGGGTTTACCCGTTGTTTCACCGGGTTTACTGAGTACACCGTGGCTGGTCGTGACTACCAGCGCTTTTTTACCCTGCAAGTCGTATTTTTGTCCTGCGTCATAGTCGGGATGTAAGCCCATGGCTTTCAAAATCTTGGGTAATAGAATGGCAATAACCACAGCAGTGATAACCAGCCCGGCTGCAACGGTACCAGCAATTGTGAGTAGTAATTTATTCATAGATTTACTTTGCAATAATCCAGACAATAATTTTTAGATAAATTCAACAACCAATTTCCATAACGCAAAAATCAAATTTGTGAGTTTGATTTTAGTGGTAATGTGATTGTTAGAACATTCAAAAATTCCAACTTTCTGAGTCATAATTTTTTTTTTCTTTTTTTTAATCAAGTATTAAATTTATTTATAAAAACTTTTGTTGAGTCATGAGTGCAAAAAAAAAGAGTAAAGTTAGCCAGGATAAATCTGGGACAGATAATCAGCAGATTACCTCCCTTTCCTTTACAGATGTGGATCATTTCACTAAATTTTTTGCCTATGGCGGAATGCAGATCATACAACTCACTACTGGCCCTCTCCAATGTGAGTTTTTGTCAATCCAGATTGGTGAGTTACATTTCATACGCCAGAAGGCGAATCAAGGGACTCAAGCTTGGGGTGAGAAATTGAACAAATACCGAAACTTTACGATGGTCTGGTTTGAGAATAAAGGAGAATTTTACTCCCTCCGTCGCCCTATCAATCCTCAAAAGACTATTTTTGGTTTCAATGGAGGGGAATCAGACTTTATAATTTCTCAAGGTGGAGCAATCGCAGGCATTTTAATCCCTGTGGAAACTTTTCATGCTTATGCAGACCAATTACAACGCTACGACCTTGACGATTGTTTCCTGAGTCAAAATCATGTGAATTTGTTACCAACTGGGATGAAAGAAATTAAAGATTACTTGAAGGAAATATTTTCGTTAGCACAACATCAACCAAGTTACTTACAACAAGATCATATTGTGGATCTTGTTACTAATGATTTCCTGCCTTTGTTAATTAGTAATATTCCCATCAAGTTGAATTCCAAATGTTTCCTTAAACCTTCTCGACGAGCTAAATTGATTGCCCAAGCAGAGCAAGAAATGTTAGCCAGCTTTGAAAAACCTCTCACCTTAAAACAACTAGCTCAAAAATTAGGGTCTAGCAGTTCCGCTTTATCCTATGGTTTTAAAGAGTTATTTGGCATAAGTCCCATGCGCTATCTCAAGGTACGAAGACTCAATGCACTGCGACAACGACTGAAGGCAAGCTATCCGGACGATTGTACTATAACTATGCTTGCTAATCAATTTGGGTTCTGGAGTGCAGGTCATTTTGCTAGAGATTACAAAGACATGTTTGGGGAGTTACCTTCACAGACATTGCGAAATACCAGGGCTATTTCATTCTAAAAAGTTGCTTAAGCGTGTCTATGCTAATCGAGCAGATGTCCATCTACCAAAATCATACCCATATTCTGCCGGTTCTTTATCAATTATTTCTAATAACAAATCCTCATATTCTTTAGTCGCTTTGCGTTCGCGTAGCGCGGCTCAAATTACCTTCTCTTCTTCCATCTAACAAACTGTCTAAGGAGAAACCGTAAAAAGAAAATACCAGCCAGTTAGTGTTAGGTTTATTTGGGCTTGATTTTTGTTTAAGTACCGTTAGAAATTCCCGGAATTGTTCGTCCCTACGTTCTAGAGTCTTACCGGAATAGTTATGCTTT
>CAYZJT010000035.1:0-3308 GCA_964478845.1 uncultured Flavobacteriaceae bacterium | reverse complement strand
TTTAACTGTCTTCCGTAAGAAGTCCCTCGCTTCAGCGACGGGATGAATTACGGGCTGGGTCTTGCTTGCCCGTCTACATATTTACGTAACTGCTCTATTGTAACGCCACCACATGAGGCAATAAAGTAGCTACCAGTCCACAGTACTTTTTTATTCCAGTATTTTGTTTTCAGGTAATCATCATGATTGCGCCACATAGTTTTACTAGATGTAGCCTTGAGGTTAGCCACTAGATTAGATACGGAAATACTTGGTTTATAGCTGACTAAAAGATGTACGTGGTCTTTTTCACCATTAAATTCCAAAAGCTCTCCGTTTCTAGTTTGAAGAATTGAAGCAAATACGCTTTCAAGTTCTGTCAATAGTTCATCAGTGAGAATTGATTTTCGATACTTAGTCACAAAAACTATATGAGCGGTGAGATTATAAACTGCTCTATAAGCCTTATTATATCTAGTTTTCATTAAGTATTATTCGACCATCAGTGATAATGCTATAATTATCTCATGAGAAGAGCAGCGAAAGTAAGACTAGATCCAACCAAGGAACAAAAACAACTACTAGCTCAACAATTTGGCTGTAGCAGATTTTGGTGGAATAGAGCTTTAGGCTTACAGTACGACCATCGCTCCACGCAGGGTAGATGGCTAAAACGTACCGAGCTAAACGCTTTGCTTCCTGGTTTGAAAAAAGATAACCCATGGTTGTCTGACTGCTATTCTCAGGTTCTACAGGCTACTACCAAGCATTTAGAACAGGCGATGAAAAACTGGTTTGAGGGTAGAGCCAAAAAACCGAGATTCAAAGCCAAAAAGAATAAGCAGTCAATTAGCTTTCCTCAAAACGTCAAGATACAAGGTGCTTATCTAAAGATTCCAAAAATAGGTCTAGTCAAAGCTAAGTTTACGACAGCTATTGAAGGAGCAATTAAAACTGTAACCATCAGTGTCAATCCTTCAGGCAAGTACTATGCAGCTATTGGATTAAACTTAGGAGATGTTGGAGTTCTGGGATCAACCAAGGGTATTGTTACTGGCATCGATTTAGGGCTAAAAGACTATGTAACTTGTCATAACGGAACTGACACATTTTCTGTTAAACACCCTAAATGGCTCAAAAAACACGAACGCAATCTAAGATATCAACAAAAAAAATTATCGCGCAGGAAAAAGGGCAGTAAGAGACGTAACAGAGCGAGGCTTTTAGTAGCTAGGGTTCATGAGCGTCTAAGTAATGCTCGTCAAGATTTCTTGCACAAATTATCTAGAACTATAACCGACGAAAGCCAAGTCGTTGCAGTTGAGAATTTGAATATAAAAGGAATGGTCAAAAACCGCAAATTGAGTAAAGCTATTTCTCAATCTGGGTGGGGGATGTTCCTAAATTTTCTTAGCTACAAACTAGAACAAAAAGGTGGCGTTCTAGTTGAGATAGATAGATTTTTTCCTTCTAGCAAAATGTGTAGTAGCTGTGGACACACCCACAAGGCATTAGAACTCAAAGATAGAGAATGGACTTGCAGCCAATGCTCTACTCATCACAAAAGAGATGAAAATGCTAGCCGTAACATTCGCCGTGAGGGAATAAAAATACTTGGGCTGGGACACAGCCTTCGTGGAGATGATGTTAGACTCTCAGCTTGCTTTGAGCAATCGTCTGTGAAACGAGTACCATCCTACGAACAGCTTGCGCTGTTTTAGGAATCCCTCACTTTAGTGACGGGAGGATGTCAATAGATAACGCAAGTCTTCTTGGGTATTATTGGCATTAAAATTATAGTAGTCATACGGAGGAAGATACTGCCACTCCAGGATGGCGAGTGCATCTTCCTCAACAAGTGGTCTAAATAACAATCTCATGTTAACTATCCTCAAAGCTGTGACACATTATGGCTTGAATATCGCTCTAATATAGTTTTACGTTTAGACAATTAGAGGAAAGAATTGATGGCATCAGGATTTGCAAGCGCACAAGGCGAACAAGCTAAACAATCAGCCAAACCAGCACAATTAACCCCAATTGCTGAAATCCAAGCGAATTTGTCAAGCTATTTTTCTGAGATTAAAGATCCCAGAGTTACCAGAACCAAAAAGCATTTGTTAAAAGATATTTTAGTTATAGCTATTTTAGCCGTGATTGCTGGAGCCGAAGGTTGGGAAGATATCGAAAACTACGGTATCTCCAAGCAAGAGTGGTTAACAGAATTCTTGGATTTACCCAACGGAATCCCCAGTGACGATACGTTTCGCCGAGTTTTTGAGAGGCTCGACCCATTAGCTGTTGAAAACGGTTTTACCAAATGGGTGCAACAATTAGTCCCTTCATTAGAGCAAAAAATCGTGCCAATCGATGGTAAGTGTTTGAGAGGTTCTTATGACCGAGAGCAAGGTATTAAAGCTTTACATCTAGTCACAGCCTGGGTTGCAGAGCAAAATTTAACATTGGGACAAATTAAAGTTGAAGATCATTCTAATGAAATAACTGCCATTCCTGCCTTGTTAGAATTAATCGATATTCAAGGAGCAATCATTACTATCGATGCGATGGGTACTCAAACGGAAATTGTTCGTTTAATTCGTGCCAAAAAAGCAGATTATGTCTTGGCACTTAAAACCAATCATCCTACCCTTTACCAAGAGGTGAAAAAATGGTTTGAGTCGTCTCTTGCCAATAACTTTGAAGGGATTAATGTCTCTCATGACCGCAGGGTGGAAAAAGGACATCATCGCACTGAAAAACGCCTGGTTTGGGCAGTGCCTCTGTCTGAGTTTGGTGGTCTCTATAAACAAGGACAGTGGTCAGGTCTTCAAACCATTGTGATGGTGGAGAGAACCCGCCATCTGTGGAATAAAGTTACCCATGAAGTCCAGTTTTATCTGTCTTCCCTGCCAGCAGATGCTCAGAATCTGGGCAATGCCATTCGCACTCATTGGGGAATCGAAAACCAAGTCCATTGGACTTTGGACGTAACTTTTAATGAAGATCATTGTCGCATCCGTTCCTGCTACTCCCCTCGTAACTTCGCTCTCCTGAGACGCATGGCATTAAATGCCCTAAATCAAGAGATAACTTTGAAGCGTAGTCTGCGCCAAAAAATGAAACGCGCAGCTATGAATAATGACTATATGATGACTGTTCTACAATCTTTTTGTCAATAGGTTTTGAGATGCTCTTGCCCTGTCAAATATACCCAGTTATAGCAAATTTATTTAATAAGGCGATCGCATTTTTAAGTCATATTAAAAACCTGACATCTCAACCAGAATCTCAAATCATCAAAAATAACTCTGGAGTTTTCAGCTAGATAC
>CAYZJT010000034.1:0-3442 GCA_964478845.1 uncultured Flavobacteriaceae bacterium | reverse complement strand
AAGGAGAAGGTTCCACCCAAACCCTCGACGTCAACCTCAAAGCCAAAAGCCATGAATAAGCAATCAAATTTCAATAAAATGAAAACAAGAATTTTAACCTTTTTAATACTACTCCCGTTCCTCAGCCAAGCCATGGTGTGGCGGGTTGATGGGGCCACAAACCTCGATGCCGACTTTTCCGATTTACAAGAAGCCGTTGACAATGCCTCGGAAGGTGATACGATTTATGTAGCGCCAAATGGCGGGGCATCATATGGAGAGGTAACCGTTACGACTCCCTTGACCATTATCGGATCGGGGTATCGACTTACCATCAACGACTCAACCCAATACTTTGGTGCAGAATCTACCCTCGACTATATCATTTTCGGTCCCGGTTCCTCCGGATCCGTTCTTAAAGGATTTGGCTTTGTAGGTTTTGTCGACAATTATAACGGCGCCCCGGGAAATGGAGATTTGGGTAGCTGTTCAATAGTCCTTGATGACTGCTGCCTCCTAATCGAGAAGTGCAGAAATAAAGCAGGTTTCGGTTCGATTGGTTTTACTTTCAATGCGGATAATTGTGTTGTTACGAAATGTCTGTTTCCGAGTAGAAATGTTCAATTTGAGCTAGAATCTACGAATTCGGGGTCAAACTCAAGCTATCAACCGGGAACCGGCATTGTCGGTACATTACTAAGTAATTCCGTTTTTGGTCCCTTCTCGGGTTATTCTGCCGGGACAGAGGCTATTTTGTCCTTAACAGTCGATAGATGTCTTTTCACCGGTAATGGAGTGGTAAATTCACTTAACAACGCAGGCATCTCTGCTGCCAATACGGATTTTCTGAATTGTATTTTTTTAGGTGTCCCAAGCGGAAGCACACCTGACTATAACCCTGAAGGTACCAACACATTCACGAATTGTCTGGCCAGAATAAATGTTCTTCCCGAAGGATCAGGTAATCAAAATGGGGTTCAGATCTTGAGCATTTTTGATCAGACTTTTGCAGGAATTCACCCCGAGCTTCAATTCTCTCTAAGCGAAACATCCCCTGCTCGCAACGCAGCCACCGACGGTGGCGATATCGGCATTTTCGGTGGTCCCGATCCCTATGTCTTATCGGGAATGCCTGACATCCCCTCGATTTTTCAACTCAGCGTTGACCCTGCCGGAAATGGCACTACCCAGAGTCTGGGAGTCAACCTCAAAGCCAAAAGCCATGAATAACCAATCAAATCGCAATAAAATGAAAACCAAAATTTTAGCGCTTTTAATACTGCTTCCTTTCCTCAGCCAAGCCACCGTGTGGCGGGTGAATGGAAATGAAGGGGTGGATGCTGATTTTGCGGATCTACCCGAAGCAATAGCTGCTGCAAATGCTAATGATACGCTCTTGGTTGAACCGTTAGGAAGTGGTTGGTACAGCAGCTCTACAGTTGATAAGACTTTATTCATATACGGTACGGGATATCTGTTAAGCTCAAATGACTCAACACAATACTTACCGCAAGCGACCAGTGTGCATTCGATAATCTTTAATCCAGGTTCTGAAGGTTCTCTATTAAGCGGCTTTCAAATGATAAGTCAAGCATGCATTGGAACTTTATTTCCAGATTGTGGTTCGATTCTCTTAAATACATGCTGTATTTCTATTCAAAACTGTCGAGGATCCGGAGGTACTTCAACTAACCTTATTTTTTTCAGGTCTTCTGCAGATTATTGCGTTGTAAAAAATTGCATTTTCACTCGACTGGATTTTGACTTTGTAGATACTGATAATCCCGCATTAATTGGGACTGGTGTCACGGGAACGATCATAACGAATTCTATTATCGGAAGGTTTGAAGCTGCTGGTGCAGGATCTTCTTTCTTTGAAACCATTGTGTCGCTTACAGTCAACAATTGCGTAATCACGTCACCCCAAACTCAAACCCTTCGAGCGCGTAATACTGCGTTTACAAATTGTGTTGTAGCAAGTCCGAGTGGTGAAGTTTGCGATGGTACCTGTACTTTCACAAATACAGTAGCCCTTTCCAACAACCTTAATGGGAGTGAGACAAATACTATTTTAATTGAAGAGGGAGATGTCCTTTTTGATAGTGGATTTGTCGATCACCCGGAGTTACAATATCAATTAGACCCAAATTCTCCGGGAAAGACTGCAGGAACCGACGGCACCGACTGCGGCATCTTCGGTGGGGTAGAGCCCTACGAGCTTTCCGGTATGCCCAACATACCCTCCATTTTCGAACTCTCGGTGGGAGCCATTGGCAATGCCAATTCCCAATCCCTCGACGTAAACCTCAAAGCCAAAAGCCATGAATAACCAATCAAACCTCAATAAAATGAAAACAAGAATTTTAATACTAGCGCTCTTGATTCCTTTCTTATCCCAAGCCACGGTATGGCGGGTGAATGGGAATGAAGGAGTGGATGCGGATTTTGCTGATGTGCAAACTGCCATAGACGCGGCAGAAGCGGGAGACACCATATACGTTGAACCTTTGAATTCAGGAATGTATGGCTCCATTACCGTAAACAAGCAGCTTGTAATTATCGGATCGGGTTATTACACATTTATAAACGACTCAACCCAATATCAAACCAATATCTCTAATATTAATAATGCATTCTTCGATGAAGGTTCAGCAGGTTCACATATATCAGGATGTCGATTTATGAGTCTTCGAGAATACGATGGCCCATGTGGTCAAGATGCTAATGGTTCAATTATACTTAATGATTGCTGCATTACTTTGGAGGGATGTTTTAGCTCTTGGGGTTTTGCTTTAGGACTTACCAGTCGAGCCGATAATTGTATCATTACGGGATGTTATTTCCTAAGGATAACTGCTCAAAATAATACAGAATATGGATTGATAGATGTTGGCGGTCTCAGCCTTTCAAGTTGTCCAGAAGCAGAAAACACGGGTGTACAAGGCACGATTATTACCAATTCCGTTATTGGGCCGATTGATGGAAGAATCTTAACAGGGCAGGAAAAAATACTATCCCTTACCGTGAATAATTGTATTGTCGTATGGCGTGGTGGGAGCCAGTATGATACTAGAAATACTGTCTTTACAAATAACATTTTCACAAACGGTACAACAAATATTGTACAAAGTAATGTGACATTCCAAAACAATATTGATATCGGCGAAACAGTGCCAACGGGCAACGGCAACCAACAAAACGTCCCCTTCGCCACCATTTTTGATTCGGACTTCTCCGACCATCCCGAGCTTCAATTCAAACTAGCGGAAAGCTCTCCCGCCCTGGGAGCGGCAACCGACGGAACCGACTGCGGCATCTTCGGCGGGGTAGAACCCTACAAGCTTTCCGGTATGCCCAACATACCCTCCATTTTCGAACTATCGGTGGGAGCGATTGGAAATTCCAATTCCCAAACCCTCGACGTCAACCTCAAAGCCAAAAGCCATGACTAAGCAAAACCTTT
>CAYZJT010000033.1:0-3587 GCA_964478845.1 uncultured Flavobacteriaceae bacterium | reverse complement strand
AATTGTGACCTGCATTTGTTTGATGCGGGTAGTTTATTTATTATAAGAAAGGTTGGAAACAATGAGAATATCTTTAGATACGCCGTTGGATAAATTACTTTATAAATACGGAATGAGTCGTAACAGTTTAGCAAAAAAAATGGCAGAAATTGAGTTGCAGAACTTCAAAGAAAAGGTAGTGGATGAAACTTATTTAAGCACAAGGTTCAAAAGCTACAGAGGGGAATTGTCAAAGTATGCAAGGCAGGAGAGAGAGCCAACTGCCTCAATGCTTTACTACCTAGCCGGAGCAATAGGGTGTGACTTGGATGAATTATTCTCTACACTTAAGCACAACAAAAAAATTCCTGAGAAGGAGGAGATAAATGAAGAAAAACTGATAGCTCAGGGTTATGATTTTGTTTGTCTAGAAGTCCATATCACATCAATTTACTATAGCGATAATCGTGTATATGGAAGTAAGAGATTTAAAATTAAGTCTTTAAAAGATGATTTAAAATATATAAAAAAACTGGATTATTATAAATTTATCCGAGAGAATGACAAGAAAAATATTGAATTTGATTGCTCAAACGGAGTTGAAGTAAAGCCAGTAAATAAGCAAGATTCAGACGAAAATTTTGTGGATGTTTTTTTCAAGGAAGCGCTGAGAAAAGGTCAGGAAATTGAATTGACTCTTGGTTTTTCTGCCGAAAAAATTCTTGCTAATGACAGTACTTTTCACTATACCTGGATTAGGTTTCCCACCCAATATTTAACAATGACTGTTACTCCTCCTAATCCGGTAGTAGGACAGGGGGCAAAAGTTCTTGAATACACCGATAAACGTACCGACAGCACTCTGCCAAAGGGTGTCAGGCAGAATATAGGAAATTTGCGATTAAACCAGTCGCTAAGCTTTAAATGGGAAAAAGATAGCCCGGAACTATACCACTCTTACGAAATTAATTGGGAAGCGAACTCGGATTTATACTAAAGTTGCTTCTTTGAGCAACTGTTGCCTTTGGAAAGCAACTCTGCAATCATAAGTTGCTTTTTTATTTACATAGTTGCGTTTTATAAGCAACTCAATCTTAATTATAAGCTCTAATTTTACTCTACATATTTAAAATAAGATATACTGATGCATTCATTGTCAGATTAATTGACTTTGGTAACACTCAAGTATACGCTTAATTGTATGTCAGATAAATTAATCTCTCATGAGACGCTTTGTTGAATACATAAAAGAAATTATCTATATATTGTAAGTCTTTAGGAGGTAATTCTAGCAATAAAAACCGGAAGCTTCAGTAAAAAAACAGCTTCCGGTTGTCAGTAAAAATGTAAAAGTAGATTAGATTAGGGAGCCTCCATCGGTTTCAATGTCTTCACAAACCCCCCAATGTTCTACAAGTTGATTCAGCTTTCTTGTACTAATATCTGAGTTGGGTAGGTCTACTTCTAGATAGTAAGTTATATCCTTACTTTCATCGTAGTCCACCTCGTCTATTTCTACTGTTTTTAAACCATTGGGTAGGCTGTCATCAACAAGGATTATTTCTACTTTTACTCCCTCTTGCTTCAAAGCATTATAAACGATGTGAATATCTCTATTGACTGTAATTCGTGTATCTTTATCCCAAGAATTTAGCCAGGTGACGTAGATGCTCGTAGATTTCACAATAATTAACCTAATAATTTTGCTATCAAGCAATGACCTAGAAATAAGTTTTTTGCAAATCCAGTGATTAAAACATAACTACAATTGTTTGTTTTTAGTTTTGAATTATCAGGGTGTTTACTTATGAGTGAAAATGAAGAAATAGTATTAACAAAATTATATGCAATAATATACGCCGAATCTTCAACTCCCAGCGAAGTGGCATTAAAGATGGCTGAGATTGAGTTGGAGGAAGAAAAGGAATTGATGAGTGTAGATGATTACGAAGTAAATAAAGCAGAGTTACATCAAAAATATAAACAGAAATTAAGTCGGTATAAAAAAGGTAGACAACCACGAGAAAAAAATCGTCTACGTCTTCAAAAAGCCAGAGGTTGGAGTGATGTGAAATTACAATTTGCTCTAAGTCCGAAAGATTTGAGAGGTAATAACTCAATCAAAAATTTAACTGAAAAAGAAAAAGCAGAGTTAGTGCGAATCGACCCAGAAATGTCCTGCTTGTTGGGTAGCGAGCGGAAAGCAAGCATTCAAGAGAAAGTATTAGTAACAATCCCCCCACAGCCAAAACACGACAGTGGATTATCTTCTTGTATAAGTTTGGAAAAAGAATTTAAGAATTTCCTGTATAACCATAGCTGTGGGCAAGGGGGTAATATAAATAGTAATCTGCTAAACACATCACCCCTAAGTTTGAACTCAAAGAACTTTAATTATTCCGAAAATAAGGAATTGATTGTAGCTCAAAGTACTGCTGAGGGAGTAAATAGAAATATTTTAGATTTCGATGATAAAGCGCAATATGATTTTAAACTTTTGTCTTTGCAAGTAAAAGCTTGCTACTACGAGAATAGGAGTTTTCGGTGGAGAAAAATATATAGGATATTGTTCCTAAGAGACGGTGTAAGTAAGATAAAAAATCTCGATTACTTTGAAATTGAGGGTAAGTCAGTAGATATTTTCTATCGGAAAGATAAATTCTTGCTTGTTCCCAAAGCAGGTATTACGGCTACGAGTGATTTTCTAACTGTAGAACTTCACAGTCCATCCAGAATTGGTCAGATACTTGATATAGTAATTGACTATTTCTGTCCTGAACTTTATAGAGGTGGTAATACCTTTGGAGGAACTTTGCTCCGCTTTCCTATACCTTTGCTTGGGCTTGATTTTGCACCACCATATCCGGAAAGAAATAAAAGCGCAGAAGTCTTGCAGTTTGAGAGTCTTGAAGATTATCGGGGGTTTGGTGAGTCAAATAATTTAGGTCAGTTGTCACTTAATCCGCTAACTAATAGTTTTCAAGCCGTTTATTCCGATCTCAGAACATCCTTTTTGATGCTGCCTTGGGGTAGTTGTGCAGCTTAAATTGAGTTTTTGTTAAGCAGCAAACTATCTATTAGTCGGTTAGTATTTAGGCTTCAAAAAAGGAAAAAGGTGAGTTGGTAGGAATTATGAAGAATTGCAAACATATTGTTACTTTCCTTCCTTTACCAGTTTGAGAAAATTTTGAGTAGCTTGAATACTAAGTACGCGGAACATTGGGGCAAGGATTCCCGTGCTTGGCAACATATTCGCATTGGTCATGATTGAGCATTGAGCGCAGTGACCAGTTTGGGGCAATATACTCACCTTTCTGGAAGCATTGCTTTTTGATTTCTTCTACCCGTTCCTTGTGTCTTTTTTTTAATGCATCTAAAAACCAATCCGGGTTCTCCCTCATGGTCATATTGTTTTCTTCCCTTATTTCGTATTCCAATTCAATGGTAATGAGGGCTTGTATTTCTTCCATACATTCTTCAAAGGAACCGTCTGCTAAAAATGACCAGTCATCGGGATCATCTTCATCGTCCCCGCATAATTCCCAAGCTTCCCAATAGTCGGAATAAGCAAATACATCTTTAATCTTACTCTTAGGAATTGAGGATAT
>CAYZJT010000032.1:0-3614 GCA_964478845.1 uncultured Flavobacteriaceae bacterium | reverse complement strand
CATTAGCCTTAAAGCACAATGTCCGAATCGGTGCACACCCTTCTTTTCCCGATCGGGAGAATTTCGGTCGGGAAATGCGGGACTTGAGCGATTGTCAACTTCGGGAAAGTTTGATCGGACTACCGGAGCTGTTTCGCATGGCTCGCTGCCCCTGCCCTGTCGGAAGACTCGACGCGCGGGCTTTTAAATCAGTTGATCATGGAAGAAAGATTGATCATCAGACATGAGAGATTAAGATTTATGAAGCTTCACTCTTGAAAATCGATGATGTGGATGGAGGGATTCTTGGTTAAGTAATCGGGAAGTCCCTTGAAGCTAATAACCGCTATAGGTCTGCCGGAGAGGAGAAGCATCTCTGTTTGAGCTTGACTCGGAATAAAGGGGTAAGCGACCATATCGGTGTAAAACATGGTCGGTACGTGTCCATGCAGGGTTCGGGTGGTGTTGAATACGACATAATCACCATTTTTAAGTTTGCCTTTGAGAAGTCGGATCAGCTTCATTTCGGCCAAATCATCCTGTCTGCTATAATTATCCGTGGGCACTTTCATGGTGTGGTATCTTTCGATTTTGCTAAATCGCAAAGACATGATGCAGATGAGGAAGAGCAGTAAAGGCTTTAAGTATGCTATGAGCTGATATCTATTTCCTACCCTTGACACCCTGCAAAGGATATAATGAATCAGACAGCCGAAGCCTAAATAAATAAAAGGACCGGCAATGATTGGGAAGGATACCATCTTGGTGGCAGCCAAAGTGTAAAAGAGGTATACAAAACCAACTGACAGACCTATAAACCATCGCTGATCTGAGTGACAAATCTTTCTGATAAAGAGTATAAGACCGCAAAGAGCAATAAAGGGTATAAGGTCACCCGAACCATAGATTCGAGAAAACCCCTCGGTAAAGTAATACCACGTCGACTCGGAGTGATTTTCGACCGGATGAAAGAGGTGGTTGGAGATTTGACTCATCTCAAAAGCCGCCTCTTCGGGAAAAGCGTTGTGAATGTAAATTTGCCAAGGCAAAAAGACACAAAGAGATATAAGTCCGGCCGAGATGGGGGCCTTCCATTCTGCCATCACGATCCGTTTATGCAAGAGCTGTTTTCGAGCCAACACCAAGGTCCATATTACAAAAACCACTAGTCCCATTAGCCACTTAGTGAGGACGGCGCCACCACTAAAGAGTCCTATAAGAAGGAGCCAACGTTTCTTGCCGGACTTTGAAAACTCAAACCAAGACCAAAAAGAGGCGGTTACGTAAAACAGAAATGCTACATCATTGTGGTCTGTAGAGTATTTGCCCGCTACCAGTTCCAAGGGAAAATGGGCAGTGGCAACCAACAGGGCAGCGTAAAAGCCTGTTTCCTTGGAGGCCGCTATACGTCCTATGCGGTACACGAAGATCGGTAGAATGGCGTGCATGATAACGCTCGGTAGCCTGACGGCAAACTCTGACGCACCGAAAATCTTTATACTCAACGCCATTTGCCAAAGAAAGAGAGGCTGCTTATGAAGCCAGATGTGGTTCATCGTCCAATATGTCATGTCATATTCTAACAGTGGGTCGGTATAAAGCATAGGCTTTAACCAATGGTCAGCGAGATTTTTTGCTACGAGGGCGTGGTACTGTTCATCCCACAAATTCAGGAAAGGGTCAAGGGTGGCCATAAAAAGTCCTAACCCCAAGCAGGACAAAGCCAGCAAGCTGAGAGCCGTTTTACTCCTGCGGTCAAAAACCAGACAGGCGAGCAGTAATAAGAATAGTGAAATCCCCAAAAGCATTACTGACAAATCCGTGAAATGAGAGAATCCTGAAATCATGGATATAATCGAAGTTCAAGTTTATGTTGAGTAAGGCGAAAAATACCTATAAGCTTCAGAATTGTTTCAATTTCGATGCTGAGGTTTTTTTGATTTAAAATAGTAGCCCGGGGTGTGAGTTCATTTTTTTTATTGAGATAAGAGGTGGGTTTCGTTTATCACCTCTCATTTCTCGCGGGCTCTCTGCTACCCCAAGTCTGAAGAGAGTCCGGGCACAAAGGCCCGCCGCCCCTGTTCTTAAGGGAGGTCCTGCACGTGGGTGTTTGAGTTAATTGGTCCTTGAAGGAAGATTGAGTTCTCCAATTACCTTACAATCTGACAGACGGTGTTCGTTAAATACTGCGCATTCATTTTTTGCGCAATCGAGAGTTTGAACGGGATGGAGCCGGATACTCTAAGCAGTTTAACCCTGAAAGGGCGGCCGCGGTCTGGTTCCGAATCTGTTTGTCGTTTTATAGGTGGTTGCGTACAAAAAAGATAAAAATGTCACCCTTTCAGGGTTTCTATCCTTTGCTTTCACTATTTCGATGGGTTAAAACCCATCGCTGACGGATGAGGTCCTTTCAGGACCGGGCTGTACATCATATCATCGATATTGGATGTCAGACACCGTTTCAACCGCATCGCCACCTTCAATCCTGTAGATGGTGGTTCGTTTATAGCTGCGCATTCACTGTTTGCGCAATCGAGAGTTAGAACGGAAAGGAGCCGGATACCCTAAGCTTTTTAACCCTGAAAGGGTGGCAGCCGTCAGCACTGATCTGGTTGCTCTACGTGGCGGTTGTTTTATTTGGTTCCGATTCTGTTTGCCGTTTTGTAGGAGGTTGCGTGCAAAAAAGATAATAATGTCACCCTTTCAGGGTTTTGACCTTCTGCTCTGTTTGCCCCGATGGGTTAAAACCCATCGCTGACAGATGGGGTCCTTTCAGGACCGGGCTGTACTTCACATCATCGTTATTGGATGTCAGACATCGTTTCAACCGCATCGCCACCTTCAATCCGGTAGATGGTGGTTCGTTTATAGCTGCGCATTCACTGTTTGCGCTATCGAGAGTTTGAACGGGAAGGAGCCGGATACCCTTAGCAGTTCAACCCTGAAAGGGCGGCCGCGGTCTGGTTCCGAATCTGTTTGTCGTTTTATAGGTGGTTGCGTGCAAAAAAGATAAAAATGTCACCCTTTCAGGGTTTCGACACTCTGCTCTGTTTGCCCCGATGGGTTAAAACCCATCGCTGACGGATGGGGTCCTTTCAGGACCGGGCTGTACTTCACATCATCGATATTGGATGTCAGACATCGTTTCAACCGCATCGCCACCTTCAATCCGACAAATGGTGGTTCGTTTATAGCTGCGCATTCACTGTTTGCGCAATCGAGAGTTTGAATGGGAAGGAGCCGGATACTCTAAGCAGTTTAACCCTGAAAGGGCGGCCGCGGTCTGGTTCCGAATCTGTTTGTCGTTTTATAGGTGGTTGCGTACAAAAAAGATAAAAATGTCACCCTTTCAGGGTTTCTATCCTTTGCTTTCACTATTTCGATGGGTTAAAACCCATCGCTGACGGATGGGGTCCTTTCAGGACCGGGCTGTACATCATATCATCGATATTGGATGTCAGACATCGTTTCAACCGCATAGCCACCTTCAATCCGACATATGGTGGTTCGTTTATAGCTGCGCATTCACTGTTTGCGCTATCGAGAGTTTGAACGGGAAGGAGCCGGATACCCTTAGCAGTTCAACCCTGAAAGGGCGGCCGCGGTCTGGTTCCGAATCTGTTTGTCGTTTTATA
>CAYZJT010000031.1:0-3823 GCA_964478845.1 uncultured Flavobacteriaceae bacterium | reverse complement strand
TGGGTGGTTTTCTGGTGTTTGGTTATTTTCTGATGATGCGTTACCCCGAGTACTACTATTAGTAGTTGAGTTATTTCCGAGAACATCTTCGAGTTCCGCAGCTAAATCTTTCAACTTTTGGTGAAGTTCATCTGCCTCATCTATCTGCTCGCTTAATAACCGTACAAATAGTACAAGCGCATTTTCTCTGGTATCACTGCGATGCTTGTCAACCAAAAAAGCAATCAAATAATCCACTCTACTGTTAAGGCTATCAGCTTGAGGTAAACTAAAACGCCAAGGACGGAGTGACCCGTTAGTGAAAATTGACTTGAGGTTGCGATCGCTCTCAAATTGTTCGCATTCTAACAAAACATTACGCAGTCGTTTGTGTAGTTGTGATGGGATACCAGCCATATATCCGTCTAAATACTTGATAAATACGTTAAATTATACATGATAAATCTATCTATAATATTATTTTGCGCCGCATAACTGCTTATAAAAGTCATCAAGTTTTGTAAGTATTTTCCGTAATTGTTGGTAATACTTTTGAATATTTTCATAACGAATGTATTTAGTTAATACTAGTATCCATGAACCAACAGCGTCAGCAAGCCTATCTCGAACTTATCCAAAGCCTATTGAGTTTTCGTCATAGTCAAAATAAAATCCAAGAGATTTTGGCAGCAAATCAAGACTTACTTGATGCTGATTTTTTGTGGGTACTAGAAGTTGTGGCAGAAGTTAAATCAGAATCAGGACAGGAAAATACTGCCAATTGGTTGAGAAATTTGGCAATGCAACTAGAGGAAGTGTTAAATCTAGATACTAAAGTAGATTTGCAATCTCTGAGTAAGGAGGAGATACAAACATATTACCAATTCTTAATGGAGGTACTACAAGTAACCACAGACAGTGAGGGTAAGTCTCAGGTAGTTTACCCCTTGCTGGCACAGAATACAGACAAACTCGGCGGAGTATTAGCAGAAATATTGTGCCAGTGGGGGACAAGTAAACTGCGGGAAGTCCAAGCAGATCAGGCAAAATACATAGCAGCAATTATTGCTACATTTAGCAATCTAATTCAGCAATTTCCCTTGGGTGACAAAGCCAGTAATATAGAAATTTCCATTACTGGCTTTGAAGTCGCGTTAACTGTCTACACTAGAGAAGCTTTGCCTCGAGACTGGGCAATTACGCAAAATCATCTCGCTATTGCCTACAGGGAGAGAATTAGAGGAGACAGGGCAGAGAACATCGAAAATGCCATCGCTGCTTACACTGCTGCTTTAACTGTCATAACCAGAGAAGCTTTGCCTCAACAATGGGCAGTAATGCAAAATAATCTCGCTATTGCCTACAGGGAGAGAATAAAAGGAGACAAGGCAAAGAACATCGAAATTGCGATTGCTGCTGTTACTGCTGCTTTAAGTGTCTACACCAGAGAAGCTTTGCCTCAACAATGGGCAGCAATGCAGAATAATCTCGCTCTTGCCTACAGTGAGAGAATCAAAGGAGATAGAGCAGAGAATATCGAAAATGTGATCGCGGGTTATAGTGCTGCTTTAAGTGTCTACACCAGGGAAGCTTTGCCTTTTGAATGGGCATGTACGCAAAATGATCTCGCTCTTGCTTACTATTATAGAATTCATGGAGACAGGGCAGAGAATATCGAAAATGCCATCGCTGCTTGCACTGAGGCTTTAACTGTCATAACCAGAGAAGCTTGGCCTCAACAATGGGCAATGATGCAAGATAGTCTGGCAAATGCTTACTATTATAGAATTCATGGAGACAGGGCAAAGAATATCGAAAATGCCATCGCTGCTTACACTGCTGCTTTAACTGTCATAACCAGAGAAGCTTTGCCTCAACAATGGGCAGCAACACAAAATGAGATAGCAAATGCCTACAATTCTAGAATTCGTGGAGACAGGGCAGAGAATATCGAAAATGCCATCGCTGCTTATACTGCGGCTTTAACTGTCATAACCAGAGAAGCTTTGCCTCAACAATGGGCAGCAACACAAAATGAGATAGCAAATGCCTACAATTCTAGAATTCGTGGAGACAGGGCAGAGAATATCGAAAATGCGATCGCTGCTTATACTGCTGCTTTAACTGTCTACACTAGGGAAGCTTTACCTCAAGATTGGGCAATGACACAAAATAATCTCGCTCTTGCCTACTGGGAGAGAATCAAAGGAGACAGGGCAGATAACATTGAACAAGTGATAGCTTCTTATACTGCGGCTTTAAGTGTCAAAACCAGAGAAGCTTTGCCTCAAAATTGGGCAGCAAAGCAATATAATCTCGCAACTGCCTACTATTCTAGAATTCGTGGAGACAGAGCAGAGAATATTGAAAATGCGATCACTGCTTTTACTGCTGCTTTAACTGTCTACACTAGAGAAACTTTGCCTCAAAATTGGTCAGCAACGCAAAATAATCTCGCAAATGCCTACAGGGATAGAATTAAAGGAGACAAGGCAGAGAACATTGAAAATGCGATCGCTTCTTTGGTTGCAGCACTGGAAGTTTACACCCGTATTCCCTTTCCCCAAGAATGGGCAGGGATACAACTTAATCTGGGAAGTGCTTACAGAAATAGAATCAAGGAAGATAAAGCCCAGAATTTAGAACAGGCGATCACTTTTTATATTGCAGCACTGGAAGTTTACACCCCCAAAACTTTTCCCCAAGAATGGGCAACAACACAAAATAATCTGGGTAATGTTTACTCACTCAGAATTATGGGAGATAAAGCCCAGAATTTAGAACAGGCGATCGCTTCTTACACTGAGGTGCTGAAAGTTCACACCCGCACTACTTTTCCTCAAGAATGGGCAAGAATGCAAAATAATCTAGGAGGTGCTTACTCACTCAGGATTAAGGGAGAAAAAGCCCAGAATTTAGAACAGGCGATCGCTTCTTACACTGAGGCACTGGAAATTTATAACCGAACTGCCATTCCCCAAGAATGGGCAAGGCTAAAACTCAATCTGGGGAATGTTTACTTATACAGAATTGAGGGAGATAAAGCCCAGAATTTAGAACAGGCGATCACTTCTTACACTGAGGCACTGGAAATTTACACCCGCACTGCTTTTCCCCAAGATTGGGCAATGACGCAAAATAATCTGGGTGCTGCCTACTCTGACAGAATCGAGGGAGATAAAGTTGAGAATCTGGAAAAGGCGATCGCTGCACATACTGCGGCTTTAACTGTCTACACTAAAGAAGCTTTGCCTCTTGACTGGGCAGCTACGCAATATAATCTCGCAATTGCCTACAGGGAGAGAATCAAAGGAGACAAAGCAGAGAATATCGAAAATGCCATCGCTACTTCTACTGCTGCTTTAACTGTCTTCACCAGAGAAGCTTTGCCTCAAAATCATGCAGAAACTTTGTTCTCACTGGGAATTACTTACCAAGATACAAACCAGTTTGATTTAGCATACAATGCTTTTGAGTCTGCCATTGACACAGTAGAATCTTTACGGGAAGAAATAGTATCTGGTGAAGAAAGCAAACGCAAACAAGCGGAGCAGTTTAACAAAGTTTATAACCGCATGATAAAAGTTTGCTTGCAATTAAATAAGACTACTGAAGCAATTGAATATGTTGAACGTAGTAAAACCCGTAACTTAGTTGAACTTATCCTTGAACGTGACTCTAAAACTATCTTCCCCCCAGAAGTAGTCACTCGATTAGAAAAATATAGAGATGAAATTGCCACAGGACAATATCAAATCCAAAATGGTAAAGCTGAAAATCCCCAAGTTTTAGCACAACATCTCAATCAATTGCGACAGCAGCGTAATGAATTGCAAAACCGCTA
>CAYZJT010000030.1:0-3962 GCA_964478845.1 uncultured Flavobacteriaceae bacterium | reverse complement strand
TACAGGCGCCGTATGGAGCGGTGGTAGTGGAACTTTCAGTCCCAACAATACTTCACTGGGTGCAACTTACACTCCGAGTGCTGCCGAAATTGCGAACGGATCAGCGACCCTGACACTTACAACCACCGGAAACGGGAATTGTAATTCGGTGTCTGATCAAATGACTATTACCATTACACCTGCTCCCCTAGTGGATGCCGGTGTTGGCACTGAACTTTGCTCCAATAATCCCGAGATTGATTTAAGCGGATCTGTTACCATCGCTTCAGGTGGAACTTGGAGTGGTGGAAACGGAACATTCACCCCGAATGCAAACGACTTAAACGCAACCTACACTCCAAGTCAGGGTGAGATCAATTCAGGCACACTGACACTTACGTTGACTTCTACAGGAAACGGAAACTGTGTGGCAGTAAGTGACAATGTAACGTATACTTTCGGACCATCGCCTACGGCTGATGCAGGTACTGATATAGTGGCTTGCGCCAATAATGCAGAAGTACAGCTCAATGGTTCCGTGACCGTAGCTACCGGAGGAGCCTGGAGCGGCGGCGCCGGAAACTTCAGCCCGAGCGCAAATACACTAAACGCATTTTATACGCCAACTCCGGCTGAAATCACTGCCGGATCGGTTACTCTGACCTTGACTACTACCGATAATGGCGACTGTCTGCCGGTAGCGGATCAAGTGGTTATAACATTTACACCTGCTCCTACGGCCAATGCAGGAGTTGATCAAACGGTTTGTGCTAATGCAGCCGAAGTGACTTTGAATGGCTCCGTTACGGTAGCTACCGGAGGAACATGGACAGGCGGATCGGGAACATTCGATGCCGACGCCAATACGCTGGATGCGACTTACACACCAAGTGCGGCAGAAATTGCTGCGGGAACGGTTACATTGACTTTGACGACTACCGGAAACGGTGATTGTAACGCTGTTTCTGATCAAATGACCATTACCATCACCCCTGAGCCCACTGTGGATGCAGGAGTTGGTACGGAACTTTGCTCAAACAATCCGGAGATCAGCTTGAATGGTTCGGTAACCATCGCTTCGGGCGGAACCTGGAGTGGAGGTAGCGGTACCTTCAATCCGAATGCCAATGCACTGAACGCGACTTACACGCCTAGTCAGAGCGAAATCAATTCAGGATCTCTTACACTTACGTTGACCTCTACCGGAAACGGAAATTGTGTTGCGGTGAGCGACAACGTAACGTACACTTTCGGACCGTCACCTACGGCTGATGCAGGTACTGATATTGTGGCTTGCGCCAATAATGCCGAGGTGCAGCTTAACGGTGCCGTAACTGTAGCCACAGGCGGAACCTGGAGCGGAGGTGCCGGAAACTTCAGCCCTAGCTCAAGTACATTAAACGCATTTTATACTCCGACCCCGGAAGAAATTACAGCCGGTTCAGTGACCCTTACGTTGACTACAACCGGAAACGGCGACTGTCTTCCCGTTGCGGATCAGGTTCTGGTTACGTTCACACCGGCGCCTACGGCCAATGCAGGTATAGATCAAACGGTATGTGCCAACGCTGCAGAAGTAACGCTTAACGGTTCCGTAACGGTAGCCACCGGCGCAACATGGACAGGCGGATCGGGAACATTCGATGCCGACGCCAATACGCTGGATGCGACTTACACACCAAGTGCGGCAGAAATTGCTGCGGGTACGGTTACGCTGACTTTGACGACTACCGGAAACGGTGACTGTAATGCGGTTTCTGATCAAATGACCATTACCATCACTCCTGAGCCCACTGTGGACGCCGGAGTCGGTAACGAACTTTGTTCAAATAATCCCGAGATAAACCTGAATGGTTCGGTAACCATCGCTTCGGGCGGAACCTGGAGTGGCGGTAGCGGTACATTCAGCCCGAATGCTAATGATCTGAATGCGACGTATACACCAAGTCAAAGTGAAATCAATTCCGGTTCATTGACTCTTACATTGACTTCCACCGGAAACGGAAATTGTGTGGCGGTAACCGATAATGTAACATATACTTTCGGGCCATCACCAACCGCTGATGCGGGCGCAGACATTGAGTTATGTTCAAACAATGCTGCTGCTCAATTAGCCGGTGCCGTTACTGTAGCTACGGGTGGTACATGGTCAGGAGGTGCGGGAACATTCTCACCGAATGCCAATACTTTGAATGCAGAATACACACCGACGGCTGCAGAAATAGCCAATGGTTCGGTTACGCTCACTTTGACAACCACCGGAAACGGAGACTGTTTGCCTGTTTCGGATGATGTTGAAATTACCTTCACTCCTTCGCCTTCTGCGAATGCAGGTTTGGATAGAACGGTCTGTGCCAATGCTGCTGACGTTAGTCTGAACGGTTCGGTAACCGTTGCTACCAGCGGAGTATGGTCAGGCGGAAACGGAACATTTACCCCCGATGCTACATCTTTGGGCGCCCTTTACTCTCCGAGTGCAGGTGAAATCGCCACGGGTACGGTTACCTTGACTTTGACTACCACCGGAAACGGGGATTGTATTGCCGTAACGGATCAAATGACAATTACCATCACGCCTGAACCCACGGTTGATGCCGGTGTAGGAACTGAGCTTTGCTCTAACAATCCTGAGATCAGCTTGAATGGTACGATTACAACTGCCACAGGCGGAACTTGGAGTGGAGGTAGCGGTACGTTCAGTCCGAATGCGAATGACTTGAATGCGACTTACCTTCCCAGTCAGAGCGAGATCAATGCAGGAATTTTGACATTGACCTTGACTTCTACCGGAAATGGAAATTGTGTGGCAGTTACGGATAATGTGACCTACACTTTCGGACCATCGCCTACGGCTGATGCAGGAACTGATATTGTGGCTTGCGCCAATAATGCCGAAGTGCAACTTTCAGGAGCAGTTACTATTGCTTCAGGAGGTGTATGGAGTGGCGGAAACGGAAACTTCAGCCCGTCTGATACAGACCTGAATGCATTCTACACCCCGACACCGGACGAAATTGCGGCGGGAACCGTCACGCTCACACTGACAACGACCGGAAACGGAGACTGTGTTGAAGTTTCCGATAATGTAGTTGTGACATTCACTCCTGCTCCGGTAGCCAATGCGGGAATCGATCAAACGGTTTGTGCGAACGCTGCTGACGTAACCTTGAACGGATCAGTATCCGTGGCTACCGGCGGAACCTGGACCGGCGGAACCGGAACTTTCTCTCCCGATGCCAATGCTTTGGGAGCGACTTATACGCCGAGTGCCGCTGAGATCGCAGCGGGAACGGTTACGCTGACCTTGACTACCACCGGAAACGGAGATTGTATTGCCGTAACCGATCAGATGACGATTACCATTACACCTGAACCAACTGTGGATGCAGGAGTGGGTACTGAGCTTTGCTCAAACAATCCTGAGATTACACTGAATGGTTCAGTAACCATCGCCTCGGGTGCTACATGGTCGGGTGGAAACGGATCTTTTGCTCCGAATGCCAATGATTTGAATGCAGTTTATACACCTAGTCAGGGAGAAATTACTGCGGGTACGGTTACACTTACATTGACTACTACCGGAAATGGAAACTGCCTTGCCGTTACCGACAATGTCACTTTTACTTTCGGGCCATCGCCTACGGCTAGTGCAGGTACAGACATCGAAGTATGTTCTAATAACGCAGATGCTCAACTCAACGGATCAGTGACCATCGCTACAGGTGGAACTTGGTCGGGAGGAGCCGGATCTTTCAGCCCGAATGCCAACACATTGAATGCGGTTTATACACCTACGGCTCAGGAAATAGCTGATGGATCAGTGGAGCTTATCCTTACGACTACCGGAAACGGAGACTGTTTACCCGTAACTGATATGGTTGAGATTTCATTCTCTCCGGCTCCTACGGCCAATGCAGGACTAGATAGAACGGTTTGTGCAAATGCTGCCGATGTGATTTTGAATGGTTCCGTAACGATTGCTA
>CAYZJT010000029.1:0-4451 GCA_964478845.1 uncultured Flavobacteriaceae bacterium | reverse complement strand
ACTATTGCAGTCGCTATCGTCCTGTTGCTCGTGAATCTCAAGCACCCGATACAGGTACTAGCCACATTGGATTCAGGTTGGTTTTAGATCCAAAATCAACTTTAGCAATAGACGCAAATCAATTGGTTAAGGATAGCCCTGACGTAGACAAGGATGTCATCAGCAAAATTCTAGACGACTCCGTTCGGATCTTAGAGCGCAGTATCGGAGGAAGCGATGATAGTTAATTCTCTGCCTAGTTATATCAGAATAGTCATCTTCTTGTTTCTTTTTACATTTCTCTTGTCCGTAGCGCTAGAGAAACCGAAGCAGGAAATCCTAACGCTCATGAAATCAAACTTGATGGGGCGATCGCTGTTCGCAAATTTCATTCTACTGCCGATTTTGGGCACGATTTTAGCTTGGTTATTCAGGCTACCGCCCGAAGTTTCTATGGGCTTCCTAATGGTTGCATTTGCCCCTGGAGGGATGCTAGGTCTGCATTTTGCTCGTGTTGCCAAAGGCAATCTCGCCTACGCCGTGGGGTTGATTTTTCTGTTGTCGCTCCTATCCATCGTCATTACACCGACGCTGATTTATCTAGTTTTTCCTGGTATTGCCACAATAGACGGATTTGTTGTGTCACTCCTTGGTCGCCTGTTGTTCTTTATTATTCCCCCAATTCTGGCAGGACAGGTCATTCAACATTGGCTGGAGCCGATCGCCACTAAATTGCAAAAGCTGTCTTCCTTGTTATCGATTGTCCTCTACATCACATTGACGGTTCTCACATCTAGGCTCAAAGTTCTGGATACCCAAGCACTGGCATGGAATGGGTTGGCTGCGATCGTGGTGTTTATTGGGATAGCGTGGTTCATCGGTTGGCAATTGGGCGGGCCGGAACTTGTGAATCGTAAAGTGTTGGCAATCAGTACCAGCATGAGAAATGTGGCAATTTGCTTGTTAATCGCTACGAGCAGTGTGGTCAGTCAAAATACTGAGTCGATGATGCTTGGGTTTAGTGTGCTGCTGACTCCGATGAACCTAATCTTTGCGATCGCCATGAATCGCATCAAGCCAAAGTCTTTAAATGAGGTAAAACAAGCAGATGCTGATTAGTTCTATTCTAGGGTTAATGGTGCCGCAATATCGCGATTCCCCGATCTGTCCGCTGGCATCATGATATGTCAAGCCCAGCATATCCTAAATATTCTGACCAATCACAAAATCAACAATCTAGATTTCGGTCAGAAATGAATACTTTTTGTCCGCGCACAAGCTTTCCCACAAGTCGGCAACGTGCAAATATTTATTTGTCCCTCTCTACGGTCTATCAAGATGCAATTGAGTTCTCTTGCCAGGTTTAGTCTCTGGTTACTAATTTCAACAGTGGTTGCCCCGGCTTTCACTGGTACTCCGTCCTCATCTCAACCGGCTATTGCTCAGCCTGAGTCCCAGCCTGAGTCCCAGCCAGTATCCATGCCGATCGGCCAGCAGAATGATGAGACCTCGACACCAAAGCCTAGAAGAAGCTACATCGGAGTAGGAGCGACCATCGGACTGTCGGATCCCGATGAAACCGGTTTGGGGGAAGGAGGATTTTCAATCATTTCTCGGGCTGGATTCACCGAAAACTTAGGTCTCCATACTGTTAGTATTTTTAGCGATACTTTTACGGGCAATCTTGCTTTAACGGTTCGGCTCCCCGTCAAATCCGGTGAATCTGCTCGCACCTTGTTTGAGCCTTTTATCGGTCCTGGCATTAGCATCCAAGATGGTGAAATTGGTGCACTAGTTTCCACCGGGGCAGATGTTCCCTTGACCAAGGACATGACGGCAACAGCCCGACTTAATATCGGTTTTCCCAACGACAACACGGAAGTAGGGATAATTTTTGGTCTGGGCTACAATTTTGGGCTGTTCTGAAGCAAGAGCAAGAAAAAGACCCAAGGCAAGTGCAACCAACTACAATCTAGGAGAAACCAATGCTAAAGCAATTTGAAGACCTGAGCCGTACCGTCCGCAATCTAAATTCTGTTACAGAATTGATCAAGTCGATGGGGCAGAGTACTGACAACGTATTTGATGTAGAGGATAACTTTCGCGGCAGCACTCAGATGAAACTATGCGTCGATCGCGTCAGGGAAATCCCTGAAGCGCGTGCGATGATGGAAAGTCGTTATATGGGGCTAGAAATCGATCTTGAAGGCCTATCTCAATTGTCGCGCGGCACCCTGGGACATACTTATGGCACGGTGATGAAAGCACTGGGCTATGACCCGAATTTTTTCCGCCAGGGCGAGATCGAAACGGATGAAGACTGGGTGATCATGCGCCTACGCAAAACCCACGATCTGCACCATCTGGTAACGGGATTTGGACCCACAGGTGGAGAGTTGGGTGTGCTCTCTATTCAAGCAGCGCAAATTGGTTATCCGGCGTTTGTTGTGCTTCAGGTTGCCACCATCGGTTTAACGCTGAGGGAAAAACCAGAAAGACTTCCAGTTTTAACACAGCAAGCAGCGAGAGGCATGGGGATGGCAATCGAAATGGAGCCGCTAATTGCTCAGCGATGGGAAGATGGTTGGGATAAAACAATGCGTCAATGGCGCGAGGACTTGAACATTACTAATCCAGTCATTGATGAACCCTACAGCCTCAAAAATCGTCTGCCAGATCTGGATTTGGATTGGTAACTACCAGCGACCTATTTAAGGAGGTGACTTCTAATCCATTTTTGGCTCACTTCCCTCATTTTTTTAGCGTCATGAATCAAGACTCTCTACACTTACCTGGGGGTGCCATCACCACCCCCCAGGTAAGTGCTCTGTTGGCGTTGCTGATTCTGGGTATGGTCTGGCGCTAAACCACTTGCTGGCTGATACAAAAGTTGCCGAATTCATGCCACTATTAAGCAACGACCTCTGTTTTAAAACCCTGAACGATGACGTCCATGCTGATAACAATGAACTTGCAACTCAAGAAAATGTCAACAAATTACTGAGTTTCATAGACTTAGCTGCAGGAGCTAGTGTAGACACAAATAATGTATTCCATATTTCCGATAAATTGCGCGACAGTACTCAGATGGGAAAATGCTTAGCCCTCATGAAGGAAGATCCAGCTACATCTGCTATGCTCGCAGAACGTGAATGGGACCGGATTTTGATTTGGAAGAACTTTCTAAAATGCCAGAAAATTCTTTCGGCTGGACTTATGCTAAAGTCATGAAAGCCTTAAATTACAAGCCAGACTTTTATCGCTTGCGTCCGATTGAATCTGACGCTGACTATGTTATTAATCGTGTCCGCAAAACTCATGACTTACACCATATTCTCACGGGATTTAGCTTCGATAATTTTGGCGAAAATGGAGTTATTTCCGTAACTGTTGCTCAGATTGGTTATCCTGGGTGGATGTTGATTGATATTATGTCTTTGATGCTTCAATTCTTTGCTGGGGGAAAAAAATTGGGTGTTGAGTACGTGTTTGACCTAATTTCAGCAGGAATCAAAATGGGTCGAAAAGCTAAACCATTATTCCCAGTCAAATGGGAAGAAGTTTTTGAGCAACCCTTGGAAGAATTGCGAACAGAACTTAATATTGAACCAGTTACTACCGATAAATTTAGCTGGTACAGCAATCCAAAAATACGTGAAGCTATTGGTCTGAACTCTTCTGCCGCTGTTTAACCGGGAATTCCAGGAGAGCGCAAGCCCCTATCTTTCTAAGTAGGGCTTGCTGAATAAGATTATTAGCTTTACGACATAAGGCTTCTAAGACTTTTCTCTGAATAAGAGTGCAAGTTTATAATATCTGCTGGCTTAAAATCCTTGCACTTTTTAGTCAACAATTGAGGAAATACAATCTTGTTTTCCCCCTGCTCCCTGCCCCCTTTCCTTGTCAAAGAAAACTTTTTCAGCATCAAATGTATGTATGAAAAATTGTTTGTAGCTTTGGGTGCTGATATAAGTCAAGGGCAAGGTTCGCGGGTGAGGTGAAATTAAACGATGTCAAGGGCTCCCATGAGAATTTTTTTTAGGAGAAAAAATTCTCATGGGTACCCGTCAAAGCTGTATTTCACGAGCCACACCCAGAAAAGGAAACTGACAAAGGAGTAGTGAAATCGGTTCGAGATTTTTTGATAGGTGCAGGTATTGAGCCACAGATATTTGAGTCAGAAACATTTGTAAATGATGATGAGTAAGTTTTAAAATTAAAACTATGATGACTTATAAAGGTTATAGTGCAAATTTAGAAGTTTCTGCTTGACGAAGTATGCTAGTACTAACTTTTAACCGACGAGCAATAATACCATCAAAAATATCTGAAAGTACGGCAACTACATAACCGATGATAAACCAATAACTGGTTTTATGGTCTAAAGCATCGAAAACCAATAAAGGAGCAATCGTAAAGCGCATTCCTACTAAAAAGCTAGGGATATGTGATAGTTTTATCATTTATGTTTG
>CAYZJT010000028.1:0-4535 GCA_964478845.1 uncultured Flavobacteriaceae bacterium | reverse complement strand
TTGTTATAAAATCTGTTGAGAACGGTCCTGGCTCTACCAGCACAACATCAATCCCAAGAGGTGCCAACTCGTAGCGCAGAGCTTCACTAACACCTTCTAAACCCCATTTACTGGCACAGTAAATACCGTATCCGGGAAATGATCCACGACCAGCTACTGAACTCACTTGTATAATTAATCCGGATCTCTGTTTTCTCATCTTGGGCAGTACTGCATTTGCCATGCGAAGTGCACCAACAATGTTTAGATCCAACTGACCGAGAAGTTGTTGTGAGCTAAATGCTTCAACGGGTCCACCATAGCCGCGACCAGCATTGTTGATGAGGACATCTACTTTATCAATATTTTCAATTGCGTTATTGATGCTATCGTCAGAAGTAACATCAATGTCGTGCACTTCAATTTTTAAATTGTGCTCGTGTGCATAAGCTAGAAGTTCGCTTGCTGTTTTAGAATTTTTACCATGGACATTGCGCATGGTGGCAATGATATGATGCCCTTGCTTTGCAAGATGTTTGGCCGCCAGAAGTCCGAAGCCTGAACTGCAGCCTGTGATTAAGATGTGTTTCATGTTTTTAGTTGTGATAAAGTTTTGTAATCAATCTCTCTGTCTTTTAGAGCATTATTGATTTCATAATGGAAACCTGATAGGAATGCCGTGCATGACAAATTGAGAATGCTTTTGTGATGCTTAGGTGTTTGGGTCGCTCCCAATGCTACAGTATTATGAGTAAAATGATTTCAAATGCCTTTTACTCTAATCCTATCCTTCTCTTTATTGATTGGACAAATCTGGTCTCATATTACCATACATACGGTCTTGTTTGGCGACGTGAGTCAATAATTCGTCATAAAGCTTTTCTACATCTTTTTGGACTAAGCTTCTTGCTGCTTCAGCATTTTGGTAATAGTCCCCCATATTTTTGTGACTACTTACAACGACCATGGTATTTCCGTCACCGCCGAAGGTATTATGGTAAATACGGTAATGGAACTTTGATTTTTTAGCAGCATATACCTCTTTTATCTTTTTAGCTACAGCTTTAGCCTCATCGTATTGGCCTGGTTTGATGTGAAAAATGTTCCAAGCTCTAAAATCCTTTCCTTCTGTGGTAGGGTCTAGTCCCTCTGGCATGTACGACAACTCAGAGTCCAATACAGAAACTGCTGATGAACTTGACGACTCATGTCCTTTTGCTTTATCCGTAAATTTTTTCCAATTTTCTTTACCCATTTTTTTAATAATAGGCTCCCAAGGATTCTCATCTAATTGTGCCATATTTTCTATGGGTACGATGTACATAAAAGTATTGGTGTTGGTCACAGCTGTACTCCAAGTAGGTCCTTCTACTTTGTTTTCTTTGAATTTTGCTTTCATTTCTTTCACAAAAACTTCTTCTGCCTTTACTTTTTCTGGCATTACATCGTAGGTGTACACGGCAAACATCTGATCCTTGTCATTCTGTCCTTGGGTCTGAAATGGAATTAGCGTTGCTATCAAGCAGATGGTGATTAAATAGTTAATTGTTTTCATAATACATGATTTGATTAATGATTAAGTTTTGGAAAAGTACTCGCATGTACTTCACGTGTCAATCACATATTAATGTGAATCCTGCTCGTATCCTTTTGTATATTTGGTAATTAGCTAACACAAACGTCACTATCTTGAAGTCATTGATTGCTTCTTGGGTTCTTCTACAAAGTCTTTTTCTTTGTGTTTTAGCTACTACCCTCAGTGCTCAAAATCCATCGCAAATTGATGTGCTTACCACAGCAGACGGCCTGTTGTTTAGAGACGTGTCTAATGTAATCCAGGACAGTAAGGGACTAATGTGGATCGGTACTTCACAAGGTTTGAATCGTTACGATGGTAAACACTTTAAAGCCTACACCAGCGACTCCCAAAATCCGTTTTTTATAGAGGAAGACTTTATCAAGTCTAATATGATTTATGATGAAATCAGCAATTCAATCTGGTTTCTGGCAAATGATAGATTATTTCAACTGAACATAGCTGCGGATTCTATTATCTCGTATAATAAGTCTCATAATCTCAAAGGACAAGTTCTTGATGTGATGCGATCGCCAGACCATTCCGTCTGGGTGGTTACTGATGATAATCAAAATGTTGAAAAGGGCACGGCTCAGCAATATCTTCAGAAATTAGTGGATGGAAGTTTTCAGGTTATGGTTGCTGTAGACAGATATAAGCGTGGTTTCAATCACTTGACAACAGACGCTGAAGGTTGTTTATGGTGGAACACTACAAGAGAGACCAACAAATATTCAACTGACGGCGCATTGTTAGAAACCCATCGCCTAGACACCTTTGTCTGGAACGGTGACACGATACACTACGTTCCGCAGTTTTTTGACAGTAACAACACACATTATTATTTCCCTTCATCGATAGGGGGAATACATGTGTACAATTCTACTACTAAATCATCTAAACCTATTTTAGAAACGGACGACATCATCCGGCGCGCTATAGAAGATGAAGATGGCAATGTTTGGTTTGCAGGTGATGCAACCCTTTACAAAATGGAAGCCTCAGGAGATTTTACAGACTATACCGCACTGCTAAAGTCGAGAATGGACTATTCCACCATTAACCATTTATTCATAGATAACAATGCGCTACTTTGGATAGCTACTGATAACGGGTTGTTTAAAGTAGAGACACAAAAGCAATTGTTTTCTAATCTTTTCAAATCTGAAAAAGATGGGTGGGGAAATGCAATGCGAGGCATTTTCGAAGACGCTGATGGTCGCATATGCTCCCTAAATGAAACTAAACATCAGTTGTGGCGCACTGCAAAGGATGGACAGTTTGATTCCTTGGCTTTGACGACGGATTCGGGAAAGCCTATCAATCTAATGTACGATACCAGTTTTCTTGTTACAAATGATGAGAAAACCAAAGCGTATGCGATAGGAAATGGTATCAATGAAATCAATTTGAAAACCGGGCATACAAAAGTATTCAATGAATTCAGCAAGAACAATAAAATCTACGGGCCTAACGCCCTGCTGAAATTGAAAGATGGACGATTATTATTCGGTTACACACTGAAATATCTTACCATTTTTAATCCTGAAACTAAAGAAAGTCAAACTGTTTTTGAAAATCTTGCTGATCAAGCCAACAATACAGACCTACAGTTTTTTGAAGAAAGTAATGCCCCAAACTGTGTTTGGGTTGGCGCAAAGAACAGCGGTATTTTGAAAATAAACTTAAACGGAACTATTATAGAATCCTATCTAAACAATACTACACCACCATTGGGTAAGCACCATGTTTTATGTCTTGAAGAGGATAGCGATGGCAGTTTATGGATGGGCTCTTATGGTGGTGGTCTCAACCATATTTCGCAAGATGGAACGACGCTAACCACGTATAAAAAACCAGACGGATTACCTGATGACAATGTAGTTGCCATTCTGCCAGATGGTAAAGACCGCTTGTGGATAAGCACCTATAACGGCCTTGCCCTGTTTGATAAAACCACTGAACAATTTCAAAACTTTTATACCGAAGACGGCCTGTCCCACAACGAGTTCAATTATTCCTCTTTTTTTAAAGCCAGTAATGGCCTATTTTATTTTGGCGGTATGAACGGTGTTAACGTTTTTGATCCAAAACGTTTGGAAACATCAATAACACCTCCTGATTTACAGCTCACAAAGGCGACAGGTTATAATGGCAAAACAAAGGATTATTTCAGTATTGATTTTGCTCAGACTCAGTTTTCAAAACTGGACATTTCGCCCTACGATCAGTACTTTGAAGTCAGTTGGTCATTACCCAGTTATTTCCAAAACAATAAAAATACCTACAGTACTAAGTTGGAAGGTTTTGAGGATCGTTGGTTCCATCAGGGAAATGCTACATCCATCCGTTATAACCAGTTGCCAGCAGGCGAATACGTTTTAAAAGTAAAAGGTACAGATTCTAGAGGCGCCCAGACGGCATCTGTGCTGTCCATTCCTATAAATGTAAGACAAGTATTCTATAAACAATGGTGGTTTGTCACCCTGTGTTTTGTACTTCTATCGTGCATAGTTTATGCCCTTTTTAGATACCGCTTGCAACAGGTCTTGGCCATGGAGCGCTTGCGTACTAAAATTTCCAGCGATTTGCACGATGACGTAGGATCTCTCCTTTCTGGCCTAGCGATGCAAACTGAACTAATGGAGGCCAATGCTAATGAAACAGATAAATACAGATTGCACAATATTGCCAGTATCAGCAGAAATGCTGTGTCCCAGATGAACGATTTGGTTTGGAGCATTGACAGCCGGCGCGAGACCGTAGACCACTTGATTGAACGTATGCGCGAGTTAGCAGAAGAATTACTGTTGCCCAAAGGCATTTCATTTCATGTGGATACCAGCGATATTAAAAATCCAGACAAAAAATTACCAGCGCAGACTAAGCAGCATATCTTTTTGATTTATAAGGAGGCGATCAATAATATTGTTAAACATTCTGACGCCACGGCAGTTCATATAAGCATAACAAACCAGCC
>CAYZJT010000027.1:0-7159 GCA_964478845.1 uncultured Flavobacteriaceae bacterium | reverse complement strand
ACGGTAAGTCTACCAGTAGGCAGCTACACCATTACGCTGACTGTGACTGATGATGCAGGCGATTCTAGTACTGATGAGGTAGTAGTTATCATAGAAGCTTCAGCTAGTAACTCAAGCCCTGAAGTATCTATTACTGGTGATCCTTTACAGTTGGTCTTGAGGCCGCAAGATAATATCAACTTAACAGCTACTGCTTCAGATAGTGATGGAACCATTGATACCTATTTGTGGGAACAGGTTAGTGGGCCAAATAATGCAAACTTAAGTGGTGTTGCTACGAATATCCTTAGTGCCTCTAATCTTATATTAGATGAGACCTTTTCTGGCGAAGGACGAACGGAAGGTTATGTCTTCCGGGTAACTGTGACCGACAATGAAGGGGCTATTGCCACAGATGAAGTAAACGTAAGGGTAAACAATCCTAATTTCAACCAAATAGTCCCTTGGGAATACACACCGAGTCTAAACTGGAATACAAGCGTATACAATCCATATCGATATAAAGATTTAGAGTTTCGCTTGTTGTTTCCAACCGGGTTTGACTCTACGGCAAATGACGGTGAAAAATATCCTCTAATTCTACACTTACACGGTAGAGGAGAAAATGGTACTAATAACGAGTTACAACTTAGACATGTAGGAAGGTCTCATCGAGATGCCGTGCAAAGTGGTGAGTTTGATGGTTATGTACTAGCCCCTCAATATAATACGGTTCCTGTTTTCTCAAGTGCATTAGATCAAACAATAGAGATTATTCAGCTACTTATTGAGGACAATAAGGTTGACCCTGACCGGATCTATGTGCACGGGTTATCCAACGGCGGCGAGGCAGTGTGGAGTATTATTACCCGCCATCCTACGGTATTTGCTGCTGCGTCACCGATGTCTTGGGCACAAAGTTCTCTCTCAGAACCTAGTGATATTGCTCAATATATTCATATTCCTATTTGGTTGTCGCAGGGTGGTCGTGATAATCGCCCTACTCCTGAACAAGGAAATAATATGGTGCTCGATATTCGGGATGCTGGAGGAAACATTCGGTATAATTATTATCCTACTACCGGCCATGGCACCTGGGGGTTGATGTATAACGAACCAGATTTCTTTACATGGCTATTGGATAAGGAAAAGACTGATATTCACGTATACTATTTAACTACATCTTTTTGCCCTGGTGAGACCTTTTCAGTTAGAATGGGTGTTTCCGATGGTTTTGATGACTATGAGTGGCGGAAGGACGGACAGCCCTATCCACCTGGAGCAAACCAAAATGAAATAGTAACTTCTGATCCTGGAGATTATCAAGTACGCTTTTTGCGAGGTGCTGACTGGACTGAGTGGTCAGAAATAGTAACTCTAGATAATAATCGCACTTTATCCCCGGTTCCTACTATTTCGGCAAAATTACAAAGCGTAAACCTTCCTGCCCTAGACGGTAGCACTTCAGTGACTTTATATGCTCCAGCAGGAAACGCAGCCTATGCATGGTCTAAAGATGGAACTATCATCAACGGAGCAAATGACTCTACGTTAACGGTTAGTGAAGCAGGGGCTTACGCCGTAGCCATTGTTGAGGACGAGCCTCAAGAAACTGATCCTCCTGGTGAATATGCTCCCCCTCCGGCACTCTGTCAGAGCCCATTCTCAGAGCCTATAGTTGTAACAACTACTAATGGAGCTGGGGTGCCAGAAGCACCAAAAAATTTCTTTGCTAGTACTTTAGATCCTGCAACAATTCGCTTACAGTGGGATGATGAAGCTGATAATGAACTAGCGTTTGAAATCTATCGAACAGAAAATAGTGGAGGTCCTTATCAATTGATAGCTGTCCTGCCGGAGAATACTGGTCCAAATCCAGTTCGTTATGACGACCCAGGCCTAACACCGAATATGACCTACTTTTACCGAATGCGAGCGGTAAACAACCAAGGGGGGTCTCCCTATACAAATGAAAGAAGTGCTTCTACTGAAGTTGACGATATTGCACCTAGTGCCCCTATTTTAACTGTAGGTAGTACCAGTCGTTCCAGTGTTTCACTACTTTGGCAAGCCTCGACGGACAATGTGGGAGTAACTGGTTACGATGTTTTAAGAGACGGAGTAGTGGTAGGTAATACTACCAATACCGAGTTCATAGTAACCGGGTTGGCTGAAGAAACAGTTTACGCATTTACCGTAAAAGCAAAGGATAAAGCTGGTAACCTTTCGCCTGCTAGTAATCAGGTGTCAGCAGCTACTGTAACTAGTGGATTGTTTTATTCCTACTACCACCATAATGGATTAAGCACCGTGGATGATATTGAAGCAAATGGTGAATTGATCCGAACCGGAAGAGTAGATAATATCACAATAGATGGTATACGGGATCGGAATGATAATATTGCATTTATTTTTGAAGGATTCATCAATGTTCCCAATGATGGTAGTTATACCTTCTACCTTAATTCCGACGATGGAAGTAAACTTTTTATTGATGGTCAGCTAATTGTCAACTATGACGGTAACCATGGCTGTGGTGAGCGCAACGGAAGTGTACAACTAACTGAAGGAGTATACTCTTTTGAAGTTCGGTTTTATGAAAATACTGGAGGGCAATGCTTAGCTACCCAATGGGCTGGGCCAGGTTTTAACAAAGAGATTATACCTGAATCTGCTTTCAGAGATGATTTCGTGTTTCCAAACGCACCCAATGCGCCTTCAGCTTTAGCTGGAAATGCAATCAATTTCAATACTGTTTCTTTAACTTGGAACGATAATAGTAATAACGAAACTGGGTTTGAAATATATCGAAGAGTTGGTAGTGAAGATTTTAGGGTAATTGAAGTGGTGTCGGCAAATACTACGTCCTACGAAGATAATACTGCGATAGGTGGAACGACAAATACTTACCGTGTTAATGCAATTAACCAAAATGGAGGAACCGAATCGAATACGTTAAATATTACTACTCCAGGTACCCCTTCTGCTCCTACTGCGCCTTCTAATTTAGTGGCTAGCGTACAGTCTCCAATGCGAATAGACTTATCATGGGACGATAACTCTAATGGAGAAACCGGGTTTGAAATTTATCGGACTACATCACCTACTGGACTTAATTTTGCTCGGATATTTACAACCGACCCCGACGAAACTACCTATTCCGATCAGGAACTTACCGGGAATGATACCTACTACTACAGAATAAGAGCGGTAGGCGAAGGTGGCAACTCCGCTTATACAGCCATTGTTAGTGCTACTACCAATAACTCAGCTCCCGAGTTAGCAACTATTCTTAGCAGATCAGTAAAGTTTAATACCACCCTGAGCTTTGACATATTGGCGAATGATGAGGATGGTGATGACCTAACATTCACAGTTGGTACCTTACCAAGCTTTGGCAGCTTTGTGGATAACGGAAACGGCACTGGAACATTTACATTTACTAATCCTGTTTCTGCTGAGGAAGGTGAATATTCTATTACAGTTACAGTAGCTGATAGCCAGGGGGGAGAAGATTCTCAAGCGTTTACTATTACAGTTAACGATAACACAAATCCTTTAGTCTCACCTATTAGTGATCAACAGGTCGATGCTGGAAGGAGCTTAACGGTTGCAGTCTCAGCTTCCGATCCCGAAACGCAAGGCTCATTAACCTTATCTGGTCAAAACCTCCCTAGCTTTGTCACTCTTACTGATAATGATAACGGAACAGGTGAGTTGCTAATTGAGCCGGGGATTACTGATGCTGGAGTTTACGAAAATATTCGTGTCATTGCCAATGACGGTAATGGGGGTTTAGGGGAAAGTGTATTTACACTTACTGTTAACGCGGTAGACGCTAACTACACTTTATCAATTAATTTCAATAACGCTGACAATCAATCGTATACTCCTCCATGGAATAATACTGCTCGGGCATCACGTCTAAATCCACGAATGGATGACTTACGCGATGAAGCAGGCGTCAATACCGGTGTTTCTCTTCAATTCTTTGAAACGGAAAACAGCCGATGGAACGGTACAAATACCGATGGTATGCCGAATGGTCTATATCCGAACTTTGTTCGAGATGAGTACTATTTTGTGACTACCAATGCCCCAGTAGTAATGACCTTAAAAGGACTCAATCCAGCCCTGACCTACAACTTTACCTTCTTTGCTAGCGCAAATACTTCTGATGATCGAAATACCTCCTTTGAGATTGGGGGAACTACTGTTACCATAAACGCGGCTCAAAATACTGATGAACTAGTACAAATTTCTGGAGTCATCCCCGAAGGCAATGGTGAAATAATGATCACTGTAGATCGGCCAAATGGCAGCCCTAGAGCGGTGCTCAATGCTATGATTGTAGAAGCCTTCCTAGACGATGGTAATGTGCCGTTAGCTGCGGCTAACTTTCAAGCGGTAGCTTTATCGGGTGAAGAGATTCAATTGGCCTGGGAAGATCGGTCAAGTAATGAAACTGGTTTTGAACTATATCGCTCAACACAAAGCGGAGGTCCTTATGATCTTATAACAACTCTGCCAAGTAATTCAGAGAGTTATCTTGACAATAATGACATCTCCGGTAGAACAACTTACTTCTATCAATTACAATCTGTTAACTCGAATGGTGGTACATTTTTACCTCAAGAAGTAAGTGTGCAAACTCCGAATAACGATCCGGTACTGGTAGATATTGGTGGAATTACAATACCGTATAGCAATACTCAACAAGTAACCGTGAATGCCAGTGACGCAGATAATGATGCCTTGACATTGAGGTTTGTAGGCCTACCTTCTTTCGCTAGTTTCTCGGATAACCTGAATGGAAGCGGCACACTAAACTTGACACCAAATGCAACTGATGTTGGCAGCTACGAAGTTCGGCTTATCGTTACAGATCCATTTAACGGGCGAGATGAAGAGGTATTTTTCATTAATGTTGTTAATGATGCATACGACGAGCTTATCTACGTGAATTTTGAAAACGGTAGCCCCGCTGGCTTGCCCTGGAATAATACGAGCGGAAGCCCTTCAAACGGGACTAACTACAATAATTTAATTGAGGCTATTTCAGGTGTAGCAAGCAGCATAGATTTAAATGTGCAAACCGGGTGGACCGGTAGCGAAACGTTGACCAGTTCGTTGGCAAATGTTTATCCTGAAGATGTAGTCCGTAGTTACTGGTATACCTCAAGTCAGGCTAATCTACAACTATCAGATTTAGATCCTTCAAAAAAATATAATATCGTAGTTTTCGGAAATTCTGAAGGTGTGGATTATATCAGCACCTATATTATTGGCGCTGAAAGTGAAACGATAAACACTAGATTCAATAACTCCACTATTCAATTTAATGGTATTACCCCTAATGCAAGTGGCGAAGTTAATTTACAAATAGAAGCTGCTGGAGGTACATCGCGCGGATTAATTAGTGCACTCATAATACAATCGTATCCTGATAATGGACAGCTTCTGTCTCCTACCGGTTTAATAGCGCAAGCGGTATCAGGACCAGAAGTTGAGCTTTCTTGGGAAGATAATACTAGTGACGAAACTGGTTTTGAAATCTATAGGAGCGTTGGTAGTGCCGGATCTTTTACAATCTTAGCTACAGTCGGCGCGGATGCTGAAAGTTTTACGGATTCTAATGTAACCGAGGGGAATACTTATTTTTATCAAGTTCGGGCAATTAACGTAGGAAACGTCTCTGATTTTTCTCAGACCGCTCTTGCTACCACCTACACTATGAGTATTCTGGTTAACTTGAACGGTGCTGGTAGTCCACAAGCCCCTTCCCCGTGGAACAACACTGCGGTTTCGCCCGAGTCGGGAGTAGTTATTAACGGGCTCAATGATAGTGAGAACAACTCGACGAATGTAGCTATCAGGATAGAAAATTGGGGGACAGGATTTGAGAACGATTTAGGTTTGTCAACGGGTAATAACACGGGTATTTATCCGGATGCTGTACTGGAGAGCTTTTACTTTATGGAGCCTTTTGACCCTGCGGTAGATTTCGTAGTTGAGAATCTTCCTCCCGGAATGCAGTATAGCTTTACCTTCTTCGGAAGTGGTGACCCAGCTATTGATCTATTTACAGACTTACGAACGGAATATACAATTGGACAAGAGACTGTAATTTTAGATGCTCTAGGAAACACTTCCAAAACCGTTCAAATTAGTGATGTTGTACCTTCTAGTGGAGAGGTCACAATCAGTGTACGTTCTTTTGAGGGGCCTACCGTTGATGAATCAGCCGACTTCGGCATATTTAACGCGCTTGTTATTAATGCGTATCCGTTCTTCGATAGTGAAGATCCAACTTCACCTGTTAATCTTGAGGGGGTAGTTTTATCTAGTACCGAGCTTCGTTTGATTTGGGATGATGCATCAGATAACGTTGGAGTTACTGAATACCGGATCTATAACGATGATGTGTTCGTTACTTCCACTACAAACACCGAAGAGATTGTGACAATCCCGGTAAGCGGAGATTATAGCTATACAGTGACTGCTTTAGATGCACAAGGTAATGAGTCTCGTCCGGCAGGTCCAATTACACCCTCTTCAAATATCCCTCAAATTCCTTCTAACCCAACCGCTACTGCTCAATCTGATACCGAAATTGAGATTACATGGCAGGATAATTCTACAAACGAACAAGGTTTTGAAATATTCAGATCTCTTAACCCTACCAGTGGCTTTAATAGAATATTTACCGCACTGATTGATGCTATTTCTTATGTTGATCAAAACTTGCAATCCAATACAGAATACTTCTATCAAATACGGGCAATAGGATCTGCTGGTAATTCTGGATTTACATCGGTAGTAAGTGCTAGTACATTTGCCAGCAATAATGATCCAGTTTTGGATGCAATTGCTAATCAGATTGTACCTGCGGGAGGAAATTTAGTATTTGATATTAGTGCTTCGGATATTGATGGAGATCAAATAAGTTTTGGAGTTAATAATCTTCCCTCATTTGGCGTACTTATCGATAATAACGATGGTACTTCAACATTTACATTCTTACCCGATGCCAGTGATATTGGTAATTATAGTATCACAGTAACTGTAGATGATGGTAAGGGTGGTACTGATGGCCAAACATTTAACTTAAGTGTTTTTGCTCCTAATGTTTCCCCGACGGCCAACGCGGGTGCTGACCAGACGGTGGTGGATGCCGATG
>CAYZJT010000026.1:1737-10138 GCA_964478845.1 uncultured Flavobacteriaceae bacterium | reverse complement strand
AGTTCGCTTGGCTCGGAGATGGTTCCCGAGACGATGCTCTCGCAGCCGTTGGCATCAGATACTGTAAAACTGTACGGGCCGGCTGAAACCGTAAAAATCCCTGTCCCGGTATATGGCGTGGCTCCACCACTTGCCGTAACCTCGACTGTTGTCGTGCCACCATTGCAATCAATACTTCCAACCGTTTCGGAAGCGGTAAGTGGATTTGGAACGGTACTGCAATCAAAAACGTTCGGATCAATTATGTTTATCAATATAGGATCTGTTGTACCCGTAACATCATTTCCATTGAGGGTAACAATTGTAAAAGGTTGTGCAATAAGCTCATGCTCTACAGTCGTACTACCCGTTCCAATAGCTGTAAATTCTATTAGAAGAAAATCAAAAGTCCCTGTTATTAAAGAAAAGAAGTCTGCTGCAGATACGGTAAGTGTTCCATTTACAGGATCAATTGTAGGAGGTATAAAGGATAACCCATAAGGATTGGAGGGAGCAAATGTGAATGAATTCACCTGCAGTAAAGCAGGGTCATAATTTAAAATTACATCTAAACCATTAGATTGCTGTCCATCAATGTGATCTAAAACTATTTTTGCAGTAAATGTGGTATTTTGTGCGACTGTATATGATGGTAGCACGGGAACTACATCTACTCTCGGGTTGAGAACTACACAAGTGGTATTCCACAATGGGTTAGATGGTCCCCCGGCATAACATTCGCCACAATCATCTACTTCACCATTACCATTGACCACTCCAAAACAGTCGGTACAAGTGCTATTCCACAATGAATTGGCAGATCCACTTGCGTAACACACTCCACAATCGTCAATATCTCCGTTTCCGCCTATCACGCCAAAACAATCCACACAGTCATTCCAAAGAGGATTAGCAGGACCATCAACTAAACACTGCCCGCACAAATCTTCTTCGGAGGTCCCGCCGGGCACCCCCGCGCAATCAATTACAACAGGAGCAGTAACGGTAATCGGAACAGCAGGCGTAAGACCTGTTATATCATTTCCCTGACCAAATGCCACGGAAGTTCGAGGTACGATATTACCAAGAACATGCTCGAATGCCGTAGAACCGGCTGCTATTGCAACACCCTCAACAACCACGTGGTCAAAAGCCGTGGTGGGAAAAGCAGACGGAAAAGGAGAGATAATAAGACCACCAACGGCAAAGGATCCGGTGACGTTTTCCCATTCAACGGGCCTGTTCGGAAAATTTAATGGTGTTCCGGGAGCAAGTGAAACGTTCACCACGTTGATTATAGAAGGGTCGAAGGTCATCACAATATCAGCCACGTTCACGGCTTGACCATTCACGGGTTCTATTCTGAAGGTCACGGTAAAGCTGTCTCCTTCTTCAATATTTATGGCGGCCGGCACCGCTATAATATCTGCCGTTTGTGCAACTAAATTTGAAGAAAGGATTAAAGGTATAGCGACTAAAGCTAAGGCTACAGGCCATCGAGCAATTATCGTTTTTAAGAGGCGGGATCGGATTGATTGGTACTTTTTCTCCATCATGGCGTTTTGGTTATGATGTAACTAATAGGCATTAAAAAGGCGAAGGTTTTAAGAGTCTTCGCCTAATGTGCTCATTCTTTAAAATTATTTATTTAGTGCTATTCTCTGCACTAAATTTCCATCTTCACTTAACAGACGAATAAAATAAATCCCATCTGCCAATGACTTCAGATCTAATTCTATATTTTGGCTTGTTCGTGAAGGTGCACTTCCGTGAAAAACTCTCATTACGGAAATGCCTGACACGTTGAAAACTTCAAGGGTGGCATTACCTCCATTTGGAATACTGAATTGAGCGTTGCTCAGTCCATCCGTCGGATTCGGCCATACGGCGAGCGATAATCCTTCGACCTCCTGCGAAATGGAGGAAAGAGGGTCCGTGCCGTTGATTACCACTTCGATGGGCGAAGCAAAAGTATTCAGCTCCTCCCCTGCAAAAGCAAGAATGGTGCGCGGAAAAACATCTTGTGGATGACTTACCGTAGTACCTTGAGTTTCAGCAAGAGCTCTCATTGTAATTTTAACCAGGGGAAAAGCAGGTATGACACTCTCCTCTCCCAATTGAAACGCGTTGATGCTGAGAGCGCCTTCGGTGTTATTAATTATGGCAGGTAAAACATTGAAGCCATTGGCAGCGAGTGCTTCCACTTCCAATATTTCCAAATAATACGGATCAAATCGAAGATGAATATCTGCAACTGCGAGTGGATGACCTGCTGTTTCGATATTCATCGTAACCTCGAAGGTATCATCAACGGAAACCTCTACGAAATCCGGAGAAGCAATGAGTTCGGCGACTTGCCCGTTGACTTCCCGACTTAACACACACAACAAACTCATTACTAAGGCAAATCGAAAATACACCTTCGAGCTATTTAATATTCTGTTTATTTCTTTATTGTTTTTCATGGTTGGAAGAATTAAGGATTTGGTTCTTGACCCGTCTTGAAGTAATTGAATGATATGAAAGACAAGTCAAGTGCGTCGACAAAGAAGTCGCAATTGAGATTACACCTTTCATTATACTGAGGTGATACCGGCAGACTACTCGTATTCGGTCCTATGGTATTGTAATGCGCAATCATCAAAGTAAGGTCCGCACTATTAATGAAATCGTTATTAAAGCTACCATTCCATCCTGAGTTGTTGTTTGGTGGATATAATCCTCCGGCAATATCACCTCCGAGAAGGTTGGTAACATTTACGGTAGGCCCGGCTCCACTAACCACCACATCTTCAACCAGCCTCTGCAGATATCCTTCTACTTTGAAATACAAATCGTATGTTCCGGGAGCAACTCCGGTGAGATCTATCGACAAAACTCCCGAACTGTTCACTGAATCAACAAAAGTCGATACCAGAGAAGATGCACTTCCATTTGCAGGATATACTTGCAAACGAACGGCTCTTGGTGTGCATGCCGTCAGGATACTCACATTTGCCGTAACGGTTTGCGGCTCCACCGTAATAATCACCTCACACATTTCGGTATTTCCTGCTAAATCCGTAACCGTGAATGTCACCGTGGTCGAACCTTCAGGAAACTGCCATCCATTCAGCGAGCTATTATTGGTTCCGGTCGTTGGCACAACACCTGCAGCAGCGAGGGTGGTACTTCCTGCGTTATGGACAATTATTAAGGATGCAGGAGCCGTACAATTATCGGATACCGTAGGATCAAACTCAGAACCTTGAACTTGATAGGTATTATTCGACTGATCTACAAAACGAGAATCATCCGATGCGCACACCACTTCAGGTTTCTCCGTGTCGCTCACCACAATATCGAAGCTTCCGGTAAGCGTACCGCAGTCGTTAACTGCCGTAATACTTACGGTTGTCGAACCTACCGGGAAGAAATCGCCTGAACTGACAGGGCTTCCACCAACGTCATAGCTAATAACCCATCCTGACGCACCCCCACTAGCCGAAGCTGCAAAAAGCACATCCGCACCACAATCTCCTTCATCATTAGCTTGAGAAATATTGGCAGGAACATTCAAGGCCAAATCATCGTAAATCTCTATTGAAGCCGTGTAATCTACCAGGTTGGTCGGGGTACATCCATTGCCATCATTCAAAGCGGTGATGGTAAAGGTATAGTTACCTGCACCATAGGTATCACCGGGAGTGGCAGAATTAAAGAACTGACCGCTAGTAAAACCCATTTCACTGCCTGAAGCAACGATCACATTGCCTGCATCGCGCAATTCCCAAGCAAAATCGTAAGGAGCATCTCCCGTGGGGCCATCGCTCAGAGATACGCTGATAGCCTCATCGTAGCAGAATGCCAAATTCGTATTAAACCCTAGTGTATTAGAGTTGACCGCAATGTTGACTTCGGGATCTTCATGGATACGCACCGTGAAATCGTAGAAATTGAGCGCCCCCGGGCTGAGTACACAACCTGAAGCATCAGTAAACTCTGTAACCTCTATAACATAGTCACCCGGAACAGGACGACCATTGCCATCGAGAGGGATATAGTTTAGCACATCAAAACTATCATCATACACAACACCCGTGAAATTGATTTCCGGTCCGCTATTAATGGATACGCTGTAGTCGAATGGTGGAGTACCCTGAGCTGTCACCCCGCCTTGCTCATCTACCAGCGTGATGTCAATGGAGGGTACATCCACACAATACTCCAGTAGTGCTGCCGGTAATAAAGGATTTCCGTCAACTTCGAAGAATACATCGGGTTGAGGATTTATTACTACGGTGAAGTTGTAAAAATTCAGCGCGCCCGGACTCAAAACACAGCCATTGGCATCAGTAAAGGAGGTCACCTGTATCTCATAACTACCGGGTACCGGCTGATTGTATATATCTTTCGGCAGTTCGGCCAATACATCGAATACATCTCCGTAGTTTACGTCGGTGAAGTCAATAGATGGACCATTATTAATGGTGGCTGACCAATTGAAAAGAGGAGTTCCTTGAGCCATTACCCCACCCTCTTCATCGACGAGTTCAATATCAATCTGAGTAACATCATAGCAAAATTCAATTTCATCAAATGGCATTAAATCGTTGCCATTCAGTTCGAAAAACACATCGGGTTGAGGATTTATCACTACGGTGAAATTGTAGAAATTCAAGGCCCCGGCACTTAAGGAACAGCCATTTGCATCCGTGAAAGAGGTAACTTGAATTTCATAATTGCCTGGTACGGGCTGATTGTATTGGTCAACCGGGAGTTCAGCGAGCACATCAAATACATCACCATAATTTGCATTCGTAAAATCGATTGAGGTCCCTCCATTAATCGTTGCCGACCAATTGAAAGGTGGCGTTCCTTGAGCAAATACTCCGCTCTCTTCATCCACCAGTTCAATATGAATCTGACTTACATCGTAACAGAATTCAACTTGATCGAAGGGAAGTAGATCCGCCCCATTGAGTTCAAAGAAAACATCAGGTTGCGGATTTATGGTTACCGTCGCTCCGTAGGGAGAAGGGTCTAGTAAACTACAGCCATTGGCGTCTGTGAGCCCTGTAAGCTGAACATTATAAGTACCTGCAGCTAGGACATCGCTGAAAAGTACTCCGCCATCTGAAAGCGTTGCGTTATCAGGAACGCCATTCACCTCCCAGCTTACATTATAAGGTTCGGCTCCGGACAAGGCTCCGAGAGTTACTTCCACATTTTCGTCGTAGCAATACTCGAAACTTGCACCAAATCCGGCCACGACTCCGTTGAAAAGAATATCCACATCCGGTTCTTCCTGAACTATAACCGTTCTTGTAACCGTAATCGCATTGTTTGAAGCATTATCGCTAACATCATAGGACACGGTGTAGCTACCGGGGGTATTAATATCTACCGGGTTTGTCACGACGATATTGGCCGAGATATCCATATCGCAATTATCAAATGCCGTGGCACCCGCATCGGTATAAGAAGTTCCTTCACAAACGAGCGCAGTAGACATTCCTGAGAGAGTTATTACGGGAGCTTCCGCGTCTTCCACTGTAACAAACTGAGTCGCAGTTTCGGTAAGGCCATTAACATCCTCAACAGTCCATGTTACAGTTGTAGTTCCCAATGGAAATACTGCAGGAGCGTCATTTGTAATCGTAGCTACTGAACAATTGTCATCCGTAACAGGTATACCAAGCGTAACATTAGAAGCATTAGTCTCGCAAACGCCAGGGTCATTTGAGACTGTTACATCTGCGGGGGGAGTAATGGTGGGATCCTGTGTATCTGTTACCGTGACCGTAAATGTACAAGGTGTAGCATTGTTGCCATTTCCGTCATCAGCCGAGTATGTTACCGTACTCGTGCCCACGGCGAACTGTACTCCGTCAACATTGCCCATACCACTTCCGGTGGTCGCACCTGAAATGGTGTAGCTAAGGTTGGTAGTGCAATTGTCGGTGAATATATCAGGGTCTGTTCCTGTAAATATGGCATAGCACTGACCCGCTTCAGCATTTGCCGAAAGGTCAGCCGGACAAGTTAAAACGGGTGGATCAATATCTTCAGAAGGTACTACGAATTGGCAGTCTATCTCCACTTGAATTTCGGTGCTGGCTAGCACATCCGTGCCTGAAAGTACGGTTAGCTTCAGATCGTACGTACCCTCGGCATAAGGATCAAAGGGAAGGATATTATTAGGTGCGGGGAATACCAGAGGGTCTTGCCAAAAGCCGAACCCAAGGTTCTGGCTATCCTGCAGAACTGACTCTCCTCCAAGAGAATTGTCGATCATGACTTGACTCAAATCAATTATTTGTCGGGAAGATATAGTCGAAGTAGCCGCAGTATCAAAGTCTATTTCGAAAATAACGTCTACATCGTTAAATGTATAGTTCCCTAAGTCTACGCTGAATAGATAGTTCCAGCGAGCCAGTCCCGGATCGCTAGCTGTAATTGCAGCGCTGGTAGGCGAAAGTCCGGTACCTATTTGGTAAATGCTTTGAGGCGCCCCTACCGGTACTACATCGCCCAAGAAGCGTTTGAAGGCTTTCAATCCGATTTCTATATCGCAGTTTTCGCTGATGGCCATGTTGGTATTGGGAATACCTGTACCTATACCAATGGGTAAATCGAGCGTTGCTGCATAAGACTCACTACTCGTGCTTGGAGTAGGATTAACAAAGACGTCGAAACTGCACGCAGCTCCGCCTTGAGTGGCTGTGTATGTAACTGTGCTAAGTCCGGGTTCAAATTGAACTCCATCAACGCTGCCACTTCCGGATGCAGTGGTGGCTCCGGCGACGCTGTAAGAATACGTGGCATCACAGTTTGAAACTACTGAGGCAGCTGAGCCCACTGCAGTAGCGAAGCACTGCCCGGCATCAAGATCGAAAGTAAGGTTACCCGGGCATGAGATGGTTGCGGGCAGATTATTTTCTACAGTTACTTCTGCGGTACAAGTACTTGAGTTGCCGTGGATATCCGTTACCTTGAGGGTCACCGTATTCATTCCAATATTCGCACAGCCGAAAGTCACACTTGGCGAATCGTTCAGCTCATAGGTGTCAATTCCGCAGTTGTCCGTGCTACCATTATTAATCTGTGATGGTAAAACGGTAACAAATCCCGATGCATCCAACTGTACGGTTATGTCTTGACAAATAGTTACAGGTTCTTCCGTATCGTTTACGGTTATGTCAAAGCTGCAACTTACAGGACCGTTGCCACAGTCATCAGAAGCCTCACATAAAACCGTTGTAGTTCCAACGGGGAAGAAGTCTCCCCCCGCCGAGCTGCAGCTTACCTCTGTTTTTCTAACCAGATTTACATCGTCAACCGCCAAAGTAGGTGTACTCACGTGGGTGAACCACATATATCTATTACCACCGACAATTGAGGAAATTAAATCTGCCGCATCGCTACGGGTTTCAGTCCACAATAAGGTTCCACTTGCATCGCGCAGATTTAAATCTACTGCAAGTACGTCGCTTCCATTGTCCCTAAAATCCCATTCCAGCGTATACCACCCCGAAGAGGTGATCTCATAATTGTTACCTGAACCAATATTGGTCTTCACGTTGAAGCTACTGTTGTTGCTTGCTCCGATCAAGACATTCCCCGCAGCGTTGTTGGCTGCATGGAAAATGAAGTCGCGAAGGTGCGAGCCGGTTTGCCGGTTTGCGGCAAGACTCACATCCCAACCGTAGCTGTTTGCAGGCCCCCCAGTTGCACTTAAATCAATGTATATACTAATCTGACCTATAAAGCCCGCACCAAAATCATTGGTGTAACCTCCTAATCGGGAGAAAGCACCCGTATTTCCGGGAGAGTTAGCTGCATCAATTAATGCATGTGCATTGCCGGAAGCGGAGGATATACCATTTGTTCCACTTGTCACTCTAAACATGGGGCTGGTATAATCATTCCATCCTTGATGCTGTAATGTGGAGCTATTGCCGGTATTAAAGTCAGAATCTTCAAAATCTTCTGCATATTTCAGATCAGTAGCCGTGGGAGTATCAAAGTTTACCAGAGCTCCACAATCTCCTGCATCATTGGCTACGGAAATATTGGAAGGACAAGGAGTAAGTTCAGGAACGATATTGTCGACTACGGTAATGGTTTGCGTGCAGGTAGCGCTGTTTCCACTCGTGTCGGTTACCGCGAAGGTGCGGATTACCGTTCCCGTCATATTACATCCGGTCAGCCCGGTGCGATCATCCGACCAGGTAATATCAAACAAACAATTGTCTGCGGCCGTGGCAAAACCTGTCACAAAGGGATCAGTGGCAATACTTGATTCCAGGCTTAAGTTCGAAGGACAGGATATAGTGGGAACCTCGACATCTTGAACCGTTACCGTAGCGGTACAAATGTTGCTTTTTCCATTGTTATCCGTTACGGTTAAAGTAACCGTATTCGGACCCACATCGGAACA
>CAYZJT010000026.1:0-1637 GCA_964478845.1 uncultured Flavobacteriaceae bacterium | reverse complement strand
GGCGGAACAAAGACCGGGGTCATTATTTACCGCGATATCCGCAGGACATGTAATTTCGAGGGATGACTCCACGGTAAGGACGAAAGTTGTGGGTTCACCTTCTATATCGCCCATCGAGAGTTCCTGATTTCCATCCACATCGTAATACGGTATGCTGATAAAGGTTATGGTCTGTTGAGAACCGGTGGTATTTTCGGGCGAAATGGTTTGAGCCCCTGAGGCTATTCCATCAGCAAGACTTCCATCGAGAAGAGCTGATGGGATATTGGGTAAATTCGATATGTACTCCGTCTGAATGCGGAATTCACCACAAGTGGCCGGGTCTGCTTGTGATGTTGAAGGTATGGAAGTGGTTAGTTCTTCACCGGAGCAAACCGTTGCAGAATAACTACCACCCGACGTCATCATAATATCTGTAAAAGCCGGGCTACTCACCGTATTGCTCATCACCGGCGTTGGCTCCACGGTCAGCACGAATGTGATCGTATCTCCGATAACATCATCTCCCACATCGGGCATCTGATTCCCATTAGAATCATAATAGGCAAAGGTGGTGAACGTAATTGTTTGATCGGAACCGGTTGTATTTTCAGGCGAGATCGTAGTAGGGGGAAGCATCGATATCACACTAAATGCATCGTCAAAAGCAGTATCTGCAATATTCGGTAGCGTTGATACAAAGGATGAACTTACTCTAAGGTCTCCGCAGTTGCTTGCCAAATTTGCGTTGAGCAAACTCGCTGCCGAACTGGTAAGCTCCTCACCTGAACAAATAGTAAGTGCGTAGTCATTACCTGATGTCATAAACTCAGAGTAGGCATTAGGGCCATCAACTGTAGCACCGATAAGCGGAGAGCTGGCCTCAATGGTAAGAGGGAAAGCCTCCCGCAGGGTATTCAGTGAAACGGCCGGGTCTTGATCCGTATCGAGGTATGCGATTTTTGATTGAGGGAAATTTACAAGATCATGTTCAATGAGGGTCGTTCCTGAAGTAAATCCCGCTTTGGCTTTAAATGTAATTTCCGCGTAGTCAAAATCGGTATCGGGAAAAGGTCCTCCGGTCGCTTGTGAGGCGAAACTGATTGTCCCAAGAGTATTATCAAAATCCGGTGGTAAAACACCTGCGGGAAGAGGACCTTGCGGGAAAGGTAGGCCACCGGGGCCCCTGATTCTCTCAACTTCAATTAAGGTGGTGTCAAAAAGTAATCTGACTTCTGCATTGGTTACAGGGCCATCGGTCTCAATGCGAAGTGTAACGGTAAATTCGTCGCATCCTGCCGTTATGACTTCGGGATCAAATCTGTAATCTGCATAAGGGGCAAGATTACAAGCTCCGGATACAGGTACAAATCCCGTGGCGGGGGCGGCCATGTTGGAACCTGTAGACAGGTATGGTAAAAAATTTATATTCGCATTTACGAGTGCTTCAATATCCATCAGCTCAGCACTTCCCCACCAATTACAAGTTGCGTCAACAGTAGAAGCAGTAGATACCACTCCGTTGTCGTTATTGGTCAAAGAGTTGTTGTTTACGGTAGCCGTTGATGCATCACTCGCGTTGAAGCCGACGAAAACGGCCGTGGTATTATCGCTGATGAAGTTGTTGGTAACGTTGGCTTCGGTGCCCGGGCCAAAAA
>CAYZJT010000025.1:0-12116 GCA_964478845.1 uncultured Flavobacteriaceae bacterium | reverse complement strand
GAACTCTGGCAAGTTCCAGACATGAATTTTGGGCAGATGCAACGCTGGACCGAATCTGTTTCTTTGGAATATTCTCTCGCAACATCAACGGTACTATTTCTAGAAAAGACTGTTGACTTTTTTGAACGATTTAGAAAAGAAGAAATCGCTGATGATGATACTTACGACTTTCCTGAATTAGCTGAATATATACAGCAAGGTTGGTCACCTATTAAAACAGTTTTGGATCAGCAGCTTGACTTATTTGTTGATTTGGTACAATTCAATGACTATGAAATCTTACAGCGGCTTTCTCAACCCGTGGTAGACTCCCCATGTTTTATTCCGTCCGCTCTCTGGATAAAATTTGTTTTGATAGGAATGACATTAAATTGACAGGCATCTATTTTCAGGTCATCAGAGATCAAGCTTCATGCGCTTAAATTACCATCTCCTTCCAGTCCCTTTACCAATACCTCCATTGGTCTAAGCTAGATATCGCCCCAGGAAACTGCGGCTCGTAAGGCGCATAAAACCGCTGATGCATCATCTCAAAATCTTTGGTGATCATTAGATATCTGGGAATGCGTTCAATTTTGAGTGCTTCCCGTAGCGCAGCGTAATCATCGTTGAGGACAACACGGTAGCTTGGCTTTTTTGAAAGCAAACTGTCGCTGAACTTCTCCCATTTCAGAGAATATTTTTCAAGATCAACACTCAAATTGACCATTTGCAGTGATCTTGGCAGCTCCACTTTCTTAAACAATTTGTGATTTTCCATACACGGTTTACACCATGTTGCCCAGAAGTCAAGTAAATAATATTTGCCTTCACGATCTTTCATAACATCAGTCAGGTGCAGGGTGTCACCGTCTCGCTCTACTAGTGCAATTGATTTGAGAAGATCTGCAACCTTATTTTCATCCAGAGGAGTAATTCTAGCCTCAATTTCTTCTTGGTACTTCTGGTAAAGATCAGTGGTTGCAAACCAATCTCTTGCAGCTTGATGTTTGCCTATTTTCTTCTCTTTTTCCCACGATAAATAGTGCATTAAACCGAATTTCAGATTTTCGCGAAAAGTGTCTGTGTATTGATCGCTATCAATTGAATCGTAATTCAAACTGTCGATATTCATTTTTATGAAATCTGACCTAATACCATTTGCTGGCGGGAATTTTAGATTAAGATTGAGTTCGCTAAAAACGTTTGTTAGCTCTGGATGTTCAGGGCTGATGTCATAGAGAATTTCAAAATAGTAATGTTGGTTGAGCTGGTTTTGAAGGACTAGTTTTTGTTCCTGATCGGAATCACTAGTAGATCCAAAATCTGCATACCGCAGCTGATAGAATTGTCTTAGGCGATCCAGCTCTTTCAGATTGTCTAGATCTGTTCCTTTTTCTTGGAAAACTTTTTTTCTCAGGGAGTTATAGTCAGCAATCATTTGACTAACATCAATTAGAGAATCAGTACGCTTGGCGGTAATATTTAAATTATAATCTTTCAGCGATAAATCTAAATGTCTAGTAGTATCGGTTACGAGAAAGTAACTGCGATACTCAACCCAGTTACCGAGAGAGTCTCTAACAACAGTTCCCTTACTAATTAATTGTTCAGGGTTTTTGTTGATAATTGTTTGGGTGAAAAGGGAATCTTTATCAGATTTATTTTCAAAATCAATAGAATAGTGCTTGCCTAAATGGTCTGTCATATTCAAAATAATCCCGCTGTCTGGAGGCAATAGAACATGAATAGATAAGGTGTCGTTTTGGATTTGCGCAGCATTATCTTTGGTTTCCGAGTCTTTACCAGACGCTATAGGCTCGACATTTTCTTTTTTGCAGCTAATTGAAAGTGCTAGAGACAAAACAAGAAAATATCGAAGAATGTTCATGGTTGAAAGGTGTTCTCTAAGGTATCACTCTACCCCCGTACTTCCAAAACCACTTTCCCCACGCACAGTCTTCCCTAGCTCATCCACCTTGTGCCATTGTGCGCGCTCGTGTTTTGCGATCACCATTTGGGCGATGCGGTCGCCGTTGTTGATAATGAAATCTTCCTTTGACAGATTCACCAAAATCACTCCCACTTCCCCCCGATAATCGGCGTCGATGGTGCCTGGGGCATTGAGCACCGTGATCCCTTTTTTTGCGGCTAGCCCGCTGCGAGGTCGCACTTGCGCCTCTGTTCCTACGGGTAGTTCTAGGTACAGCCCCGTGGGGATGATGGCGCGTTCCATGGGCGCCAGCGTCACGGGTTTCTCGATTGCTGCTCGTAAATCCATGCCCGCGCTGGAATCGGTCTCGTAGTGTGGCAGCGCGTGGTTTGATTTATTGATGATCTTGATGGTCATGTCCGGTGATTTCTGGTTCAAAAATAGGGTTCGGTTATGGACGTTTCAGGAGTTTTTTGAGGAGTACGCTTTCGCGAAAGCATAAATATCCCAGCATGACTGCTACAAACAATCCACCGACTAGATAAGTCCAGAGCGTCTCAATCCCGTAAGCAGGACGAACGACGTAGAAGAAAACAAGGCCCAAACCCAGCGAAAGCAACAAATAAGAAAGTAGCTTGCCCATCTCGTAAGGCACTGCCAAATGTTTGCGCCCCCAGAGGTACGAGACCACCATCATGAGACCGTAAGCCGCGCAAGTCGCATATGCACTGGCCATGAACCCAATCTGCGGGATCAGCCAAATGTTGAGTACAATCGTAAGCACCGCCGCAATTACTGAAATCAGTGCGCCATAAATTGTTTTGTCCTGAATCTTGTACCAAACTGACAGCGACTGATAGATCCCTGAAAAAAAATAGGCAATTAGCACCAGCGGGACGACCTCCATCGCCGCCGTTACATTGTCATCCACAATCAGCGGACGGATAAAATCGACCAACACCAGATAGGCCACCAGCGTAACCGATCCCAGAGCGACAAAGGCTTTGGTGATGATCGCGTATTGCGCGTTTGCGTTTTTGTCTTTGGCCTGACTGAAAAAGAAAGGTTCCACGCCCAGCCTAAACGCCTGAGCAAAAAGGGTCATCCCCACCGCTAGCCGATAACCCGCCGTATAACTTCCCACCGTGGCTCGAGCCTCTTCTTCACCCATGGGCAGCAGCCGTTCCAGCAGAATTTTGTCCAGCGTCTCATTAACGGCAAAGGCAAGACCAGCAATCAGAATAGGCCAGCCGTATTTGAGCATTTTAGACCAAAGCGCGCTATCAAATTCCTTTCTTTTGAAATAGACCGGCGAGAGCCAGAACAACGTGATGACACTAGACGCCAGCATCGCGATAAAGAAAAGCTCGATGCGGTCTGCGGGAAGTTGCTCGGCGATTTCTGGAATTGTGGGTAGAACGGTAAAAAACAAGACCGTCATTCCCACGGTGATAACAACGTTCACCAATTTAATCACCGCATATTTCATGGATTGCTCACGAGCCCGTAGATAAGCAAACGGGATTACCGCAAGCGCATCTGCCGCGACGATCGCAATCACCCACCGCCAGTATCTAGCCGATAGATCAGTAAAGCCCTCAATTGAATCGATCAGCAAGTAGGTGCACGCCGCCGCGGTAAGGCTCGTGAGCAACAGCGAGTACAGCGCCGTACCTAAGGTTTTCTGTTCCTGCCCCTCTTTATGATAGAACCTAAAGAACGCCGTTTCCATGCCGTAGGAAAGAATCACATTGGCAAAAATGATATAGGAGAAAATGATGCTCGCCTCACCAAATTCCACCGCACCAGGTAGGTACTTGGTTAGTAGCTTGGTGAGAAGTACCGTCAGCAACCGCGGCAAAACAGTCACCAGACCGTAAACGATGGTGTTTTTAAAAAGGCTTTTAAGCGATGAAGCCAACGGCAATCAATCTAATGGTTGAGTGGATAAATGTAAGGTTTCTATTGAATGCACACATTGTGACATATGCGCATAGCAACTTCTATTACCCGGAAGATCTCAAATAGTGGAGGTACAGAACTATTTTCATCTTCTGAGTTGTTCAAGTAAGATTATTCTGCTCATTAAATACGAATTGGAATGGATTTAAAACAGTTGATCTAAAGGCTTTTAGCAATTATATTTAGATGCTAAATTTTTACAATGAAGTACTTTGCTTGGTTTGTTTTTTTTGTTCTATCGGTAAACGCTTTTGGGCAGACTAAAAAGATTGATAGCTTAAGAAACCTATTGAATAATAAAGATGAATTTGATTCAGATCAGCAATACTATCTTTATAAAGATATAGTAAAAAACTTCTACAGTCTCAAAGAAGCTGATTCCGTAATAAAGTACCTAAACTTGGGATTACCAATAATTATTAAGGACAATCAAAAGTTCGCTTTTTATAACCAATTAGGAAACATCCATTACATAAAAAGAGATCTCGAAAAAGCTACTATTGCCCTAGATTCCTGCTTTTTAATTGATAAACGAATGGATTATAGAAGTTTAGCAAGAGAAGCTAATCTGTATAAAAGTTATGGTAAAATATTGCTAGTTAAAAAACAATATGAGGAAGCTGAACACAATTTTATCAAAGCTTTAGAATTGTTTAAAGAAGAGAACAAGTCATTAGTAGACGTCGCTTACATCCATAAATATTTGGGAAGACTATACAAAAGAAAATTTAAGAAACACAAACAAGATGCAGAAATGGCCTTATATCACTTTGAAAAGGCGTTAGCAATTTTTGAAAATGTTAATCACAAGAATGGCGTAAGCCAAACACTTACTGAACTGTCTGGCTTGTATCTGGCAAAGGAGGATTTCGAAAAAGCAGAAGAGAGTGCTTTAAAGAGTTTAATGATTGCAAAAAGCTCAGATAGAGATTTAGATCTTTCCGTATCATACTCAAGGTTGGGGAGGATATATTACATAAAACCAGATAAAGATTTTAAAAAGTCGTATCAATATCTGACCCTTGCAGATAAACATAGAAACGAATCTGAATTAGAAAATTTAATGCATTCCAAATTATATTGGTATAACCATTACGTTTTGCAAAGTAAAATTGATTCGGCAAATTATTTTATAAATCAATTTATCTTATTAAATGATTCTCTAACAGCAAAAGTCATTCAGAATAATGCAGAAGAGATAAATGTTAAATACCAAACCGAAAAAAAAGAAAGAGAACTTGCTGAACAAAAGATAGCTACACAAACTCAAGAGCTGCTTACTCAGGAAGCAAACACTAGAAACTGGTTGCTGGCAATATGCATACTAGCCTTAAGCATTTCATCCTTTTTTATATGGAGACGCTACAAAGCAGAATCCAGGGCAAAACAAGTTATTAGCCATCAGAAAGATGAGATCGAGCAGAAAAAAGCACAAGTCGAACAACTTCAGAAAGAGTTTCATCATAGGCTAAAGAATGATTATCGATCTATCAACAGTTATATAAGTTTAGTTCAAAAACAGACCTCAAATACTAATAAAGAAGAGCGCTTCAACGACCTTAAAAATAGAGTCACTAGTATGTTTAAAGTACATGAAATACTATTAAACGAGGATGATATAACTCAAGTCACAGCATCAGCGTTCCTATCTGAGTTGACTAAAAGCATAATTGAAAAACTTTCTAAAGAGAATGTCGAAGTGATAATCAACGTTGACAAAACTGAAACTATCGTAGCTGATAAAGCTATAGCTTTTGGTGTTGTAGTTAATGAGCTTATCACAAATGCATACAAATATGCATTTGATGGAAACGCCGGTAAAATAGACATTCTTTTTCGTAGTGATGAAAATGATTATCATTTAACTGTAAAAGACAATGGTAAGGGTCTACCATCAGATTTCAACATACAAAAATTAAACTCGCTGGGTATGACGATAGTACCTATGTATGCCTATTTACACGGTGGGAGTTACGAAATTAATGGTATTGATGGTGTTACTGTAGAATTATCCCTGCCTAAAAATTCAAAGCAATGAGAACCTTAAAAAAACATGTTCTGATAGTTGAGGATGTTCCAGTCATTTATCATGAGGTCGCAAACGTTGTTAAGGAGGCAGGATTTACGGTTGATCTGTTTACACCAAGCGTTCAAGACGCAATAGAAAGGATTGCAAGGAAAAAACCAGATTTAGTTTTATTAGACATCCAATTGAAAGGTGAAACAGATGGTACGTTTTTAGGTCACTTGCTTAAGACTAAATATTACATACCTTTTATATATGTAACCGATTTTGATGATGATTTTACGTTTCACAAAAGTTCACAAACTGATCCGGAAGCTTTTATATCAAAAAACACTCTACAGCTTATTGAGGAGGATGTCATCGTAAAAACTAAACCTAGCTTTGATGAAAAACATTTACTACAACAAATAATATTGACGCTAAAACGTCATGAGAAAAGCTCACCTCATATTGTAAAGAAAGGCATCATTGCATATACAGATTATATAGAAAAAACAAAAGAGAAAGGAACCCTTGAAGTGGTTCAAGTAATCGTTCCTTATAAGGAGATAGCTTATTTCACAACAAACAGTACACAACAAGTAGAGAATAGAGATTCGCCAAGTTTGAGGCCTAGATTTAAGAAGGTGAAAACAAATTACGCAAGGGTACACACATGGGAAGATTATTCCTATTATATATTAGGGAATCTAGCTACTGTTTCAAAAGTGCTACCTAAATATTTTGTCCGCATAAGCAGCGACTACATTGTCAACCTGAGCACTGATTTTTTTGACGGGAGAATTAATGGCAAACGTTTAAAAATTAGAAGGGAAGTGTTTACTATCTCTGAACACTACAAACCTGATGTCGAGAAAAAAATTTATGAGTTATATCAGAAAATCTAAGTTACTTGTTTCGAATTCTTTAAAGCTATAAGCTTGGGTAAAAATTTGATCTTGGATGAAATTCCATTCTCTAAAATGTAAATTTCATTCGAAATCAGGTGTTTTTCATTTTGGTTTTTTAACCTATTCCATTTAGATCAAATTTGGATTATAAATCCTCACAAGATCTTTTGATTATGCAGATCCTCAGAGGTGATATTGTTAAATAAAACTGTCAATCAAAAAATCATCAAATGAAAAATCAACACTTCTTGGGTTTGCTCTTACTAATCATTACGGCATGTAGCGCCCCTCAACAAATTGCACCATCTAAATACAATCCTCAATTCAATTACACGCCTGAAAAAAGGGAACAGATCTCAGATAATAGTTTGACTATAGCTATCATAGATCCAGTGTTTTCAGATGGTGAAGCGAATCAGTTAGTCGAGCCTTATTCTAGTTTTGTAGGGAACATGGCAGATGATGTTGAAGAAACACTTAACGGTAGCGGGTTCAAAATAAAAGGGCCTTACAAAACTAGAGATGAAATGGTCTATGGTGACAAATTGAACAGTGATTTTGCCCTTGAGATTGAGGTCGAAATTTTGACAGAGCAAGGCGATTTCGGCAAAAAATCTACAGACTTTAGCACAAAGATTTTATGTAATACTTGTTATAAAGTTGGAGGGACATTCTATCATAAAGGTCGTATCATCGTAACAGCTACAGATCCAATAGACGGTGAAAAGTTTTGGAAGAAAACTATAGATCTAGACCGAAGGGCGATTTCTGCAAATGGGGTCTCAACCTATGATAGCTCTAAAGGGCAACTAACAACTGCTGCTCTGATGCAAGATGTAGGTGTCTACAATCCAGTCGCCAAGGCTTTAGAAGCCTATTATAAAGATGCAATGTCTAGTATTTCACGACAAATAGATCCGCGTGAAATGCAACAGATTTCTAAACAAATTAAGGCAAAACGTAAACGTGTGGGTCAATAATAGACCTTTCAAAAAAAAATAGATATTTAATTATACCCACAAAAAAACCCCTCAAACGAGGGGCTTCTAGTTTTGAAGTTAGAATAACTTCCTATTTATTCTGAGCGTAACGCTTACCTACCTCTTCCCAGTTGATCACGTTGAAAAAGGCTTCAACATAGTCAGGACGCTTATTTTGGTAGTTCAGGTAGTAGGCATGTTCCCATACATCAATTCCTAGGATAGGTGTGCCGCCGCAGCCTACGCCAGGCATCAATGGGTTGTCCTGATTAGGTGTACCACACACTTCCAGCTTACCGCCTTCATGAACGCATAGCCACGCCCATCCAGAACCAAATTGGCCTTTAGCCGTTTCGCTAAATTTGCTTTTAAAGTCAGCATAAGAACCGAAGCTACTGTTGATTGCATCAGCTAATTCGCCTTTAGGCTCACCGCCACCGTTAGGACTCATCACTTCCCAAAACAACCTGTGGTTATAGAAACCACCACCGTTGTTACGCACGGCTTTATTGTCCATGTCTAGGTGGGCTAGAATATTCTCGATGGTTTTTCCCTCATCATCGGTACCCTCGATGGCGCTGTTTAGTTTGTCTGTATAACCTTGATGGTGCTTTCCATGATGGATTTTCATGGTGCGCTCGTCGATGTGTGGTTCTAGTGCATCATGCGCATAAGGCAGGTCGGGCAATTGAAATGACATATCTATAAAGTTTTAAATTGTGAATTTCTAAAAATACTTTAGACAACCTGCTTACAAACAAACAGCCTTGTTATAATGTCGTTAATAATCGACAGAATAAAGCACGCTCAAGTTAAAAGCTTAATATCTATGTAATGCGATCCTCTGCATCCTAAAGCTACCTTTACACCTGTGTTTCCAGATAAATTACATCTTAAGATCGGTCAGCGCCATTTCTCTGGTAGCCTGCGAGAGTTAACGATTGCAGATCGGCTAGTAGATTTTTCAAGCAATGATTATCTAGGTTTTTCACAGAGTCCTGTTGCTACGGATTCCTCTGGGTCAGGTTCTACAGGTTCACGCCTTATTTCTGGGAACAGCAAACTTCATGAGGATGTAGAAAACCAGATCGCCTTATTTCATGACTGCGAGGCGGCTTTGTTGTTTAACTCTGGTTACGATGCAAATCTGGGTCTGATCACGGCGATTACAGATCGGCATGACATGATTTTGTACGATCACCTGGTGCATGCCAGTATCAGGGATGGGATTTCCCTTTCAAAAGCCAAAGCCCTTAGATTTCAGCACAACGATTTGGATCATCTTGAGATCCTTTTGAACAAGTTCAGTCAGGCAGAGGACCGAGTGGTTTACGTCATCACCGAAAGTGTTTTTTCAATGGATGGCGACACGCCCGACCTTGTTGAATTGACATCGCTTTGCAACAAATTCAAGAATGTCTGCTTGATTGTAGACGAGGCTCATTCGCTAGGCGTTCATGGAAAAAAAGGCGAGGGGCTTGTTCAGAATCTTGGATTGCAGGAACAGGTTTTTGCGCGGGTCGTAACTTTTGGAAAATCGCTGGGCACTCATGGCGCCGCGGTTTTGGGTTCACGGCATCTAAGAGAATTCCTGATCAATTTTGCCCGCAGTTTTATTTACACGACGGCCTTGCCACAGCATACCGTCAAGATGATTCAGCACAATTACAAAAAGCTCAAATCAGATCAGGCAGCCCATGAGCAGTTGAGAATTAACATCAAGTATTTCAGGAAACAGATCAAGAGTACTGGTTTTCAGTTACAAGACGATATCACAGATAAGCGTTGTGATGGTTTAAGTTTACGCTTTCGCGAAAGCGTAACACCCATACAGATCTGTATCATGAAAGGCAACGTGATGGCCAGAAAAGCCGCTTTACATTTGCAGCAAAACGGCTACGATGTCAGGGCAATTTTATCCCCGACAGTACCGAAAGGGCAGGAACGGCTAAGGATTTGCCTGCATGCTCACAACACCAAAAAAGAAATCAGAGGGCTGCTAAAAAGCCTTAAAGTTTTTGCTGATAAGCATGCCTAGATTCAAAACCATCGCAACATTTTCCTACCCAGCAGAGGCAGTCGTCGTCAAGGCAAAACTGGAAAGCGAGGACGTGAGCGTATTCTTGAAAGACGAGTACAGCGTAGCCGCAGATCCCTTTGCTACAAACGCATTGGGCGGTGTGAAAATGCAAGTCTACGCAGATGATTATTTTAAGGCAATGGGAATTTTGGCCAGCAGCAACCCAGACCTGATCAAACACCGAGTCGAATACATCCAATGCCCAAACTGCAAGCGTTACAAAACCAGAGAAATAACAGACGTGAACAGCGCGAGCGGCTGGAACGAAAAGATCAAAGCGGGTATCTACAGCATCTTGCCGTTTCTGATCAAGCACAACTACCAATGTACCCATTGCAAAACCACCTTTAATCTAGATGAATAGGTATTTTATAACAGGAATAGGAACCGATGTAGGAAAGACAATTGTCGCAGCAATCGTCACACAGGCGCTGGAGGCAGATTATTGGAAACCTGTACAGAGCGGACTAGAGGAATTGGATCGCGAGAAGGTGCAGTTTTTGGTTTCTAATCCTAAAACGGTTTTTCACCCTGAGGCCTACCAACTCAAAACACCTATGAGCCCGCATGAGGCGGCTAGGATTGATGGGATTACTATCGATCTTAAGAAGATCGTTAGACCAGAAACTCAAAATGATCTTGTCATAGAAGGCGCTGGTGGTTTACTTGTTCCACTAAACGATCACCAAACTATTGTTGATTTAATTGAGCCAGAGGACAAAGTGATTTTAGTAAGTGCTGGGTATTTGGGTAGCATCAATCATACATTGTTAAGTGTTGAGGTTTTAAAGTCTCGTGGGATTTCATGCGCTGGAATCATATACAACCAAGTGGAATTGGCTGGAACTATCGAGATCATCGAGAAAATGACTGGCATTCCTACGATCGGGCACATCGGCAAAATGGACAGCATTACGCCAAAAGCAATTGATTCCATAGCTCAAAAAATGAAACCTGAACTCGATAAAATATGAGTCCAGAAGAATTGATCGCCAAAGACCAGCAAAACATCTGGCACCCTTTGACGCAGCACAAGACGGCAGACTTGCCTAAAGCAATTTCTCGAGCCAGCGGCAACTATCTTTTTGACATAGAAGGCAAAACATATTACGACGCTATTTCTAGCTGGTACACCTGCAGTTATGGCCACGCAAATCCGTTTCTAACAAATGCAGTAAAAAACCAACTAGACAATTTGCACCATGTGGTTTTTGCTGGAATGACTCACGAGCCTGCCGTCGAGCTTTCTGAAAAACTTCTGCAGATTTTACCACACAACCAGAGCAAACTATTCTTCTCAGAAAATGGTTCAACTAGCGTTGAAATAGCTCTCAAGATGGCTTTTCAGTATTTCTTCAATCGTGGTGAGAAACGCGATACGATCGTGGCATTTGAAAGCGGATTCCACGGCGACACCTTTGGTGCGATGAGCGCATCGGGGCTTTCGGTTTATAATGGTGCGTTTGAGGATTTCTTTATCAAGGTAAAGCGTATTCCGGTTCCAGATGGAAGCAACAACGAGCAGGTATTAAAGCAATTGGATGAGATCATTCAGAATAACAAAGTAGCTGCATTTATTTACGAGCCGCTGGTGCAGGGGGCAGCAGGTATGAAAATGTACGATGCAGAGGGGTTGTGTAGGTTGTTGTTACGCTTTCGCGAAAGCGGAATCCTATCAATAGCTGATGAAGTAATGACGGGCTTTGGAAAAACCGGAAAAAACTTTGCCAGCGATCATCTACTCAACAAACCTGATATAATCTGTCTATCCAAAGCATTGACAGGTGGCATCATGCCGATGGCCATCACTAGTTGTTCTCAAAAAGTCTATGACGCATTTTACGATGATGAACTTAGCAAAGGACTATTTCACGGGCATACCTACAGCGGCAATCCGCTGGGATGTGCGGCTAGTATCGCGGCGATTGACCTGCTGAAAAGTGATAAGATTCAACGCAACGTACAAAGAATTGAACAGCAGCATATTGATTTTATAGATCAGCAGCGTGGGAGCGGTCTTTTCAAGAGTATGAGATGCACTGGGACAATTCTTGCCTTTGAGTTGAACAAGCAGATGGATCGATATGGTTCACAGCGCAATGCAGTTTTTGAGTGGTTCTGGAAGCAACGGATATTTTTGCGTCCGTTAGGGGCGACCTTATATACCGTACCACCTTTTACAAGTACACGCGAAGAACTAGATAATCTCTATGCGCTGTTTATAGAATTTGCCGAGAGTTTCAATTAGTCGGCCTTCCAATATTCA
>CAYZJT010000024.1:0-16626 GCA_964478845.1 uncultured Flavobacteriaceae bacterium | reverse complement strand
TTTGAATGATGTCTACGGGATTGGTAGAGATATAGTTAGTCCATTTCTTCTTACTGGTGTAGTCGATTCTCTCTTCTGTAACTGCCAACCGTCGCTCGATTGCAGCAATTCTTGATTCAGATTGCTGAAGTTTATTGGAGTTAGCGATCGCTTGTTCTGTTAACTGCTCTACACATTCACTACTGCTGTTCGAGCAGGGGAGCTTCTTTTTTTCTCCGATCTCTCTCAGCTTCTCTGTCTGATTCGACCATGAGCGTAACTTCGGCTGTGAGGCTGCCATCTGGGGATTGACCGAGCCAACGAACACGGCGAACAGTGCCAGCATAGGGAGATTTAACCACTGAAAGGGTAGCGATCGCATTCTCAACATTATTCAATTTCTCCTGTAGCTGTGTTACCTGAAATTCTCTGTCTGTCAGTCTTTGCTCGTATTCTGTTAGTTGTCGTTGATAGTTAAGTCTTGCCTGATTCATTTCTTCGACGCGACGGGCTGAATCAATTGAGGCTTGATACTCCTGATACTTCCTGCTGTCTTTGGCAGTCTGCATCTTGCCCATTGCTAGCTGATACTCTCGTACTTCTGCGGTGTGCTGTTGTTTGAGTTGTTTTAACTTCGCCTGTTCGTGTTCGAGAATAATTGGATCGAGGTTTTTAACTCCCGAAAGATAGCTAATTTCTTCCTGTTTGAGTTCGACTTCTGATTCAATAGACGCGATCGCTGCCTTGGTTTTCTCCACTGCTGCTTCATGCTCTAGATAGCTAACTGGCGGTAAAGCCATCACGGTCGGGACTTGAACTGGTGTTGCTGGTGGTGTAATTGAAGCTGCTTTTAGTCGGTCAAGTGATAGCTGTAATTGTTTCTGTTGGGCAGTTAGTCTGGTTCGCTCTTGTTCCCTGTCGGCAATGATTTCACCTTTGGTTATCTGTTCCCCTTCAGTTACTTTAAGATCGTCTGGTTCTGAGACTTTGACAGTAATGGCTAGTCGTCTGGGTCTGGTGGTTGTTTCTTGTTCTTGATTAGCCGTTGCCCAGCTAGGCAAGGGAAAGAGATTAGTAAAAGTTGGAGCTATGGCGATCGCTGCTATGACTAGCCCATAGATAAGCAGATTCCTGAACCTTTTTGTCTTCATTTAAATTGGCTGTGGTTGAACTATCCTTACCTCTATAGTTCCCACTGCATACTGATCTCGTAAAAGTAAAATTGCCTCATCTAAGCTTTGCCATCTAAAATTCAGGGTCGAACCAGCCAGAGAAGCTGTAACGTATTGCTTGGGCTTAATTGATATATTTACCTCTTCGGGAAAATCTATTCCTAACTGACCGCTCAAGAAAATCACAGAGTTAGGGTAGGCTTGCCGAAGCTCCAGCAGGGGCGCGATCGCATCTTCGTCATTAAAACCAATATTTTTAATCTCGGTGGTGGCATCATCCCCAACGCTGGTAGAAACCTTGGTGGTAATTATCTGCTCTCCCGTCTTATAGACTCCCTCACCATTACTAACTATAAACTCGCTACCTTCAGTGCCAACAATCCAATATTTACCATCGGCGCGGGTGCGATCGCTTGCCCAGACACCCTTGATATCAGCATATACATGATTAGTTGCTGCATTTTGGTTGTAGATTCTGACAATGCCATCTTTTAAACCCAGACTCTGAGAGACTTTTTGAGTTACCCCGCCATTATTAGCTAGATGAAAACCTAAAGTCAGTAGAGCGATCGCAATAGCTAAAACCCACAATTCACCAGCCCCGCCAGTCTTTAGCCTTCGTCGTGGATTACTAACGCTGATTGCCCAGGCAGGATTGGGGTAAAACAGTTGTACTCCTTGTTTAGTAAAGGTATCTGAGAAGCAAGCTATTAGATGACCTAATGGTAAAGCGATCGCAACTTTTATATCCCCTAGTAAAAAAAAATGATTTACCGCCAGAGCCAGCACTGTTAGAGATGCTGTAGCCAACAGCGAGTGAGTAATCGAACGATGAGGAAAACGATCCTCGATCCAGGAACTGATCGGATAACAGATTTTACCGATTGTCGATGTGGTGGTATCGATATCGGGAAGCTGAGAACCTATAACTGATAGTCCCAGGATTAAGGGGTTAGCCGTTCCCAGGACTAAAGATGTTCCTGCCGTTGCGATCGCTGCATGAGTAATTGCCATCATTGTCCTAACCTCTTCCTTGCACCTTTAATACTGCCCAACTGCTTGAGGGTCATTCCCGTCACCAAACTAACTCCACCAAAGATATAGAGAGACTTATTACCCGTACCCATCCCAATAAATCGGACAATACCGAAGCTCATCAGCAGTGCGAGGATTACTGGCATAATGACCACATACTGAGTGTGTTCGGGTTTTTCCTGCTTCAGTCCTAGAGCTTCATTCTTGATAATTTTTCGAGCCAGCATAGGGTTACGTCCTGCTAGGGGCTGAAGTTCGGCTAGTCGAGATTTACCAACCTGTAGATTCAGCCTTTGAGCCTCTGCTGCCATGACTAATCTAATGTGAGCATCACTGGGTAACTCTATCTCTACCTCCAACATTTCAAGAAAGATATCTCTACCAGGATTAGCCACCGCAAAACAAACGATTTTCACACCAGCAGACATTAAATCTTCAAGCCAGTATCTAATCGAAGTAGTTAATCGCTTGGCTTCAGGAAATATAAGTAATGTGTCCTCCCCACAGTTGACTAGAACTTCTTCCTTAAGAGCATCGGCGGTCATGGCTTTACCTTCGTCATTCTCGGTCGGACAACCTAGCTGCATGGCGATCGCAATAAAGAATTTCTTAATCGAACCCTTATAGGTCGCGATCGCAGTCTGATATTCATCGAGCATTTCATCATGAAGTGCCAGAGCCATATCACCTTTACCCGTACCAGCTTCACCGAGAACTAGAACTGAACTACCCGCACGAACGGCAGAGCAAACCTGATCTAACTGTTTGCCTAACTGCTTCTTTGGCTTCTGTACTGACTCAGAAGCTTCTCGGCTACGTCGGCGGGTGTCCACTTTGGGTTAGCCACCTCACGGGCGATCGCTACTTTCTCCTGTAAGTCTTCTGGCAAATCATCCTCGCTCATGCGATCGGCTATCCCTTTGGTTACTAGATGAGGCATTGCTAACTCACGGGCTTTTAACTCCGCAGCGTGACGCATTAACGCATTTATATCCATGTTTGAAGTTGGTTCTTCTACCTCAACATAGATATCAGTTTCCTCTGAATTTATAGCTAACTCATTATTACTAGAAACTGTTAAACCACCCAGGGTAAAACCATCGCGTTTCCCATTTTCAATAACATAAGAACGTAGCGATCTTACTTGGTTTGCTTGGTCAGTTGTAAGATAGGCTTTTTTGTTTTCATCCTTATCAGCCGTGATACCCAAGAACTTCAAATCGTCATAATAAGTAGACTTTTTCAAATCAAGTTCAGCCATCAAGTCATCTGGACGGACTATGTTGTCAGTACTGGAATTCTGGTTGCTCATGATAAATTTTTTTTTAATTCGGTATACATATTATGTATCGGCTGTAGAAATTTTTCTGTGATGTGAGTCTGGAATTCCAGAGCATATCTGGAACGCAGCGATAATCAACTTCTAGAAAATTAGCTTGAATAAATTAGTTATCTAAGTAAAGTGAAGCGATCGCATTAATTATTACAGTCATTAATATTATTAATCTCAAAATTAATAAAGCACAAAATCAGTAAGTATCTCCCGTAGTGCAAATTGTTGGACGGTAGTTTTATAGAATTACTAACTTGAATTTACTAGGGGATAAGCTCAAATTTTAATTGCTGCCGTGATTGCTACCAACGTTAAAGCGAACGCTAACTTTCTAAATTCTGGTAATGTATAGATATCTTTTGAATATGTGTATATGAAAATGGAATTTTCTCCTGAAAGAATATTCGGTAGCAAGAAAGGACTTCACATGAAATTTAAGTCCAAAGAGGATGCAGAAATGTTTTATCAAGAAGGCTTAGAACTCGGCAATCGCGTAGAAATTCACGGGAATATGGTTATCATGCTGAACAGCAAAGCAGCCAAAGAAACTAGCAATTAACGATACTTTTCGAGCTTACTTTTATCAACTTTCTTTCTCCTCGTTTTCTCCTTCTTTGAGTTTTGTATAGATGGGGGTGGGTGGGTGGGAGTGAGCGGAGGCTGGTGGCTGGCGCATTACTTTGCGGTTTAAAGACAAATATTGAGGCTAAGGCGACAGACACGCCGTAGCGAACATTCGATAACTTTAAAGAAGAAAAGAAAAATGATAATTATTTCTAACTATCATTTTTCTTAAATTTTATAAAATACTAATTAACACTTCATTCTCATTTCTCACTACATTAAATTCTTCATAAACACTTATTTCTTCAACAAATCTAACTGAATTTTCTTCATTTTTAAACTTAACTAAAATTACATTATTTTCTCTTTGTTCAACACTAAAATCAAAACTAACTCTAAACGCTACATCAATCACAAATTGAATATTCATAATTAAATAAAAAAACTACAGCTTTGTTACAACGGAGGGAGTCAAGATAAGTTTTTTTCAAGAATTAAAAGACACGAAGTTCCTTATAGAAAAAAACGTCTTTACTCCTGTAGTTACAATGGGAAAGCTGTTTTTTGACCCCAGCCGAGGTGTGACTATACGCTTGTCGCGATCGCTATCACCTTTGGTAGCGACTGACGAGGGGGGCTGCTTGCCGTGTTTGACGAAGGAGTTGGTAAGTAGCCCTCCGAGGAACGAGCAATCTTGAGTAACGCGATCGCAGCTAAACCTTATAACCATCTTGACTTACTTTCTGCACCTTCCAAGATGTCTGACTGCCTATCTTTCCTGATTTGACAAAGACAAACGAGCCACGTCTGAAAGTCTTCTTACCCTGTTTGCAGCTTGGTTTGACTCCGATTAATTCTTTTACCTGAGATGTAGTTAATTCCCATCCTGAAGCCCTAGCAGTCTCCAACCTTCCCAAGTACCAGAGAGGGTCGGGCGGTGTCATTTTCTGAGCGATCGCATTACTCGCAGCTTCAACTATATCCCCTAGTAATTGTGGTGTTACCTGTAACTGTGTACTGTGTTGTGTCGTCTCTAAGATGCTTGATGTATCTGTGTCTTGACTTGTGTTGTCTACTGTTACTTCAGCGATCGCGACAGGTTCAAAATTCTTTAACGTACCATTATTTTTTAGATGTTCGTTTTGCTGGTCGAGTAACTTTACCTGCTCCTCTGTGGCGTAGGATTTATTACCATCTTTAACTAAATTGATTTTCAGCCCATCTAACCTGCTGTAGAGACTCTTTCTAGATTTGATTTCGTAGCGATCGCAAAGCTCATTTACTCCAAGTCTCATGGTGTGTTGTGGTCGGTAAACAGTGTGTTGTCACCACTATACACTATGGTTTTTGACCAGTTCTGAGAAAGTAGGAAAACTCTGAACTCATCTCTACTGCTGACATTCCCAGACCAGGAAAACTAATATCATTATCATCGTTCAGGGAAACATTAACGCGATCGCTCACCCAATATTCTTCGTTGTACTCGTCCCAGACTTCAAAAGCTTCTGCCAACTCTAAACCACAGCGATCGCATTTACAATTCAAAACTTGAGTATATTTAACCTCTGTTTCTCCTACGCTGAATTCTCCGCCGTAAGTACCTTCTAAGCTACCAGCACAGGTTACGTTGAGGCACGGAATATTTAACTTTTCTCCAACTTTCATGTTTATCCTAAGAGTAAAACGAGATCGCTATCTAATAAATTGCTGAAGGTTATCGTTAGTTACTTGCTCGGTCACGTCTCCCAAATCCTGATAGTTCTGTAAGTTTTTTTCCCAGTGTCGGTTGAGATTCCATAAAACTGAAGGCTGAGATTCGCCATCCCTATAAACAGTTATTCTCTCCCCAGGAAAGATAAATCGTGAGCGATCGCTTCCATATAGAGAAAGAAGGTATCTAAACTCCGTTTTCACTTCTGAGGCAAACAACTCATCAGCCAGCACGGGCAATCCTTTATTCTCGAACCACTGACAGATTCTAGTTATGGCAGACTTACTAATTTTCATTTTCCGATCTGCTTCCGCATTTGAGTCCTTGGATATTATGAACTGCGATCGCTTCTGAGTTGTCTTCAGGTAACACTGTATCGCTTCTCACTACACAGTAATCAATTTTAGACATTTATCACTAAAGCCACGCGGTTTTAAGCCTTTTCCTTCTAGTTCAACCCAGTAAATATAACCTGCGGAAATTGATGATCCACCGACTAGCTTTAGTTCCTCCTGCCATTCAACTTTAGTTACTTTGCCTGGGCAATTGTAAGGTTTGGCATGGACGCGATCGCCAACTTTAATCTTCAACATGAGAATATCTGAAGCGATAAGTCTTAACTAGTTCCTCAAATTTCCCGCCGTTAACTAGTCCTTTACTGATACGTAATGTATCTTCCATCAGGCAATGGTAATCCTCAAAATTTGAATCATATCTGGGCGATTCACCCACCATCAAAACTCCTGCATCATCAAAGGTAAACTCAGCCCATGAGACTATGCAGTCTTCATGTTGTTGATGGATAAATTCAAAGCCTAAATACTTCATGCTCTTACCTCTGTTTATGCGTAGTGAAGCTATGCTCGAAGAACTTATCGCCAACTTTAATCATTTTCTTCTAGTTCCAAAAAACCTTCCACGTCATTAAACTCTTGTAGTTCTTCTATCACTTCATTTATTTCGTTAACTAATGAATATGCTGAGTCAGTGTCAAAAGGAGAAGAATAAACATCCTTAACTAAGTCCTCGGCTAGCCTCTGTACCTTATTAATTAATTCAAGTTGTTCTGTTTTCATGTACCCTTCTTAATTATTTTTATTCTTCAAAACTTTTAGTATCTCTTCGACTGGGACTTTCTCAGCGTTCAGTTTTTCAATTTGCGATCGCATCTTCTTAGGAATGTAAGCACATGATTTAACCTGCCGTCCTTTGTCCCATAGTTCGTAGTGAAACCATGTTTGTTTATAGTTCTTCCCATTTTTCTTAATTGTCCTCCAGTTGATGTAACCGCTTCCCGTTCCCTTTTTTCTGCGAGAACTTTTACTAGGGGATATATCATCATCTGTTTGACACTTTTTCTTCTTGGGAGGATTGGGGAAGACATAAAGCTTAGGCAGTTGAACAATGCGATCGCCTACCTGCACATCAAATTCTGCCCCGCGATCGCCTACGATTAAGCCTTCAAACGGTTTCTTGTGTGGCTGTTTGATGAGACAGGGAATTGAGATAGAGGACTCGACGGAGAGCGATCGCTGCTTGTCCTGGCGTGACTGTTCTCCCTGCGAGGTATCGGCTTTTGATTCTTCCTGGTGACTTATTTGGCTCGGCGTAGTGGCACTCTTCGAGTACTGCTTCGTTAAGACCTCGAACCAATCTGACGGATAGCCCATTATAGACGCGATCGCGCAAGTCCCTAACTGTGAGCCATTCGGAACTAAGCCTTTGTCTTTGAACCATTTCTCGCATTTGGTCTGACCAGCAGGTCTGGTTGTAGAGTTTTCGTTGCTCGTCAGGGTAGGAAATGATAAACAATCTAAGTCTCTGGTGTCCTGCTCCAAGCTCTGCTGCCGAGACTGTTTCAACTTCAAAACTGTATCCTGCCATATATAAGGTGGCAAGAATAGTTCTAAGTCCTCGTCCGAGAACTCCTTCAGGTTGTTCAAAAATACAGAATTTGGGTTGAGCTTCGATAAGGCATCTGACACCTTCTCGCCAGAGCGCAGATGCTGGATGTTTGAGTCCTGTTCTAGTTCCTGCGTTCGATGTGCCTGTGCAGGGGAATCCACAACTAATGATTTCAAATTCTCCTGGTTCTGGGTGGTAGTCTCTGATGTCTGAGTGAATTGGTGTTCCTGGGAAGTGCGATCGCAAGACTGACTGTGCGTCGGGGCTAATTTCAACAAACTGAGTTGTTCGTATTCCCCCAAGCTGTTTGGCTGCGAGGCTGAATCCTCCAATTCCTGAGAAGAGATCGAGGTGTCTGAGCATGATTTATATCCCCTAGTAAAATTAGCCTCATTTATTTGCTTTTCTTGACCCTTCTTTTTACCTTTGCTTCGTAGCAAACCCTGAGATTTTTTTGGTTCGCCTTCTTGCTCATTCTGATACTCATAGGATGCCAATTTATCAGCCGTATAAATGCTTGTATTTTTCATGACTGCGATCGCCTTATTCTTCTTGGTAGTCATATACTTCCCAGTCGCCATCAGGGATAAATTCAAGAAACTCTCTAATACTGCGCTCTACGTCTTCTATGAATGGGTGGTGGCTGCATCTAACAGCTTCACCGCGATCGAGTAGAACCAATTGAAATTTGTGGGGTAGTCTATCGAGTGACCATTTGCGAGGGTGAACCTTAATCTTGTGAGTAAAGCGATCGCTCGTCCGAAGACTAGTTAGATCGATTATCATGCTTGCTTTTTCCTCCCCAGTTTTGTCCGTATCTGAGCGAAAGCATCTTTTGACCTCTTCTGGTACTCTGGGTCGCTTCGCTCCTTTTCTATGGCTTGGTTTTGGGCTTTAACCCGCTCAAGTAACTCTTCGCTGTACCTGCTACCTAGTTTCTCGATTGGCTGCTTCGGTAGTTGATAAAGGAAGACAGAACGAACATTAGTTATTGAGTTTCTGGTGTTTTCGCAGTGGGCAGCAGCACCATAAGCCTGGGAAATATGATGAGATGCGATCGCATTCCTTACTTTGTCATCTAGACTTATCTCTAATTCCTCTAGCTTTTCTCTCAGGTCATCGGGTATCGCAGTAACATTTTCTGCTGAACTTTTACTAGGGGATATTATTTTAGTTTTCTCTTGTACTACGTCGCAGGTAGTTTGTTCTACCGATTCATTTTGTTTATCAGTAGTGACTCTTGATTCGTCCTCTGTTTTTTGTACCAGCTTTTGTACTACTTTTTGAGATAAGAATTCTTGATTCTGAGAAAAAGTTTTTTCCTCCTCCCCTCTGGTCTGGTTGGTTTGAATACTCTGAAGAGTCTGAGGAATGCCAGAAGCTATATCTGATAGTGGTTCTAGCGGTTGATTTTCTAGGATCTGAGAATCAATTCTAGGATCTGATAATTTTTTCTCAGATCTGATAATTTTTTCTCGGATCTGAGAATCACTTTTCTGTGCAGAATTATCATTTACTACAGCAATATTTTCTAGCTCCTCTTCTGTTACATGCGGACAAGTCCTTTGTTGTTTTTCTGGCTTGACCCAATCAATTACTAACTTGCCAGATTTAATATTGAGAATTCCTAGTTCCTTCAGCCTAGCGATCGCACTATAAACGCTTGATTCGGGCATTCGCCATCTCAGGGCAAATTCTTTCGGGATAATTTGAACGGGGCGATCGCAAAAAGGATTTTCATAACGCAGAGCCAGATGCACATAGGCAGCATTATTAATTAACTTGACCTCCCGCAGTTTCATCAATTCTTCCTTCTGCAATGGGTAAAAGTCCTCTAGTTTGTTATTGATTCGTTGAGGTACAGGTATAGTCATGGTTGTCCTGTAACCTCCAACTTGAGATAGTTGCTTTTAAATTCAATTTTTGGCACGATGATCCTTAAGTTTTTGAACGATAGTTCTCTATGCAAGAACTTTTGTAACACTTGCTCCGTGGTAGGAGCATTTTTTTTTAATTAGCTGATATTGTTATCGCTGGTATCTATGCCATAATTTTTGTACCCGAAGACTAATTTGATTAGCTAGTTAGCTAACAATTAGAAAAATTATATACTAAATCGCTAAGACTGACACGATGAATAATGAAATGTCTCACAGAGAAGCATTTATTAGAACTAAACGTTACTACGGTATCCAAGGATCTAAGTTATCGAGACATACTGGCATAGATGAAAATCGGATTTCTGAATTCATCAACTTGAAGAGGGATGGGTCAGGCAAATACAAAAGGGATTTATCTTCAACCGTCCTAGATACCCTCGTTCAAGGCATGGAAGAGCTAGAGCCTGGTGCAAAACAGTTTTACATTCAAGAGTTGATGGGAAAGAGCATTAAATTAGCTTGCGATCCGAAAATTCTAGTTAATTCGATGGACGATCGAGATATTTCAGATTTGATGTTCGCGATCGCCAACAAGATGAGCAACAAGCAGAGAGAGAACTCAGTAGACGAAGAGTTAGCCGTAACTTATTAATTTATTGGTCAAGGCGATACTGTAATCTTAAACAGTCGCAATCGCTCAAAAAAGGTGTTAGGAATGATGGTTGTAAACCAAAGCATACCTGGCTATGTCGGAAACCGAGAATCTGAAGCCTCCCAAAGAGGTCGTCGCAGTGGAGTTCAATAATTTCGTTGATTTTGTAGATAACTTATCTGATGAACAAAAACGGGTACTAGCTCAAAAGCTAATCGGTCAGGATTCACCTCTCACCGTTGTTTTAGGTGGCTATAACGTTATCAATAATTCCTTTGCTCTCCAACTCAACGGAGAAGCTGAGAAAATAGCCGAACAGCTTCAAAATTTTCCCCCAGAAGCAATTGCAAGTCTGACAGAAGCGATCGCCATGTGGATGAGACAAAATAAATCCCCTAAGTAGTTTTTTTACTAGGGGATAAATGGGAAAGTGTCAGCACTTTAATTTTGAGACAATTTTAAAATTCATCTTCTGGTGGCAGAATGTCGCGGGGCGGGTCGTAGGTCTTTGAAGATTTAATATTTCCTCCATCTGCCCAAGGAATACCAACTAACGCAAGTGTTACTCTACGTTTGGCTTTAGTCTCGGTAGCCATCATCTTGTCAGCCCGTCTCTGACCGTAAAGAGCTTTTCCATATTTATCAGTCAGAGCCACGATCGCGGTTGATTCTTCTGTTCGACCATTACTATCTGTTGCGATCGCAGTAACATAATGAAAGTTTTGCTTATCTGTTTCTCTGGAGATGATTCTGATTGAGATGCCATGAATAGACCTAATTTGAGCAACTCCGACCGCATTAATATATGGTGTTAACTTTCCTCCTGGATCGGCTAGATAATCAACAGGGTTAGTCAATGGATTTAAGCCCAGAGTTTTACATAGTGCCATGTTGTACTGTACTCTCTCGATTTCAGTAAGCGATCGCAAGTCACGATGTAGAATTACTCGCTCTATGGCTGCCTGGGTGGTGTTACGGGTTGTTAGTTTACTGTCGTTCATATCTATTGACTTTTTATTCAAGTGTAATCAAACATCGAAGTGAAAGTGGGCGCGGAGATTTAGTTAAGTTGTCTGTGGGTGGTCATCTGACGTTTTTTTTCTACCTTGGCGCGATCGCAGCTACGGTTTTTCTTACCTCAGTTGGCAAAAAAAATTCACTTCGTCGTACAGATGACCCTTAGTTTTATCCTTCTCGCTGTTCTAAGTTCTCGGCAATTCGGGCTACATTTTGATTTAGTGCTGCCACATTCTCAGCAAGTGACGCTATATTTTCAGATGTTCTAACTCTGTCCTCATTCAATCCCTGAAGAATTTCTAACATTGCCGATCTGTCTCTAATTAACGCGCCAATTTGTCTTTGAGACTCTGATATCTGTGCGTTGGTTTGGTTTTTCATCTCTTCTACTTGTCTTCTACCTTCGACGATCGCATTACTATTTGATTGGATGGCTCTGGCGTTAGATTCTAGAATTGCTTCAACTTGTTCTGGTGTCATATTTTTTTCCTATGAGTAATTTATTGTCCCCCTCAGATGAGAGGGATGTTTAATTTATGCTGCTAACTTATGCTGCTGTTCCTGTGTGTTCCTCTAGTTTTCGATCTAAATCTTTGATTATGCGATCGCTAACATATACGTGAGGATTAGTTGAAAAGTTTTCTAGCCATTGGTTAATAGCTTCAAACATAGAAGATTGAACGACTGATGATGGTAGTTCTTCATATTCTCTGTTTTCAAATACAAAGTTATCCGCTATATCTGCAATACAAAAATCTAAATCTATATTGAATGAAGTAGGATGTTTGGCTGTCTCCGATTGAATTAAATAATCTAAACCAAAAGCATGAGAATCAGATTCTCTCTGCATTCCACGTATTTTAATTTCTACCTCAAAGTCATTGAGATATTTAGGTTTTCTTGTCTCGCACCAATCACATCTATAGAAAAGATTGAAGGTTTTCATATATCCCGCAACCTCGGTTTTTCTACATCCTAAATAAACTAGAAAAGCTGGTTCAGTTTCAGTAGAATTTCCCCAATCATAGCGATCGTCTGCATTAGCTTCGCAGATAGCGATACTGTTAGAGATTTTAGATACTCGAAAACTCTTGTGTGGTGATTCTTTGATGATTTGTTTTAACATGATATTTGCCTTTACTTAGGTGTTTAACCGAGGTCAGACTTTGACGGGTTTTTTCCTCGGTTACTCTTATATTATAGCATGGTAACACGCAATAAATAAGCAGTTTAAATAACTTTATAGTATGTTTCCGTGTTATATTAACTGTGTTGACCTAGTTAAAGAGATTCGACCGTGAGCAAAGGTAGACCAGGCGGAAACCCAGAGATTACTAAGTTCAGCTTCAAACGGAAATACGACTGGGGCGAATCATGTACGGAAAGAATAGCTGTACGACTTCCCCCAACTCTCGATCGGGAACTAAAGAAGGTTGAGGATTGGCAGGAGTTTACAAGGCAAGCGATCGCAAAAGCACTTGAAGAGAAAGAAGATTAACCAACGCGAGTGAGGAGCGGTGGGGGTTGCTTAAAATTTCTTTTAATAGAGGCGATCGCCCCCGCCCGACGAACGAGCAAACCAGGGACGAACAACGACAGCCGATAAACCAACTAGAACAGAGAAGGAGCAACCACGCGAGGAGAAGGAACACCGAGCCACCAGCAACCGCCACCGCCACCAACAGAAGAAACCCAACACACACGGGCAACAGACCAGGACACGCCAGCCCACACGGGAGGAAAAGAACCAGCCCGAAGCCACACCAGCACCCGACGACCACGACCGAGAGCAAACGCAGCCGAACCCCACGAACCAGAGCCACGACCAGAGAAGGAACGGGAAGGAACAACACCAGCAGGACAAGCACCAGAAGGAACGACAACCAGCAAACCACGAGAGCCAGCAGCCACAGACAACACGCAGCGAGAAGAACGACGGGCAAAGGCAGAACGCCCAGAACCAAACCGCCCAGAGGCAACAGAGAACACCAGCAGGGAAGGAGAACCAGCAAAGAAAGACCGAACAGCCAAGTCAACGCCACGCGCACAACCAACGGAAACCCGCACACCAGCAGGAACAGAAGGCAACAACGCAGACAAAGCAGCCGAAGCCACAGGAGACGGGGAACGAGAACCCGAAAAACCGACAGAAGAAACACCAGCAAACGGAGAAGGACGAGAAGACACAGGAGAACCACCAGAAGGAACGGGGGACACGGGAGCAGAAGCAGCAGAACCACCGCCACCACCAAAAGAAGACCACAGACAAGGCAGAGAGCCACCAGCAGAAACAAACCAGGACACAGAGCAAGGAACAGAAACCGCAAACCACGAACCACGACGACGGACAGCACAGAAGGAAAAGCCGAACCGAGCAGACGCAGCAGCAGCAAACGAGCCAGCAGCAGAACCAGAAGAGAACAGCACCACAGCAACCCAACGAGAGAACGAGCGAACCGACGGGCGCACACACAAGAAAGAAGCACCAGCAGAAGCAGCGAAACGAGCCACAACACCAGGAACAGGAGCAGAAACGGAGACAGGAGAAACAGCAGCAGCGAAGAGAGACACGGGCAACACCCCAACGAGAAGGAACAACTACATTATAGCACGGCAACACGCAAAAAGACAAGCCCAAACGCAGACACAGCAGGGAACACAGCCAAAACGAGAAACCGCCGAAAAGAAGCGAACACCCCCACCCATCCTCTCTCTCTTTCCTCTTCTCTCCCCGCGATCGCTTTAGAGACTTACCGACCAACCCATACTAGGTCACGGACACCCATTTTTTGTTAAAAGCACAGCACAGTGTGGCACTTGGTACAGAAAAGCCTGAAGCGAAGGCTGTGCTATAATTTTTCCCTGTGTTTCGTGACCGAAATAAACTGAACGATTAGTGAAACATACTAAGTGCAAGGCATTTGAGGATTTACCAATGTTCGACTACTGCTGATGTTGCGATCGCTTTAAAAGTAGTACGTTGACCACAGTTGACAGTTAATACTACAATTACAAGCTCTAATATTTACATTTATTCATCACTTCTGAACGTTGTTTCAATACTTGCAGCCATTTTAGCCATCGAAGAAGCTGTGTTGACGGCGGGGTAATTATTGAGAAATAGGTGTTACAACTTTGCCAGATTATCGTGACGAGCGCGATCGCCAAAAGTGTCAGAAGTTTTACGCTTAGGATACTTCAGATTTAGGCGAGAGTTTTTCTATGGTTGTGTCACGATCGCTTTAGTTATTAGTGGTCGCTTCGCGGTTTTATTGTTTTCCCCCTCCGCCCCTCTGGGGAACTTAGTTGATCGGTGGGGTTGGTCGATCGGTAGGGATATACGTCACACAGCATTCCCATTATGGCAACGGGCTAATAATGTCGCGATCGCGGTTTGTTATCTGGGGACACCCCAGACCCCATACGGGAAAGTAAAGGGGTAAAATGCACTGCGTCAGGGCTAATTTCTATTGTCGCTTCGCGGTTTTAATATTTGCCCTGCCTTGCCCCTATGACTTCCCTACGCCCGTGCCACCCAATGACTGTTGTGTCCTTTCGGGGGTTTTTTCTCGTGGTTCGTTCTTCTTTCTTTGTCGGTTTTGGTCGTTCTCGTGTTGGTGTTCCTTTTCGTCGGGTTGTTGGCTTGGCGTTGTCTGGTGGTTGTTGTTCGTGGTCGTTGCGTCCTTCGTCCCGTTCGTTCTCGGGTTCTGTGGTCTGGGCTTCGTTTGTGTCTCGTTCTGGTGCTGTGTCGTTTGCGTCTTCGTGTTCTCGGTTGGTCGGGTTTTCCGTGGCGGTGCGTCCTGGTGTCTGTTCTGTTTCTGGTTCGGTGTGGGTTGTTTCTGTCCCTGTGGTGCGTTGAGTTGTTTTCGTTGGGGGTTTGTCCCCCTTTTTTTATGCGATCGCTATCTTAGAAACGGCTACCTATCATACCTTCAACCTCCTTGCGACTTACAGCATCCCAAGCAGACGCTCTCGTCATTTCGTAGCTCTGACCGTCCCACTCTACGGGTACATAGTGAAAATCCTCACCACCAAACGCGCTTTGACCTTCTGGGCAGTGAGAAATAAAAGTAGTTGTCTTTGGATCTAACTTATATTTTTTCACTATCCCTGAAGTAACTTCCTTAATACAGTTAATCGCTGACGTTCCTTGATTGGCTTCTAGTTCGGTGATAATTACTACTGGTTCGGGTGTAGGGTAAACATCTACACGACAATAAGATTCAGCTTTACTTATACCTTCAAAGGGAAAGATACCTTTTAGTGGGTGCATTGCTACTTACTAACTATGGATTTCCGCTCTAATATGACACAGAAATAATTTACTTATTAGCCCGTCGCCAGTTCCAGGGCGGTTGAGGGTTTCCTTTCCAAATTCCTAAACTTTCCTTCTGCGCCATCTCTTGTGCGATCGCAAACTCATCACGTATTGGACAGTTGCCTGAATACCTTTCGTAATGCCAGGCATAGCCATCTCTGACCATCTGCACATTTAGATTAATGGCAGTGCTGCGAGAATCTTTGACATAAATCTCTGCTACAGTTCGACCATAGCGGTCTTGCTCGATCGGGATGAGAAGTACTTCACCGTTCCCAATATCTACAAGCGATCGCAGATGATCTCTAGATTCAACACCCATTGGCATTTTTTTCTCAGGGGCATCGATTCCGCAAAAGCGTATTTTTAGTTCTTCCTGACCTCGAACTACACGCAAAGTATCACCGTCATAGATTGAGCCTTCCTTTACCTGCCATACTTCGGGTGTTACTCCTTCATCTTCAGCTTCGGCAAATGAATCAACAGGGACATCTTCAACATTGAATCGTACACGAACACCATTTAACCAAGAGTAGCCAGCAAGACCCAAACCAACAAACAGAACTGCACCATTGAGAAAGTCTTTGAGTTTCATCGCTCTAATCTATCTGACACTACAGCTTTAGCTTTCCCCGACTGTCTGTTGTAACTCTCGAAGCGATTCATTCTTATCAATCGATACGTTAACCAGTTGGTCTGACAGGCGATCGCGTTTTTCCTCAATTCCCAAAATCTCAGAGGTGCTACCTCTGCCCATTTGATAGGCAATCCTAATTACTTCTCGCTGCTGGTTGAGAGTTGCTAGGCGATCGCTCAATAACTCAAGCTTTCGTTTGGCTGCCTCAAAATCTAGAACCAACCGCAACACTTTGTTTTTAATTTTCAGTTTTTCCTCTTCTTGCTGTCGTTCTAGCTCTGCCTTAGCTGCCAACAAGTCTGCGGTTCTGACTTCGAGGTTAGCGATCGCAATGTTATCTCGCTGTATACCACCACCACCGAAAAGACTTTGAATGATGTCTACGGGATTGGTAGAGATATAGTTAGTCCATTTCTTCTTACT
>CAYZJT010000023.1:34661-34776 GCA_964478845.1 uncultured Flavobacteriaceae bacterium | reverse complement strand
GACTGCTGATGATGGAAACTAGGAAATTGTTCTCATCAAAACAGTTGGGCGTGGTTCCGGTCTCGGCATAGACGAAGATTGAGATAGTCGCGGTAATCGTATCACCAGCATTAAG
>CAYZJT010000023.1:0-34561 GCA_964478845.1 uncultured Flavobacteriaceae bacterium | reverse complement strand
AGAGCAGGCAGTACATAACTGTCGCACTCTGTAACGTCTGCTGGATCATCTACAATCGGAGTTGGAACGATAGTAATGGTAAAGTCGTTCTCATCAAAACAGTTGGGCGTGGTTCCGCTCTCGGCATAGACGAAGATTGAGATAGTCGCGGTAATCGTATCACCAGCATTAAGCGGACTACCGGTTCCGCCAGATCCCGTAAAATAATTTCCGACGCTAAGAGCAGGCAGTACATAACTGTCGCACTCTGTAACGTCTGCTGGATCATCTACAACCGGAGTTGAAACGATAGTAATGGTAAAGTCGTTCTCATCAAAACAGTTGGGTGAGGTACCGCTCTCGGCGTAGACAAAGACGGTCTGCGAACTAGAGATCACATCCCCTGCACTGAGCGGACTACCTGTCCCACCGGAACCGGTAAAATAGTTCCCAACGCTGAGAGCAGGCAGGACATAGCTGTCGCACTCGGTCACATCTGCAGGGTTATCTGCAATTGGGGTGGCATTAATCGTAATTTCAAAAGCAACCTCATCTGAACATGCGCTATCAGGATCCCACGCATACAAGGTTTGCGGATATGTAGAGAAATCTGAGAATTGGATAGTGGCACCTTTCGCGAAAGCGGTACCCATACCGCCAGATATAGTATAAAATTGTGCGTTGGGTCCAATACTAGTTCCAGTTATATTAAAGGGAAGAACAATTTGATCACAATCCGTAATATTCGCTATTGGATCAATTGAAGGGTTGTTGATTGTTATATGCTGATCCTGCGTAGTGGTGTTTCCGGCAACATCGGTATAGGTCCAGGTGATGGTAGTGCTTGCAGTGATTGGGAAAGAGGCGGTGGTTGTTCCAGCGATCGATCCATCACAGTTGTCTGTTGCGGTGGGAGGCGTCGCCGTAGTCACCTCGCATTGTCCAGTCAGATCTGGCAATGTTGCGACATCAGGCATTGGTGGCGTGGTGTCGTCGATGACTACGTTTTGATCCTGTGTCTCGTTATTTCCGGCAGCATCGCTATATGTCCAGGTGATGGTTGTGCTGGCAGTGATAGGAAAGGTTGCCGTGGTCGTGGCTGTAAGTGTTCCATCACAGTTGTCGGTCGCGGTGGGTGGTGTGGGCGAAGTGACCTCGCACTGTCCAGTCAGATCTGTCAATGTTGCAACATCTGGTACTGGTGCTGTGGTATCGTCTATGACGATATCCTGATTTTGCGTTGCAGTATTTCCAGCAACATCCGTGTAGGTCCACGTGATCGTTGTGCTGGCAGTAATTGGGAAAGAGGCGGTCGTAGTACCAGTGATCGATCCGTCACAGTTGTCGCTTGCCGTTGGTGCGGCAGGTGCGGTCACCTCGCACTGTCCAGTCAAATTCGGCAAGGTCGCTACATCTGGTACTGGTGCGGTGGTATCGTCTATGACGATATCCTGATTTTGCGTTGCAGTATTTCCAGCAAAATCCGTGTAGGTCCACGTGATCGTTGTGCTGGCAGTAATTGGAAAAGAGGCGGTGGTGGTGGCAACAATACTGCCGCTTGTACAATTATCCGTCGCGGTGGGCAGGGTGGGTGAAACTTCACATTGGTCAGTCAGTGTAGGGAGTTGACTTAAGACTGTTACTGGCGGTGTGGTATCTCTACCTGAACCTTGTAGCGGGCTTCCAAGATCATTATTTGTTGAGAGATAAGCAATTGTATCAGTGGTGACATCATTCTGTTGATAGCCGGAAGTACCAGAGGCTGGATCAGTCGTATTGCGGTTTATCCCTGGTGAAGACTGAGTTCCCCAAATACGAGTCGAAAAAGTTGAGTCGGTATAAAAAGTCGCGAAACCTTCATCCTCATCATTATTATAAGCTATCTGCCAAACCACATTGCTATTATCATCTACGATGATTATTTCATCAGCATTATTTCCTAAAGTTAGACCGGGGACTTCCAATATGTTACTTGATGTACACCCACCAAGCCATTGAGATTCAAAAGCTAATTTATTTCTAGCAAGGATAACATATTCGCCAACTCTCAGATCGTAATTTGTAGACGTAATCAGGTCGTCATCGGTATCTTCATCCTGAACTCTCCAGTTTTGTAGATTTACAGTTGATGAACCATAATTATATAGTTCAACCCATTCATCGCCAGGGTCATTGACCTGCACATTATTTATAAATTCTGTAATAGCTACTGTTTCAACCACAGTAACATCAAAGCTACATGTATCTGTGTTCCCATTCACATCTGTTGCAACAAAAGTGTTGGTTGTAGTACCTATCGGGAAAGTAGAACCGCTTGGTAAGCCAGCAGTCTGCTCAAATGTGCCTTCCAATTCTAAAATGTAACGTCTTGGAAAAGCGCCTGGAACATCATTCCATGTACCATCACCATCAAGAGTAACAAAATCTTCATTTGTAGAAGTACCTCCACCGTTATCTGGGTTTGGTCCAGACCAGTTTGTATACAATATCGGTAAATAGCTACTAAGCCAACCAAAGCTACCCTCTACGATTTCATCTGTAAAACCTATATAAACTCTAGACCCAACACCTAATTCATTATCAACTTCCTGACGTAAAAAAGCATTTGTCGCTGCGTCAGGTATAGTTGCTACCCATCCGCCTAAAGCAATAGCATCTGCTTGAGCAGCGCTGGCAGTAAAGTCAGTATTACTAAGAAAATAAGTGCGGTTTGCCTGCTCACCTAATCTTGTAAATCCTGCTGGGCCGCCACCGGGCGGGTAGTCAAAAATCCCACCACCACTTGTGCCTACAGTGTAATTATAAGGGTTGCCTGAAGTCGCTATGGTGATATCTGCCGGACAACTTATTGAAACTGGGGGCGTACTTTGAGCAGCCAGAAAGTGACTGCATAAAATCAGGAGTATGGTTATCATAAAGCTTGTTTCCAGCAGTTTGCGGCATACGGCAATGCGTAATGCGCGGGTTTGCAAAGTGTGCGGAATCATATGAAGGTGAGTTAAGATAACTTTATGATTGTGACAAATTTATTGAGTTGTCGCGCAACACCTTAGCGGTATTGAGATTTTGGACTACATCGTTGTAGTTTTATAGGTCGTGCCAGTCAAGTTTCCGCTTTCGCGAAAGCGGAAAAAAGACATATCACCTACTCACATTTCTCTTTACGACTCCTTTAAGAATCTCTACATTTGCCAGCTTAACATAAGTTGTAGTTATGATAAAGATTACCCTGCCAGATGGTAGTGTCAAAGAGTTTGAGCGTGGGGCAACTCCCATGGATGTTGCCATGTCTATTTCGCACGGGCTTGCCCGCAATGTGATCAGCGCAAGTTTTAATGACCAAAAAGTCGAGACCGTTACCCCTCTTAATGAAGACGGGAAACTCGTGCTATTCACTTTTAATGACGCTGAGGGAAAACAGGCGTTCTGGCACAGTACTTCTCACGTCATGGCGCAGGCGATTCAAGATTTGTTTCCGCAGGCGAAACTCACCATAGGACCATCTATCGAAAACGGATTTTACTACGATGTAGACTTCCAGGGTAAATCCATCACCGAGGCAGACATTCCGGCGATTGAAAAACGCATGCTGGAAATAGCTCGCGGCAAGCATGAGTTTAAGATGCGCGAGGTATCAAAAGCCGAGGCTCTTGCTTTTTACCAAAATGAACAAAATCCATTTAAGGTTGAGCTGATCGAAAACCTGACTGATGGCGACATCACTTTCTGCGATCACGACTCTTTTACTGATCTATGCCGCGGTGGTCATATTCCTAATACTGGGATAGTCAAAGCAGTAAAAATCATGAGCATTGCTGGCGCCTACTGGCGTGGTGATGAGAATAATCCTCAGCTCACAAGGGTTTACGGTATCTCATTCCCAAAACAAAAAGATCTTACAGAATACCTTGAACTTCTAGAGGAGGCTAAAAAGCGCGACCACAGGAAACTGGGTAAGGAACTGCAATTATTTACCTTCTCACAAAAGGTAGGGCAGGGGCTACCCTTATGGCTGCCTAAAGGAGCTGCCTTACGCGAGCGTCTGGAAAATTTCATGAAGGCCGCACAGAAAAAGGCGGGTTACGAGATGGTGGTAAGTCCGCATATAGGGAACAAGGAACTTTATGTGACTTCGGGTCATTATGCTAAATACGGCGAGGACTCTTTCCAGCCCATCAAGACTCCTAACGAGGATGAGGAATTCATGCTCAAGCCCATGAACTGTCCGCATCATTGTGAAATTTACAAAAGCGCACAATGGTCTTACAAAGATCTGCCGAAACGCTTTGCAGAATTCGGTACGGTATATCGCTATGAGCAGAGTGGGGAGTTGCACGGGTTGACCCGAGTACGTGGCTTTACTCAAGATGATGCGCACATATTTTGTATGCCAGAGCAACTTGACGAGGAGTTCAAGAAGGTGATCGATCTAGTGATGTATGTATTTGGATCACTAGGATTTGAAGACTTTACTGCTCAGGTGAGTATACGTGATCCAGAAAAGCCAGAGAAGTACATAGGTGATACCAAAAACTGGGACATCGCAGAAAATGCCATCATCAGCGCTGCTCGAGACAAGGGGCTGGACTTTGTGATTGAAGAGGGCGAGGCGGCTTTCTATGGTCCGAAGCTTGACTTCATGGTGAAGGATGCCCTAGGCCGCAGTTGGCAACTGGGTACCATCCAGGTGGACTACAACTTACCAGAGCGATTTGATCTGACTTATAAGGGTAGTGACAATGAGTCACACCGACCTGTCATGATCCACCGTGCGCCTTTTGGCTCGATGGAGCGATTTATCGCGATCCTACTGGAAAGTACTGGTGGAAATTTCCCGTTATGGCTGATGCCTGAACAATGTACGGTGCTGTCACTGAGTGAGAAATTTGAAAAATATGCCAAAAAAGTCGCCGATAGTCTAGAGAATTACGAAATTCGCTGTACTATTGACAATCGCGCAGAAACCATGGGCAAGAAGATACGCGAGGCCGAGATGAACAAGCTTCCGTACATGCTCATCGTAGGTGAACAGGAGGAGAACGATGGTACGGTTTCTGTACGTAGACATGGTGGTGAGGACCTGGGGGCTATGAGTGTTGACGCTTTCGCGAAAGCGATACAATCACAAGTCGCCGAATCCCTGAAGACGTTTGAAGTTTAATTAAAATTTATAGCCATAGCAATACGTAGACGCAGAAGCCGCGGCCCAGCCCGGATTATTAAAGAAGACAAGCACAATATCAATGATAAGATACGTGCAAGAAAAGTACGCCTAGTAGGCGAGGGTGAGCCCACAGTCATGGATACGCGCGACGCCATGAAGATCGCCCAAGAAAAAGAACTGGATCTGGTAGAGATCTCCCCTAATGCAGATCCGCCAGTTGTCAAGCTTCTGGATTACAAGAAGTACATCTACGAGCAAAACAAGCGCGAAAAGGCCATGAAGGCCAAAGCTAGTAAAGTGGTCATCAAGGAGATCCGTTTTGGACCTAATACAGATGAGCACGACTACGAATTCAAGAAAAAACACGCTGAGAAATTCTTAAAAGAGGGTGCCAAGCTAAAAGCCTACGTATTCTTCAAAGGACGTTCCATCATCTATAAAGATCAGGGTGAGATTTTACTTCTGAACCTTGCCAAAGACCTTGAAGAACTAGGTAAAGTAGAGCAAATGCCTAAAATGGAGGGTAAGCGTATGAATATGTTTATTGCTCCTAAGAAGAAGTAATATTTCTGACTGTCGATTGTTTAAATTGACGATTGATGATTTTAGTAAATAATAATAGCCACCTTGGGGTGGCTTTTTTTTTGAAATCGTTCTCGACTGCGCTCGAACTGACATCAAGTTGCTCAAGGCAAGGGAATCATATTAACTTAGGTCTTATATAGCTCAAAGATCAATTTGGCTTTGAAAATGTCAACTCGAGCGACAGTCGAGAATGGGTTTTTACAAAGAAGTTTAATTTTTGAAGAGACATCGTAGAGTATTTGTACTCAAAGCTATCAATGCAATTGCCGTATTTTCGAAAAAACGTGCTTATGAAATTCTCGGTCTTAGTCTTTCTTTTATTTTCTATTGCTGTTTGTGCACAGCAATCATCTGATCCACAAAACGCACTAAATCAAAATGCGGTGAATAATCGTGGCTGGTACTTTGAAGTAGCCAAGTTTCCAAAAGACGAATACAAAGCAAAATTTGAAGTCAGAGTGTACTTAACTTCCGCATACCAAGGGAATCGGGGTGGTGGAATTTTAAGAGGGTTAGGGTATGCTTATCTCAATCCGACCGATGCAGAAAGAGTAGAGGCACTTGAAAATAGACCTAACGAAATTTGCGAAAATTTTGAAAGAGTCAATTGGTTGTTTCAGGATCGTGCATCAAATGATACTAGCATGTTGTGCCTCACCGATGCAATGCGTGATGACTACATGATGAGTTTATTCCTAAGAGCTGTTGATGATCATGAGAAAAAATTTCCTGATCATTAATTTTTACAGTTCTAAGATTTATTTAATGTTGCTCATATCGGTTGTGAGACCTTTCACAAAGAACTCTAGTAAAGCGAATTTTACTGCATAAAATAGCTTCTTCTAAGGGATAACTTCCTTACTTTTGCACCTCCTTAAAACCACCTAGGTAGTTTAAAGGAAAAATGTGAGAAAACAAAAACTAGGAATTATGCCTAAGCAAAAGACAAAATCCAGCGCCAAAAAGCGTTTCAAGCTTACAGGAACTGGAAAGATCAAAAGAAAGCACGCTTTTAAAAGTCACATCCTGACCAAAAAAAGCAAGAAACGTAAGCTTGCCCTTACGCACACTACGCTCGTAGACAAAGCAGACGAGCCTAATATCAAGCTACAACTTAACCTTAAGTAAGTCGTTGGACTTGATGGTTTATTAATCATTAACCCGATTGCAGCGCATCAAGTGTCAACTAGACCGCCTGCCATCAAAAAATTAAAATTATGCCTAGATCAGTAAACGCCGTGGCTCGCAGAGCCCGCAGAAAAAAAGTCCTCAAGCAGGCAAAAGGCTACTTCGGTCGTAGAAAAAACGTCTGGACAGTGGCTAAAAACGCGGTAGAAAAAGCAATGCTTTATTCCTACCGTGACCGCAGGAACAAGAAAAGAAGTTTCCGCCGTCTATGGATTACCCGTATCAACGCTGGTGCTCGCCTACACGGGATGAGCTACTCGCAATTTATGGGAGCCGTAAAAAAGAACAACATAGAATTGAACCGTAAGGTTCTTGCAGACCTTGCCATGAATCACCCAGACGCTTTTAAAGCCGTGGTGGACCAGGTGAAGTAAATCATTTTTTCTCGCATAACAGACCCTCTGCCGTTGGCAGGGGGTTTTTTGTTTTATGCTTTCGCGAAAGCGTAACTTTTAGATACCCATTTGAACAAAAAAGCTTCTTGCGTAATTATTGCCACATATACGATGGGATGTGATATAGATTCAGTAGCCTGACGCAAACTGTCAAAAAGTCTAACCGTCCTGATTCCTGGTTCTAAATGTCCAGCGATCCTGTTTCAAGGACACACTTAACCTTTCTACAAGACAGCCTTGTCAAAGCATTAACCTGCTTCCCTTCAAAATCGCTCTACTTTTAAAAGAAAAAAATGAGCGATACAATCACAACAGTCAATCCTACAACTGGAAAACCTATCAAGTCATATGATTACATGACTGAGGATGAGGCTATAAATGCTGTTGAAAAATGCCACGACGCTTTTACCAAATGGAAAACATGGACACTAAAAGAACGTGCTAAGGTTATTAAACAAATAGGAGAGACCCTAGAAAACCACAAGGACGAGCTTGCAGAACTTATGACGACCGAAATGGGTAAGCTGCTGCGTGACGGTCGTGAAGAAGTTACTCTTTGTAAAGGCATTTGCGATTACACGGCAAAAAACGGTCAGGAAGTGTTGAAAGATGAAAAGCGCAAACTGGCAAACGGCGGGAAAGGAATCATCACCTACTCACCTCAAGGAGTAATCTACGGGATCCAGCCTTGGAACTTTCCCATCTACCAAGTCATGCGCTACAGCATCGTCAATTTGATGGCTGGAAATGGCGTGATTCTTAGCCATGCCGAAAACACAACTGGGAGTGGTTTACGCCTTAAGGAGATTTATGAAGAGGCTGGGCTGCCAGAAGACTTGTTCACCGTAGTCATCGTAAAACCAGAAGTAAGTGAGAAGATTGTCGAAAATGATCTGGTACGTGGCGTGACCTTTACTGGGAGTGCTGCAACAGGCAAAAAGATTGCCGCAAAAGCTGGTGAAGCGCTTAAGAAAACAGTCCTTGAGCTGGGAAGTAATGATGCATATATCGTATTAGAGGATGCAGATATTCCAGAAGCCATTAAGACTTGTACAGAGGGACGCTTGTACAACAATGGTGAAACTTGTGTGGCTGCAAAACGTTTTATTGTCACAGAACCTGTTTACGATCATTTTGTAAGTGGGTTTATCGACAAAATGAAGAATGTCAAAATGGGTGATCCCAAGGATGCTGACACTCAATTAGGCCCCATGGCCCGAGAGGATTTGCGTGATAAGCTGCATGACCAAGTCCAGAAAAGCATTGATAAAGGCGCGAAATTAGAAATAGGCGGTGGGGTACCTGACAGAGACGGCTGGTTCTACCCATCTACCGTACTAACTAATGTCCAAAAAGGTCAGCCGGCTTATGACGAGGAGCTTTTTGGACCAGTAGCATCGGTAATAAAAGTAAAAGATGCTACTGAAGCGATGGAGGTGGCAAATGATAGCCGTTTTGGACTGGGTGGCGGTATCTTCTCCAAAGATGAGAACAAGGCAGTTGAGCTTGCCAGCAAATACTTTGACACGGGAATGGTGTTTATCAACTGCTTTGGTGTAGCTCAGGTGGACATGCCTTTTGGCGGGGTGAAAGATTCAGGATATGGTCGTGAGCATGGTGGTTTTGGAATCAAGGAATTTGTAAACATCAAAGCGATCAATATTTTGGAGAATTAAGATTGAGGATGCCGCCCGTTAAATTCCATCTAATACACGTTTCTTTAAGAACGCTGGGACTGATCTGTTTGTAGTTTGGATGAAACTAAAGTTGATTATGAAAATTCAAGCTTATTTATCATTCAGAGGAAATTGTCAAGAAGCACTTACCCATTACCAAGACATTCTAGGTGGTGATGTAATCAATCGCATTACATGGGGTGAGCAGGATGAGAATGTTCCTGGCGATTATCAAAACAAATGGCAACACGCTGAGCTAAAAGGTGATGGGTTTCACTTTATGGCTTATGATGTAGCACCTGATACTGTTTTAAATGAAGGAAATTCGGTTTGTATGAGCATTGATTGCAAAGACGCTCAAGAAGGTCAGGAAATGTTTGACAAACTATCTGCTGGCGGTAGAGTTCATACAAATTGGCAGAAGATGTCATGGGATGCGCACTACGGGCGTTGCTCTGATAAATTTGGTATCCAGTGGATGGTTAATGCCAAGTAAACAACAGTTAAGTTACTAAATAAAAAATGCCCATCGCATCGCGATGGGCATTTTTTATTTGAGAGAAGTATTCTATTCTTCTGCAGTCTCGTAGAAAAACTGCTCGCGATTGATCTTGCCATTCTTGACTGTATAAAGTGCAAGTTCATTCATTTGGCTGCGTTGCCCGCTAGGTTTGTGAGTCGTATCCATCCAGAAGCGCACGGTGAAGTGGCTGTCTGCAATAAGGGGATCAGAAACTTTTGTGTCATGCACTTCAAAGTTTTCTTCCCACCATTCACCTTTTTTTTGAATTCCTTCCATTCCATGAACTTCCTTCATGGGTTCGCTCATTTCTACACTGGCAAAATCTTTAGCAAAAAGCTCTTTGTAGGCTTGCATCTCCTGATCCTTGCGGCAATACTCTACTAGTTTGTTAGCAATTTCTTCAGTTGTCATATTCAATTGGTTTAAGATTAGACAACTAAAATTACATGAATCTAATCAATCCAATATCTCCTCAAGGTTAATCCTGCTGTGGGTAATTAGCCACAAACCTTATCTGCAAGAAATGCCTGCACCTGATACACATCCACGTTTTTGTTGAATCGCTTGCTGATGGTAGGTTGGGCTGCACTAGAGATCCATATCTTTAATTCTGCATCTAGGTCAAATGTTCCAGCAGATTCCAGAGAAAATCTCGATATACTTTTGTAGGGAAGGGATTGATACTCCTTTTTTGAACCGGTAACCCCTTGTACTTCAATCAGGATGACGCGTTTATCTGTGAAGATAAATGTGTCCCTAATCAAACTAAAACCTAGGTTGATTTCCTCACTGTCGCCTAGGAGTCTGCCGTATTTCTCTTGAAGTTCAGCTGGGGTTGCCGGGCTGGCGTTCCCCATTAATTTATTGAGTAATCCCATTTATGATCGTTTTAAAAAATCCATTGACAAAACGCATGGATGTCATGGATTTCATAATTTTTAATTCTTGTGAATAGCTGCTCTGGTCATCCAGAAAATCAAATAGTCTATACGCAGGATTTCTACTGTACAATTTCAAAAAAAGTTCATCGCCCTGTGCATTGTATTTGCCTAAAACTTCAAGCAATGTGATATCGTAGATAAAGTGACGTTTTGAAAACAGTTTGTATGCTAATGCGTTACCGTTTACGATATTTTGAACCAGTTGTTTAGCCTTGAACTCACTTAGCTTAAAACTGTATCCCGTAGATGGTTTGACCCATCCACCCGCTGTACCTATTTTTAGGTGGTTCGGTTTGTTGTGTCTAGTAAAATCGTAAGAAGTCATGGGAATAACCCCTTTCTCTACACTACCTACTAGATAATGATCAATCTTGAGGAGGGATGCGATGTATTCTTTTAAAAAATTATCATACACATTATCTTCTACAACTTCATGAGAGAAATAAGTAAATTCGACAAGTGCTTTTTTCTTAGAATAAGGCAAGACGTAGAAAAAACTGGTTGTTCCCTCATCTTTCAAATTATAATCCATCATCACAAAGGAGGAGGGATTAAAGCAGTCCTCTTCAGTTTCTATCACCCAGCCTTTGAAGTGCTGGAGTAGGGTGGTGGCCTGCTTGTCTCCTCTGAAATCCCGTGGCATGCGACTATCCAGGACCACACTAGCCGTTAAAGTTCCAATTGAAAAATCTACATTCAATTTACTTTCTGAATCTCTTGGATCGGTGTACTCGACGTTGTTTACTCTGGCATCGATGAAAGTAAAGTTGGGTGATTTTTGTAATTCTGCTTTCGCGAAAGCGATAAAATCACTGCTATCCACACTTTTATAGACGTAGTCGCCTAGATCTAAGTTGATGGTTTTCCCTTGCGCCCTAAACACCCCTTGACGCCAGGAATTGATAAGGACGTGATCGTAATAACCCGCCCCATTTTCCCAAAAGCTCCAGGTTTTTTCCAGGCTTTTACCCTCGTAGTTGTCTATGACTACAATCCGTTTGTCCACTTGTTGCCTGAGCAATTCCAGCGCAACGTGACTACCGGCGCAACCCATGCCTACAATGGCTATGTCATAATGATCAGCCATAAAACAGCAGTAAAAACAAGTTGTGAACTATAAAGGTGGAAGCTAATTGTAGTGTCGCCGTTGACCTTTAATCTTCCAGCAATAAGTTGCAGAAAGTAGGCGATGACAAACCAGCAGAGGTAGTTGAACCAGCCAGCCCCGCCCGTAAAGTGCCAGAATCCAGCAAAGTCGCAAATCTGCTCTAGAAAAAAATCGAGGAGAACCATAAGTCCAGCTCCTAACGCAGATTTTAAAAACAGACTTTTAGAGATTTTTCCAGCCAGTACATGGGTAATCAAAACTAAAATTGCCCAGTTGATGCCTATCAAAAACGGAATCCCGTCCAGCTTAGGACCAAAATTTACACCGTAGTAATACTCGCCAAATAACAACTCGGTATGAACTCCTACCCATTCAACAATCATTCCCGTGGCAAAACAGATGGCAAAAAGCGCCAGCGCCCGCAGATTGTCCAGAGCATAAAGTGTGATGAGTAAAACCAGCAAATACATGAGCGTAAACGGCGATTTGGGCAGAAAAAAATCTGCGTAACCCAATGCTATTCCGATTAAGGCACTCAGGTGAATCACCCATAGGAATATGATGGCTCCTATCTTCATATCGTGCTCTTGATTAAGTCACAAGTTATTTTTGCGCTCAATAGACACAGCGGGATTCCACCACCAGGATGAACTGAGCCACCCACGTGATAAAGATTCTTCAGTCTGGAATTAAAATTGGGATGACGCAGGAAAGCAGCAAATTTATTGTTACTGGCGGCCCCGTAGAGTGCCCCACGATAGCTGCTCGTGTTGCTTTCGATTCCTACTGGCGTTAAAACGTGTTCGGTTTCAATTAATTCTGATACATCTGTTTCAAGTACTCGGTTTATTTTTTGGATGATATTTCTATGTGCGGTCTCAACAATTTGGTCCCAGTCTTGTCCATAATCGCCTGGCGCGTTGATCATGACAAACCAGTTCTCGCAATTTTCTGGGGCATCACCGCGGGTTTCCTTACTGGTAATATTGATATAAACAGTAGGATCGTCAAACAGCGTTTTTTTATTGAAAATATGGTCAAATTCTGACTTGTAATCCTCGCTGAAAAGAATGTTGTGCAAATCCAGTTCTTGAAATTTCTTTTTGATACCCCAATAAAAAATAAGCGCACTGCTGCTGCGTTCCTGTCTTAGTGTTTTCTCTGGAGCCTTGACATCAGGAAGCAGTTTTCTATAGGTAGGATATATATCCATGTTTGAGACGACCAGCGCAGACTCGTAAGTCCCAATGGCAGTTTCAACCCCGGTGGCTTTCCCGTTGCTATGGGTAATTTTCTTTACGCTTTCGCGAAAGCGGAATTCTACACCAGCTTCAAGTGCAATTTCATACAGCGACTGTGGTATGCGATGCATTCCCCCTTCTGGATAATAGGTTCCTAGACCCAATTCAAGATATGAAATCATGCTCATGATTCCCGGTGTCTGATAAGGTGAGGAGCCATTGTAGGTAGCGTAACGGTTGAATAGCTGGGTGAGCTTCTTACTATTGAAGTTCAAATTTTCCTCGTCGAGACTGTTGTTGATACCCAACTGCGGGATGCTTAATAATGCTTTTACGGTATCGGTATTGAGGTAGGTACTGGCCTTGTGTAAGGACTTTTCTAGAAACAGGCTCTTAGTCTTCTCATACCTGTTTTGAGCAGACTTGATGTACTTGCTTAAATTTTGTTTTGGTTCTTTGAAAACCTCACTCGCCGCTTCAATAAAATTTTCCACGCCGGTAGGCGCCTGAAAAGTTGTGCCGTCTTCCCAAAAATAATGGCAGGAAACGTTCTTTGATTTGTAATTAAAATCTGTAGTAAATTGTGGAAACAGGTTATGCAAATCTTCCACAAGATGTGGTAGCGTAAATAGGCTAGGGCCCAAATCAAACCTATATCCATCTTGTTCAATAGCGTGCATCTTGCCCCCAGGATAGTCGTTTGCCTCAAAAACAGTGACTTTGTAACCTGCTTTAGAAAGTCGCAAGGAGGTAGCCAGTCCAGCGATTCCAGCGCCTATTACAATGGCAGATTTCATGGGTTATTTGAAGTACTTCATGGGCACGACTAGCATACCAAAATTCTCCCCGTCTTCTTTTCCTAGATGTTTGTGATGGATTTTATGGGCCCTTCTTACACCTTTAGCGTATTTATTATTTGCTTTACGCAACCATTTAAAGCGCTGGTGGATAAAGATGTCATGAACCACAAAGTAGGCAATCCCGTAGGCTAGAATTCCAGAACTAATAGGCAGACACCACCAAAGATCTAGCTCACTGTGTAAGATTTTTGCAGTAGCACTTATGCTGGCAAAGAAAACAAAAAACCAGTCGTTTTTTTCAAACCAGCTGTCATGTTTTTTGTGGTGATGGTCTTCATGTAGATTCCATAAAAAGCCATGCATCACATACTTGTGGATAAACCAAGCATTGAATTCCATCACGATAAAGGTTACCGTAAAGATCAATATCCACCAGAATACCATCATACTAAATCAAATTTAAGCGGTAGGACACATATCCCTTAGCCAGCAATCCGATTTTTTCATAATTGGGAACCCGTATTCTTGCTTCCCTAATTTTTGCGCTGGGTGTGCGTTCTAAACGAGTAAGCAGTCTGCGGTAATATTTGTATGCCGTGTAAACACCCAGTTTTGCTTCAATGGGCAATCTCTTGATTCCTCTATAACCAGCTTCAAAATCATCTTTGATTTCCTCAATCAATCTTGCTTTATCCTCCTCGCTCAAATCCTCAAGATTTGTATTGGGAAAGTAGCTGCGTTCCAGGGTATCGAGATCTGCTTTTAGGTCACGCAAGAAGTTTACCTTTTGGAATGCGCTGCCCAGTCTCATGGCGTCGTGTTTTAAATCCTCGTATTGATCCTTGTCACCGTTCACAAAGACTTTGAGTGACATGAGTCCTACAACATCAGCGCTACCGTAGATGTAGTTTTTATACTCTTCAGTTGTTAAATACACGCTTTTGTCCAGATCCAGTCTCATGCTGTGGATGAAAGCACCGTACATATCTGGTGTAATATTGTATTTATGGACAGTTTCTTGAAAACTGTTTAAAATAGGGTTCAAACTGATCTTGTCGTTGATAGCATTTTCTAGATCCTTTTCAAAGCGATCCAGAAGTGTACGTTTATCGTAATCATGGAAGGTATCTACGATCTCATCAGCAAACCGAACAAAGCCGTAAATGTTATGGATGTCCTGCCTGATGGAAGGTCCCAGCATACGACTTGCCAAAGAAAACGAAGTACTATAATTATTAGTTACCGTGCGGCTGCATTCACGAGATACGGTGTCAAAAATACTTTTCATGTTACTGGGAGTATTTATTTACAAGTTCAGATGTTAGTTTTCCACTGATGAGGGAAGGCGGTACTCCAGGGCCCGGCACAGTCAATTGACCTGTAAAATATAGGTTTTTGACTTTTCGGCTTCTTAAATTAGGCCTAAGGTATGCGGTTTGTAATAGTGTGTTGGCCATTCCGTATGCATTTCCTTTATAACTGTTGTATGCTTCTTTAAAGTCGTTAACACAGAAGGATTCCTTAAACAGAATGTTGTTTTTTACAGATTGACCGGTGCGTTTTTCAAAACGATCCATGATAATGTCAAAATATTGTTCCCTCAAAGCTGGGGTATCTTCAAGGCCTGGTGCTAGAGGAATCAAGAAGAAACCGTTCTCACATCCTTCAGGCGCTGTAGAAGCATCAGTAACCGAGGTGAAATTTGCATAAAACAGTGGTTCTTGCGGCCATTTTGGGTCCTCGTAAATTTCATGAGCGTGCTTTCCAAAATCTGTATCAAAAAACAGATTGTGGTGCTCTATATTCTTGAGTTTTTTGTCAAAGCCTACGTAGAAAATAAGTGAGCTGGGGGCAAAGGTTTTCTTGGACCAGTATGACTCAGTGTACTGTCTATGCTTTTCTGGTAGCAAGGTTTCTGTATGATGGTAATCTGAACCTCCCACCACGACATCGTATAAAAACTTTTTATTCCCTACCATTAAACCAGTAACCTGTGAATTCTCATCAACCAAAATCTGGGAAACCGGCTGACTGGTATGGATGACTACGCCCAATTCTTTGGCCAATGATTTCATTCCTAGAATTACTTCATACATTCCTCCTTTTGGGTGCCAAGTGCCCAAACCGAAGTCTGCATGGTTCATAAAGTTGTAGAAACTGGGTGTGTTGCTAGGTGTCGCACCTAGGAACAATACTGGAAATTCAAGTATGGAAACTAGTTTGGGATTATCAAATTTCTTACGCACATCTCTCGAAACGTTGCTAAGAAATGCACCTACTTTACGCGCAGTCTGCGGTGTCACGAGTTCTAAAAGACTTTCGCCAGGACGATACACAAGGTTTTTTATCGCGATGTCGTAATTCTCGCTTGCCTCATCCATAAATTTCTGGAGAGGTGCAGAGCTGCCAGGCTCAATTTCCTCAAAAGTCTTTTTGATAGCCTCGAGATTGCTGCCTATATCTATTCTCCCATCCTCAAATATGACCGTGTATGCTGGATCGAGTTTGTCCAGTTGATAATAGTCTGATGGTGATTTTCCAAAATCAGCAAAAAACCGCTCAAAAATGTCTGGCATCCAGTACCAGCTGGGCCCGATATCAAAGGTGAAACCATCACGCTCCAGTCTGCGAGCCCTTCCACCCACGGTATCGTTTTTTTCATGGATAGTTACCTCATGGCCAGCCTGCGCTAGATAACAAGCAGCCGATAGCGAAGAGAACCCCGATCCGATTATGGCTATTTTTTTTTTCATACGGTAAGGGCTGGGGCTAATGATTTAATTTCTTCCAGATCATTAAAAATCCTCTGTCCTGGCATGAGATGTTCTGTATCTAACTCCCTAGCAATGTTACCCAGTAACCACAGCTCGTGTTGAGTGTCAGATTGTATTTTATTGTTAAATTCCTGCAGAAAAGCAGGAACCTCGCTTGGTTTCGGCTCTACCGTCAAATATGTTAGGAAAACTGATTCAGTTGATAGCGCTTTCAAATTTTGCAATCCATCGATAGTGATGCTAGCACCTATATAAATTGTTTTGAACCCATTTCTTTTCAGGATATAATTGACATACATCAACCCCAATTCATGCATCTCATTTTCTGGAAGAAACAGGACAAAAACTCGTTCATCACAACTATGATTTACTGGTAGGTCATCTGTAGCCTTAATTATTTTCATTGTTATCAAATTGCCTATAAAGTGCTCGTGTGATAACTCTATAGCATTGCTGTGCCACAACAAGCCTATTTCTTTAAGAAAAGGAATGACCAAATCTTCAATAGTTCTATCTAGACCTTTTTCTTCCACACAACCATCAAAAATCTTGTGAAATAGAGGTTCGTCAAAATTAGCCATGGCGAGCTTCAACTGGTTGATGGGGTAAGATTCCTGATTAAGGGCACCGGCAAGTCTGCTTACGATTTGCTCTATCTCTTGAGCACTGTATTCTGCAACTTTTGAGATCTTGTAACCGTTTTCTTTGAGGAAATTCACATTGAGTAATTTCCTTAAAGCGTCTACGTCGTAGGTTCTTATATTGGTTTCTGTTCTATCAGGCTGGAGTAGGGCATATCTTTTTTCCCATATCCTGATAGTATGTGCCTTGACGCCGCTTAGACTTTCCAGGTCTCGTATACTAAATGTAGATTTGATCAAAAGATTCAGTTTTTTGTTGGGTTCGCTTTCGCGAAAGCATGATAAACTTAAACCAAAACTATTTTGTTTAACTGCTCGTGCTGCATTATTAAACAAAACTTTAATAGTCCAAATTCCGCCATTGCTTAAATTCTTAAAGAATAGAAGTGCTAGAAGTTTTTATTTCAAGATGATTTATTCTTTTTGCCACACGAAAAAGCCCGCTTAGCGCGGGCTTAGAGATCTGTTTTAGGAAATGCTTTAATTCAATTCGACATCCACATTTTGATTCCTAAAAACAAGGTGATCTTCAAATGCATCCACTAGGACAACACTGTCTGGACTGATCTTGCCAGAAAGAATCTGTTTAGACAACTCGTTCATCAGGTGTTTCTGGATCACTCTTTTCACTGGACGGGCACCATACTGCGGTTCATAACCCAGTCTAGCTAGTAATGAGATTGCCTCTGGAGTCGCATCTATAGTAATTCCTTGTTTATCCAGCAATCTTGAAACGCTCCTCAACTGGATTTCAACAATTTCTTTAATTTCTTCGCTAGTCAAAGGCGTGAACATCACGATATCATCTATGCGATTGATGAATTCTGGTCTTACTCTCTGTTTCAAGGCACCCAATACCTCAACTTTAGTCGATTCTATCAGAGATTCAGTCACGCTTGCGCTGTCGTCAAATCGTTGCTGGATGATTTCTGCACCCATATTTGAAGTCATGATCACGATAGCATTTTTAAAATCGGCAAGACGACCTTTGTTATCAGTCAAGCGACCTTCATCCAGAACCTGTAACAAAATATTGAACGTGTCGGGGTGCGCTTTTTCAATTTCATCCAAGAGGATGACACTATAAGGTCTGCGTCTCACAGCTTCGGTAAGCTGGCCACCTTCATCATAACCCACATATCCAGGGGGTGCACCTACCAGACGACTAACGCTGTGACGCTCCTGATACTCGCTCATGTCTATTCTGGTCAATGCGTTTTCATCATTGAACAGGTATTCAGCAAGTGTTTTGGCAAGTTCTGTTTTACCTACACCTGTAGTTCCTAAGAATAGGAACGAGCCCACTGGTTTTTTCTGATCCTGGAGTCCGGCTCTACTTCTCCTTACGGCGTCGCTTACCGCTTCAATAGCTTCTTTCTGACCTACCACTCGCTCGTGCAGAACATCTTCAAGTTTAAGTAGTTTTTCACGCTCGCTTTGTAGCATTTTGGTAACAGGAATTCCAGTCCATTTTGCAACCACTTCAGCGATGTCATCATAAGTCACCTCTTCCTGGACTAAGGAACTTGAATCAGTATCCTGGTCCATTTTTGCTTGTAAGCCTTCTAACTCTTGCTGTGCTTCTTTGATTTTTCCATACCTCAACTCTGCGACCCTTCCATAATCGCCGTCTCTTTCTGCTCTTTCCGCCTCCTGCTTGAATTCATCAATTTGAGCCTTGAGGTTTTGAATGTTATCAATCACACCTTTCTCGTTTTCCCACTGAGCATTAAGGTTATTGCGCTCTTCCTTGAGATTTGCAAGCTCTGATCGCAGGTTTTTAAGTTTTACCTCGTCATTTTCACGCTTGATCGCCTCAATCTCAATTTCCAGTTGCATGATGCGACGATCTAGGACGTCTAATTCTTCTGGCTTAGAGTTGATCTCCATACGCAGTTTTGCAGCGGCCTCGTCCATCAAATCAATGGCTTTGTCTGGAAGGAATCTACTAGTGATATATCGTTGTGATAGTTCTACCGCACCTATAATCGCGTCATCTTTGATTTGGACTTTGTGATGCGTCTCGTATTTGTCTTTGATACCTCTCAGGATGGAAATAGCACTTTCTGTATCTGGCTCATCCACCGTTACTTTTTGGAAACGTCTCTCGAGCGCTTTGTCCTTTTCAAAGTATTTCTGATACTCGTCTAGCGTTGTAGCACCTATTGCGCGCAATTCACCACGGGCTAATGCAGGCTTTAAAATATTTGCGGCATCCATGGCGCCTTCACCTTTACCAGCACCCACAAGTGTGTGAATCTCATCAATAAAAAGGACGATATCACCAGCACTACTGGTTACTTCTTTAACAACAGCTTTCAATCGTTCTTCAAATTCACCTTTGTATTTGGCCCCTGCAATGAGCGCACCCATATCTAGTGAAAAAATCTGCTTGTTCTTTAGATTCTCAGGTACGTCACCTGCGACAATCCTGTGCGCAAGACCTTCGGCAATAGCTGTTTTACCTACACCTGGTTCACCCACCAGCATCGGGTTGTTTTTGGTACGTCTAGAAAGGATTTGAAGAATCCTTCTAATTTCTTCATCCCGCCCGATTACTGGATCCAGCTTACCCTGATCGACTAATTGATTCAGGTTTTTGGCATATTTCTCTAGGCTGTTGTAATTCTCTTCTGCGCTTTGTGATGTGACTTTGTTTCCTTGCCGCAATTCTTCAATGCTTGCCTCAAGATATTTCTTTGTCATCCCTTGATCTTTAAAGATCTGGGCTGTTTTTGATTTACCATCAAACATGCTCAATAGCAGGTGCTCAATACTTACGTACTCATCACCCATTTTGTTGGCTAGACTTCCTGCAGCATTGAGTGTGCGACCTGCCTCGCGAGAAAGTTGAAGATCGCCACCTTGAACTTTGGGAAGTGATTTGATTTGACTATCAACCAGCTGGTTGACAAGATCAAGATTGATATTTAATTTTTTAAAGATAAACGGCAATACATTTTCATCTACCTCGCTCATCGCTTTGAACAAATGTGCATTCTCGATCTGCTGCTGCCCGTTATCTTGCGTGATTTGCTGGGCCATTTGCAGCGCCTCTTGAGTCTTTATTGTTAGTTTATTTGGATTCATTTTCTTCAATTTTTTAAGGTGATGTCAATAAACATACCAGTGAAAGGTGCGGACAAATTGACTTAAAATTTACAAAATTAACAGTCATTATGTCAGTTTATTAAATGATTATGACTGGAATTAGGCCGATCAATCTACATTTGTCGGTACGTAGATAGTGAAGCGTTATTTTTTCGCTTTCGCGAAAGCGTGATCAAAATTATCATGGGAATTATCGATAAATTTTTCAAGTCACAGAGGGGCATCGCCAAAGAGGAAATTAAGGGCCTCTCATGGGATACTTTGGATAGTATTGACCAATTAAAAAATATCATTGCCAATAGCAAAATCAGGCCTAAGGTAATTTTCAAACACAGTACCAGGTGCGGGATTTCTAGAATGGCACTGAACCAATTTGAACGCAACTATGAAAGCGGCGGAAAGGATGCGGGTTATTATTTGTTAGACTTATTAGAGCATAGGGATGTGAGTAATGAGGTAGCAGCATTATTGAATGTACCGCACCAGTCTCCACAAGTGATCGTTATTGATAATGAGCAGGTGATTCATACAGAGTCACATCATGGTATTGATGTAAAAAAAATACAAGGGCTAATAAATAGAAAAGCATGATGAGCAATAGAATTTGGATTTACGCACTATCTCTGCTATTCGTACTTTCATGTACGACTACAAATGTTTTCACAGGTGAGAAAACGCTCAAGCCTATAGCCAACGATCAAATCTTTCCAGCAGCTTACGCTCAATATGATCAGTTTTTAGATGAGAACAATGTGGTTACCAACACCGCTGAATCCAGGATGATTCAAACTGTAGGAAATAAGATCAAAACAGCAGCCCAGCGGTGGCTGAATTCATTAGGCCATCCAGAGTATCTAGATGGATATGCATGGGAATTTAATTTAGTGCAAGATGAAGCCGTAAATGCATGGTGTATGCCAGGTGGTAAAATTGTTTTTTATACTGGAATTATGCCTATTTGCCAAGATGAAACAGGTGTGGCTATCGTCATGGGTCATGAGGTGGCCCATGCGCTGGCTAACCACGGTGGACAACGCATGCGTGCTGGACAATTACAACAAATAGGTCAAGTAGGCTTAATGCTAGGCGGGGCAGCTTCTGGCGCAAGCGGCGAAACCATGCAAATACTCAATCAGGCCTATGGTCTGGGAACACAAGTAGGTGGGATTTTACCCTTCTCCAGATCTCATGAGCGTGAAGCCGATAAAATAGGATTGTATCTTGCCGCAATCGCTGGATACAACCCCGATGAAGGTGCTGAGTTATGGAAGCGTATGAAAGCCAACAGCAGTGGCCAGGCACCACCGCAATTTTTAAGTACACACCCGCATCCAGACAGTAGGATCGAGAATTTGACGAAACTTGCACCAGATGCTAAAAATATGGCAGCCAAATTTGGTGTTACCTCATTCAAGTAAACCTGAGTAGTTGAATTACTTTAGAGGACTCTTTTTGAGTCCTTTTTTTATGCGCAAAACATTAGCCCGCGGGAATTCAAAGCTTATCAAAGCCTGGGCCTTTTACGATTGGGCAAACAGTGTTTATCCACTGGTCGTGAGCAGTGCTGTTTTCCCTATTTTTTTCACTACCATCAGTGAACAGGCAGCAAAAGAAGATCGCGTACCGCAATGGATTGATTTTTTAAGTGCTGAGTCTAGAATAACAGCGACCACGGCAATAGGCTTTATAATTATCAGCCTGATCTCGCCATTGCTTTCTGGTATGGCAGATTATGCGGGAAAGAAAAAATTCTTTCTACAATTCTTCTGCTACCTCGGTTCTGTCTGCTGCATTTTGTTGGCGTTTTTTAGTTACGATTATTTATTCATCAGTTTGGTGATATACATGCTCGCCTTGATTGGGTTTTGCGGCAGCTTAATTTTTTACAATGCCTACTTACCTGAAGTTGCCTTTCCTGAACAACAGGACAAAGTAAGTGCAAAAGGCTACTCCTACGGGTACGTGGGAAGTGTAATACTGCTTTTGTTATGCCTCGCGCTGATTCAAGGCGGCTTTTATCCAGAGAATGGTATTCTGGGTTTAAATGCTGTTCAAGTATCGTTTATTCTCGTTGGAATCTGGTGGATGGGTTTTGCTCAATACACCTATAAATTCATTCCTACCGTAGAGGCAAAAGACCCACCGAACGGATCTTCTATTTTTAGCGCTGGATTCCGAGAATTAAGAGGTATATGGCTGCGCTTGAAAGAAAATTTGCAGATGAAGAGGTATCTAGGGGCTTTTTTCGTTTACAGTATGGCGGTTCAGACCGTTATGATTGTCGCTACTTATTTTGGGACGACAGAGGTTGACTGGCCAGAAGATGAAGCGACAACTGGTTTGATAGTCAGCATCCTTACGATACAGCTAGTTGCAGTTGTGGGTGCTTGGCTAGCAAGTAAGCTCTCTAGTAGAATTGGGAACATCAAGACCCTCATTGTGATTAATGTAGTTTGGATCCTAATATGCGTTGGTGGTTATTTTGTGCATACGCCCTTTCAATTTTATGGAACCGCTGCGGCAGTGGGGTTTGTGATGGGTAGTATACAGTCTTTATCACGCAGCACCTATTCAAAAATGATTCCTGAAGATACCGATGAAACAGCCAGTTATTTTAGCTTCTATGATATTGCAGAAAAGGTGGGAATCGTTCTCGGTTTAGCTGTTTTTACGATCGTAAGAGAACAATTCGACAGTATGCGTTACAGCATTCTATTTTTGCTCGTTTTTTTTGTGATAGGTGCTGTACTGCTTATAAGAGTGCCAAAAATTCAAGCTAAAACTTGAAGATTAGAATGCCTGTATTACATACAGATAAAGCGGCATGCCTAAGGTTATATTGAAGGGGAAAGTTACCGCAAGCGCCATGGGGATATACAAACTTGGGCTTGCTTTAGGTGCCGCTAGTTGCATCGCTGCAGGAACGGCGATATAGGAAGCGCTGGCACCTAGAATAGAAAGCAATAATCTATTTCCATCGCCCTCAATAAACAAACCAGAAAGCATGGCTACTATTATACCGTTGATCACAGGAACAACTATCGCGAAAGAAATGGCAAACCAGCCTTTTTTAAGAAAGGTTCCAAGATGTCGACCACTAGTAATTCCCATATCTAATAGAAATACCGCTAGAAATCCTTTAAAAATGTCAGTAGTGAATGGCTTGATACCTTCTGCTTGCGCATCGCTGGCCAGATAACCAATTGCTAAGCTTCCTATGATAAGTAACACGCTCCCGTTAGTCAAAGAATGGTGAACGATACTACCTATAGAACTTGTAGATTCAGCATTTCTCTTTTTCCGGTAAATCGACATCAACACAACACCTATAATAATCGAGGGAGCTTCCATCAATGCCATCACGGCCACCATATGACCTCCAAAAGGGATTCCTTCTAATTCAAGAAAAGAGATTGTGGTCACAAAAGTAACTGCACTTACAGATCCATAAGCACTGGCAATCGCACCGCTATTCTCTACACTGAATTTCAATCTCAGGATATAGTAGCAATAGATAGGAACAAGCAGGGCAAGTCCCAAACCGAAAAACAGAGAGCTAATAATTTCACCATCAATCTCGCTATGTGATAACTCTTGTCCACCCTTGAAACCTATAGCAAGAAGTAGATAAAGAGAGATGAATTTTGAGGAACTATCGGGTATGCGCAAGTCACTTTTGAGCTGTACAGCAATCAAACCCAAAAAGAAAAATAGTAAGGCTGGATTTGAGAGATTGTCTAGCAGTAAATGAAGATCCATAAATTTTAGCTGGTATCTAAATTTGTAACCCTTTACTTAGTGACAGGGTAAATCAGAGGTAAAAATAAGTGATCTAAAATTAGGTGGATTCAAGCTACATTATCGCGATCGCGATACCGCTTATAGATCTTGAATAAAAGCATCAAAATAATAGCAAACACGATCAGGCCTATCACTCCGTAAATCCAATTGATCGCACTTTTCAGAATTACAAGAAATACTACCGAAAAGAGAATAAGCGTCGCTCCCTCATTGTAAATACGCATTCCATTTGAAGTCCATTTGACAACATTGTTCTTAAGTTCTTTATAGATCAAATGGGTTTTGTAATGATAGATGAAAAGTAATAAAACAAACCCCAATTTTACGTGCATCCATGATGCCTGAAGCCAGTATGGGTTGATTACGAGAAGAAGGATAGCAAAAGCTGTAGCGAGAACAGCACTGGGCCAAGAAATGATAAACCACAGCCGCTGGGTCATCAGCTTAAGTTGCTCTAATAGAATGCTTTTTTCTGGTTCCGGTTTTTGGTGAGCTTCAATCTGATATACGAACAGCCTGGGGATGTAGAACAAGCCGGCAAACCAGGTAATAACAAAAATCAGATGAAGTGATTTGATCACCTCATAATTCAAATACTCAACCATTGATATTTAAGACTATCGTGCAAAGTTACGCCAACAAAAAACCCTTGCGATTGCAAGGGTTTGGACTGTACCATTATAAAAAACTTACTCTTCGATGGCGATACCCAGCTCCTTACTTACTTCAAAAGAGATATCAAGCCCATCCTCTGCATAAACGACAGTTGCAGCATCTACAACCATCTTCAAACCTTTCTGCTTCGCTATCTTGTTGATGGCATCGTTCAATTTTTTTGCGATAGGGCTCAACAGCTTGTTTTCAAGGTCAGCCATTTCACGCTTACTCTTTTGCTCGAGGCTAGCAAGCTCGGTTTGTAGAGATACATATTCCTCTTGTAACGCCTTTTTCTTAGCATCATCAAGAGTAGGATCTTGCGCCTTGTACTGGATTGCTCTAATTTTTTCTTCGGCATTTACCTCAGCTTTTTGCATGGTTTTCTGCAATTTTCCGCGTAATTCAGACAACTCTTTGTTAGCTGATGCACTTTCAGGCATCGTAAGTAGCAAGGTCTGATATCTTACGTAACCTATCTGTGCGACGGCTGTGGTAGTGGTAACGACTAGGAATAAAACAAACAATAATTTTTTCATCATCAAATTTTAATGGGGCGCAAGATAATAAAGCTTAAATCAATTGCGCGGTTAAACATGCGGTCACTTAGCCACAAACCGTACCAAACTGAAAATCGTCTATAAATACTGCAGTAAGTAATTATGCTAGAGATGTTTATTGTTCGCTTTCGCGAAAGCGAACAAATACTACTCAGGAATTCAAAATGTCCATTCCATCATTTATAGGCATCATATAAGTCAGTTAAACGGTTGAAGAGCCGCTGGCTAAAAAGTATCTTTGCCGTTTTCGCAGAATTACCTGGATTTATGTTTGATAATCTTACCGACAAACTGGATAAGGCAATGCACGTGCTCAAGGGGCACGGCAGCATTACAGAAGTAAATGTAGCAGATACACTTAAAGAGATACGTCGCGCCCTTGTGGATGCCGATGTCAACTATAAAATTGCCAAAGAATTCACCGCTCGTGCTAAGGATAAGGCAATAGGACAAGGTGTACTCTCGACTTTAAAGCCTGGACAGCTCCTCACTAAGATCGTTAAAGATGAGCTCACAGAGCTTATGGGGGGTGATGCGATAGGATTGAACCTTTCAGGAAACCCTACAGTAATTCTCATGTCAGGTCTTCAGGGTAGTGGTAAAACCACTTTTTCTGGTAAGCTAGCAAAATTTCTAAAAACAAAGAAAAGCAAGCGACCACTTCTGGTGGCTTGTGACATTTATCGACCAGCTGCTATCGACCAGCTGCACGTGGTAGGTGACAGCATAGGAGTAGAGGTTTTCTCAAACCGAGACGAAAAAGATCCAGTGAAAATCAGTGAGGCTGCAATTGCCTACGCAAAGCAAAATGGTTTTAACGCTGTTATTATCGATACCGCAGGTCGACTTGCCGTGGATGAGCAGATGATGAACGAAATTGCTCAGGTGCATGCAGCGGTAAAACCGCAAGAAACACTTTTTGTCGTTGACTCGATGACGGGTCAAGATGCGGTTAATACGGCAAAAGCCTTTAACGATCGACTGAACTTTGACGGTGTAGTACTTACTAAATTGGACGGTGATACGCGTGGCGGTGCGGCGCTTTCGATCAAAAGTGTGGTGGACAAGCCTATCAAATTCATCGGTACTGGTGAGAAGATGGAAGCGATAGATGTGTTTTATCCAGAACGTATGGCAGACCGTATCCTCGGGATGGGGGATGTCGTGTCACTGGTGGAGCGCGCTCAAGAGCAATTTGATGAGCAGGAAGCGCGTAAGCTTTCCAAGAAAATTGCCAAGAATCAGTTCGGTTTTGATGATTTCCTATCTCAGATCCAGCAGATCAAGAAGATGGGTAACATGAAAGATCTGATGGGGATGATCCCTGGAGCTGGCAAAATGCTTAAAGATGTGGATATTGACGATGATGCATTTAAAGGAATCGAGGCTATCATTCATTCGATGACGGTGGAAGAGCGTCAGAAGCCCCAGATCATGAATGGTTCACGAAAAAAACGCATCGCAAAAGGTAGCGGTACATCAGTCACAGAAGTGAATCAATTGCTTAAGCAGTTTGACCAGATGAGCAAGATGATGAAGATGATGCAAGGCGGTAAAGGAAAAGCCATGATGAACATGATGGGGATGAGGAACTAATTTAGTTGCCAGTCGGCAGTACCAGTTTTCAGTTTCAACTCGGGTAGTGGGAAATCCTTATGCAGTCTATAGTCTTTCAAAATCAGATTCATTGTGAGTTTTGAATCTTTGCTTGCTTACCAAAAAGGTTTTGATTTGGTCATGAAAGTCTTCGAGATGTCAAAGCGTTTTCCGAAAGAAGAGATTTATTCTTTGACCAGTCAAATTAGGCGCTCATCAAGATCGGTTTGCGCAATTATTACAGAAGCATACCGAAAACGGCGATATGAAAAACCCTTTATAAGTAAATTGACTGATGCCGATGCTGAAAATTCTGAAACCCGTAATTGGCTAAAGTTTGCAATGGCTTGCAAATACATTGACTCTGTGACTTATGAGGCTTACGATTCGAGATCACAAGAGATTGGTAAGTTGATTAATTATATGATAGAGAATCCAAGTAAATTTGGCGTTGATACGAATTAATTACTGCAACTGAATAATGCAACTGCATACTGCAACTGCATACTGAAAACTTAACTATGACTCTATTAGACGGTAAAAAAACCAGCAACGATATAAAAAACGAGATCGCCCAGACCGTGCAGGAGATGCGCGACAGAGGAGAAAAGGTACCTCATCTAGCCGCGGTGATCGTTGGTAATGATGGCGCCAGCTTGACTTATGTCAACAGCAAAGTAAAAGCTTGTAAGCGCGTGGGGTTTGAAAGCACCATGGTACGCTTGCCTAACACGACCAGCGAGACCGAATTGCTACGCGAGATCAAAAAGCTAAACAACAACGATGATATCGATGGGTTTATCGTCCAGCTTCCTCTTCCAGAGCAAATTAATACGCAAAAAGTGCTGATGGAAATAGATCCTGCAAAAGATGTTGACGGTTTCCACCCGACTAATTTTGGTCGCATGGCGCTGGATATGAGTACCTTCATTCCTGCTACTCCGTTTGGTATTCTTGAGCTGCTAGAACGCTATAACGTAGAGACGAAAGGAAAGCACACCGTAGTCATCGGTAGATCACATATCGTGGGTCGACCTATGAGTATTTTGATGGGTCGCAAAGGTTTCCCAGGTAATTCAACTGTTACGCTCACCCACAGCCACACTAAGAACATAACACAAATTACCTCACAGGCAGATATCATCATAACCGCCTTAGGCGTTCCAGGTTTTTTAAAAGCAGAGATGGTGAAAGACGATGCTGTTGTTATAGATGTAGGTATCACTCGCGTGCCTGATGAATCTCGCGAGCGCGGCTATTACATCACAGGCGATGTTGACTTTGAACCCGTATCTAAAAAAGCGAGTTACATCACACCAGTCCCAGGCGGGGTGGGACCTATGACAATTGCGATGCTGCTTAAGAATACGTTGCTAGCTAGAGAAGGGCATCTTAAAAACAGCTAGATTTCAGGTGTTTTTTGATTGATACGCTTTCGCGAAAGCGGAATACATAATAACATGGACGTCCAGCGAATCTTAGAAAGTCTACCCTCCAAAGCCGCTAGCAGAAAAAAAGAGAACATCACTTTCTTCAAAAAACTACGCCGCAAAAAACCTAAGGGGCTGGATGGAGTAGTCCAGCAAATTCATGATGAGGTATTTGATGAGATAGACTGCCTGAAATGCGCCAACTGCTGTAAAACAACAGGACCATTATTTACCTCTCAAGATATCGATCGCATATCAAGGCACTTCAAAATGAAGTCTGGTGATTTTATCGATCAGTTCTTAAGAATTGACGAGGACAACGACTACGTGTTGCAACAAACTCCCTGTCACTTTCTAGGGGCTGATAATTATTGCAGTATTTACGACATCCGTCCTAAGGCCTGTCGGGAGTACCCTCATACCGACCGTAAAAAGATTTATCAGATCGGTAACTTAACAGTTCGCAATACAGAAATGTGTCCGGCCGCTTTTGAAGTGGTCGAGCGTATGAAAAAAGCAATTCAACTTTAATCATTTTTGTTGAAAGTTTAAATAATGCTTCTTCCTACTAATTTTTCTAAACATTCTTACCACTATAGCTAAGAGTAGTTAAAAAATTTTTACAAACCTTACAGTAAATCTATTTTTAGCACGTGAAAAGATTAGGATTACTGTTTTTTCTTCACGCTTTTATCATAAGTTGTGCAGATGATCGACCGATAGCAGATGCTGAAATTATTGACCGAGAAGCCTTCAAAGACGTGCTAGCCGCAAATTCTGATAGAGTACAGGTCATTAATTTCTGGGCAACTTGGTGCGCGCCTTGCATTGAGGAACTTCCTGCTTTTGAATCAATAGGGGCAGAGTATTCAGATGATGTGGATATCATTCTGATTTCTCTGGATGGTGTTGAAAAACTTGGCAGTGCAGTACAACCGTTTTTGAAGAAAAATAAGATCCGTTCTCAGGTCAAATTACTGGATGATCCTTACGCAGCAGAGTGGATACCGCTTGTCGATCCGCACTGGGATGGTGCGATTCCAGTAACCCTGATAAAAAGCAAAAACAAAAGCAGATTCTACAATCAAACTTTTACAGAAGCTGAGCTTGAACAAGAAATAAAAACTTACCTATGAAAACCCTAAAAGTACTTGTAGCCATATTGGTAATAGCGCTGATTGCTGCTTTTGCTTCAGGCATGATCAATTTTGAAGCGACGGAAGATCTCTACGCCACAGATCCTTCTGATGATCAAGTTCTTATTTCAGAGAATCAACATTCTAAAGGTTTGGAAGAAGCTACAGATGGCTATGAAATAGGTGATGAGGCAACTGACTTCAACCTTAAAAACATCGACGGTGAAATGGTATCCTTGAGCGATTATCCCAATGCTAAAGGTTTTGTAGTCATATTCACTTGTAATCACTGCCCTTACAGCAAGGCTTATGAAGATCGCATCATCGCAATCGACAAAAAATACAAATACAGCGGTTATCCTGTAATTGCTATCAATCCGAATAATCCCCGCGATTATCCTGAGGATAGCTACGAGAATATGAAAAAACGTGCTGCTGAAAAAGGTTTTACTTTTCCTTATCTAGTTGACGCTGGGCAGAAGATCTACCCGAAATACGGCGCAACCAAAACTCCGCATGTTTATTTATTAGAAAAGGAGGGTGATGAGAACATTGTCAAGTACATAGGTGCCATCGATGACAACCACAAAGATGCCAATAACGTAAAAAACAAATTTCTAGAAGATGCTATCAAGGCACTAATGGATGGACGTGAAATCGCGGTAAAAGAAACTCTAACTATAGGATGTCGCATAAAGTAATAATTTACTTTTACCAAAATTTATAACAAATGAGAATTCTAAAATTTCCTATTATTCTTTTCGCATTAGCGATACTTTTAAATGCTTGTACTTCTGAGGAACCAGTTTATGAAAACAATAGTCAGATTAATTCAAGTCATTTAGATTTTGAGGGTCATCAATCTACCGTAAATTCGGTGACAGATACTTATCAAATTGGTTCAATTGTAGAGGCATTTGATACAACAGTTAATTATGCTAGAACTAATGAGATAACTGATGAAGAAATACTTACAAATTTTTATTTGGACCAATTGGAACAAATTGGTTTCGAACTTATTGAAATTACTTCAGACTCTTTAACGCCTTCAATTGATTACTCATCTGAGTTTTTGACTTTACACCAAAGCCTATCTGACATTTCTAATTTCGAATCTTGGGAAGATTTATATGGAAATATAAATACATTTGAAAATTCCGTTGTAGAGGCAAATTTAACAGGATATGAGAAAGCATCAATGGAATCGACTGCACAACCTTTAAAAAGGGTTTGCTGACTATTTTTATAATCTTGATCAGAATGCATCTGTACCTAGTACAGCTACGGATTCAGATTGCGGTTGTATGCCTTGTTGGGTAAAATGTGCTGTAGATACAGTTGTTGGTGCTATTGCAGGTGCAACTACTGGTTGTGCAACTGTAGGCGCATTTGTGGGTGCGGTTGGTTATTATGTGGCAGCATTTACACCATATCCTAGAGCTGCAGGCTTTTTGGTTGGTGCCATAGGTGGCTGTGCATGGGGCGCAATGGCTGGTGGTCTTGCAGGAGCGTGGATGGCATATTCAGACTGTGATTAGTTTAAAATTATGAAAACACAGAAATTTATCAAAGGATTTGTGATTTTAGGAATTGTAGCGGCATTCTATTTTGCTCTTTCAAGTTTGCTGAATTTAATATCTTGGTGTAATAGTGATGCAACCTGTTACAAAGATTTGGATTTTTTCCTGATATCCGTAACGACACTTCTTTTTTCATTTTTTGTATTTTGCGGTATCGTGGGATTGTATTACTTAAATAAAGTGAACATCTTTAAAGATAATAGTACCACAGATTAATTAAATTTATTTAGATCTTTAATTTATCGTTAGTAAATAAATGGTTTTTAGTTACACTAAAAACTATTTTTGATTTGACACTTGAGCGAAAAATCAAATTTTAATTTTACTCATGCCAATTGTAGAACAATATTACACAAAATGCCTTGCGCAGGGTACTTACTATATCTCGTCGGCTGGTGAAGCGGCGGTGATTGACCCCCTGAGGGAGGTTCAGCAATACATTGATCGCGCAGAATCTTCTTGCGAAAAGATCAAGTACATCTTTCTGACTCACTTCCACGCTGATTTTGTTTCAGGCCATGTGGACCTGGCAGACAAGACGGGTGCGACCATCGTGATTGGGCCAGGTGCTGAAACTAGTTACGCTTTCGCGAAAGCGGAACACAAACAGACTTTCTCAATCGGAGATATCTCATTGCAATTATTGCACACCCCGGGACACACGCTGGAATCTTCCTGTTATTTGTTGAGGGATGAAGACGGGCAAGAGCAGGCGCTTTTTACGGGTGATACGCTCTTTATCGGCGATGTAGGTCGACCTGATCTGGCTGTTAAATCAGACTTGACCAAAGAAGATTTAGCCGGCAAACTATATGTCTCGCTGCACAGTGTGATCATGCCGCTTCCAGATCATATCACGGTCTATCCTGCACATGGCGCAGGAAGTGCATGTGGTAAAAACATGAGCTCTGAAACTAGTGATAAATTAGGCAATCAGAAAAAAACAAATTACGCGCTGGATACGAGTCTCTCACGTGAAGATTTTATAAGAGAAGTAAGCAGCAATATTGCGCCGCCACCAGCTTATTTCCCTAAAAATGTTATGATGAACAAAGGGGTAAATTCCAGCATCGACGAGGTGTTGCGCAGGGGCGCTGAGGGAATCAAGCCTCATGCATTCAAAGCTTTGGCAGATGATCCCGATTTTCTAGTGCTGGACGTACGTAGCCCGCAAGAGTTTACGGCAGGGCATGTACCCGGCAGCTGGTTTATTGGTTTGGATGGACAATTTGCCCCGTGGGTAGGAACGCTGATAGAAAATATTGACCAGAAAATTGTTTTGGTAACGCCACAGGGTAGGGAAGAAGAAGCCGTTACCCGCCTGGCCCGTGTAGGATACGACAATAGCCAGGGCTACTTGAAAGGTGGAATCGCCGCATGGCAAGAAGCTGGTTACGAGATTGCTAAAATCAATGATGTTGCAGCTCAGGATTTTGTAAATCAGTTTGAAGCTGGTAGAATTGCAAATCCGCTGGACGTTAGAAAGCCTACTGAATACGCCACCAGCCACATCCCTGATGTTCAGCTTTTACCATTAAGCCAGGTGACCGAACGCATGGACGAATTGATTCCTGAAAATCACTATTACATACATTGCGCAGGCGGCTACCGATCGGTAATTTTCGCGAGTATTTTGAAAAGTCACGGGTTCGACAAATTGACGAATATTTTAGGAGGATACGGTGCCATCAAAAAAGCAGGCCATACCACACTACAATTAGAAAACAACTAAATGAAAGACTTGAACAATCAGGAATTCCGCCAGCAAATCGCTGAAGATGATAATGCCGTCATTCTAGATGTGCGCACTCATGCAGAACTCGAGGAAGAAGGAATGATCAAAGGTGCGCAACACCATGATATCCATCAGCCGCAGAAATTCATGAATGCGTTAGAATCTATGGACAAAACCAAAAGCTATTATATCTACTGCCGCAGCGGCGGCCGTAGCGGTCAGGCCTGCCAGATCATGGATCAAATGGGATTTGCTAACACTTACAACCTTGAAACCGGTTTTATGAACTGGGATGGGGAGTCTGTCGCTTACTCATAGATTATAGCCGTTGAAACATATAACTTCAAGTAATTAAAGTTGGTCATCTCTTGTCAGGCTGAGCCTGTCGGAGCCCGTCAAACACGAAAATTTTAATTTTAAATCTGTTACCTTGAACCTCACCCATATCCCTAAAATAAAACATACAAACAGTAACAACTTCTTCCTGCTTTCCGGCCCATGCGCAATTGAGGGTGAAGAAATGGCACTGCGCATTGCAGAGCGCGTTGTAGAAATTACCGATAAGTTGGCTATACCCTACGTTTTCAAAGGCAGTTTTAAGAAAGCAAATCGCAGCCGAATCGATAGTTTTACAGGAATAGGGGACGAGACAGCCTTGAAGATTTTAAGGAAAGTGTCAGAGACATTTGATATCCCTACAGTAACTGACATCCATGAGGTAGGCGATGCAGCCATGGCTGCTGAGTATGTTGACATTTTGCAGATCCCGGCTTTCCTAGTGCGCCAGACAGACCTTGTTGTTGCCGCGGCAGAAACCGGAAAGACAGTCAACCTGAAAAAAGGCCAGTTCATGTCCCCTGAATCCATGAAACATGCGGTGAAAAAAGTTCAGGATGTAGGAAACAAAAAAGTAATGGTGACCGATCGTGGGACGATGTTTGGGTATCAGGATATGATCGTGGATTATCGAGGGATTCCTACCATGCGAGAATTTGCCAGCACCGTCCTAGATGTAACTCATAGCTTACAACAACCCAATCAATCCAGCGGCGTGACTGGTGGTCGTCCAGATATGATTGAAACAATCGCGAGAGCGGGTGTAGTCAACAATGTTGATGGCCTATTTATAGAAACTCATTTTGATCCCGCTTCCGCGAAAAGTGATGGCGCAAATATGCTCGACCTTAAACATCTTGAGGGACTGATGACCCGACTGGTTGAGATCAGGAAGTGTGTAAATGGGATTTAATCTTTTCACAGTTCTTTAAGAATTGAAATATTTCTCTTACTTTTCTTTTATCAAAGAAACTAAGGTATTCTGAATTTCAGATTTAATCTAAGATACTCCTGGATTTTATCTTCCGGTGCCGCAATTATTGTATTGATATTTGCTTGCCAGCAGGATGATCTACTGGAGCATGATAATTATCACCGAAATGCTGAATCGTCAGAAAGCCAACCTATCTAATTTCAAGGTGAACGTGTGAATATTCACAAAATATTACATGATCCTATTCTCGGTAATAGTTTTGGTGACTTAATGACGCGTCAAAATTCGAGTTCCTATGGATTGACAACAAATGATGCACATACCACGGCGGGTATTGTTCTTGATACTACACACATAAGAAAGTACAGTGCTCCCAATTTTGATAATTACACATTCAAGATTGTTCAAGATAGTATTGAAGAACAAACTTTATTGCGCAACTATCAATTAACTGTTGTCAATGATACTACGCTTATACAATTCCTGATTGATTATCCAATTAATACGGATAAATCAATTGATTATTCAAACGCTGTCTTTACCAGAATCCCTGGCAATGATCTTCTGCCATTCTCAATTGTTGAAAGTTCGTGCGGGGGTATAAGTTATGGAACAATTTGTCACGTCCTGAAATATGGCTACAGGTTAATAATGAAATTTAAGCTGCCTTTGT
>CAYZJT010000022.1:0-37359 GCA_964478845.1 uncultured Flavobacteriaceae bacterium | reverse complement strand
CCCCTGACCCCTTGGGTGTAAACCAAGTGCTCTGAACCAACTGAGCTACGCGCCCGTTAAGCGGGTGCAAATATAAACTGGTTTTTCAAATCAGCAAACAATATTGAAAATAAATCTCTTTCCACCTACTGATTCTTCAACCGCGCCAACTTATTCCGCTCGTCTTGCAATTGACGGCCTAGGCGTTGTTGTTCCTCGATGCTTTTACGGCGCAGTTCTTCCAGCTCGTCCTCGGTGGTTTTGAGCTGCTTTTCTGCATCGCGGGCTACAGCGTGGCTGCTTTTGTAGCGTATGCCTAAAATCACTAAAACCACAATCAGCCCGGCAATGATTCCACAGACCAGCGTGTTGTAAAAAGTCTTGTCAACTTCAATTCCTGCGACGTCCAACGTCTGCTTTTGGGCGATGGCGGTATCGCGATCTGTTTGGGTTTCGGCCAGCTCAGATTCTAGATCGCTGATGGATTTGTCCTTTTCGGTGATCGTAGCCGATAGATCGCTGATGCTGTCTTTTAATCCAGCAATGCGCTTGTCAGTCGCTTCTTGTAATTTTATTAAATCTGCACGTGGTATCACCTTGAACTGCTTCCAGCTATTTGACTTAGCACGCAGCGAGTCAAATTGCGAATCAATAGTCTGTGCACTTGTGGTAAGTGCCGTCATGAAAAACAATAAACCTAAAACCTTTCTCATCTTTCCGATCTAACTAGCAAATGGACATTAGAATCAACGCCCGTTCTTCCTATTTCTTATGATGGTCGAGTTTATGCTTTCGTACTTCGGCAGGCTCAGTATAAACTTCCCTGCGGGAAAGCGTAAAAACATCAATCATTCATCGTTGCTAGGAACTCTGCGTTGTTTCTTGTCTGTTTGATGCGTTGCGACATGAATTCCATAGCCTCGACTGGGTTCATATCTGCAAGATACTTTCTCATGATCCACATGCGCTGTACCACATCTTTCTCGAGCAACAGATCATCGCGACGGGTAGAGGAAGAGGTGAGGTCGATGGCTGGGAAAATCCTGCGGTTAGAGATATTTCTATCCAGCTGAAGTTCCATGTTACCGGTTCCCTTGAATTCCTCAAAGATGACCTCGTCCATTTTGGAACCTGTCTCCGTAAGTGCCGTAGCGATGATGGATAGCGAGCCGCCACCCTCGATGTTGCGCGCGGCACCAAAGAAACGTTTTGGCTTGTGTAGTGCATTTGCGTCCACACCACCAGAAAGCACTTTCCCGCTGGCGGGCTGTACGGTGTTGTAGGCACGAGCCAGACGTGTGATGGAATCTAAAAGGATCACCACATCGTGACCACATTCTACCATGCGTTTTGCCTTTTCCAAAACAATATTGGCGACCCTCACGTGATCGTGCGCCTCTTTATCAAATGTCGATGCAATCACCTCACCGTCCACGTTGCGTTGCATATCTGTCACCTCTTCAGGACGCTCGTCAATCAATAGGATCAATTGGTAAACCTCTGGGTGGTTTGCGGCGATGGCATTGGCGATGTCTTTTAGCAACATCGTTTTACCGGTCTTGGGTTGTGCGACAATCATCCCACGTTGTCCTTTACCGATAGGCGCAAAAAGATCCATGATACGAGTAGAAACTGATGCGCGACGCTCGGCTAGTGTAAATTTCTCGTCTGGGAAGAGCGGCGTCAGGTGTTCAAACGAGACCCTGTCGCGTACGACTTTGGGATCCAAACCGTTGATCTGTGAGATCTTGATGAGTGGGAAATATTTTTCGCCTTCTTTCGGTGGTCGTACCATTCCCAGTACCGTATCACCAGTCTTCAAACCAAATAACCTGATTTGTGACTGTGAAACATAGATATCGTCAGGACTTGCGAGGTAGTTGTAGTCACTACTGCGCAGGAAGCCGTAGCCGTCAGGCATCATGTCCAGAACGCCCTCGCTCTCGATAATCCCGTCGAATTCAAAATCTGGGTCACGGTAGCGGTTGCGGGTGTCTTTATTGCCCTTGGGGACGTGATTGGTATTGTTGTTATTGTTGTTGCGCTGGTTGCGACCGCGATTGTTGTTATTGTTGTTGCGGTCGTTTTTATCGCTGTCGTTGCTACGATTGTCGCTATTGCGATTATCCCGTTTCTGCTTGTTGTCCTCACGGTCTTTTGAGTCACTCTTTTGCTGGTCCTTATCAGACTTGGACTCCTGAGTGTCCGTTTTCGCGGAAGCGTCATTACTTTTTGGGTTGCGAGGGCGACGCTCTTTCTTTTTATTCTCGTCAGAGCCGCTGTTGTTTTTCTCTTTAGACTCCGTTCTTTTTGGGCGCGGCTTGCGCTCGCGTTTTTCCGTCTCGGCTGGTTTTGTCTCGGTGGTTGGAGAATCGTCTGATCCTGTAGTTGTGTCCAGTTCTTTGACGACGGCGGGATTTTTTGCTTGTAGGTCCAGAATCTTGTAAATCAGGTCCAGTTTGCGCATCTGCTTGAACTTGGGTACGTTCAGGTTTTTTGCGATTTCGTGAAGTTCAGGGAGTTTTTTTGATTTTAAATCAGCTATCTGAAACATAAAAGTGTGGTAAGTTATCGATGATAAAAGGCAGGATAAATGAAAATGCCGTGATGTGGTTAACAGTTCCCTATCAGAGAGGGTGAATATTACGTGTGCAATTATACACTAAAATTCTATTTACGCAACTGCCTTTAACGCCATATTGTTTTTACTTTTGCCGCAGGAATAATCTAGATGATACAACGCATACAGACCGTTTTCTTGTTACTGGCCGCCGCTAATTCGGGTGGGTTGCCGTTTCTGGTGGACGTGTTTGTAGATGGCGAAAGCAACGAGTTTGTCTCCATGGACGACGGCACCTATTTTGGTGTGTTTGTGGCAAGTGCGTTGCTGGCTCTCGTGGCTATTTTCCTCTACACAAACCGAAAGTTGCAGACGGTCATCAACCGACTGAACATCATATTAAACTTTGTTTTACTGGGAGTCTTCGTTTATCGAGCCCTAACCATGTCTGGAGCGACGGCGGTTGCTGAGAAAGGCATTGGGACGTTCATCCCCATCCTAACTATCGTTTTACTGGTCCTAGCAAACAGGGCAATCAGGAAGGATGAACTGCTCGTAAAATCTGTGGATCGATTGCGATGACATTTTGATCTTAGTATAATTAGTAGAAAGACCTGTGAGGCGCCACCTTGCAGGTCTTTTGTTTTGGTGTGATTTTTTTGCTCCTGCCTGCCAGAGGCACGACAGGCAGGTTCGCGAAAGCTTACTCTTGAGAAGCTAGCGAGGTCTGAGATGCTTGACCTCATTAAAACCTTCTTGCGTGAACCCATCCTAAATCCTTCCCGAAGGGAAGGACTTTCATCATGCGCGTTACTATAGAATTTGAGTTGAAGAACTCCCTTCCCCTGGGGAAGGGCTGGGGATGGGTATGTTATTGAATGTTATTATTCATATTTACGATTTCTAACACACATCGCCAACCCATCCTAACTCCTTCCCGAGGGGAAGGACTTTCATCATGCGCGCTACTATAGAATTTGAGTTGAAGAACTCCCTTCCCCTCCTGCAACCTGCGAGGATGCGAGCGGATTGCAAGTGGCTGGGGATGGGTCTACCAAGCGATAATTTTTTTAATGTCATTCAGCATTCCTATCTTTTTCAATCACTACAAGATTCTCAACTTTACCGGCATTAATCTCAAACCTGAGCATTGTCCGTTTTTTATGAAAACCATGCCTGCCTACCGCACCTGGATTCATATGCAGCAGATTGAGTTTTTTATCCGGCATCACTTTAAGGATGTGACTATGTCCACAGATATACAGATCTGGTGGATTCTCATTCATGGATTTACGTATGCGCGGATTGTACCTGTTAGGATAACCACCGATGTGCGTGATCCAGACATCAATGCCCTCGCAGTCGAAGCGCTGGTGTAGGGGGTAGGTCGCCCTTATCTCGGCGCTGTCGATATTTCCGTAAACCGCTTTTAGCGGTTTCAGCTCCTCGATTGCCCGCGTCACCGACAAATCTCCAATATCCCCCGCATGCCAAACCTCGTCTACCTGTTTTACATGGCCTAAAATCCAGTCGTCCATGTGACTGTGGGTGTCTGAGAGTAAGAGGATTTTCATAAGTCTGTGTCGAGGCAAAGCTAGCAATTCATTGATCTTTTGATCAGTTGTCATTTGAGATTTTGTTCTGTCTACCTTTGCCCCATGTCCCTAAAACGCTACATGATCAAGCTGGCCTATAATGGCGCAGCATACTACGGCTGGCAAAAACAGCCTGATGCAGTAACCGTTCAAGGTGTTTTGGAAGAAAAACTCAGTTTGTTGTTGCGACAGCGCGTTTTGTTGACTGGAGCAGGGCGAACCGATGCGGGAGTTCATGCACGACAGATGTTTGCTCATTTTGAAATGGATGATCAAGCTCGCCTTAAAAATCTAGTCTACCGAATAAACCAGATACTACCAAATGACATTTCGGTTTTTGATGTTTTTCCGTCTGATCTACACGCAAGGTTTGACGCAAAGGCCAGATCGTATGAATACCACTTTCACCTGCGAGCCGATCCCTTTTACAATAAAACCAGCTATGTTCTGCATCGGCAGCCGGATTTTCAGTTGATGGATCAGGCAGCTCAAATTTTACTGGATTATAGAGATTTTGAGTGTTTTTCCAGGTCAAAAACAGATGTAAAAACCTATTTATGCGACATCACCGAGGCGCGATTTGAGAAAATCGATGAGTGGCATGTAGTTTTTCATATAACGGCAGATCGCTTTTTGAGGAATATGGTGAGGGCTATAGTTGGAACTTTGCTGGATATTGGCTACGGGAAAAAGACAATTGATGACTTGCATCAAATCATCCAAAGCAAGAAACGCGGCAAGGCTGGCGCTAGTGCGCCAGCGCACGGGCTGTTCCTGAGTAGAATAACTTATTAGGCAGCCTAATTTTCTTAGCAATTTGTAGGTACACGTGATCTAGCCCCAGCCGTTACCTTTGTGAGGTGGATTTGCTTTTCAAAGAAGAACAGCGTTTTGATCAATGGTGGCTCTGGCTGATTCTTATCGGCGTGGTAGGAGTTTGTTTCATCCCGCTATTTTATGTGGAGAAAGATAGCATACCGCTGACGGTAGTCGTACTTGCTGCTGCAGTTCCGATCTTGTTGATTCTGCTATTTCTAGTCATGAAACTGACCACCAAAATCTACTCAGACCGCATCGAGATGAAATTTTCGCCCTTTGTTTCTAGCACTTACCATATCAAATGCATCACCTCTGCAGAGGTTAAGGATTACGGATTTGTAGGTGGATGGGGAATTAGGCTCTGGCCTGGATACTACGTCATTTACAATGTGAGAGGCAAGATGGGACTGGAATTTGAATCCAATGGCAAAAAACGTATCATCGGCACACAGCGACCAGAGGAGATGAAGACCGCACTAAAAAAAACACAACTGAATGGCCAGCACAACAGGTAAGGCATTTGACATAGGATTATTCAAACGGCTGATCTCTTTTACGAAACCCTATCGCGGCACGTTCTTTTTTGTGGCGATCAGCGCGATCCTCATTGCCATCACTGCCATTGGGATGCCTTACCTTATAAAAGTCGCTATCGATGAGCATATCATTCCTCGTGAATACGATGGTTTTATGACGGTTATCGGTTTGATGATCGCTGTTCTGATGGTCGACGTTATCCTGCAGCTCAGTTTTATATTCTATGCCAACTGGCTCGGTCAACAAGTGATACGCGATTTGCGCTTAAAGCTATTTGACCACATGCTGGGCTTTAAGATGAAATACTTCGACAAAAGTGCCGTCGGTAAGCTGGTCACACGAGCGGTGAGCGACATCGAGACTATTGCCAGTATTTTTTCGCAGGGGCTTTTTGTCATCATCTCAGACTTGTTGAAGATGCTTGTAGTGCTTGTCTTCATGGCGGTGTCCAGCTGGAAACTTACCTTGATTGCTTTGGCTGTGATGCCATTTATTCTATACGCTACCCGAGTCTTCCAAAAAGCCATGAAGAAAGCTTTTGAAGAGGTACGCAATCAGGTGTCCAATCTTAATTCTTTCGTTCAGGAACGGGTCACGGGAATGAAAATCGTGCAGATCTTCAACCGCGAAAAAATAGAATATCAGCGCTTCAAAGAAATTAACAACAAGCACCGCAACGCTTGGGTAAAGACGGTTTGGTACAACTCAATTTTCTTCCCGATTGCCGAGATGGCTTCTAGCATCACCATCGGTTTGATCGTTTACATAGGTGTGATCATGAATCTGGGCAATCAGGCCGTGGCAGTCGAGATAGGTACCATCGTTATGTTTATCGATCTGTCACAGAAACTATTCAGACCCCTACGCCAGATCGCAGATAAATTCAATACCCTCCAGATGGGAATGGTCGCAGCAAATCGGGTCTTCAATATTCTGGACACCGACAGCAAGATTGAAGATGAGGGCGATCTAGTTGCAGGTGAGTTAAGAGGCGAAATTGAATTCAAGAATGTAAATTTTAGCTACGTGCAAGATGAACTGGTGCTTAGGGATCTGAGTTTTAAGGTGGCTGCAGGAGAAACCGTTGCAATAGTAGGCGCGACTGGTGCAGGCAAGTCCACGATTATCAATCTGCTTTCTAGATTCTATGAAATTGATAGTGGGGAGATTTTGATAGATTCCGCTTCCGCGAAAGCGTACAAACTTCAATCCCTACGATCACAAATAGCCGTTGTACTTCAGGACGTTTTCCTTTTTGCCGACAGCATCCTGAACAACATCACATTACAGGATGATTCCATCACCGAAGAAGATGTCATCGCAGCCGCAAAAAAAATCGGGGTGCACAAGTTTATCAGTTCGCTGCCCAACGGCTATCAATACAACGTCAAGGAGCGCGGGGTGATGTTAAGCTCTGGACAGCGGCAATTGATTGCATTCTTGCGGGCATACGTTTCTAATCCCAGCATTTTGATTTTAGATGAGGCGACCAGTTCGATCGATGCCTACAGCGAGCAGTTGATTCAGCAGGCGATTGATATCATCACAAAAGATCGTACATCTATTGTTATCGCCCACCGTCTAGCCACCATCAAAAAAGCGGACAAAATTATCGTCATGGACGCAGGTCGTATCGTGGAAATGGGTAATCACACAGAGCTGCTTCAAAAACTAGACGGTTACTACAAGAATCTCTACGAGGTACAGTTTTTACAGCAGGAGGTGGCCTAGATGAAGCCTTTTAGTTTAAGAAATATACCGATTAAAGCACCGACAATTGCAACCACGAGATAGGTGCTTACAAAGACAAAGAGGAATTTCAAAGTCCTTAATGCGGTCCCACCAATTGTCAGATTAAATACCCTCTTGTAGCAGTAGGCCGTGAAAGCTACTTGAGATGGAACAAATAGATACATCCAAATTACAAAATACTTGATGTCTATCGCCAGAAGGATAAGAGAAATGACTGACGATACAATCGATGACTGTCCCGCGGTGTACAAGTAAAAAACGATGTGCTCAGTGAAATTGAAGAAACGTCGCTTACTCCAGAATGTGATTCTGGCAATAAACGCATAGATCGGGATAGATGCGAGCATGAATACACCTTGATAATCATATACATAAGAGGTGAATCTCTGATTAGATTCATTCACCTGCTTAATCATATCATCGGTGTAGCCTAGAGATCTGTAAATCTCATCACCATTAAATGAAACAAACTGCGGGTCAATATTCTTTAGAACAAGAACATAGATACCGGCTAGAAAAATTGCTACCAATGTATATCTAATCGCATCCACATAAAAGGCGCGCCTGCCATCGATATATCCATTAATCACATCTTCAGGCTTACGAAATAAATCAACAAACGTGCGAACGAACTTAGTGTCAAAACCAAGGTACATATCGCTGAAGTCATTGGCTACATTGCGCATCGTGATGCGGTTTTCAATCCACTTAGCACCGCAGTTCCCGCAATAATGCTTTCCAGCAGCGACTAACTCACCGCAATTTCTGCAATGGCGCTCGTAAACAGCAGGTGAGATTTTCTCGACTTTTTTGATTTTCTTGACCTTTCCCATAACTGAATATCAGTTGGGACTAAAATAGTTAAGGTTTTCAAAAAGAATGGTATCGAGAAACAGCTTAATCTAGAATAAGATCTTTTACTTTAAATGATAGCTGGTCGATATCAGTAAATGATTCCAATTTACCCTCGTGAGCAAGGCTCAAATTGCCCGTCTCTTCACTTACAATAATTGCAATGGCGTTACTACGCTCGGTCACGCCCAGCGCAGCGCGATGACGCAAACCAAACCTCCCCGGAATTTTTGAATTTTCAGATACTGGCAAAATCACTCTTGTCGCCGTAATTCGATTTCCTTCGATGACCATGGCGCCGTCATGAAGCGGATTGTTTTTGAAAAAGATACTTTCGATAATCGGTGAATTCACCGCGATATCCATGCGATCGCCGGTGTTTTTGACAAAATCGATCGTTCCCTCACGTTTAACCACGATGAGCGCACCCGTCTTGCTGATGGACATGTGACCACAGGCTTCAAGCACGGCATTGATGGTTCTGTTGTCTACCTCGCTAGTGTCTTGCTGAAAAATTTTTAGGTGCCTGAGAATAGCTTTACGAGAGGCAAAACTTGTTGTTCCTAGCATTAGTAGAAAACGCCTTATCTCTTGTTGGAACACAACAATCAAAGCAAAAACACCTGCACCAGTAAACGCACCCAGCACCTTGCTAAGTAGTTGCATTTCTAGAAAAAGGGTGATCTCGTAAATAATATAAATAATGACGATCCCCAGAAAAATGTTGATTGCCGCGCTACCCCTCACCAGCGTATAGATGTAGTACACCAGCACCGCAAACAGCAGGATATCGATCAAGTCAAGTATGCGTAACGATGGCAGTTCCATGGATTGCTAAAATAGGGTTACTAAGTATAAGTCTAAGCGTAGATGATGAATTTGAAGTTGAATACGAACTTGAAATTGAAATTAAAATTGAAACTGAGACTGAAAGTGAATGTAGATTCCTTTATTTATTACAAAGTAGCCTATTCAGTTATACTTGTTTCAACTTCTCACAATTGCGATCACGCATGGGGCAAGTCCTGCTCTGGGCGTCCTGTGAGATGCTGATGTTCATCAGCATGATAGCTGAGCTCTGTGAATTGAGGTTGTTGAGATTTGGAGCTTGTAATTTGAAATTTCTGTTATTTACTGTTTTTTGCTACTGTCTACTAATTCCTGATAAAGCTTCATTACCTCAACCGCTTCTTTGACGTCATGAACCCTCAAGATATTGCTGCCTTTCATCAGCGCGGTCATGTGAAGTGCGGTGGTTCCGTTAAGTGCTTGGTCTGGAGTAATGTCTAGCGTTTTGTAGATCATCGACTTTCTGGATACACCTGTCAGCACGGGTACATCTAGCGATTTAAACAATTCGATATTGTTGAGCAGTTGGAAGTTTTGCTCACGGGTTTTGGCAAAACCGAATCCCAGATCAATCACCACATCATTGATCCCATGCGCTCGCGCAGCAGCCAGACGCTCGCTGAAATAAAAAATCATTTCTTTGACGATGTCATCGTAATCCGTGAGTGATTTCATGGTTTGCGGCGTGCCGCGCATGTGCATGCAGATGTAGGGAACTCTCGCTTTCCCAACGGTCTCTAACATTTTCGGATCCAGCATCCCGCCGCTTATGTCATTTACGATGGTTGCACCGTGGTTTAGGGCTGCTGTGATTACGCTTTCGCGAAAGCTGTCACAACTCAATCCTACAATATCAAAATTTTTACAAATCAGTTCCAGAACTGGCAAAACACGCCTTTTCTCTTCCTCGACAGAAATATCTTGACCATCGGGTCTTGAGCTATAGCCACCCACATCAATAAAGGTCGCGCCATCAGTAAGCATTATCTCGACTTGATTCAATACATCCTTGTCAGATCTTAGCTTGCCGCCGTCATAAAAAGAGTCTGGTGTGCAGTTGACAATTCCCATGACGCGGGGCGTTGAAAGGTCAATTAGGGTTCCGGCACAATTTATCGTTGCCATAGCGCGAGAGTTCTTAAATTGCAGGTCAAAGTCCAAAGATATATGTCGCAGACCAGCCAGCAGTATGATGCGGTGATCGATGAGTGTAGAGCGCTTTTTGAAAAGAAAATGATGGATTACGGCAGCGCGTGGAGGATTCTCAGGCTGCCATCACTTACCGATCAGATTTTTATAAAGGCTCAGCGCATACGCGGCTTACAGACACTTGCTGAAACCAAAATCGATGAGGGGCAGGAAAGCGAATTCATCGGAATCATCAATTACGGCATCATGGCTTTGATCCAGTTGGATAAAGGGGTAGTTGAACAGCCAGACTTTGAAACGGGTCAGGCGTTAGTCGAATATGATAAACAAATCAACGCTACCAAGGAGCTTATGATGCAAAAGAACCACGACTATGGCGAGGCGTGGCGTGATATGCGTGTGAGTTCGCTGACAGATCTGATCCTGCAAAAATTGCTGCGCGTCAAGCAGATCGAGGATAACGATGGCAAGACTTTGGTAAGTGAAGGTCTAGAGGCAAACTATCAGGACATGATCAATTACGCGGTTTTTGCCATGATCCATCTGAAAAACTAATATTCTAATTTGAAATCTATAAACATGAAATCTGTACTTTTTTTAATGCCATTTGCTCTTGCGTCGATTGCTTTTGCACAAGACTATAATTACGCCATCTGTAAACTAGACCCAGCCAAATTCAATATGCAGATAAATGGGTACGATGTGAATTCACCGCAGCATAATCTGAAAAAAGTAATCAGGGCACTATTTACAGAAGATATGATGGATGGTACAGTCTCCACGACTGAAATAATAGACGGCGGGACTATTTATTCAGTTGGTTCAGATTCTTTTACCATTTTGGATCGTAAGGATGCTGGCAACGCACAGGAAGTCAGCTTCCGCTTCAATATCAAAACAGACAGATATGCTGTCAATGGCTTGAAAGTGGGTGATGGGATGCAAGAAGTGAAGGACAACATCCCTCAATTTTGTCCTGATCGTGCCAATAAACGCATGTATACTGCTTACGGGGACGCCGTTTTCTATATCTATATGGATGATGAGATGCGTACTGTGAAGCGTATGGAGCTAGTAGATAGATCTGAATAATATAAGAGTATGGATGTCTATTTCTTCAGATTAATTGCTTTTACTTTACTTTCTGCTTTTTCGAATTATTCTTTTAGTCAAGAAGATTTAATTGCGTCAGAAAACAAAACATGTTTATTCGATCGCACAGAACTTGACCTCCGTTTGAACGGCTGGGATTTTGATCGGACTGATTTTACCCATGAGAATTTTAAATCGGTGTTGGGTGATTTAATTATTGGTTTTGATTTCGAAGGTGATCAAGACCAAATTGAATTTGGATATCCTTGGCATTATTATAACGATGGTAAGTCTAGGATTACATTCGCTGGTAATCAGGATAAGCAGGGAAAGTATATTGATGGTTCAAACACTCTATGGTCTTTTGAATTATTAGATGCTTCTTTTAATGTGAATGGAATTTCTGTCGGACAGCCTATAGATCTGGTGTATCAAACCTTCGGAAAGGAACGTGTTTGTAAAAAACCTGAAAAAAGCTTGGTAACCATTTACTATGGATGGCAGTCTCTTTATTTTGTTTACGATTCGAACAAAATGATTTCAGAAATAGGTTTGTATTCGCCACTCTAATTCTCTTTTAATCCACTGTTTTAAGATCCTTGATTTATATAAACGTTAGTAAGTCTTGAACTTCTCCTCAAAAATTCTAGAAGAGGCCGTCAATCAGGTTTCGCAGCTGCCAGGTATCGGTAAGCGAACGGCTTTACGTCTGGTTCTACATCTCATGAGACAGCCAGAAGATCAGACGGATCAGCTGGCAGAAGCGCTCACGCGCATGCGGCATGACCTGAATTTTTGTAAGAAGTGCCATAATGTTAGTGATACTGAGCTCTGTGAAATCTGTACTGCAATCAATCGCGACCAAACCATCGTTTGCGTAGTCGAGGACATCCGTGATGTGATGGCGATTGAGAATACCAGTCAGTACAAAGGATTGTACCACGTGCTGGGTGGAAAGATCAGCCCTATGGACGGTATCGGTCCGCAGGATTTGAATGTGCGCAGCCTTGTTGATCGGGTAAAAAATGATGGCGTGACCGAAATCATTTTTGCACTTAGCCCCACGATTGAAGGTGACACGACCAATTTCTACATTTTCAAACAGCTAGATGGCCTAGAGGTCAATACGAGTGCGATTGCAAGAGGGATTGCAGTGGGCGATGAACTGGAATTTGCGGACGAGGTGACGCTGGGGCGAAGCATCTTGCAGCGTGTCCCCTACGAAAATTCATTGAAAAACTAGACGCTTTGGAATTAAGCGTGGTCATTCTGAATTACAATGCAGGTCCTTTTCTAGAGGCCTGTGTCCACAGCGCCATTAACGCCACGCAGCAGATTCAAGCAGAAATAATTGTCGCCGATAATCAATCTACAGATGGTAGTATTGATTTTATCGAGCGGCAATTTACCGACGTCAAGATTTTGAGATTTGATCAAAATCATGGCTTTGCCATAGGAAACAATATCGCAGTCGCTCATTCAACAGGGAAATTCCTTTGCATCTTGAATCCGGATACGATTGTAGGAGAGCAGGTGTTTGAAAATTGTCTTGCTTTCGCGAAAGCGTATAATGAGAAAACACCATTAGGCTTCATGGGCTGCCGACTGATAGACGGCTCTGGGAGTTTTCTCCCAGAAAGCAAAAGGCACATACCTACGCCCAAGGTCGCTAGGCAAAAGATGCTGGGGAATGACGCGGGATATTACTTCAAGGAGCTAGTAGAGAGGGATAGAGGTAAAACTGAAGTTTTAGTCGGCGCATTTATGTTTTGTAAGCGCAATGTATACAATGATTGCGGTGGTTTTGACGAGCGTTATTTCATGTATGGAGAAGACATAGATTTGAGTGTGACAGCGCTAAAAAAAGGTTACGTCAACTATTATTTAGGTGATCAGATCGTAATACATTTTAAAGGCGAGAGTACAATACGCGACAAGAAAAACAATGAGCGCTTTTATGGTGCAATGAAATTGTTTTACGAGAAGCATTTCAAAAACAATTTTTTGGAGTCGTGGACGATTTCCCTTGCAGTAAAGGCACTTGCTCTTTTTCCCCCGCGTGTTGTACAAGAACGAGTGCCACAAATGATTGAGGGAGCATCAGTTTTAGTGAGTGATGACGAGAAACTTGCGCAACACTTTGATTTTTCAGTCAATAGTATCGATGAACTTAAAAAGAGCGAAAATATTGGATTGGTGATTTGGGATCTGAAGAATGTGTCAGCGAGTCAGGTCATAAGCTTCATGGCTCAAAATTCAAAAAAGTACCACTATCGTTTTCTAAATCAGGTAAACACAAAAATATACGGCAGTGATCATAGCGACTTGAGGGGTAAGGTGACGCCACTCGATCAAATCCGTTGATAAGCGCTTGTTATAACAGATTTAAGAATGCTGTCAAGTCTGATGCTCCCTTACGCACCGTGAAATCCTTACTTTTGCACACGCTAGAAAACGTTATAGTTGATTACAAGACATGGCAAGATTTGAACTGAAATTACCTAAAATGGGCGAGAGTGTCGCCGAGGCAACCATCACTACATGGCTCAAGGAAGTAGGGGATACCATCGAGATGGATGAGCCCGTTCTTGAAATCGCTACAGATAAAGTGGATAGCGAGGTTCCTAGCGAGGTAGATGGAACGCTTGCCGAAATCCTGTTTCAGGTAGACGATGTTGTTCAAGTAGGTCAAACAATTGCCATCATCGAGACTGACGCTGCATCTGATGAAGCAACTCCAGCACCAGCAGCTAATGAGCCAGCTGAAAGCGCGCAGACGTCTGCACCACAAGCAGTAGATATGGCTGCGGTCGCAGCCGCTCAGGCTCAAGTGGATAAAGGACATGCAACAGCTGCCAATGACTATTCCAGCAGCGAGGCGTTTTATTCACCGCTGGTCAAGAATATTGCTAAGGAAGAGGGCGTATCCATGGATGAACTTGAGTCCATTAACGGGACTGGCAAGGACGGTCGAGTAACCAAACATGATATTCTCGCTTATCTAGATGATCGCAAGACAGGGAAGACACAGCCGGCTAAAACTGCGCAACCTCAACAGCAACCAGCTGGACAACAGCAGACTTCTGCTACCAGTAAGCCAGTTGCAACACCTGTATCTGTCTCTGGTGAGGATGAGATCATCGAGATGACCCGCATGGGCAAATTGATCTCGCACCACATGGTGGCCAGCGTTCAGACTAGCGCACATGTCCAGAGTTTTATCGAGTGCGATGTGACCAATATTTGGAATTGGAGAAAGAAAAACAAAGATGCGTTCAAGCAGCGTGAGAACGAGAATCTGACTTTTACACCCATCTTTATGGAAGCCGTTGCGCAGGCCATAAAGGAATTCCCGATGATCAATATCTCGGTGGATGGTGATAAAATCATCAAACGCAAGAATATTAATCTAGGAATGGCGGCTGCGTTGCCAGACGGGAATCTTATTGTACCTGTCATTAAAAATGCTGATCAGTTGAATCTGGTAGGCATGGCAAAGGCGGTAAATGACCTAGCCGGTCGTGCAAGAGGCGGAAAACTGAAGCCAGACGATACCCAAGGCGGGACTTATACTGTTACTAATGTTGGGACTTTCGGCTCGATTATGGGTACGCCTATTATCAATCAGCCGCAGGTGGGAATCCTTGCACTAGGCGCCATCAGGAAAGTTCCTGCCGTGGTGGAAACACCTGAGGGTGATTTCATAGGTATCCGCATGAAGATGTTCTTGTCACACAGTTATGACCACCGTGTGGTCAACGGGGCGCTAGGGGGACAGTTTGTCCAGCGCGTTGCACAACTTTTGGAGGGTTTTGACCCTAATCGATCTATCTAGAATCACTCAATGGCTGATCAGATCTACATAGACGACTTTGACTACTTCAAAGGCGCAAGGGTACTGCACACCTTTGAATTTCAAGAACCGCAGATCATCAAAGATGATTTTTTTGCTGATCTTGAGATTCATGCGCTAGCTATATGTGATTATGAGGGAGAGGAAACCATGCTATTCTATTTTGACAATGACCTCGAGATTATTCATGAGAAAGAATTCATGATTCCCAATCAAGCAAAAGAACAGGCGTCTGAAGATTTCAAGGGTATAGATATTGTTTGGAAGAATAGATAGTGTTGTGCTTTCGCGAAAGCGCAAATGATCCATTCACTATATTTATAATATATTGTGGTCTAGTCTTCTAACGACTACATGTGGTTATAGATATTCAAACATGTTACGTACCAGTCTTCTATTCATATTCCTAGTAAGTACCTCTTGGACTATTCTTTCCCAATCTGGTGTACAACTAAAAGATATTCATCATTCTGCGGTTACTGATGCAGTGGTCATCGAAAACAGGAATGAGATTTACACCTCAGATCAATCTGGTAAGGTGTTAATTTATGATCTGGATACGGGGGATTATAAGGGAATATTTAAAAAAGCTGATAATCAGTATATCAGTTTGATGTACTCCATTAATGATAGTACACTCACCACGGTAAAAAGTTATACAATCGAAAACCATGCTATAGATTCATTACATTTTTATGACCTGAATGACCGTAGTTTTTTGAAGAAGGTAGGGATAACTAGTTCGCTTTCGCGAAAGCGTAACGAAAACTACATTTCCCTCGCTTCAAGGAAGCAATTTGATAACTCGCTGGCTATTGTTAAAGCCGATCCCTTTGAGCAAATAGGAGTGTTTAAGACGGCGAAGAAAGTTGTTGAGACTTCATTCTCACCTAACGGTCAGGAGCTTGTATATGTCCAGAGTGTTGGAGTCAATGGTTATAACGAATTAGTACTGTCGGATTTTGCAGGTAATGTTTTGAACAAACAAGACCTTTCTGAGACCATGGCAACTTATCATCTATTATTTGAATCAAATGAGACGTTCTTACTGTTCTCTAAGACTCGTGATCAAGAAGACCTGGTTACTGTTCATAGGTTCAATACCCAAGATTTGTCATCAGAGAAAGTTTTTGAGGTTGAGTCAGGTGGGATGAATTGGAGACTTGAGGTGGATGAATCTGGCGACCACTGGCTCTACTTTCCTACCTTTCAGAGCGGCAGCTCTAGCGCTATTTCTGGAAGACTAGATAAAAGCAAATATGTAATCGAGCGTATAGAATTCAGCCAGCCATTCAATTACGTATCGCCTTTAAAGGATCAAAAGCTGATAGGATTTACAAAGAAAGAGTGGTATCAAGAAAACTCTAATTCACATTACATCTATAATCTCAAAAAAAGGTCGTCACATAGCAAGGGAAGGCCTGTGCTCAACAGCGAGAACAAGGCTTTTTTCTTAGGCAACGGTGATTACTTGCTTACAGAATACAGATCGTTTACTCCTAATCTACGTTACTTCCCGGCAAACACCCTTCAAAACAAATATGGTAAACTTCATTTCAAGGACTGGTTAGAACTCAATAAAGGAATGCGTTTATCGAGTAGGTTTTTTTACCCCTACCAGATGGATCTAGCTAATAGTTCGATTTCCTTCACAGCAGAGATTGATGGTGAAATACGTGCCATAGGTTATAACCTTGAAACTGATAATTATTCATTTATCTCACCAGCTTTAAATGGACTCGAACATGTTATAGGTTACTCAGAGGAAAAACAGGTATCAGTCATTTTGAATAGCAATTTTTCTCTAGCAGAGAACCCTAGTTTGCGAACGGTGAAAATTTGTGAAGCAGATCAATGCCAGCAATTGAAAGGTGAATTCAGGGACATAGTGTTGAGCAGAAATGGAGAATACGTGGCCACTATATCAGCGGATTTTCTTTTTGAATTGCGATTAGTTGACGGGCTTGAGGTATTGAAGACTGAACAATTTACAGAAAAGAATCGGTATAAGATTCATGCTGTTTTAGATGCAGGATTTAGCGTGAGTGTGTCCCCACCATTTGATTATAACAATTGCACAGAACATGTTTTGTTCTATGCGATGAACGATAAAAATCTTTGGAATAAAGAGACACAAGACTGTTTTAAGTTGGAGATTTTTGATTTCAAAGAAAACTATGGGGCGGTGTATGTAGAGAATCTAGGTTTAGTAATAGGGGAAGATGTCGTTCAATTGGATTCTTCCCATAAAATTTCAAATCTTTCACTGAGTCCAGACAAAAAACGCGTTTTTGTCAGCTTTGCAGATGGTCAGATACAGCTTTACGATATAGAATCTAAAGAGACTTTAGTTGACTGGATCCTGCCTTCTTTTCAAGATCAACTGATTGTAGGTAAGTCTGGTCGTTTTTTAGCCAACTTTGATGCAAGCGACTATTTGGTTGCTCGAGGTTCATCACCTGCATCTATCAATGAATTCAATGATCCAATTAAAGTTCTTTCTGATATGGGAGAAGTGGACAAGGAATTTCTAGCTGCCGTGCAAAAAGCTAAGAAAGCTGTGTCCAAAAAGGATCCCGTCAGTAAGTCTTCGGGGCAAATTTCAAGGTTCTTATTAAATGGTGAGGACGTCGCTGAGACGGATATTCTGAATAATAGGCTGTCGTTCCAGACTTCTTTGCCTTTAGATAGGATTCAAGTAAAAATGAATAACGTTGCTATTCCCAGTTTGAGAATTACAAAACTAGAAGGCTTGTATAGTTTAGATTTTGAAGTGAGTGAACCGCATAATCTTGTAGCGATCGCAGATCAAGAGACAGGTGCAGTACTCTTTGAACAGGACATAATCTACAAAGGCCCAGAATTGAAACCGGAATTGCACGTACTTGCCATCGGTGTTTCCAGATATGAGCAGCAAGAGAACAATCTCACGTTTGCTGACAAAGATGCTTTGGATCTTTCAAGGTTTTACGGTGAAATAGCAGATCAAGAAATTCAAAATTACTATGATGAATTTTACGCATCGCCATTGCACATAGAAGACCTAAACGGCAAAAAAAAGTACTCGACGTTAAATCATTTTTTATTCAATAGCTACGGGATCGACTTAACATATGCTGGCGGCAACGGAAGGTACTGGTATCGCTATGACAGTTCTTTAGAGCAAACATTTTTATACGACTTTGAGAAATCAACTGTGAAGGAGATGAATCTTCCTTCCCCAACAGAAATAGAAAGCGTGATGTATAGAAGATCTGGAGTTCCTACTTCGGGAGGTTTCTTTTTTCGAGCATTTGAAAAGTTGCATTTCTATTCTTTCAGTTCTAATTCCTATGAGGTAGTGAACGCCACCATACCTAATGAAAAGATTTTTTTTGGTAATGCTATTTTGTTGGACAATGGTAAATGGGTAGATATAAACGCTTTCTACAATGGTCTGGATGATAATGAAGTAACTGTAGAATACTATGCATCACAGGATCCAGAAATAAAAAAGTATCATATTCAAAATGAAAATGCACTGACCTTTATCACCACGTCAAATGACGCAGAAATTTATTTATTTAAAGATTGGAACGATATTCTTTATCTGTACAAGTTAGTAGAGGGAAAGATGAGTTTATTGACTTCTACTGAATCGGTTGAACTCCAGTCCTTAGATAACTTTCACATCAGCGCTCAAGATAAAACGATCACAAAGTATAGCGATCAATTTGTGGGAGATAGAAGGGTGTTTTCCTATCAGGTTTTTGATTATAGTTTTAAAGAGTTGAATCGCAAAGAAATTGAGATCGACTCTGAATTGCTTCTAGATGTAGTTATTGATCAGGGGCAGCTTTATCAATTGAAGAAGGGCAAACCTTTAGCAGACCCTGCGAGATTAGGATGGTTTACAAAAGCGGACGCTTTCGCGAAAGCGGAAAAAACATCATCATTTAGCAAAACACATGTCAGTTATTTGCTCAATGAAGATGCTACTCAAGAAAAGATTCAACAAGAGCTAGCATCTTTAAAAGGAGAAGTCAGACCTCAGGATCAAGTTGTTGTTTTCTTTGCTGGTCATGGTGTCCTTGATGAGAAGCTTAATTATTACTATGCACCACAGGATATGGATTTCAAAAATGTCCAATCCAAAGGTGTCTCATTTGATTCTATTGTTGATTCCATGATTGATACGGGTTCTAGAAAATTACTGCTTTTGATGGATACCTGTCATTCAGGTAATACTCTAGACATGGATGATTATGAAATTACGCAAGAGAAAGGTGAGAATGGAGAACGTGGCGGGGTGTCAAGAAGGACTAAGGGTAAAAAAACCGATGTAAAGGTCTCAGATGTCGTGACCACTCTGTTCAACAATAGTCTCAGTGCTAGCGGTGTTACGGTTTTATCAGCCTCTTCTGGACAGGATGTGGCTTATGAATCTGACGAGCTAAGCAACGGAGCGTTTACTACCGCGTTTTTAAGCCAACTCAAATCTGGATTGTCTGGCTCGTATAGTATTGATCCAGATTATAGCAAATCCCTTGAATTAAATCCTCGCTTTATTGATGAATTGCGGGTCAAAATCTTGCAATTGACTAGTAATAAACAAGAGATGGATATACGGGAAACTAATAAAAAAGCTACCATAAAACTTTGGTAGCCTTGCATTTTAACTATCGACGTTTCTTACGTTCTTTTTTCATCATTCTGCCTAAATCTTTATACCCAGCTTTACGTGCTACTTTTTCAGGTCTCCATTTGCGATTGTTTTTCTGATCTAGGTCTACACCAGCTTCAATAAGCATTCTTGCAACCTTTTCATGACCATTCATTGCTGCGACATGCAGTAGATTATTCCCTCCAGTATCACTTTTTGTGTAATTAGCGCCATGAGACATCAGATCTCTAACAACTAACATATTCCCTTGCTCGACCATAGTTCTTAGCAGTGTTTTACCATAAGGGCTCACATCAATATCTAGGTACTCTGCACCTGCACTTTGCAGGTCATCATCTTGATAATTGAAGATCAACTCAACTAAACCGTGCTCGAAATTCTTATCGTAAGTACCGCTATTAATTTTGATCATGTCCATCAGCATCAGCCGCTGATTTTTAGTCATGCTGTTGCGAGTTTCGGCGATTAGAATTTTCTCTGGCTTTATACGATTGCCTAGATACTTGTCTTTGAACATCCATTCATAATCTGCCCATCGATCAAATTCATCGTAGTTATTTGTTTTTATGCTATTAACTAGATTTTCATAAATGATGGTTTTCAGCATATCAAGAGGCATTTTATTGATCTTGTGAACCTGACCACCTGCATTGTAACTCGCATCGTTAAACTCTATGGTTTTAATACACTTGCAATTCCTGTCATACATGTAGTCTGCGGTATAGAAGCCATCTATTTTCTTAGCAGCAGTTCTTACAACGATTCCCTCAATCCACCCATTGCGATCAAATACTGGCCCGCCGGAATTGCCTTGGAACACATCAATATCTGTTTTGAACCATTTATCGGGTGAATAGTCGACTATTTTACTGTTGGTAATAACCTTAAGCGGCAGTCCAGACGGCGACCCTATTGTATAAACAGGCAGATCGGCAGTGGGTGTTCCGCCTGATCGCACCCTGTATGGCAATCGATCTGACTTTCTTTTCAGACGCATCATGACATAATCTTCCATGTTATCGCCAGTACCTTCATATTTTCCTCCCACAATTTCTTTGATTTCGTAGAGGTCATTCTGATCAAACTCAATGTAGAAACCATCTTTATTGTATTTCAGCTTGTTAGTGTAGTCAAAAAGCCAATAGTAATTTTTTGCATCTTCATTAGTGAGCAGGCAATGGCCCGCACTCACCAGCAAATCTGGTGCAACCAAAAAGCCTGTACAGTTTGCAATTGCAGGCTGGTCAAGAAATTTGACGTTTTCATCAAATCGATTACTCCAGTAGCGCAGTTGAAGATTTTGCCTTAAGGTATTCCCATAAATACGGTTGCCTTGAACGACATTCTTTTTGATCATTACGGCCGTCGCTCGGGTATAGTGCTCAAATCCTAAAACATCGTTTACATCTTTTCTATCATCCCCGCCGAATACGCCTCTGGACTCTGTACCCGGCTCGGCAAAGGGATCTGTTGTAGGTAGCGGGATCTGTGTGTCTTGCGCATAGGCAAATGTGGTTATCAAAACCACAAATGCAAATTGTTGAATTTTTGTTTTCATGGGATTAGTTTTCAATGATTTCGTAGATGAATTCTGTCGTGTAGCCTTTGACTGTCCCTGCCCGTCGAGAACTTTTGGGTCCTCTTGTCATGTTCTCTGTTTCCTTGACAAAAGCTTCCAGCGGGTTTGTGGCAGATCGGGTTTTTGTTTTCTGAGTGATGACTGGCTCCATGTTGATCGGCTGATTTGAAGCAAAGCCTTTTAGAACGATGCGTTCGTAAGGTGGTCCAAACATGTACTCGCAGCCTTTTAGAATCTTGGAACTGCGGCGGGGAATCAATCGCTCGTCGTCTGTATAATCACACTCTTCATTAGGCATAAAGGGTAAAATTTTTCCATCTGAATAGATCTCTACAATTGTGAAGTAGAGGTCTTTGTTACTGTGGTTGGTAACCTCGATAAAGACCACATCATCCTCTGTATCTACTTTAAAGACCCCATCAATATTTTCAGATTTCCCCCCTTCATTGCCATCCTCATGAACCAGTCTGAAACTGAATTCATAGGTCGGGTTTTTGAGTTCAATGTCCCGCAGGTAGTTGCCGCGAGCATAGATGAACAAATTCCTTTTAAGGTCCTCCATGGTTCTAGATCCTCTAGTATCTTCATCTGCATTGAGGTAGGATAGATCTGCGGGGCTTTTCAATACGTAAAAAGATCCTTCTTTTTCAATCACGACATCTGCATCATCAATTTTTTCTACGATTTCGCCCTGATTATTGTCTTCCAGATGTTTGCCCAGTTCTTTGCTGATCGACTTTTTGATATTCTTATCCAGATAAGCTTTTACCTTAAGGTCACCATAATTCTTCTCATTTACATAAACTGCGTAGTCTTGGGCAATGGTTGTGGGAAGTTCTTTGTCTAGAAAAACACTGCTCTCATTGAATCTGCTGCGATTGACCTCGCCGCGGGCAATGATCAATTCCTCTTTGAATTCACTGGCATCTGCAGGCAAAACATTGACGGTAGTCCCTTCATTAATCTGCTGGACACTACCGGCGTTGATGGAAATTGACGTCGAATTTTTGATCCGCTTGATGGTATAAAATGGTTGTTGGGCAACATACTCACCGTTGAACAATTTGTAATTCACATCTCCCTCGATTACCGGTTTTTGCCTAGGGGCAATGGTCGCCATTTCACTTGCGATCTTGTTGAACAATTGCCTGTAGGTGTAATCTGTGCCTAATGAGGATAGCGCTTTCGCGAAAGCGTAACTCAAACTACCCTTGCCCTGATATTCATAATTGAGTTCTCTGGAACTGGCTCCTGCCATCATCACAAAAGGTGCTGCATCCTCACTGAGTTCAATTTTTTCCATCATGTCGCTTCCAGAGCCTGCCTCTTTCTCCTCCTTGTCCCAATTTGTGGGAACCAAAGCGCCTTTGCCCCCGCGAGCAATTGCCCCACGGGTAGCCGCTCCACTATGACAACTGTCCAAAATAAAAAGCAGCTGACCATCTTTGCCTAGAATGTTGCGCAAGGTTTTTATTTCCCTTTCCAGCTCATCATCTAGATAATGGTTTTGCCCAGTATAAGTATCGCTGTAATCAGCCATTGCATCATAGGCCACGATGGCTTCATCTAAATCATCTGTCTCATCACCATTTTTATCATACACCTGCTGGCCGTGCGCCGAAAAATGCACGACTAGAATATCACCGGCTTTCATTTTTTTCTGGAGGTCTGCAAAAGCTTGTTGAATCCCAGCCTTAGTTGCCTTTTCATTGATGAGAGTTGAAATGTTGCTCTTTGTGAAACCCTGTAATTGTAGCGCATTGCTGATAATTTCTACATCGTTAACCGCGCTTATATCACCCCAACCAGAGCCCTCTGGATAGTCGCCTATAGCTACGATTAGTGCATATTTATCTGCATAGACAGTGGAAGAAAGAATCGAAAAAACTAGGAAGAGTAAATTTTTCATGTATAGAGATTCAGATATTAATTCAAATCAAAAAGAGAAAATGAAATCCCGAAATAGTAGCCCAAATCGTATTCGGTTTTAGTAAAGTTGTCGATGTCAGGACTAAGCGCCTCGTCTCCGATTCTAAGACCATTTGACAAACGTTCAACAGGTCCAAAGGCTACACCGCCAGAAAGCGATAGTCTGTTTTTGTTTCCCAAAAACACAGACGGTCCCAGTAGGAAATTCACCCCGTTGAGTTGCTGCGCTATGGGGATGGAAAGACCAAAACTCCCACCCACATTGAAATTATCACCTATAACGGGGTAAAAATTGATCATTGTACTCAGATTGGGCACAAAGCTGTCTTCAGGAGTGGCGCCTATATCCCCATTTGAATCAATAAAAAATTCGTTTGCATTCCCATCAAAATTGTTCAGTGTAAACGCAATGCTGGTGTTGATTTTAAATCCACCTCGTGCTTTGATCGGTATACTGCGCACCTTAAGCGGGGCAGAAGTAGCATCAGCTGATTTTTCTAGCGTTTTAGGAATAAAGTTCAATTCGATGGTTGCCTCATCTGCTGTGACGCGGTAGTCAAAAATCTGTTGGAATGACGCTGCTTCAAGACTGGCATAGAGTTCTGTCACATCATTTAACTCCTGCTCGTTGTAGTTTTTGAATCCTACTAGACTGCGCTTAACAGTCTCTCCACGTGAAGTTTCCATGGATCCATCCATTTTGTTGTTGATGTCCTGGATGTCTGATTCAACAAGGTTGTTCAGGGTTTCGAGAAACAAGTAAAGGTTGTCTTCTGGGTCAGGTAGGCGGGGGTCATCGTATTGCGCTGCAAGGTTTTTAATATTGATAATGATTTCCTCTTTTGTGAGATTGGGATTGTTCATGTTGCTCCTGATGGTTTTCTTGAGCGCTTTGATCCCCGTGGTCAGTTTTCTCAATTCGGCTACAGATGAGCCACCCCTTGCTGTTGAACCAAAAGCATTAACCTCGCTTGGTAATTCCGGCGTATTGAGCGCTAGGTTGTTTCCAGAGATATTTTGGATTCCCCCGAGTAGATTACCAAAATTGAAATTGCCGCCACTCTGGTGAATGTCCCCTTCTTCGACGGTTGTTTTGATCGCCAGTGCAAACGGATTAACGTTGTCTACTTCGATTTGTACAATGCTGCCTCGTTTAAGGTAAGCTTTTTCTAGCGTGTCTGTGACTTGATTAGTTTCGTCCAGCGCGAGATAAATCATTTTATCTGTCTGGTAGTCATAAACGACTTTGAATTTCTTTTGCGCAATTAGAGAAACTGAAAAAAACAGGAGGGATATGGTCAATAATCTTGTGATCATCTGATATCGAGTTAGATGTTAAATATACTGTTAATGCCAAACAATGAAGTAGGGCAGTTGGCTAATGTGGAATCTAGGACTGTTCCAAAATAGGCTGGGAAAGGGGATTCTTACTCTGTTGGATTTCATAACTTAAGTTTTGCAGCCGAGAGATGAACCTCAATTTTTCTGAAGTTGACTTTTATAATGAAAGGTCGGAAAGTGATAATGAAAATTAGTTGTAGGGGATGGTAACTCCAGTTCCTTTACAAGTTTTTTAAACTATTCTGACATGAAAAAAGCTATATGGTACCGCCTATAATAATCTGTATAATAGAAAATTTATTTTCCGACTAATTCAAACTGCAAATTAAATAATCAGTTCTGGCTATCCTTTGGTTTCAAATATCAGAATTTTCGTATCTTTCTGACTTGCAGTATACTGATATCAGCCATGAAACAAACAATACTCTACTTCTCATTATTCTTTTGCACATTCACCTTCTCGCAAATTGCTAATATGCCGACAGATCTAGTCGTTTGCGACGACTCCAGCAATGATGGTATTGAAGCCTTTGACCTCACCGTTCAGGACTTTGTAATTCTAGGCGGCCAGTCACCTAATGATTTTACGGTAAGTTACTACTCATCTCTATCAGATGCTGTTTCAGGAAATATGCCTTTGAATCCATTTGGTTATTTCAATTCCACAAATCCCGAAACCATTTTTGCAAGGCTGGAATCCAGTGCAAATTCAAATAATTATGATACCACATCTTTCAATCTTATTGTAGAGCCATTTCCTGTCGCAAATACAGGTAGTTTGAATATTTGCGCCATTTCAGAAGACCCTGCAATGACATCATGGGAAATTAGAGGGGAACGCATGTACAATGCGCTTGCGCAGTTTTACGGCAGCAATCCATCGCTTTCTTCGACATTATACAATAACGATCGAGACGCTGCGAGTGGTACTAATGTAATTCCGCCCAGCACGATCTTCTCTGGTGTGCCTTCAACAGGTTTGACACTTGTGCACAGACTGGAGAGTCCCTCTGGAGTTTGTTTTGATACTGAAAACGTTGTTTTTATACCTATAGAATGTGATGCGATTGAATTCCGCGCTTTTTTAGATGCAAATGCAAACGGTACAGTTGATGCCACGGATCCTATTTTTACGCCAGGGTCTTTTGAATATGAAGTCAACTCAAATGGTCAGCTTCTAAACCATGACTCACCAGAGGCAGCTTTTTTTGTGAACGCACCTGATCCATCAGATGTTTACGATGTTGCCTTTAGAATCGATACGTCCTACCAAAACAATTACACTGTAAACCCAACCACTTACGCTGGCATTTCCGTTACACAAGGCGCAGGTATTACAACCTATGACTTTCTGGTGACCAATACATCAAGTTTTGATGACCTCGTAGTAAACGTGGTTCCTAACCAGCAACCGCGACCTGGTTTCACCTATCGGGAGACGGTCCTGTATTCGAACTTTGGAACTTCGACTGTTGCATCTGGAACCGTCCAGTTTGATTTTGATGCTGATCTAAGCATTGTTTCTGTAAGTGATCCAAATGCCGTTGTCAATGCCGGCACAGTTGACTTGGCTTTCACCAATCTGATGCCTTTTGAACAGCGCTCTTTTCAGGTGGTTATGCAAATACCTGTAATTCCCACCGTCAATTTGGGCGATCTCTTGACTAATACGGCGTCCATTCTTCCTAATGCCGGCGATCTAATACCATCAAACAATACAGCAACCAGCACCCAGGTCATCATAGGCAGTTACGATCCTAATGATAAGATGGAGTCAAGAGGGCCTAAGATTGATCCAAGGACTTTTACCAGCGAGGACTTTTTCTTCTATACCATCAGGTTTGAAAATACGGGCACAGCCAGTGCAATAAATGTAAGGGTAGAAGATAGCATAGATCCTTTGCTTGACATCAACACCATTGAGATGATCTCGTCCAGCCACGAGTACGTGATGGAGCGTGACGGTAGAGATGTGACTTGGTCATTTGACAACATCAACCTGCCAGATTCTACGACCGACCCAGTGGGAGCCAATGGCTACATACTTTTCAAAATCAAACCTATGGCAGGTTTTGGCGAGGGTACGGTCATTCCCAATACAGCCGAAATCTACTTTGATTTCAACCCACCGATTATTACAAATACCTTCACCAGCACTTTTGAAGTTCCTCTCAGTATTTCAGATGAAGATCTAGATCTGGTCAGCATTTCACCCAACCCGTTTCAGGACAGACTTTTCGTGAAAACGAATGATACCATAGTCGGTAACATGGAGTTCAGGCTGTATGATATGAGCGGTAGAGTTGTGCTTAAAGAACTATTGATAGGAACATCCAGCACCATTGAACTGAAAGAACTATCTTCAGGAATGTATTTTGCTCAGGTAAGGGCTGCAGGAACTAGCCAGACGGTGAAGCTGTTGCGGTTGTAGAAGAGCGATTTATCTAACTGTCCATTAGTTGGTTTATGAAGTTCTGTTTTCGCAAAAGCGCACTAGATAAGATAAAAGAAGAGAAACTCTAGTAGTCTTTAATTTTTTTGGCACGCCCGACAAACATGGGTGCGTAATATTCGAGCTCGATGGCTTCACCATCTTGCATCTTAAATTCTAGGCGATTGTCCTTGCGAAACACAAAATTATAATTGTTTTCAGAGCTATGTTTTAAAAGGGTTCCGTCAAAAGTCAGATATCCTGCTAGACTTTTAATTTCAGAAATTTCTCCATCATCTCTTAAATATTTTCCCTCAAATTTTTCCAATCCAGTATTTTGAGGCTGCCCTAACATCTCTTCTACAGCTGGTACTAATGGTGTAGTTGATTCCAGATGCTCTCTGATTTTCAATAACAATTGCACAGCGCCCACCTGATATTCTCTAGCGTAGCCACCCTCCCTGTTAGTTGATTTATACATGGCTACCATGTTTTTGTATTTCGGACTATTCAGATAGAAATCTATCATTTCGTCATCGTATCTCTTATCTCTGAGCAAATAATACCAATCTTGTGTTTCCAGTAAAAATCTATGATTTTCGGTCGTATTATTACGTTCTATCTCAAAAGATTTATTATAGCGCTCACCATATGCTATGTAAAACTTGTAAATCTCATTTACAATGTCCTTGTGTTTTGAAGGTATAATGTTTTGTAGGTTTTCCAGAGAATTAATTCCGGCGACTTGATAATCAAACGGGATATATTGAAGTCCAACCCAGAACAGTCTATAGTTTTCTTTATAATCCCTTGCTGTATACTCGTCTGCCAGAACCTTAGCTGCAATACTATCAACGTAAACATTCTGTTTGTAAATGTTATCTGCCGATGCAATATCTTCTTCCAGATTTCCCACAACCTGATCTATCGCATTTTCAACATTTTCAAGATTGCTCTGTTTATCGTTCCAATTATTGATTTGTAGTGCAATCAATATCCCGATGACGACTAGGACAATCTCGCCGATAGCGTAGCTGGAATATTTTGTGAATCGCTTTTGCGAAAGCGCATTTAATCTAAGTCTCCTAAAAAATCTAATCATCGGTCGATTTTATGTAGATGTTTTTAAACCTATCTGAATACCGTTTTATCAAGTATTGACGTGTCTGTTTCAACTGGATTCTCTCCAATAATAGGTACTTTATCTTACCATCCTTTTTGAGCTCTAGAAACAGTTTATTTGTTACCTCATCGCTCCATTTACTTTCTGATGTCACAGATTCATTTTCAAAATATGATGCATAAGTTGAAGATATATAATCGTTGATTTCCCGAGATTGTGTATATTCTTCTTCGATTTTTTGATCTAGCCTAGTTTTGATAGACTTATGAAATTCCTGTAAATTTCTAGTCAATTTTTTATCGTTAATCAAAAGAATTGAACCGTCATTTATAGCGGTTTCATAGACATCAGACGGTGGATCAAAAAATTGGAAGTAAGAGGTCAAGTAGTACATGGGACTCAGACCATAAGGTGGTTTTGTCATTATTGAATCCATGTTGCCTTCATCTGCATTCATCACCATTTCTAGGTATGCTATTTGGTGTTCAATACCGGCACTACTAAATTCTATATAGTCAACGATATCTGAAATTTCCGTTAGTAGTTTTTCCTTAAGCTCGCTTGCCTTCTTTGCACTTTTCCTGTCCTCATTCCAGTTGTTTATCTGAAGGGCAATCAGGATCCCAATTACTACCAGAATAATTTCCCCCAAGGCGTAAACTAAGTACTTTGAAACTCTGTTTTGCTCCAATAGTTTTTGACGGATTTTTCTAAAGAATTGAATCATTGCTCTAGATTATCAAAATTTTCAATTCATTTTCCAGCTGCGCTTTCAGGACTTCAGACATTTTAGAAAGAGTAGCCGTAAAATCCTTTTTAGTTTGCCAGCATACGGCAAATTTTGAGAATCGATTGACAAAGGTGGGATCCTCTTTAAGTGATTCAAAATCATAGACTACTGTGTTATTGTCAATTTTTTCGGCCAGTTGGTTAAAAATGCGTTCTTCAATGAATCTATCGTCATTCACCTCGCTAGACAATTGCTTAAAAATTTTGCTTATTGCAGATAAGAAGGCGGTGTAATTATCAATTGAACTCCTTAGTTCTTTATTATAAATCAAGCCAAATTGGCCTGAACTTTTTAACTCCTCAATACTCTTAAGGTTATCGTTGATCTGTACTAGTTGGTAGTAATTAACAAATGCATAATCTAATGAATCCTTGTTTTCTTTGGTCAGTTCTCTGTTTTGGATAATGTCTATTGAAGCAGTTATATAACTTTGGACTTTCTCACTCCTTCTATTTTCTTGATCCATAAATTTGATTATGAGATCTAAATCTTCAATGATCCTTTGATGATATTCTTTAGACTTGACCTTCTCAACACGTTTTTCATTCCAGTTGTTGATCTGTAATGCAATTAAAATACCTATGACCACAAGGATGATCTCGCCTAAGGCATACGCAAAATATTTAGGTATTCGCTTTCGCGAAAGCGCATCTAAACGCATTCTTCTGAAAAATTTGATCATAACATTAGTCTATTTTCATATACTCATCCTCTCTATACTCTTTTGAATAAAGACTTTTGATAACACCATTTTCTCTTTTGAAAAAAATATGATCATAATATGACTCTGTATAAAACTTGTCTTTTTTATAGGGGTAAAGCTCAAGTTTGAGTAATTTTGAACCTATATCTTCATTATAATAGCTTAACAGAAGTTCTCCTTTTTCAAATTCTATCAGAGCATAATCTTTTTGGGTTAACTCGTACCTGCCAACGTATTGTTTTAGAACATCTTCTGGCAAATCGATGGCTTTTAGGTTATACTCTTCTGGTAATTGTGGTAATGGGTCAATAGTAGGGTTTTGTTCTTTTAGCTCGTTGTAAACAGAGATTAATAAGGCTACTGTATAACTTTCAAAGCTTTCCAAACCTGCTAATGCATACCGTTTGAGTGATATATCTTCTATTATAAGATTTCTACCTCTAACAGAGGTGGCAAATTTTATAAGCCCCAGCCTGTTTAAGCTATCATGTTCTTCTCGGGTTATATTTATAAGTGATTGATATTCATCATAAGGATAGAGGTCTAAAGAGTCTTGTTGGTAGGTGAAATAGTCTGAATATTTTTTTAAAGATTCAAACAAAAAAGCCAATATTAGTTTAAGACTAACGACTCGTTTGTTGTAGTAATTGGTGATATTTGTATTCAGCTGGTTGTTAGTAGACAATTCAGAAAGCCCTAAATTATTCATTTTATTATAAGTCAATTCGCTTATTTTAAAATCTAAATTTATAGGTGATATGAGCATAGAGAGACTGTCTAATGACAAGAGGTTAATATCTTTTGTTTGTAAAGCGGCTTCGTGATTTTCTATGCTTTTCTTTAATCGTGATATATAACCATCAATCATTGAAACATCAGCTTGCAGTTCATAACGCATTTCGGTTAAATATTTATAGCCCAATTCTTTTTGTTTGCGCTTTTCATTCCAATTATTAATCTGTAGAGCAATGAGAATCCCAATAACTACCAGTATAATTTCGCCAGATGCGTAAAGAAGATATTTGTTGAAACGATTTTCAACCAAAAGTTTTTGACGGATTTTTTGAAGAATTGTATCATTCCGATTATTGATTTACTTCATCTAAGTACTCATTTAACTCTTTTTTTAGATGGCTGTTAAGGGGCATGAATAAGCTATCTACCCTGTAAATTAGCCATCTAGATTTTTGCGAATATTTGCCGATGCGTTTTTTAAGGAAATATCTTTACGTAAGGCTTCTTCATTTTTTAAAAAAACAGAATCCCATTGTTTTGTGTTTTTTGAATACTCTGAGAAATAGTGTGGCTCTAATGCTTCATCAAGATTTTTGTAGGCGATTTTGTAATTTTCTCTCAGGTCATCCAGATATGGATACATTTCTTCAAAAAATATAACCAGATGATTTCTAATAGAATCATTTTTGATTATGTTCAAATTATTGTTCCGAACCAAACCATCGTAAGTGGGTGTTGCAGGACGATAATTCCACACAGTTACAGCTCTGGGTATGTATTTTATGATAGAATCTTTTTTAGATGCATTTATAAAAGTATTTAACTTGACCAGATTCTTTTCATGCTCATCTAGTTTTGAGCGAAAAGTCCTCAGACTTTTTTGTTCATTATCTAAGTCATTGATAAGAAGTTTAATAGTCTTAATTTCCTTCTTCTTTTCTAAACTACTATCCCGCCAGATATTTACTTGAAAAGCTAATAAAATACCTACCATTACCAGAAAAATCTCACCTATGGCGTATAGAACATACTTTTTAAAACGATCCTCAACTAGTAGTTTTTTACGGATTTTTTTGAAGAATTGTATCATGATTCAACTCCAAGTATTTTTTGGGTCAGATTTTAAAACTCCTTCTATGCCCAACTCTCTGTCTATCAATTTTAAAACATTCTCACAATCTTCTAATAAGTCGGTCAACCTCATTATTGAAATTCCATAACTATATGAAATATCCATAACACGGAACAACAACTCTTCTTTTTCAAAATAGTTTTTTTGTAAACCCATTGTGTATTCCATATTGTTGTGGGTATTTGTTTTCAAGGTAAATTCATAGAACTTTTCCGTGTCCTTAGGGTTTGATTGAAACGTTGAGCTTAGACCATAAGAAATCAAAGTTCCAGTTCTAGGGATGCTAAAATCATACAAATCAGTAAGTGCATTCCTGATGGAATCATTAGAAACCTTATCGATTCCAGTAGACTTCAAAGCCTCGTAGGCTCCCTTGTGGTAACTAAAAATAAAACCTGTGAACATTTTATAGCTATACGTTTCGACAGAGTCAGAAACAGGTTCTTTCTTGGCAAAAAAGATTTTCATCTTTTCTGCCCCTTCTACTGTTATTTCTGCTCTTCTTTTGATCATATTAAAGTAAATAGTGTCTTGAATGATTTCTTTCCTAATTTCCCTTAGCATTTTAAGCTCAAAAACACGTTCCTTTTTTTGCTCATTTATATTGCTTATTTGTAGTGCAATCAGTATCCCAATGACCACAAGAACGATTTCCCCTAGAGCGTATAATAGATATTTACCTAATCTATTTTCAGAGATTAATCGCTGTCTAATTTTTCTAAAGAACTTAACCATAGACGATTGGTTTATGTAAATATATGGTTTAGAATTGGTTATACCGGTTTGATCAGAAGATGATCTGTTCAGTAATAATTAAAGTACTTTTTTTTGGTAGATCGTTTCTACCCAATTTTACTTATCCTTTAAGTCTGTGTTTACCTATAACCAGAGAGGATATTTTAATGGTGGCACGCTTTCGCGAAAATGTAATGCTTAGAATGGAATGTGCTTCAAATGACCATGGGTGGATTGTTCCATGATCGCTGGATGCGCAATATTGCAAATAAGAAACTAAAGGAAAAGAAGATGTATTACTATCTACTTTACTCAAATAGGGAAGAGAAGAAGTACGTTTTCTGTGTGTGGCATTAAGTCCCATTACTAATGTGATTGTCCTCGATTTTAGTCGCATTACAAATGCGATTCTCGTAGGCACGCGTTGCAAACGCGCGCCACGTGCGGCCTTTGATGCTGTCGCAGGTCAGCATCTCACAGGACGCGCATGTTGAAATGACTTGACAGTTTAGTCAGTAGGTCGCATTGCAAATGCAATTCTCGTAAACACGCGTAGCAAACGCGCGCTATGCGCTGGCATTGAGGGTTAAATGGTATTAGCTTATCAGTTGAGCTCATTTTCAATGAGTTCAATGACAATATTTGTGTCGTCCATTAATACAGTAAGTTTTTCTATGGCGTCTCTATTGATCCAAAAATGAATCGCTGCATTGTTAATGTATTCTTCTTTTTTATCGCGCAAATGATCGGCTAGTTGTGATTGATCCTGCTCGCCAAATAAGAATGCTGACGCAGGTTCAAATCTCATAATGCTGTTGTTGTAGGTGAATTCTGCATCGTTAGGCAACGCCCATTCCGTACCTATTCTGATCCACTCAGCTATCTGCTTATGTCTCGCATAATGTTTCACTTATTGATCACGCAACTTAGAATTGCGTATATCCTTCAGATTTCCAGTATTGGAAAGGTCGTCAAAGGTAGATGTGGACGAACTGAATACCGGAAAGATGCTTCCGTAGCCAAAAAAATCATTGGCTGCCACAATAAGCTTTTTGTCATCGGTCTCATTTGAGTTCAGCGCCCGCGAGAGGTTTTCAATAGTTTCCACCCCTTTTTCCAGATCTGAAATATTGCTCTTAAAGGTATTTATGTCTTCCCTGTTTTCAGATAACAGCCTATTGAGATACAATTTTTCCTGCTTTGCAGATTTTCTGTTTTCGTTCCAATTGTTTATTTGAAGCGCGATGAGTATGCCGATGACCACGAGGACGATTTCTCCAATGGCGTAGAGTAGATACTTAGAGAATCTATTCCTGGACAGTAATTGCTGCCGGATACCACGGAAGAATTTGACCATGTTTTTTTCTATTTATCTTCTAAGACTTTTAACTCAGTTTCAATGGAATTTTTCAATTCATTGACACGTTTAAGGATGTTGATGTAAAAATCAATCATGACTTGTCTAAAGAATATGCTTTCATTTAAGAGGATTTTGAAACCCTCGTCCTGCTTGGCTTCAGAAACCAGCTTGAGGTTGATGGCTAGTTTCTCAAAATCTGGGTTATAATAATCTTTGGTTTTTTCATTGGCCAGCGCCATAGGTTCAGCGTTGGGATCTAGTTGAAAGTATTTAAAGAAATAGGGCAGCTTAGTATCGTAAGTCTCATAAGATGACAAGTCGTTTTCCACCTTTTGAATGGCCGTGCTGTAAAAGTCATAGAATCTGGAAATGTCCTTTCTAAGCGTATTGTTAGTTAGTATGCCTACGGGATTATTCTGCAAATTGACAAAGGTGGACTCGTGAAGCACTATAATGAGAGGCGTGGTCAAAGCCGCATTGTAATCGATAGGTGTTTCAGGTTCTTCTAGATCACTTATTAGAAAATTGAGCAATTTTTTCTCCTCATTGATAAAGCTCTTTTGGTACTTGAGGTTGAAATTAATATCCAGGGTATCGAGCGTAAGGTCTTTTTTCAAATTTTCAAGCAGCCCGATCTCAAGGGTTCTTGCTTTTCCAATCTCATTCCAATTATTAATCTGTAAAGCAATCAAAATACCTATGACCACAAGGAAGATCTCACCTATGGCATACGCAACATATTTGGGTATTCGCTTTCGCGAAAGCGCCTCCAAACGGATCTTTCTAAAAAACTTGATCATAGTTCAAAAAAGAAAACACGAAGCTTTCCTAGGATAAGCTTCGTGTTTGTAATGTCGTAACGCTACTATTGCGCTTCCGTTTCCGCTAGTTTCTTGGTATCAACATACTGCTGGAACTGTACGATCTTGCCATTTTCCAAAGTCCAATGGTGTCCAGCTTGTACCTCATATTTCCTTCCTTTTTTTGAGGTAATTGCGTAGTACATGGTCGCCAGTACTTGATCATTGCTCATCTCGTATAGCTTGACATCTTTTAAACTGAACGACTGGTACATCTGGCCTAGTTGTACAAAAACGCCATTTAATACAGCATCAGGGCCTATATACGGATTGCCGGCGGCGAGTGAGTTGCTCTCGGCCTCATTCCATACGATGTCCTTGTCCATAAGTCCTAAGACGGTGGGTATATCACCTTTTGCAAAGCCATCGTATAAGGCGTTGATTACTTCTATATTGTTTGTTTGAGCCATCATGTTTAAGCTTGAAATTGTTATTGCGATTAGTAGTATTGATTTTTTCATTTTCTGTTTTAGCTTATTCGTTTTTTAGCACGATGCGGTATCGTGCTTTCCCAGATTTTAAATGCGCGATGGCTTCATTTACCTCTTTCATGGGAAACTCTTCCGTTATGGGATAGATGTTATGGCGAACGCAAAAGTCAAGCATGGTGGCCGTAAGTGCTGGACTACCCAACGGGCTACCGCCTACTGATTTCTCTCCGGTAAGAAGCGTAAAAGCTGGAATCGCCATAGGTTCTAATACGGCACCCACGTTATGGAATTTTCCCTTTGGTGCTAGTGCCACCAGATAGGCGTTCCAGTCCAAAGTGACATTTGTGGTATTCAGAATAAAGTTCAAGGATCCAGCGATTTTCTCCAATTCCTCTGGATTTGTAGAATCTACCACCTTAGTGGCTCCCATCTTTAAAATCGACTCCTTTTTATCTGGATTTGAACTAAAGGCAATGACCTCACAGCCCCATTTATTCAGAAACTTAAGCGCCATGTGGCCCAATCCGCCGATTCCTACGACGCCCACCTTGTCTGTAGGCTTGACTCTCGATAAAATGATAGGATTGAAAACGGTAATCCCGCCGCAGAGCAAAGGACCTGCCTTATCCATATCAATACCATCGGGTAGCGGGATGGCCCACGACCAATGGCTGCGCACATAATCTGCAAAGCCTCCATGCCTGCCACCTATGGTGTATTCTGCATCACCGCATAGATGATGGGCACCATCCATACATTCATGGCAGGACATACAGGATGCCGAAAACCAGCCCAAGCCCACCTTATCGCCTACACTTATATTTTTGACGGCACTACCCGTGGCTACTACCTCGCCAATGATCTCATGGCCTGGTACAATGGGATAAGAGCTCATTCCCCAGTCGTTGTTCATCATGCTTAGGTCTGAATGACAAATACCGCAGTTGCGAACTTTGATATCTACCTGTTCAGATCCTAGATCTCCCAATTCATAAGAGAATTTTTGTAATGGCTGATTGGGCTCGTGGGCCGCATAAGCTGAAACTTTCATAAGTTGTTTTTTTAATTGCTTTTATAAACTTCCATCTCGATCTCTATCATAAACTCTGGTAAAGCCAGCTCTTTCACGCCCAGCCAAGTTCCCGTTGGGAAATGATTTTTATAGATCTGTGCCCTGTAACCAGCTACTTCTAACATCTTGGGCATGTTTGTTGTAAAAATGTCTTCCTTTACCACGTCATCAAACGTGCAGCCGTAATGCGTTAGGATTTTCTCTAAATCGGCATAGCAGTTTTTCATTTGCTGCTCCAGATCTCCGATGCCGGTCGGGTTGCCCGCATCATCCATGCTTACCGCACCTGAGATTTTAATATCATTGCCGATTCTTACAGCGTGCGAATAGCCATAGGCCTTTTCTACCTCTGGACGCAATAGGAAATATTCGGGTTTTTCAACTTCTGTTTTCGTTTCGACGGTTTTCGTTTCTTCGATTTCGGCTTTCTCATTTGACGCCTGATTGCAACTGGATAGCGACAGGGTCATGAGAAGGCAAAACAGGGATCGAATTATTGAATTATATTTTGAACGTTTCATGTTATCGTGTTTAAAATCAATATTATTCTATGTTGCTAGCGTCCATGGCAGTTTCCTGTTCTGCTTTCATAAGATCTGTGGAAATTTCAGAATTGTTCCAATAGCCAAATTCCTTGACAATTTTTCCATCGACAAATTGGGCTGTAGAATGGTAGGGAATGACGTACTCTTTTTTGGTTTTTTTCATAGTGCCTTTCCAAACGCCCCAGAAGTTTACCCAGGTTTCGCCCTCGTCGGTTACGACCATTTCGTATTCTTCATTTTCAATAATCCAGTCAAACATTTCGGCATCCTTCTTTGAGCTTTCGATATGCTTTGAAATATCAATCGCTTTCTTCTCGATCACATTGTTGGCAATCTTTGCCGTATCAGCATAGAGCGCTTTCAAGGCGTCCCAGCGGTAATTTCTATAATCGTCCACCGATTGCTTAAAGCTGTTGATTTCTGCCGATTGTTGCGTGTAGCGTTGTTCCTGAGTGTTGCAGGACACAAATAATAGTGCTGCAAAAGCCAATAGAATATATGTTCTCATAATTTTGGTTTTAAGAGTTTTGAATTTATTGTTGCTTGAATTTTGGACCATCCAAATCCCCAATATTCATGGATTCCAGACTGCTTTTTCTAATAGGTTCAACCACATCGTTGAGGGCCTGAAACCCGAAGTCCAATCCTGCAATGCTTCTAAGTGGACGCTTACCCGCTGGGGTGTTGATTAAGGTTTCAAATAGTTCAGCAACGATCATTGGATCGGTAGCATCATTATTCTCATATAAATCTCTCATTTGCGTTTCAAAGCCTTCAATAAATTCTTTAACATGCTGGTAATCATCAATGATCTCTAGGTCCTGAGGTTCTATAATGTTTGTTATAAAATCTGTTGAGAACGGTCCTGGCTCTACCAGCACAACATCAATCCC
>CAYZJT010000021.1:0-40533 GCA_964478845.1 uncultured Flavobacteriaceae bacterium | reverse complement strand
AATCGCCGTGGACTACCTTTAAATCAACAAGTGTTCTAGGTTAATCGGGGGTTAAATGATCACTAGTATCTACTTACCAGACAATTTTGCATGAAATCGAGAATAGAGTAATATACTGGAAACTGTAAGCGCGACGAGCAGTCCTATCCAGATACCGCTGACACCATATCCTGATTTCAATCCCAACCAGTACGATATAGGCAGTCCTATCAGGCCGTAAGCTACAAAACAAATTACACTGGGGATCCATACGTCCTGAAGCCCTCGTAAAACACCAATCAAAACAACCTGAAAACCATCGCTGATTTGGAATAGACCCGCAATAAGCATTATTCCGGCTGTTATTTCAATTACAGTTGTGTCATCAATATATAAAGATGGTAGAAAGCTGCGACCTAAAACAAATATGGTAGCAAATAGAAGTTCCATAACCAAAGTCATGATAAGCAGCGAAAAAACTATACGCTTCATAGATGCATAATCGTGAATACCCAACTGGTTACCAACTCGTATGGTTGCTGTGACGCCCAAACCAACACCAAACATGAAAGTGAGGGATGACAGATTGAGTGCAATCTGATTTGCAGCCTGACTGTTTACTCCTAGCGTCCCAGCAAGAAAAATAGCCGCTGTGAACAAACCAACTTCAAAAAGCATCTGCAACGCTGTGGGTGTGCCCAGGAAAATTAGCCGCTTAATCGTTTTATTAGACCAGAAGACAAAATAGTTGAGATAGTTTGAGAGCGTACGCTTTCGCGAAAGCGCAATAAGTAAAATCACCAGCATCAATATTCTGGAGGCTAGCGTGCCCACCCCAGCGCCTTCTACCTCCATACGTGGAAGACCGAACTTTCCATAGATAAAGAGGTAGTTTAAAAATACATTGAACACGTTTGCTATGATGGCAGCGATCATAGGAAGTCGCGTATGACTCAATCCATCACAGAACTGCTTAAGTCCTTGAAATAGTAATAAAGGAACCATGGATATAGATAGGTATCGCATATAAGGTATTGCGAGAACAACTACATCTTCAGGTTGATCCAGATGAAACAAAAGAGATTCACTGATAAAAAGCAAACCGCAAAGTGAAACGCCCAGACTTAGACACAATAAGAGACCGCTATCCAGCACTTGCTTACTAGCACGGAAATTACTCTGCGCATCATACTGCGCAATAAGTGGAGTAATAGAGAAAGAAAATCCTATCCCCACCGCCATAGCTACAAAAACAAGTGTGTTGCCCAAGGAGACGGCTGCGAGCTCGAGCGCACCCAGCCTACCAACCATCAAATTATCTGCTGCTGCGACAATCATGTGAGCTAACTGTCCAAGCACAATAGGAATTGCTAGTTGAACGTTCCTGGGAACTTCCCTTAAATACGGCTGGAGATTCACTTACGCTTTTGATTTCAGGGACATTATGCCCTATTCATTTTCAAGCGCGCGAAGATATGTTTTAAGATCAGCTACTTCTGCTTTTGAAAGCGATGGCATTTTGATGTGGTCATGCTTGCTGAGTTCTTCCAAGAGTATCTGAGCAACAAGCAACCTAGCATTGGGTTTATCATCGGCTGGGATAATGTGCCATGGTGCATACTCTGTTGAAGTATTACTGATGGCCTGCTCATAAGCATGCATGTATTTGTCCCAGAGTTTACGCTCGTCCAAATCACCTGCGGAAAATTTCCAATTTTTTTCAGGAATCGTCAAACGGCGTAGGAATCGACGTTTCTGCTCTTTTTTGCTCAAGTGCAGGTAAAACTTGAAAATGTAAGTGCCGTTCTGTACTAACTCCTTTTCAAAATTGTTGATCTGGTCAAAGCGCATCTGCCAGAAATGCTCATCTGCATCTTCTGGTTTGTGAACATCGGGCAAATTTTCAGCGAGTAAATACTCGGGGTGGACTCGTGTAACCAATACATTTTCATAATGAGTGCGGTTGAATATTCCGAAAGTTCCCTTATCCGGTAGTGCGATATAATGGCGCCATAAATAACCGTGAGCCAATTCTTTCTTAGTGGGCGTCTTGAAACTATGCTGGACAACACCGCGGACATTGAACTTTTCAAACACTTCGCGGATCATACTGTCCTTGCCAGCCGTATCCATGCCCTGGAAACAAACTAAAACAGAATGCTTGCCGTGAGCAAATAGCCGCTCCTGAAAATCTGCTAGTTCTTCCCGTACATCTTTCAGTTGATCTTTTGCTTGATCTTCATCTAGCAAATCATCTGGAAGTGTAGGATAATCTTCAAGTTTAATTTTTTTATGAGCCCGGTATTTCTGTTCTATACTCATACTGGATTACTTACTAGCGAATGACTGCACGTCTGACTGCGAAACTTTTTCACCTCCTAGAATGATCAATCTTTCAACCACATTACGCAATTCACGGATGTTTCCTGTCCAGTCATATTCCATTAGCTGGTCAATTGCGCTTTTTTCAAATGACTTTACTGGAGTGCCCTGTTCCTTTGCGATCTTTTTGGAAAAGTGCTCTATCAGGACCGGTATGTCCTCACGACGTTCATTGAGTGACGGTACGTTGATAAGAATAACCGCAAGTCTGTGATAGAGGTCCTCACGGAATTTTTTGTCTTCTATCTCCTTTTTCAGATCCTTGTTAGTTGCAGCGAGAATACGCACGTCAACCTTAATGTCCTTATCACTACCTACTCGCTGAATCTTGTTTTCTTGAAGAGCTCTCAAAACTTTTGCCTGGGCGCTGAGGCTCATGTCACCTATCTCGTCAAGAAAAATGGTGCCGCCATTAGCAGCTTCAAACTTTCCAGCACGGTCTTTATTTGCACCAGTAAAACTTCCTTTCACATGACCGAAAAGTTCACTTTCTATTAATTCGCTAGGGATAGCCGCGCAGTTCACTTCAATGAAAGGGGATTTAGCACGATTGCTTTTTTCATGCAACCAGTGAGCTACTAATTCTTTTCCGGTCCCATTACCACCAGTGATCAAAACCCTTGCATCTGTAGGCGCCACTTTTTCAATGATGTTCTTGATAATCGTGATGAGCTCGCTCTCCCCTACCATCTCGTAGCCTTTGCTCACTTTCTTTTTAAGCCTGGTATTCTCTACAACTAGATTTTTTCTATCCAGTGCGTTACGTACTGTATTGAGCAACCTGTTTAGATCGGGTGGTTTTGAAATGTAGTCAAAGGCGCCCAGGCGCATAGTGTTTACGGCAGTGTCCAAATCACCGTGGCCCGAAATCATCACAAATGGGACTTCTGGTTTGATTTTCTTTGAGGCTTCAAGAACTTCAACACCATCCATCTTAGGCATTTTTATATCGCAAAGAACAAGGTCGTAATCGTTATCTTTAATTAACTCTATCCCTGCCAAACCATCAACGGCTTCAGTTACTTTATAGGTCTTGCTTTCCTCTGTTAGGATTTTTGTAAGCACTCTTCTGATTGCTGCCTCGTCTTCAATTAATAAAATCTCTGCCATTATATTTTGAATTTGATACCCGCTCTCGAGTAGAAGGTATTTGATGAATTGATGACTTTGACATCTTCAAAGTTATCGTCGCGTAGTCTTATTTCATTTATAAAAGTGTATCCTGCATATACATACACAGACAAGTTTTTCGTGAAATTATAGGCGTAGCCTGGGCCAAACATTGCCGTGGTCATGGATACATTCTCTGCAACGGTCAGATTTCCTTCTGAAAATTCAGTTACGTCGTTCTGAATATTTGCAAAGAAACCGTCCAATCGCGCATATAGTTGTACGCTATGCTTGTCATTGAATCTATAGCGTAAATTCATTTTAGGCACACCCACGGTATAACTCAAATTCTGAGTTAACTCGCGGTAGTAATTTATGTAAGGTAAAGGAAATGGGCGACCAGCGGTCGTATTGTAGGCTACACCTATTACCAGCTGCCATGGTTTTCCTTCCGTACGTTTTTTTTCATTTTTGATAAAATAAACGGAAGCCGACAAGAAGTAATCGTCGTCATTTGCTTTTCCCTCGTCAAAGTTTGATGCTGCCAACACACCCAGACGGGAACCGAACCGCCAATTCTTTTTCATTTTAAAGGTGTATCCCAGTGAAAGTTCAAAACTCTCATACCTGTCTGTATTGAACTCCTCAAAGCGCTGGTCATCCCGTATGACCAGATGCACATTACGGTATTCAAAAAATGGTACCAGGTACTCCCCTTCACCTATTTTTAATGGGATATTCACAAAAGTTCTGAAACGGCGAAAGCTGTTGTCTGAATCGCGCTGTGGAAAGTAGGTGTACTCTGTCCTGAACAAATCTGTTCCTTGGGGGTACGCTTTCGCGAAAGCGAGACAGAAAAAAAGAACGACGAGGTGCTTCAATCTCATTCTTGAGAATTATTTTGATTAAATAAATGAACATCGCGCTGTGGAAAGGGGATGGTCACGTTGTTATCGCGGAATAGCTGATCTATATTGAACCGGATATCACTTTTCAATCTGGGATCTGTAAAACTGTCCCTTACATAAAAATAAAGTCCAAAATCCAGAGAGCTATCCCCGAAGTCATTGAACATGACAAAAGGCTCGGGCTTTTCCATCACGCCGTTCTGTTCTTTGGCGGCTTGAACCAGCAATTTTTCCACTAGTCGAACATCACTGCCATAGGCAACTCCCACAAAAACAGATTCTCTTGTTTTAGGATGATTCTGCGTGTAATTATAAACAGATTCAGAAAGAAACAAATGATTAGGAATGACAAGGATTTTATCGTCCCGGGTAATAACCCGAGTGCTGCGCAGCTTGATCTCAATGACGCGACCTACTTTATCATTCATTTCTATGATGTCACTTACCAGAACAGATTTGTCTATTAGGATGGTGATTCCAGCAATAATATCTTTAAATAAATCTTGGAGAGCAAAACCTAAACCTACGAATAGGGCCGCGCCAGCTGTCAAGAATGCGGTGATCTTGAGCCCTGAACTGTTTAAGATCACAGCGACCACAATAATGTAAACAATGTAATTGAAGTATTTGAAAATACTCTCAAACTTGAGCCTGTCCACCTGGGACATCTTGCGGGTAAAAAAGCGCTTGAACAATTTGAGAATTACTGTAGTTGCCAGTATCCCCAGTATGGCAAATATGATTGCTAGAGGGGTTACATGAAACTGTTCCGGCTTTTTCGGGTCTCCAAGAAGCGGATATTCAAGGAATTCTATGATGTCGCTCCACTCCATTAGTATTTAAGCCATTTATAAAGTTCCTTCCAGTTAGTCTTCTTTCCATACATAAGGATTCCGATGCGGTAGATTTTTGCAGCGACGTAGGTTACAGCAAAAATGGAAGCATAGAGCAGCAGCATACTTAATAGAATATTCCAAAGCGAAACATCGCCGAAGGGTATACGCATCAACATCACTATAGGCGAGGTAAGCGGAACATAGGAAAAAACAACTGCGGTAGTGCCATTAGGATCATCCATCACAGAAAAGAAGCCCACATAAATTGCGAGCATCAATGGTAGAATTACTGGTAGCATGAATTGCTGTGTATCTGTCTCGCTATCTACTGCAGCACCTATGGCCGTGTAGATCGCAGCGTAAAGAAAATAACCACCAATAAAATAAAGGAAAAAGCAGATAATCAGTTTTAGGATAGGTAACTGTGAAATGTCCAATAGAAGTAATTCCATTTTATCCATGTCCTGCGCTTGCTGCACAATATCCTGATTAGACGGATTAGAAACGCCCTCAATTCCCAAAATTGAAGTCGCTACTACCAGTAGAATCCCGCCTAGAACCACCCAAATAGCGAACTGTGTAATACCGGCTAGCGAAGTACCCGTAATTTTACCAAGCATCAAATAAACAGGCTTGACACTGCTTACAATCACCTCAATGATGCGATTAGTTTTCTCTTCTATAACAGACCTCATCACCATATTCCCATAGATGATAATAAACATCATGAGCAGATAGCCTGCTGCACCACCAGCAGCAATTTTCACCCAGGCTGACTGCTTGCTTGTTTGCTCACCAGAAAAAGTTTCTAATCTTACTACTGTTTCAGTTTGCGCTTCTTCAATAAAATCTAGATCCACGCCACCTGATATAAGCTTTCTATCGGTTACCTCTTTACTTATTACACGCTCAATCCTATCAATTAGACCTGATGGAGGTGAATTATCAGAGTGAAAGGTAACTTGGGGGTTTAATTCTGACCCGTACAAGTGTATTAGACCATAGTAGCCGCTATCCTTTGTAGCTTCAATGGCGGCTTCTAAAGAGTTGTTTCCTAAATCGATGTACTTATTAGATTGATTATCGACCAGTAGATCACTATATAATGCTGTCGTATCATCTAGTACCGCTATCTCACGCGGCCCATCGCTGTTGATAGAGGTAAGAAAAGAAATTAAGAGAATGATTCCGACAAATATCAAAGGGGATACAAAGGTCATGATAACAAAAGTCCGGTTACGTACTTTGTTCAGATACTCTCTTTTTATGATCAGACCCAGCTTATTCATTTTCTGCGACTGTTTTAATAAAGATCTCGTTCATTGTAGGTATGACCTCGCTGAAATGCACTAGCTCACCAAATCTGGTAAGCATTGCCAACGTCTCAGGAATCGTTTTGGAGGGTGGAATCTGTATAAGACAATCCTCTGTTGAATCCAGTCCTTTGAGCGTGGCAGGCACAAGATTATAATCTACTGGTATCTTTTCCAATGCTGATTGTCCATCTCTCACAATTATAGAAACCGCATATGTGCGTGATCTAAACTTTTCTTTGACCTGATTGACTTCACCAGACAGGACTAGATTTGATTTGTTGATCAAAGCAATGTGGTCGCACATCTCCTCTACACTTTCCATCCTGTGCGTGGAAAATAATATTGTGGCGCCTTCTTCTCTCAAATTTAGAATTTCGTCTTTAATAAGATTTGCATTGACGGGATCAAAACCAGAAAAAGGCTCATCAAAAATCAAAAGACTGGGTTTATGCATCACCGTAGTAATGAACTGGACCTTCTGCGCCATCCCTTTTGAAAGTTCCTGAAGTTTTTTGTTCCACCACGATTCAATGTCAAGCCGTGTAAACCAGTAATCCAATCTTTCCCTAGCCTCTTGCTTGCTCAATCCTTTTAATCTCGCCAGATAGATGCACTGCTCACCTACTTTCATGGATTTGTATAATCCACGTTCCTCTGGCATGTAACCTATTTGCTCAATATGTTTGGAGTTTAATGGCTCACCGTTTAAAATCACCGTGCCGGAATCAGCCATCGTGATCTGATTGATGATTCTAATCAAAGAGGTTTTACCAGCGCCGTTAGGTCCTAAAAGACCGTAGATGCTGCCTCTAGGTATTTGAAGGTTGATACCATTTAAAGCCTTATAGTCGCCGTACGCTTTGTGCACGTCTTGAACTTCAAGAGCTATATCCATACAATACTGCAAAAGGACTAATGTAAATATTTTCAAGTGCTCTGTATTCTAGTTTGTAAAAACTTTATTGAGAACCCTTGAGACCACCTGTCTATCTCTAACTCTATAATTTTCTGATCTCTTCTGTCATTACGGGTCCTAGCTCATAACTAGCCTTTAGCAATTCTTCTTTTAAATCTGCTACTTCTTCCGTCATGCCATTTGCTTTATAGATCAAAGCTGTGTGGTATGCTGCCACCGGTTCATAGGTCTTACCTATGACATGTTGATTGTGATTTTCCAGCGCCGCTTTTTCATCGCCGTTAATTAACAAGGCATATCCTAATAGATCGTAGGTCTCTGGGGTGGATCGATTATGGACTTCGCGTTTTGCAAGACTTAAAGCTTCTTGCTGTTGCTGATCAGTACCTTGAAGGAGTTCTTCGATTAAATAGGTATTATACATTGCACCATAATCAGGATTGCTGATGGCAGTAAAGTATTGATCTTTGAGAATGTCCACTTCTTCCAGGTTGCCCTCGCTTTCATTAATTTCTGCTAGTGCATTTAAGTAATCTGGACTGGGGTGTCTTTTGTATAGAGTCTTTAGTATTTTACTGGCGACCTCTTTGTTATCATCATGCGAGTAAGCGATCCAAGCTATGCCTTTTAGGGCGTAATTGTTCTGTGGATCGAGTTCCAGGGTTTTCAAATAATGTTTATAAGACTTCTGGATTTGTCCATCATGACCGTAGTAATCGGCAATGTTTGAATTACTCCATAATTGATAGGCACTATTGCCGCTCTGGTCTGCTAACTCTAATGCATTTTCCATGTGTGAAATGGTATTGTCTAGGCGACCTTTATAATCATTCCATTTTGCCGCTCTAATCAGATAATTGTAATCTCTCTCATTTCTAATATCGTTCAACAAGGATTCTGCTTTATCATACTTGCCTAATTCCATTGCAATATCAAACATGACTAGCTTCATTTCCTTACTGGGTTCATCAGGCATATACTGTTGTAGCAAACTATCAGCTTTTTTAAACTGGTGTTGTTTAATGTATGCCTGCGCTAGGACCAGTCGCGATGACTCTGGATGCACGTACGTGTTGTTGACAACGCTTTCGCGAAAGCGTACAGCCTCATTCAGATCTCGCACTGAAGCATAATGATCAAACAAATCCTCATGTGCTCTAGCCGCTGCCGCAGCATCAAGAATCCGTGTCGTATCCTCTCTAGCTATCGTACCTAGGCTATCTGCTTTATTTTCCAGAAGCCCGTAGGATTCTGAATTTTGATCTAAATATTCCTGAATGTCGTCCATCTGGACGATCTGACCACTTATAGCAGTTGCAGCATCATCTTTCTGTTTGCAAGAGAAAAATAGACTGATGGTGAGAAGTAGAGGGAGATATTTCATATTTCAAGTAATAAAAAAGCCGACCTCATTTTACTTGAGACCGGCTATACAACAATTAATCAAATTTTAGAATCGCGCTGATCCTAGATAAGGAAAGGAAGCCGTAGTAGAGCCACTAGGTCCTACATTATCGCTTATCAGATTAGGCATACTTGGAAACCTCATTCCATCATTACCACCAAAAAGTAAGATCAATGAAACATCTATCACATCGTCAGTAAGATTACGACCTGTCAATACGATAGGGCTTGTTCCAGACAATGTACTAGGATCTACATAGGTTGTAGGGCCCTGTGGTGCTACTTGAAGAACGTCTAAGGCTAGAGCCGTGGTTAACGTAGGTAGATCTAGACCTAGAATATTGGTCTCATAATTTAAAGTCACACCTGCCGTATTACTGTAAGCAGCATACAATCCTTCCACTCTGGATTGGAATGTAGGTTGCCACTGGCTAATCATGTTCTGGGGAACAGTAACATTAAAAGCATTTTCATCAGCGTTTGTAGGTGTGAACACCGTATTGATACCTGGTCTACCCATCTGGTCTTCCTGACTGAAGGTACCTGTAAAGTTTGCAGTGGCTAGTCCACCCTCATCATCGTCATTATTACAACTTGCAAATGCAAGAGCTGCAATAGCTATATATATGTATTTTTTCATTTTATAAGTGTCTTAAAGATTTATCTTCTGTTTGATGTAACCCATACGTTGTAAGCAGATGGCAGTACAGCCGCTCTACCTAATAATTGATCAACAATATGGTCAGGTGGTGTACCTAGAAGTGCGTTAGGTACTTCCAGTACGATAGCATTAACATTGGCATCAGCAAAAGAATTAGTTCCAGTAGAACCGAAACCTTCTATTGGAGCCGTACCTACTACCGTGTTGAAGGCTTGAAAATCAAAGAAGAACGCATCTCTACGGTGACCTGCAAATGCTCTTATACCATTGTCAAGTCTTCCTCCTTGCTCAGCACCTATGCTTACACTACCTACAAGGGCATTGGGATCGATGGTGTTAGTCAGGCCTGTTGAAACTGGTGTGTAGGGTCCAAAGAAAAACATCTCATTTCCCTGTCTCAAGCACTGGATCACAAGATCCTCTACAACTCCGCCATTTTGAACTCCCGTGTTATCAATATTGATTTCAAACATGACGTTCTCGTCAAAATTGGACGCTGTATTTTCTGCAGGGACGGTCACGACAAAGGTCGTGGAAGTAGCAGCCTCGCCTTCAAAGGCATAAAAATCTGCAATGTCAGAAGTAGTGTTTGCTACAGCAGGTGCATCTAAGTGGTCTGCCGCGATAACTACCCCTGTGATGAGTGCTAAAGCTAGCACACCATATAAGGTGAATTTTTTCATAGTATTACTTATTATAGTAGCCAAACTAGAAAGATGGCAGATGCACCGTTCCCAAGCGGACGTTAAAGTTTAGTCGACATCCCCTAGAAATGGGCATTTGTGCATAAATCTGTAAAAAATTACTGACCCTCTAACCAATTTTTGAATTCCTTAACTCGCTCTCGACTTACGATAAGGGGAAATTCAGAAAATGAATCAATTTTAACCTGCAGGCGACTATTGGTATAATTCACCATATCTTTTATAGCATCGATGTTTATGATCGCCTGACGGGAAATCCTATAAAACCCTTTGGGATCTAGCTCATTTTCTAGAGCCTCAAGCTTGTTATCGATCAAATAATTTCGGCCATTTTGAATATTGATGTAGGTGCCTTTGTTCTCGCTGTAAAAAAGGTTGATATCGTCAGTTGTAAAAAGCTTGAGATATTCACCTACTTTAGAAGTATAACGCCTCTTGTACTCTCGCTCCACTGGATTAGTCAGCAATTTTGCAATTTGTTGCAAGTCTATAGCGGCGGGGTTTCTATTTATCTCGCTTTCGCGAAAGCGTAACCTAAACTTATCAACGGCCTTATTAAGTTCATCTTCGTCGATAGGTTTCAACAGATAATCGATACTGTTCAGCTTAAAAGCTTGAAGCGCATACTCATCGTAGGCCGTAGTGAAAATGATGGCACTTTTAACTTCTACCTGGTCAAATATCTCAAAGGACAACCCATCACTAAGCTGAATGTCCAAAAATATGAGATCAGGATGATCGTTGTTAAGTAAATACTCCATGGATTCCTGAACGCTATGAAGCGTGGTTTCCACCTCGACATTCTGTTCTTTCAGCAGGCGATGCAGGCGTCTAGCAGCTGGCTTTTCATCCTCTATAATGATGCTACGCATGATGATCTGCTTGTTGTTGATCCATAATCTCTTTTAGTTTACGCTCTTCCCAGTCTTTGCCTAAAAATATATTAATGCCAAAAACATTGATTCCATGTACACCCACACCTATTGCCCAGCCCAACATACTTACTAGAAAGACCATGAACAGTTGATAGGAAAGAATGTATCCTATGATTAGAGAAATTAAAGTGGTGACTATAAAAATCATCAGATGAACGTAGAATCCCTTCATCTCAGCAACTCTTTCTTGAGCTTTTTTTAATTGGATTTCTTGATTGTTAATTTCCATTGCTTATTGTTTTTTAATTTCTTCTTCCATGATTTCTTTGAGTTTGCGCTGCTCCCAATCTTGACTTAAGAGAGGGTTCCAGTTGAAAGCCTTGATGGCATGCACCAGCAAACCTATTCCCCATCCTGTTACCCCGATAAGCAAAAAGAATTTAAGAGAACCGCCAAAGTACCAAACGGCCGAACCTATGATTAAGTTTACAATAACAAATACGGATAGATGATTATAGAATTCCCTGATGGCCGCTATTTTCTTTTTTGCTTTTTCGTAAGCCATGTCAGACTGATTTGATTTCATAATGATTGATTTTGCTCTTCTTCAAGAATCTTTTCTAGTTGACGCTGCTCCCAGTTCTTACCCATCAACGGGTTGTAGCCATAAGCAAACAGTGCCTGGATCACGATGCTCATTCCCCAAACACAGGTGAAGAAAATAAAGGTGTACCACAAATACCAGTCTAGCAACCAAACGACACCCAGTACAAGGACATTGATGATCAAGAATAAAAACAGGTGCCTGTAAAAGTCTTTGATCCTTGCCACCTTTTTTTGTGCGTACGCTAATGATTTTTTATCGACAGATTTCATGACTGGAAGCTGTTTTTCTCTTTTTCCATGATTTCCTTGATCTTACGCTCTTCCCATTTCTTATTAGTAAACGGATTGGCACCAAAAATGGCCAGACCATGGGCCGCTAGACCTATTGCCCATCCACCGGCAGCAAAGAGAAACCAGGCAAACCTCCACTCATTATGGTAATAGTTCAAAGCAGCTATTCCTGCAATTACAATAATATAGATGAATAAATGAGAATAGAAACTGCGTATCTCCTCTACCCTTGCCTTTGCCCTAGAATACCTCTCTTGATATGTTTCTTGAGTTTTCATCTTAAAAGTCTTTATTATTCATTAACTCACTGATCTTGCGCTCTTCCCACCCTTTACCTAAAAAAATGTTCTGGTTGAATGTCTTGAAGTAATTAAAGAGCATTCCTATAGATAGACCTATCGCTGGAAATATCACCCAGGGAAAGTCTGATGTGAGGTAATTCACCACTGCTAAAAATGCGATGATGGCAGCAGAGCGTACGATGTTATCGTAGAACTCTTTGATGTCTGCCACGCGCTCACGTGCTTTTACTAATTTAATGTCTTCGATCGTTTCCATAGTTTCTGAACTTGTAGATGTATTTAAGTCTGCTTCTGTAAGAGCAGGAATCTGAACTTTAAATGAATGCTCGTTTTGAGTAATAGTCATCTGGCGATAACTCAATAAGGCATACCTAGAAGCAATATTTTTAAGGCCTACCCCACTCCCCTTTTTCACATGATCTTTAATTTGTAGGTTGTTTTCAACCACTAGATGACTGTTCTCTTCGTAGATTCTGAGCTGTAGCGGCTTGCTATCACTCACAACATTGTGTTTGACTGCATTTTCTAACAGCAGCTGCAGTGACAATGGCACCACTTTTAATTCAGCATCGCTGGCGGCTTCAGGTATGGAAACTTCTAGGCTGTCCTCAAACCTCCATTTTAACAGGTTCACGTATGTTCTAGCAAATGTCAATTCCTCCTCTATGCTTACCAGTTCTTTGTTACGCTGTTCAAGAACATATCTGTACACTTTTGAAAGAGAGGTGGTAAATCTGGTAGCTGCCTTTGGGTTCTCCTCAATAAGCGAAACAAGAACGTTTAGACTATTGAACAGGAAATGCGGATCCAGCTGGCTCTTAAGTGCATCAAACTGCGCTGTAGCAGTCCCTGCGATCACCTTTTGCTCCTTAACTCGCCTACTTTGTAATTCTTTATAGAAGTAGAACGCGTGAAATATCAAGGAAACAATTAACGTTATAACTAACCCTGTAATATAGAAGTCTACATGTTGATTAGTGATAGCCTCTTTCCATGTCCTATCATAGACAATCACTCTTGTTAATATGAGCAGAAAAAACAAAGTGACCATGGTCAGAACCACAGATCCCACCACCCCTGCAATAAGTCTTGATCTAGGCTGCACTTCCCATGGATAAACTTTGCTTATTTGATCAAAGTAAATTGAATTGACTACCGTAAGGGTAAGCGCAAATATGAAGTTTACCACAAAGTCAATCATTGCATTCTCAAGGCCTCTCCAGCCTAAAGTTGACAGATTGACAATGCTAATTGCCAGTGCAATCGCGATACTTATGAATGAATAACTGATTAATTTACGCATGTCCCTTTTCTAAATGCATTACAAATGTGCGGGATTATACTTTTCAACCATATTTTGAAATACTGAACTGTCATAATCCATAACCCAATTGGTAAAACTTCTATTTGTCTCAAAGCTATGAGACCTTCATCAGCCTTTGTCCCATAATCACTCATTGCAATATCCTACTTTTGTAGCAAAACCAAGACAAAAATGAATCTCGACCACATCAATGAACAGGCAGCAAATTGGACAAAAGCACCATTTGATTCTGAAACTAAAGAGGCAACACAAAAGCTGATCGATGATAACAACGATGATTACAGGGAGTCATTTTACAAGGATCTGGAATTTGGTACTGGTGGGATGCGTGGCATTATGGGCGTGGGAACAAATCGCATCAATAAATACACTTTGGGAAAAAGCACACAGGGATTATCTAATTATCTGAAGCAGGTGTTCTCTGGCGAAGATTTGAAGGTGGCCATCGCTTACGATTGCAGGCACAACTCGCAAAAATTAGCATTCACTTGCGCAGACGTGCTCACAGCAAATGGCATTCAAGTCCACATTTTTGAAGAGTTGAGACCTACCCCTGCCCTTTCGTTCATGGTCAAATATAAAGACTGTCACGCCGGAATTGTACTTACCGCAAGTCACAATCCACCTGAATACAACGGTTACAAAGTGTATTGGCAGGATGGCGGCCAGCTGGTACCGCCGCATGACAAGAAACTGCTTGAGACGATTAATTCAACCAATTATCAAGACATCAATTTCGACGGCAATGATGAGCTGTTGCATAAGTTGACGTCAGAAGACGATGATGCCTTTATCGAGTCCAGTCTTAAGGCTGGAAAAATTGCGGGTGACGTCGATCGATCTAGAGTCAAGATCGTTTTCACCAGTCTACATGGTACCAGCATCACGATGGTGCCTGAAACACTCAAGCAAGCTGGCTATACAGACCTGCATGTGGTAAAAGACCAAGCATTCCCAGATGGCGACTTCCCCACGGTCAAATCACCTAACCCAGAAGAACCTGAAGCATTAGCGCTTGCCACTCAACTCGCAAATAAGCTAAATGCTGACATCGTTATAGGAACTGACCCCGATTGCGACAGGCTGGGTGTTGCTGTGCGGGATGATCAGGGTCAGATGGTTTTGCTTAACGGTAATCAGACCATGATCGCGATGACTGATTTTTTAATCAAACAGTCTAATCGAGAAAGTTTGAAAAATCCGTTTATCGGTTCGACGATTGTGAGTACGCCCATGATGAAAGTGCTGGCTGATCATTATGGTATCGATTATAAAGAGGGCTTGACTGGATTTAAATGGATTGCTAAAATGATTCTCGACTACCCAAATCAGGATTTTATCGGTGGTGGCGAGGAGAGTTTCGGTTACATGGTGGGCGATTTCGTGCGGGACAAGGATGCCGTTACCGCGAGTTTGCTGGCTTGTGAGATGTACGCTTTCGCGAAAGCGCACAACTCAACCATCTATCAGGAATTGCTTGAACTTTATGTGCAGCACGGGGTCTACCAAGAACGTCTGGTCTCGCTTGTCAAAAAAGGCATCAGCGGTGCGGGCGAAATCAAACAGATGATGATTGACTTGCGACAAAACAGTCCAGAGACTCTTGCCGGGAAAAAAGTCATCAGAATTGAAGACTACCAGAGCAGCCTAAGCACAGATGTTGTTGCGGATTCAACTACACCCATAGACTTGCCTAAATCCAATGTGCTAATTTTCTATTTAGAGGACGGCAGTAAAATCGCAGCCAGACCCAGCGGCACAGAGCCTAAGATCAAGTTTTATGTGTCGGTGAAGGGTGGGATGGAAGAGGTAGAAGATTATCCCGAAGTCAAGAAGCAGCTTGACCAGAAAATCGACGCCATTCTCAAAGATCTAGGCGTTTAGTTCTCTGACATCAGCTAATTTCTAATGCTGCATAAATTCAAAGAAGACATCAGCGGTATTGAATTACCTGATCAGTTCAATTTCCCTTTTTATTACGTACCGCATAAGCTATGCAAAATAGCCGCAGAGCAGGTGCAAAATCATCTAGCTGGATTAGAGGATTGGTTTACTGACTTAGGATTAGGAGAAGAGGATTACGAACATGCACGAGGAAAAATGTTTGGTGTTCTGGTAGTGCAGAATCAGCAAGATCAACTCGGTTTTCTAGTGGCCTATTCAGGGATCGTGACTGGCGGGCAAAAAGATGATTACTTTGTACCGCCTGTGTATGATGCTTTTGCAGAAAACAGTCACTATTTAGCAGAATCCGAGCAGCTCGAAAAAATCAACTTTCAGATTCAGAAACTACAATCTGACCCCAAATTCATTGATCTCAAAAAATCTTATGAAAGACTTGTCGAGACAAACATTCAGCTGATTGCTTTGGAAAAACAAAAGCAGAAACGAGAACGAGAACAGCGCAAAATTGAGCGCGAGCGTTTGAGAGACCAGTTGAGTGATTCAGAATTTGAAAAGCTGCTTGATCGCCATAAGGCAGCCAGCATGCGCACCAAATTCATGATTAAGGAATATGCTGCTTATCTAAGCGAGAAAGAGCTAAATCTCAAAAATAGGCTTACACCTGAACTTGATAGAATCGTCCTCTTAAAAAAAGAACGTAAGAGCAGATCCCAGAAACTACAGCAATGGCTTTTTGAGCAGTATCAATTCTTGAATGCAGATGGCCAGAAAAAGAATGCGATGGAACTATTTCAAAATAGAATCCCTGCTATACCGCCATCTGGGACTGGTGATTGTGCCGCGCCAAAGCTTCTGCAATACGCATACCTGAATAACCTAAAACCGCTTGCAATTGCTGAGTTTTGGTACGGCGAGCCACTCAAATCACGCATTAGAAAACACGGCAACTTTTATCCATCCTGCCGAGCAAAATGTGAACCAGTTCTAAATCACATGCTCACAGGATTAGACGTAGAATCCAATCCTATACTTGAAACACCTTCTCTCGATAAGCTATTGCCCATTATTTTCGAGGATGATCATATCATAGCGGTCAACAAGCCAGCTGAATTTCTGTCGATAGAGGGTATTCATATTAAAGACAGCGTTGAAAAGCGTTTAGTTGAAAAGCACGATGGCAATGCCTTTATAGTGCATAGGCTGGACATGAGCACTTCTGGCATTATGCTGGTGGCAAAAACCGAAGATTCCCAACGCAACTTACAGCGTCAATTTGAAGAGCGCACTGTAAAGAAAATGTATACGGCAATTCTTGAGAGGGAAATAGAGCAGTCTGAAGGCACTATCAGCTTGCCTTTACGTGTCGATCTGGACAATCGTCCTTTTCAGATGGTGGATCATGATGGCGGGAAATCTGCGATTACCAAATTCAAGGTCGTCAACAGAAAAAGTGGAAAGACAAAAATCCACCTTTACCCCATCACCGGCCGGACCCACCAGCTGCGTGTTCATTGTTCGCATCCAAATGGTCTCAATGCTGCGATAGTAGGCGATGATTTATATGGTACACGAGACGAGCGACTGCTGCTGCACGCAACAGAAATATCATTCCGACATCCTGAAACTGATTATGTAGTCACTCTCAACGCGCCAGTTCCAGATGAGTTTGACCTCTAGTCAAAGTTGATAACATAACAAATCTGACAAACGAAGAAAGCGGTATCGACACTTGTTATTTTGTAATTTTCGGTTTTTAGCCATACCACATTTATGTCAGCAGAAATTACCAGCATTCTCTTTTTAGTCATCGGGATCGCGATCGGTGCCGTGGCGATATACTTTATTCTGAAAGGTAAATCTGGTTCTGAGATCCAGACGCTAAAAGACCAGGCCGAGACACTTAAAAGTGAGCGAGATCAGATTCAGAATAGTTGGAATCAATTGCAGGACAACCATCAAGAACTTCGCTTGCAGGCTGGCAGAATTGAAACTCAACTAGATCAAAAAAATCAATCTCTCGAAGAGGCCGCTACGCGATTGAGGGAGACTGTTACCGAATACAAAAAAGAAATGGCTTCAAGAGATCAGGCACTCGAGGAGCTTTCCAGACAAAAGGAGAATCTAGCTGTACAGCTGGCTGAACAACGTATCGCTTTCGCGAAAGCGGAAGAAAAACACAGCGAGGCACAGGAAGAAATTGAGAAATTAAACCAGAAGTTCACCAAAGAGTTTGAAAACCTCGCCAATAAGATCTTAGAGGAGAAAAGCACAAAATTCACCGATCAAAACAAGAAAAACATCGAGCAGATCCTAAGCCCGCTGCAGGAAAAGATTTTGAGTTTTGAGAAACGTGTTGAGGACACGCACAAGGATACGATTGAGCGGCAGAGCCTGCTACGCCAGCAAATCATTGGGCTGAAAGAACTCAATCAGCAGATGAGCAAGGAAACCAGCAACCTGACCAAGGCGCTAAAAGGTGACGCAAAAATGCGCGGTAACTGGGGAGAACTTGTGCTAGAAAGGGTTTTGGAAAAGTCTGGTCTAGTCAAAGGATCTGAATACGAGGTGCAGCAAAGTTTCAGGACTGAAGATGGGAAAACGGTTTTCCCAGACGTGGTGGTAAATCTACCGGCAGGTAAAAAGATGATCATTGACTCAAAGGTTTCGCTGAATGCCTATGAACGCTATGTAAATGAAGATGATGAGCAACTGCAAAACAGCTATTTGAAAGAGCATCTCGCGGCACTAAAGAAACACGTGGCAGATCTTTCAGCTAAAAATTATCACGATCTCTACCGTATTGAAAGTCCTGATTTTGTCTTGCTATTTGTACCAATAGAGCCAGCATTTGCACTCGCATTGAATCATGACGCAAGCCTCTACAGCGATGCCTTTGACAGAAATATCGTGATTGTAACACCTACTACCCTGTTGGCAACGCTCCGCACGATTGACACCATGTGGCAAACTGAAAAGCAGCAGAAAAATGCGCTAGACATTGCAAATGCCGCTGGTGCGCTTTACGATAAGTTTGTCGGTTTAAGTGAAGATTTAATAAAAGTTGGCAGCCAACTAGACACGGTAAAAAAGAGCTACAGTGCCAGTATGAACAAACTCACCGAAGGCTCTGGAAACCTAATAGGCCGAGTCGAGAAACTCAAACGCTTGGGTGCTAAAGCGAGCAAATCCATTAACTCAAAACTTGTTGAGCGAGCGATAGACGCAGATCCTGAATTACTGGAAGAGAACCAAGATCAGGATGGCAAGCTACCTTTGTAAATTTTGATATACTAAGTCATGAAGAGAATCCTGGGAATAATTCTAACCACCATTATTATCATGGCAGTACTGTGGTACCTCTTCCTGCGATTTGTGGATTACTCAGATGGGGTACGTAGCGGTGAGTTAATCAAGTTTTCACACAAAGGTGTTATCGTGAAGACTTGGGAGGGTGAGATCTCACAGGGAATCAGTGGGGCTCAGATTTTTGAGTTTTCGGTAATGGATAACCAAGAAGATGTTATTGACAAGCTTAAGGAGTACCAAGGGGAGTATGTCAAGCTGGAATATGAAGAAAAATTTGGGAGTTTTTTTCTATGGGGCGACACCAAATACTTTATCACCAAAGTGGAACGAGTACGCAGCCCGCATTTCAGACTAGAATAGGCATAAAAAAACGCCCTCAATGGAGGGCGTTTTTTATAAGTCGTTAATTCAGGATTACTTCTTGAATTTCTTGTATTTGTTTTTGAACTTGTCAATACGTCCAGCCGTGTCGATAAGCTTAGTTTGTCCAGTATAGAAAGGGTGAGAAGTGCGTGAGATTTCTAGTTTTATTAGTGGGTACTCTGTACCATCTACCTCAATAGTTTCTTTTGAGTTTACAACACTCTTGGTGATAAACACCTCATCGTTAGACATGTCTTTAAAAGCAACAAGTCTATAATTCTCTGGATGGATTCCTTTTTGCATGATCGCCTGTCTTTTTCAGCGTGCAAATATAATCCTTTCTTTCTTTAAGATCAAAAGATATTCTGAGTAAAAGTTTTACTGCTATTTACTAGAATACGATCAAAGTTTTGCTCGCATTTCAAGAAAGTATATTTGCTGGATTAAAAAAGAAGTACTCTTGGATAAAGTTGTTAGAAATACCGGTTTAATGTACGGCTTGATCGGGTCGACTTTTATAGTCGCAATCTATGTCTATCTCTCAGAAAATCAGGTCTTGAGTGGTGGGTTTTATGCAGTTCTGATCTATTTAGTACCTATGTTACTGGCAATTATTGCTCAAATTCACAGTAAATTCAAGCTCAATCAATTTATCGATGTTAAAAGTGCGATGGCAGCATACGTAGTATGCATTGCACTTATTTGTTTGACGAAAGTGGTGATGGTCTACTTGATCTTCAATGAATTATATCCAGAGATGCAGGATGTAGCTGCCCAGGCGTATGCCGAAAGAAGAGCAGAATTAAAAGCTCAGGGAGTTGAAATAGGAGAAATGCAGGCCGACTTCTCACTCAAAGCAAGTTTAGTAAATATCGCTATAGAATTTCTGGGTTACTTAATACCAGGTTTCATCATCGCCCTTGTCATCAAAAAGAAGCCAGCCGCGGCATAGATGCAGCTTTCCCTAGTCATACCACTACTCAACGAGGCAGAATCCCTACCAGAACTCAACAGATGGCTGGAATCAGTTCTTCATGAAATAAATCTGAACTACGAGATCATTTACGTTGATGATGGCAGTACAGATGAAAGCTGGAAAGTGATCACCTATTTAAAAGCAGCAAACGAAAGCATCAAGGGAATAAAATTCCTCAATAACTATGGCAAGTCACAAGCCCTTCACGCTGGTTTTGCAGCTGCTTGTGGTGAAGTAGTTATTACTATGGACGCAGATTTGCAGGATTCTCCAGATGAGATTCCTGAGCTTTATAAAATGATTGCCAAAGAGAATTATCACCTTGTAAGCGGCTGGAAGAAAAAACGCTATGATTCAGTAGTAGGTAAAAATCTACCCAGCAAACTATTCAACTGGGCAGCCAGAAAAACCAGCGGACTCAAACTGCACGACTTCAATTGTGGGCTGAAAGCCTACGATCGCGAGGTGGTTAAAAATATCGAGGTGACAGGCGAGATGCATCGCTACATACCGGTTCTGGCAAAGAATGCAGGATTTGACAAGATCACAGAAAAAGTCGTTCAGCACCAAGCCAGAAAATATGGTTCAACAAAATTTGGCTACAACCGTTTTGTTAATGGATTTTTGGACCTCATGACCATCGCCTTTCTTTCAAAATACGGTCGTCGCCCTATGCATCTATTCGGTAGTCTAGGCGTCATCATGTTTTTCGCTGGATTTTTGCTGGCGGCCTACATCGGTGGTCAGAAGTTGTATCAGCTCAAAAACGATCTGCCTTATATACTGGTCACAGACAGTCCATACTTCTACATCGCCCTTACGACAATGGTTTTAGGCACCTTGTTCTTTATTGCGGGCTTTCTCGGTGAACTCATTGTACGCAATGGTTCCGGAAGAGACAGGTACCATATAAGCGAGAAGATTTAGTTGTGCTCTATTTATATGTTTTACGCTTTCGCGAAAGCGTAAACTTTAAACCTTCTGAATAGCGTAAGTCGTTGTTCATGAACTGGCCAGTGCGTAACTTTACCTTAATGACCGAGGTTGAAGTACAGGACGAGAATAAACTCATTGCCAGGGGATACAAAGACCTGCTTGCGATCAGTTATCAAACGCTTACCAAGGAAGATAAAAAATTAATCCGAAAGGCATTTGATCTAGCTGTAGAAGCGCATGCACCCCAGCGACGTAAAAGTGGTGAGGCTTACATTTTCCACCCTATCGCTGTCGCTAAAATCGTGGCCAAGGAAATAGGTCTGGATGCAACTGCCATCGCTGCTGCGCTGCTACACGATGTGGTTGAGGACACCGCTTACTCGCTTACTGATCTTGAGGCACTCTTTAATCCTACCATCGCAAAAATTGTAGACGGTCTGACTAAAATCGCCAACCTCAATCAAGAGGCCGATATATCAAGTCAGGCAGAGAACTTCCGCAAAATGCTCCTGACCCTGAATGATGACATCAGGGTAATAATCATCAAGATCGCAGACCGCCTGCACAACATGCAAACCATGGAAAGCATGCCGGCGCACAAGCAGGTTAAGATTGCCAGCGAGACGCTTTATATCTATGCGCCAATTGCGCATCGATTAGGCTTGTATAACATCAAGACAGAGCTGGAAGATCTGGGCCTTAAGTACACCGAGCCAGAGGTTTTTGCAGATATCCAGCAATCAATAAAAGAAAGCAAGGAGGAACAGGACGCTTATATCAAAAAGTTCAACAGCATTATCGATGATTCACTCAATGCAGAGGGATTGAACTACACCATCCACGGCCGACCAAAATCTGTTTTTTCCATTAGGCGCAAGATGCTTAAGCAAGGCGTGACCTTTGACGAGGTGTACGACAAGTTTGCTGTGCGCATCATCTTCAAGAGTGACTTCAAAAACGAGAAATTCCTAGCCTGGAAAATTTATAGCATCGTAACAGATCACTTCACCCCTAATCCTGTAAGGTTGCGTGACTGGATTAGTTCGCCTAAATCCACTGGATACGAGGCATTGCACATTACAGTAATGGGGCCAGATGGCAGGTGGGTTGAAGTCCAGATACGGTCTGAGCGCATGCACGAGATAGCCGAAAAAGGTTATGCAGCCCATTACAAATACAAACAGGGAAACAAAGAAGATGGGCTTGAAGAGTGGCTTTCGCGACTTCAAGAGGCTTTAGAAACTCAAGGCACTAGTGCAGTTGATTTTGTTGAGCAATTCAAGCTTAACCTTTACAGCAAGGAAATATTTGTATTTACCCCCGCCGGTGAGCTAAAATCATTGCCTAAAGGAGCTACACCACTAGACTTTGCATTTCACATCCACACAGAAGTCGGGATGAAAACTAGAGGAGCAAGAGTGAATGGAAAACTCGTACCGCTCTCGCACGAACTCAAAAGTGGTGATCAGGTGGAGATCATCACCAGCGAGAACCAAAAACCCACTAAAAACTGGCTGGATTACGCCCATACAGCTAGAGCTAAATCTAAAATCCGCAGCTCATTAAAAGAAGATCAAAAGTTGATCGCTGAAGAGGGCAAGGTAATTTTAGGACGTAAGCTCAGATCCCAGAAAATACCGCTGGATGAATCCAACATCAATAAAATGGTCAACTTTTTTAAGTTGAAAACCAGCCAAGATCTGTTCTACCGAGTGGGTAATGGCAACATTGATAATAAAGACATCAAGGACTTTGCAAACAGTCGTAGCAATGCCCTCTACTCATTTTTTAAAAACAAGATCAGAAAACCAAAAGAAAATCCTGATCTAAACAAGGACGAGATTACCGAAAATTATGACGAACTTGTCTTCGGTAGAGAACAGCAAAAACTAGACTACACCTTGTCCAAATGTTGCAATCCTATACCCGGTGATGATGTTTTTGGCTTCACAACGGTTAGCGATGGAATTAAGGTTCATAAAAACAATTGTCCTAATGCCATCAGTTTACAAAGCAAATACGCCTACAGAATAATCAGTGCAAAATGGATTGACAGTAGCCAGCAAGAACATAAAGCTGAATTAAAACTCACGGGTATTGACCGCATGGGATTAGTTCAGGAAGTTACCCGTCTTATTTCAGAAAGTCTCCACGTAAATATTAAGAGCATCAGTTTTAGTAGTGACGATGGAGTTTTTAAAGGGTCAATTACTGTAGTAGTGAAAAATAAAAGCATGCTGGACAACCTGATCCAGAAAATTCAGAAAATCAATGGGATTGACAAGATCTCTAGAAAGTAAATTATGAACGAAACCCCCACCGCCTTAGAAAAAGAACAAGAGATTGTCAAGAACGTCTTTACCCAATACCTGAACGACAATAAGCACAGGAAAACGCCAGAGCGTTACGCCATCTTAGAAGAAATCTATGCTAGCGAAGAACACTTTGATGTAGAATCGTTATACGGCAAGATGAAAGACAAAAACTATCGGGTAAGTCGCGCAACACTTTACAACACTATTGAACTTTTGATGGATTGTGGTCTAGTGCGCAGGCACCAATTTGGTCAGAATCAAGCTCACTATGAAAAATCCTATTTCGATAGACAACACGACCATTTGATCTTAACAGATACAAACGAAGTGATTGAGTTTTGTGATCCCAGACTAGAGTCCATCAAGCAAACTATTGAAGAGGTGTTTGATGTGAAGATAACCAACCATTCTTTATACTTTTACGGGCTTAAAAATTCATCAGAAAACGACAAATAATGGCTGTAGATCTACTACTGGGATTGCAATGGGGTGACGAGGGAAAAGGAAAGATAGTTGATGTTCTAACAGCAGATTACGATATCATAGCGAGATTTCAGGGCGGTCCCAATGCTGGACACACGCTTGAATTTGACGGTATCAAACATGTTTTGCGCACCATACCCTCTGGCATCTTTCATGATAAGGCCGTCAACGTAATCGGTAATGGTGTAGTTATCGATCCTGTCGTTTTTGTTCAGGAATTGGAAGGGCTTGACAAATTTGATATTGACTACAAGAGCAAACTGATCCTTTCGCGCAAAGCGCACATCATATTACCTACCCACAGGCTTCTAGACGCAGCTAGTGAAGCTTCAAAAGGCAAAGCCAAAATAGGCTCAACGCTCAAAGGAATAGGTCCAACATATATGGACAAGACAGGTCGCAACGGAATACGCGTTGGGGATTTAGAACTCAATGGCTGGAAGAAAAAGTATCGCGCACTGGCTAACAAGCATCAGGCGCTGATCAGTTTTCATGATGTTGATATTCAATACAACCTCAAAGAACTGGAAGCAGAATTTTTCAGCGCAGTAGAAAAACTTAAAGAGCTACAGTTCATTGATTCAGAGGAATACTTGCAGAATGCTCAAGAGCAAGGCAAGACAATTCTAGCCGAGGGTGCTCAAGGATCATTGCTGGATATTGATTTTGGAACCTATCCTTTTGTTACTTCTTCTAACACAACTGCCGCAGGTGCTTGCACGGGATTGGGAATTGCACCACGTCAGATAGGTGAGGTTTATGGGATCTTCAAAGCTTACACCACACGTGTAGGTAGCGGCCCCTTCCCTACTGAATTGTTTGACGAGACTGGTGAGCGTATGGCAAAAGTGGGTCATGAATTTGGTGCGGTTACTGGTCGTGCTCGGCGCTGTGGCTGGCTGGACCTTGTCGCTTTGAAATACACTTGTAAGATTAATGGAGTGACACAGCTCATGATGATGAAGGGTGACGTACTTTCTGGTTTTGACGAGCTAAAAGTTTGTACTGCATATAAATACAAAGGTGAGACCATCCATCACTTGCCCTATAACATCGAGTCAGAAAACGTTGAACCTATTTATTCTAGCATGCCCTGCTGGAGCGAAGATTTGACTAAAATGAGTAGCGTAGATGAGTTCCCGAAAGAACTGAATGATTACATCAATTTTCTAGAAAAAGAACTGAACATTCCTATCAAAATAGTCAGCGTGGGGCCAGACCGCAAACAGACCATCCACCGATAGATGGGTTTACGGAAAAACCTCACCGTTGCCGCTAAAGGCATTATGATGGGAAGCGCAGATGTGGTTCCTGGTGTTTCCGGTGGCACCATTGCTTTTATTACAGGCATCTACGAGGAACTAATCAAGACCATCGACGGACTTGATTTCGGCGTACTAAAAGATCTATTCTCCAAAGGCTTCAAAACAACGGTTGTAAAATACAACCTTGGCTTCCTAGGTTCGCTGGCACTTGGGATCGCGATTAGTATTCTTAGTCTTTCTAAAATCATTACTTACCTGCTGGATAATCACCCCGTGCTGCTGTGGGCATTTTTCTTCGGACTGGTACTGGCAAGTGTTATCTACATCGGTAAACAAATCACCAAGTGGAATGCTGGAGTAATCGTCGCTATTATCATCGGTACTGGTATTTCCTACTACATCACCATTGCAGAGCCACTGGGTTCTCCCGATAGCTGGTGGTATATCATCTTTTCTGGTTTTATCGCCATCATCGCCATGATTTTGCCCGGTGTTTCTGGCGCGTTTTTGTTATTGCTATTGGGGAGTTATAAAACTATTCTAGGCAGTATCTCTGGATTGATAGCAGCTATAAGTGATGGAAACTGGTCAGAAGCACTTCAACTTATCGGGAACCTGGCATATTTTGCCTTGGGTTGTGTCATAGGATTAAAAGTTTTTTCACGTGTTCTCACCTGGTTATTTGAAAACTACGAGAATCTAACTCTTGCCCTTCTTACTGGTTTTATGATCGGTTCCCTAAATAAACTATGGCCATGGAAAGAGGTGATTGAATACCGAGTCAACAGTCACGGCGAGGAAGTGCCTTTTTTAGAGGAAAGTGTCATGCCCGGTGCATTTGATGGTGATCCTCAATTGGTTTTGGCAGGCATTCTTGCTCTTATTGGATTTGTCCTTATTCTAGGATTAGAAAAATGGGCAAGTAAAAACCCGGCTTGATGTCTATCCCTAAAAGTGTTTTTGGATTAATTGGTAAACGTCTAGACTACAGTTTTTCCAGAGCCTACTTCTCTCAAAAATTTGAAGAGCTCAAACTGAACGATCACGAGTACAAGAATTTTGAAATAGGCAGTGAGGATGAATTGTTACGCTTTCGCGAAAGCGTTATCTACGACACCTCTTCCAAAACAACCGCTGGAAAATCTGAGATTCTACGAGGCCTGAACGTTACTATTCCTTACAAAGAATCTGTATTTGAGATTCTCGACAGCGTCGATGATCAAGCCAGAGAAATAGGTGCGGTGAATACCATCGCAATCGAGGATAATCAATGGAAGGGCTACAATACAGATGCCTATGGTTTTTTAAAAAGCCTTGAACCTTTTCTCCCTATCCTGAAGAATGCCTTGGTTTTAGGAACTGGTGGAGCTAGTAAAGCAGTAGCCTACGCGCTAGAGTCACTGGGAATTGCCTATTTGAAAGTCTCTAGGAATCCACTTGATGAGCATACCATCGACTATAAATCGATTACTCATGATGTTCTCGATCAAGTAACTCTAATTGTGAACACGACACCTTTGGGAACTCATCCGGAAATTCACCAGAGCCCACCACTCCCCTATCAATTTCTGGGAGACCAGCACCTACTATATGACCTGGTCTACAATCCTGCCAGGACCATGTTCATGAAACTAGGAATCCAGCAGGGTGCGCAGGTAATAAATGGACAACAGATGCTGGTTCATCAAGCTGAAAAAGCTTGGCAGCTCTGGAATGAGTAAAGGTTCTAGACGTTAAACAGGAAGTGCATCACATCGCCATCCTGCACGATATAATCTTTTCCTTCTACTTTAAGCTTTCCAGCTTCTTTGACTTTGGCCTCGCTACCATACTCCACGTAAGTGTCGTATTTGATTACTTCTGCACGTATAAAGCCTTTTTCAAAATCTGTGTGGATGACGCCAGCCGCTTGAGGTGCTGTTGCACCTACTTTCACCGTCCACGCGCGTACTTCTTTCTCACCGGCGGTAAAATATGTTTGTTGGTCTAAGAGCTTATAGGCGGATCTAATAAGTTTTGCGCTTCCTGGCTCCTCGAGCCCCATATCGGCAAGGAACATCTGGCGCTCCTCATAGTCGTCCAGTTCAGTGATGTCTGCTTCTGTACCTACGGCCAGAACGAGTACTTCTGCGTTTTCATTTTTAACCGCTTCTTTGACTTGCTCCACATAGTCGTTTCCAGTTGCAGCATCGCTGTCGTTTACATTACATAAATAAAGTACTGGCTTATCTGTGATGAATTGAAGCGGTTTAATGAACTCTGATCGGGTATCTTCATCCATTTCCACTGTGCGGACAGACTGTCCAGACTCAAGTGCAGCTTTTACTTTATTGAGTGCCTCTTCTTCTTTGATCGCTTCTTTATTACCAGTACGCGCGGCACGCTTCACCTTCTCAAGCTTTTTATCGACGGTTTCAAGATCCTTGAGCTGTAATTCAATATCGATGGTCTCCTTATCGCGTAATGGATCAACGCTACCATCTACGTGCACAATGTTATCATTCTCAAAGCAACGCAATACATGGATGATCGCATCAGTCTCGCGGATGTTACCCAAAAACTGATTTCCCAACCCCTCCCCTTTACTGGCTCCTTTTACCAGTCCAGCAATGTCCACAATCTCTACCGTCGCAGGAATCACCTTTTGAGGTTGTACCAATTCCTCAAGTTTTTCTAATCTCGGGTCTGGTACATTGACTACTCCTACGTTAGGCTCGATGGTGCAAAATGGAAAGTTTGCACTTTGTGCCTTTGCATTTGATAGACAATTGAATAAAGTTGATTTACCTACATTGGGAAGACCTACGATTCCTGCTTTCATAATGGGATTGAATAATTGTGCTTTCGTACTTCGACAAGCTCAGTATAAACTCCCCGTTGGGGAAGCCTATAAAATTGTCTTTCTAAAAACGGGCGCAAAGATATTGAGAATAAACGATCAAAATAGAAGTAACAAAAAACGCGCTCAAATTGATGAGCGCGTCTTTGAATAATGTCTAGCATATAATTACCTAATGACTAGCTTCTGAGTTTTAGAAGCGCCGTTGTTTTCAACCTTGATAAGGTAAACACCCGTATTGAGATCGCTAGTTGATATGTTTGAAATTGTATTGCGCAATTCAACTGTTTTTACCAGCTGACCTGTCACATTGTAAACACTCGCTGTGGCCTGAGAACCCGTGAAATCACCAGCGATGTTAAAGCTCCCATTAGCAGCTGGGTTAGGATATACGCTAAACGCTGCAGCATCTATTCGATCAACTGACAAGGTTTGATTCCGGAACTTGATGCTAAATCTGTTTGGATCAATTTCATTAGGGTTGTTGATATCAGCTGAAAATGCTACCGTATTCATTCCATCTTGCAAAACCGTTTCTACATTCCCTACTGCATCAACAAGAACTGCTTCAATGCCTGTAGGCAATTGACTTACATCCAGATCAAATTGATAATTCAAAGTTCTCATACCAGTAAGGGAAAGAGGTAGAATTTCACCTGCTACAGGTTGATTTCTGCTTTCTATCGCTAAAAGAGTACCACTGAGATTTCTGGACAAAGCTTCATTGGGACCTTGTAGCTTCATTGCATCCTCTGTATTAATGAAACTATTATCTCCAGAAAATCCAATCTTCAATTTGTTTATTGATGTTTGTACACCATTCTCTAGAATTGACAAGGTCATTTTTATACCAGGTGCAACAGAGAATAATTGAATGCTTTCATTTTCACCAGTTGCTTTGTCTTCTGCACGTATACCAATAGCGGCTGGACCATTTGACACGGTTTGAACAAAGAATGACTGCCAAGGCTTAATAAAACGCCTTATATCATTAGGATCACCATCTGGCGCACTTCTCAAATCTATCTCTTCATAATCACCATTGGTATTAAGATTAGGATTCCATACCCATAGAAAATTAGAGTTTAGGTTGACAAAATCAAATAAACTAAAGTCCATGGTGGCTTGGTAGGGATTACCGATAAAACTAAACTGATTTACCGCCTCATTCAATCCACTAAATGATCCACCATCTGTGAGTACTAGATCACCACTAGTCTGTAACCAGACATCATTATTGGGTGCTGGTGCCGTAGGGTCAAGTAAATTGTAGTTACGATCCCCTCTTATTAAAATACGGTAAGCTGTTCCAGCGTTAACGTTGTCTGTATCGGTATTTGCTATAGGTGCCCAGTCATTAGCCACACCACTATCAAAAAAGAACATAGACGGTGCGCCAGTAGGTGTCTGGTCAAAACCATCATCCCCAGTTGAAGAACCAGTAATATGAGTTCCTAATGTTGATCCTGGTCTTGCCTGCTGGAAACTAGCATCTAGCGGATTCACTTGCCAGTTGTCTTCAATAGGTGTGGTTGAGGTTATAGGCGATGAAATAAATCTGAAGGCCCGTCCCGTATTCCCCACGCCACGAGTAACGCCATTTCCTGATTGCGCGGGAATGTAAAGTGCACTTCCTACACGTACATCATCCTCGATAAGTGCATTTTCAGTGTTGGTAAATTGAGCAAAACGATAACCAGTTTGTGCTCCTGTAGGGTCTAACACGTTATTAAAGAAACCAAGGCCTGACTGATTTACACCTGCACCCTGACCACTAATGGTTCCATTAAGATTGAGCGTTCCTACATTAACCCCCAATGCAGCAGGCGATTCTATTAGTATGCGATTGTCAATGTTAACTGAAGTGGAAATACCTACCTGGCTTCCTTGTGTGATAATTACATAATCTGTAGAACTAGGCACTACACCACCTACCCATGTAGCTGAATCATTCCAGTCCTTTACTGTAGTAAAGTCCATAGCAGCATTAGGAACGGAAGAAATAACATTGACTTGATTTCCTGATGGATAGTCAAAGGATTGGTCGATTGAGTATGCGTTAAATCCAGGATTTCCAGCATTAGGTGTTATTGAGCCATAGCCTTCATCAGCTGAAAACATGGCATTACTATCAAAAGGATTACCATAAGCTGCAACAAATGTAAAGTGACCCTCGTTCGTTAAGCCAAGATCTGCCCAAGGAATAGTGAAAGTAAAACTTGCTTGAGTAACACTTGTGGGATTACCTCTTGAAGGATTTCCTGCTCCAGAACTTACAAACACTAAACCATTACTGCCTATAGTTCCCGTAGCGGGGATTTCAAAAAGAGCGGCATATCCTGTGTCAATTGCCAAAGCAAAGGAAGCTTCAAAGCCTGTAGGCAGAGTAAGATCACCAGCATTGATGTTTGAAACAGCTCTTCTGAGAGCATCACCACCACCACCGTCATCATTTACATCAGCGTCAATTACATTTCGTCCTGGTGCGCCTGTATCAAAATAGATCACAAGTCTCTGGTCAAAATTACCACCGCCTTTTGTAAAGGTGCCCGTAATTGTAGTACCATCATCTGAAAGTTCAAGCATGCTTCCACCTACAGCACCACCGAACCCTGAACTAGTATTTCCGTTATAAGTAACTGCTGCATTTTGAGCATTCATGAATAAACTTCCTGTCAGGCAGCACAGGAAAAAAGCGTACAGATTTCTCATATTTTACATTTTGATAATAACAAATATAGAAGAGTTAATGTTGATTGTTGTATAGGTAACTAAAGTTTTTCGCAAACGTTTTCGAGTCAGTATTTCCATTAGTTTAAACTTTTTACGCTTTCGCTAAAGCGAAATAAAAACCTACGAAAACTGTTTTCTCGCAGTGTTGGGAAAGTATTTTTTCTTTAACCAAAAAGAAACCTTGACCAGTAAAATCAAAGCCGGCACCTCGACAAGTGGACCAATTACGCCTGCAAACGCCTGCCCTGAATTGAGCCCAAATACTGCGATAGCCACAGCAATAGCCAATTCAAAATTGTTGCCTGCAGCTGTAAACGCAACCGATGCTGTCTTGCTGTAGTCTGATCCCATGGCCTTTGTCACAAAGAAACCGATGATGAACATGAGCGCGAAGTAGATCAATAATGGAATAGCTATAATCACTACATCCATGGGGATTTCGACGATGAGTTCACCTTTGAACGAGAACATGACTACAATCGTAATTAACAGCGCAATCAATGTCAGCGGTGAAATGGCAGGGATGAACTTTGTCTCGTACCACTCCTTGCCCTTTGCTTTGACAAAAACTAATCGACTCAAAATTCCCAATAAGAAAGGTAGACCTAGATAGATCGCTACGCTCTCTGCAATGGCGGCGATGGATATGTCCACAATTGCGCCTTCAAACCCAAAATACGGTGGCAGAACAGTAATAAAAATCCAGGCATAGAAACTATAAGCAAAAACCTGAAATACACTATTTAGCGCCACCAGCCCTGCGCCGTACTCGCTGCTGCCCTCGGCAAGGTCGTTCCAAACCAGCACCATCGCAATGCATCGTGCAAGTCCTATTAGTATATGTCCCACAAGGTATTCTGGATGATCCTGCAAAAAGATAAGGGCCAAAGCAAACATGAGCACAGGCCCGATGACCCAATTGAGAAGAAGAGAAATGGATAGGATCTTGACATTCCTAAAGACTTTTGGAAGAAGTCTGTAATTGACTTTGGCCAGCGGCGGATACATCATCAGAATCAAACCGATGGCAATCGGAATGTTTGTAGATCCACTACTGAACGAATTGACTACTTCAGGAAAGTCCGGAAAAAAGTAACCTATCCCCACGCCTATCGCCATGGCAAGGAAAATCCATAATGTCAGATTTTTGTCTAGGAAACTAAGTTTATTGTTTGGCATGTTGTGAGTCTTTGAGTTGTGAGTCTGTGAGTTCTATTTCTAATGTATGCGGGACCTGGAATGAGGTTCGAGTAACCACTAAACCATATCCTAATGCTCATTTATTTTAATGGATATTACTTATATCACGCAACTCAGTATTGAGTTATCCTGAAAATGATTGCTAACAGCCGAATAGCAAATAGCGAAAAGCTAACAGCTAAGCACTAAGTGCTAAGTGCTAAGTGCTAAGCGCTACCCGCGAGAACACCCACATCATCTCTGTAGCAATCTGCTGGCTGCGCTCTGCATACTTTTGATTTTGCAGATCTGTATTGTCAAATGCCTTTGGGTCCTCATACATAATGGGAATGCGCTTTTCTGCACCAGCAATAAAAGGACAGGTCTCATTTGCAGAGTCGCAGGTCATCACTGCAGCAAAACCAGATCGCGGATTAAAATCATGATCGAGTGTTTTAGAAAATATGATGATCGGCTGTGCATTCTCATTAAATTTGATAGCAAAAACAGGATTATCACCTTCAGACAACTGCAAGACTTCAAATCCTGTTTGCTCTAAAGTTTGTAAGATTTTTGGAAAAACCGCCGTGGCCTCAGTTCCTGCTGAGTAGGTTGTTACGCTTTCAATTTCATAGTGAGAAGCTGCTATCTGCGCCCAGACCTGGGATAGGTGACTCCTGCGCGAGTTATGCGTGCAGATAAAATTGATCAGCGCAATTTGCCCATCATTTTTCTTTTTGCCTATGAAATCTGCTAATGGTTCTAGAACCGCTCGTCTTTCCGCTGGCACCTGATCTAAATCTAGGTTCTCCAGATATGATTTGAGTTTTGGATACATGATCGGATTTTTAGCAGCAACCGCTATTCGGATCGCATGAATTTTGTACCTGCAGCTGAGATAATCTTATGCGAGGCTTTTTCTCCGGGATGCCGCACTTGTCTTTTGCAAGACAGTCGGTTTGTTTTGTGGTCAGCAAAAACTCGCTGCCATTGAAGTCCAGACCAAATTTCCCGATCGTGTCTGACTGGTATTCCACCTCGATTTCAAGATTGCCAATTCCCAGTTTCTCGACAGAAAGATTGATGATGTTGAGCAATTTTTCAGGGTGCAGCCTGTGATCGTAATCATCTGCGCTCCATAACTGGAAATTAACCACTTCCTCATGGCGAATCGTGCCACCGCAGTCGATGAAATGCTTGGTGACCCTGCCTACTTCCGTTACGTGAAAGTGTGGTGGAACTCGCTGTCCATCTGGTAATAGAAAGGAGATTTCTTGTGAGTTCTCAAGGATTTTAATGACTTCTGATAGCTTCATGATTCTAATATTGCAATAAGACGATTAAACGGATTAAATTTTTTTAGCAACACTGTTGCGCTACAGGTATTTCAAAGTCCATAAAAGCAGATAGCTGCTCACGATAAGCGTTCCAATTTTCGGTATTCAGACAATAGCAAACCCGCGTTCCCTGAATGGTTCCTTTGATTAAGCCTAGGTTCTTTAGCTCTTTAAGATGTTGGGAAATCGTAGGCTGCGCAAGTCCTATTTCATCTACGAGATCCCCACATACACAAGTGTCCTGCTTGAACAGATGCTCGAGTATAGCCAGTCGAGCTGGATGGGATAGCGCTTTCGCGAAAGCGGATAACTTATTTATCCTCTCGGTATAGATTTCGGTCTTACTAATTCCCATATCAATTGTTTCATTGCAATATTACGATAAAGTATGCTACTATGCCATTTGCTTTGTAATTTCAGACAAAATTTTTTTCCATTATGAAAAGACTGATCCTATTTAGCTGTGTGGGTCATTTGTTTGCTTTCGCGAAAGCGTACTCACAAGTAAACCTAGAATACCAGAAACCACCCAAAGAAATTATGGAGCTCTTTGACTATGAGCGCCCGCCTAGCGTTCTCATGGACGATGACGCCGAATACATGATTCTCGCCTATCGTGACACCTATAAAAGCATTGACCAGCTATCGGAAGAAGAGCTGCGATTAGGTGGCTTGCGTATCAATCCTAAAACAAACATCGGCAGCCGAGTTACATTCATCAATCGCATGGAAATAGCGCAAGTAAAAGGCGGTGATCCGGTTAAAGTCAAGGGATTACCTGCGCGAGCCAGAATCGCTAACCTTAACTGGTCGCCAGATTATAATATGGTCGCGTTTACTCATACGGTAGAAAGTGGTACTGAAGCCTGGGTGCTAGACATCAAATCTGCCACGGCAAAAAAACTGACACCTGCGGCCGTGAATGCAAATATGGGTGACCCCATAAGTTGGTTCAAAGACAACAGCGCCATCCTAGTCAAGATGTTGCCCAGCGACCGACAAGACCTCATCGATACAGCAGAAGCCAAACCCACCGGCCCAACCATCTCAGTTAGCGATGGCAGCAAGGCACAGAACAGAACCTATCAGGACCTGCTGAAAAATGCAAACGACGAGCACAATTTTGAGCAGCTGGCGCGCAGCGAGATCAAAAAAGTAAACGTAGATGGCGGCATATCTGATTTTCTGCCTGCGGGAATGTACCGCAGTTTGAGCTTTTCGCCAGATGGCAGCGAACTAATGGTGCAAGAAATGTCAAGACCATTTTCATATTTGGTCACTTATGGCAGGTTCCCGTACACGGTTACGATCTACGACAATAATGCAAAACTGATCAAGGAAGTCAATGATGTGCCGCTGATTGAAGAGATGCCTAAAGGATTTATGTCCACCCGAAAAGGGAAGCGTAATTTCTCATGGCGCGCAGATCGGCCAAAAACTCTTGTCTATGCAGTTGCCTTGGACGGCGGTGACTCAGCAAATGAAGTTGAATATCGGGATGAGGTATTTCAATTAGCTTCACCCTACACAGGTACGCCTGAATCCATCATGAAAAGCATCAATCGGTTCTCTGGAATCATCTGGGGTGATGAAAAGAATGCCGTAGCCTATGATTACTGGTGGAATACACGTAATAGAAAGATATATCACATCAACCCTAGCAAACTTCCAGCAGATCCTAAAATTCTTTACGATCTAAACTATCAAGATCGCTACGCTGATCCAGGAAGTTTTGTTACTGAACGCAATGAATATGGTCAAAGCGTACTTGCTTTAGATAAGAATAAAGTGCTCATGATAGGTGATGGCTATACTCCCGACGGACAGTTTCCCTTTGTAGCAGAGATGAACCTCAAGAATCAAAAAATGAAGCGCCTTTACACTTCTAAACTAGAAAACAAAAAAGAGTCGCTTCTGGACATGATCGATGTAAAGGATAGAACCATGCTGGTGCGCATAGAGTCACAAACCGATTATCCCAATTATTTTATCAGAGATCTGGACTCTAAGAAAAATCCGAGACAAATCACCGATTTTGCGAATCCATTTAGCGCATTGTCTGGTGTGCATAAAGAAGTCATCTCATACGAGCGCAACGATGGATTGCAACTGTCTGGAACGCTTTACCTACCTGCCGGATATGACAAGGAGAATGGCGAGAAACTTCCTCTGCTGGTCTGGGCATACCCTCGCGAATTCAAGGACAAAAACAGCGCAGCACAAAACACCTCAAATCCTAATGAGTTCATCTATCCCTATTACGGCAGCTTTGTCTATTGGCTGACCCAGGGCTACGCTGTTTTGGACGATGCAGCGTTCCCCATCGTAGGTGAAGGTGACGATGAGCCTAACGACACATTTATTCCTCAACTGGTCGCTAATGGACGCGCAGCAATTGACGCTGTAGATAAATTGGGTTATATCGACCGCAATCGTGTGGGTGTAGGCGGCCATAGTTACGGTGCTTTTATGACCGCAAACCTATTGTCGCACAGCGATGATTTTGCCGCTGGAATTGCTAGATCTGGGGCTTACAACAGGACGCTTACGCCTTTTGGTTTCCAAAGTGAGGAACGCAGCTACTGGGATGACCCAAATATCTACAACACCATGTCACCTTTCATGAATGCTGAAAAGATGGATGAACCATTGCTGCTGATCCATGGTGAGGCCGATAATAATTCTGGAACCTATCCATTGCAAAGTGAGCGCTACTTCAACGCGTTAAAAGGACTGGGAGCTACGGCTAGACTGGTTATGCTGCCCAAAGAATCACATGGTTATGCTGCTCGAGAGAGTTTGATGCACGTTTTATGGGAACAGCACCAGTGGTTAGAAAAATATGTGAAGAATAGAGAAATGGAGAGCGAGTAGAGCGCTTTTAAATTCAGAAGTAGATCAAATCCCTGTCGTTCATGCGATGGGGATTTTTGTTTCTCTGAAAAGAGGGTTTCTAGTTTGGGACGCATGATGTGGACCACGCAGCGCATTTCTTCAATAAATTAATTGAATTGTAGTGTAACAACTTTAAGGAAAACAACTACTTATCGTGAGTAAATAATCAAATACGATAATTGGAATGAAAGCAATTAAACAGTGCATCTTTTCTCTGATTGCATTTTTAGGTTGTACGACCCTGCAAGCGCAATACAATAGTTTACTCTATGAAGTCAGCAGGCCTGGTATGGAAACCTCCTATCTATTCGGTACGATACATCTCATGCCGCAGGCGCAGTTCAAGATGAGTGAGTCGGTTAGTGACGCTTTCGCGAAAGCGGAAAAAGTTATTCTAGAACTGGACATGGACGATCCTGGATTACAGGGGGCGATGATGAAAGAAATGATCTTTACCGATGGCCAGACACTTTCTGCCCTATTTACTGAGGACGAGCGTAAATTGATTGACAGCGTTTTGACCAAAAGTATGGGGGTAAACCTTGCTGCTTTCAACACCATGAAGCCTTTTGCCCTGAATATGACGCTTGTTTCCACGCTCATGGGAGAACAAAAAGCCAGCTATGAGGGGACCTTTGTTCAGATGGCCAGTGAGCAAAAGAAAGAAATACTGGGATTAGAAACTGTTCAAGATCAGTTTGACGCCGTCAATACTCAAACGCTAGATGAGCAGGCAGATGAAATTGTGGAATTTATTCAGGAGCGTGATGAATCCAAAGAGCTCTTTGACAGAATGCTAAAACTTTATCTAGAAGGTAATCCAGATAAAATTTACTTGATGACACAAGAGTTTTATGATGGTGATAAAGAAGTGATTGAAAACATGCTGGACAAGCGCAACAAAAACTGGATTCCTGTTCTTAAAGAGCAATTTGCTGCTGGACCACGTTTTGTAGGAGTAGGTGCTGCGCATCTGGGTGGAGAAAACGGTGTCATCAACTTATTGCGAAAAGAGGGATACACACTTAACCCAATAAATTGATCTTTTACCTTGCTGACTAACAAAGGGAATGCCTCGCGTATTCCCTTTTCTCATTGAAATCGTGATGTGCAAATCACAAGCTGATGTGTTAATTACCAATGCCCAGTCCCGCGATGCCCTTTAAAAGGACCGACCAGATCAGGGGTGATCCAGCCGGCGTAGAATTCACCTGGTTGGGCTTTTGTTCTCTCACCGTCCACAAAACATTCCAGATGCTGTGGATAGAAAGCTAGGTAATCTTTTAATTCCTTAAACTCTGGGAATGGATCTGCGTAGGACCACGCGATGGCTCGGCTAGGATGATCCTTTAATGCCCAATAGGCTGCTTTTCCTTTCCACTCGCAAAACGAACTTTTACTATGGATCTCTTCCAGCAGATCCATTTGCACATCCTCTCGAGGGATGTAGTATGTAGGCGGACTTGCGGTCTCCAGCACGGCGAGGGCGTTATGTGTCTTCACGACGGTTTTGTCTTCATGTTTAACCAAAACCTCTTTCTTGACTTCCTCAATTACGGGCGGCCTTGGAAAATCCCAAACAGACCGCTGTCCTTCTTTTGGCTCGATGGCAAAAGGTGGTCGTTTGCTGCCTCTATTGTTCCAAGCGTCGCGGGCTTGTTGTAGTCTGTGGTTATTGTCCATGATTTAGTAAATCAAAAAATAGAAAAAATCCTAATCAAGCACTTTCTACTATCGCAATTTCTTCGTCTGTCAATTTATACAACTCATACACCATTTGATCGATTTCTTTCTCAGTGGTGTTGATTTGGGATTGTAATTCTTGAGCTTCTTTCTTTTTAGACTCAAACAGTTCCATCCATTCAAATTCTCCTTTCTTGGTGAGTAGCGGGATCTCATCATAATCACCGTCACCAGCAGCTTTTTTACGCTCGCGGTTTTCTTTTTTAATTGCTTTTTGAAGTTCTTTGATAAAGTCGGCAAAGCTGAGTTCGTGCCAGTTTTCGAGTTTGCGAGAGAGTTTTATCAAGCTAAATTTGGCTGATAAAAAATCATTAAATTTTATCAGCATTTCATCAAACTGTGGTTTCAATATTTGTAGTTCTAAACTAAGATCTGCAAGACTTTTTCTATCAGTTATAATTGTATTTGGTAATGGAAATGCGCCCAGCTTGTCAAGACTGATTTTTGCAAAAACCTTTCCCTTTATATCATGCAGCAGCCTGTAGAAAGTTGTAGCTACATTTGAATTGAGTATTGCAAGTAAATAATCTAAAGTGAACTCTTTCGATTCAGAATATATACCGTGTATGAGTGTATCAAAGTAAAGGTTGTCTCTATCCTTTGCTGCTATGAATCGATCACCTGTTTTCCGAACTAATATTTTTTCGGTTTCAAAAAGATCTGGTGTTCGCAAAGCAAAATCAGTACGTGTCTGCTTCTTCATCCCCTTTTTACTTTGAATATCTTCCAGGCTTAAAGTTTCTGCAATGTCAAAATCGTAATTAACATATTGACCACCCCAATGTATTGAATAAGGATTTAGTTCTTTGCCCCAAATGATAGGTTTATGAGTTACCGAAAGCTTTTTATTCGAAATTAGGACTTGCTTAATATTCCGTGGATTTAGTCCATTTTTAAGTTTATAATAAGTTCTAATCGGCTTCAAATTGTGAAGTCTTTTTACAATTTCATCAGCTCCTTCAGCTATAGGGGAAATTTCAAAATGTGGTATCGAAAGAAAGAAGTCTTGCTTGATATTGTTTACCAAAGCCATTTGTGCTTCATAATCAAAAAATTGGTCTGCTGAAATCAATTTCATTTCATTCTTAACAGAAGGCTTTTCGACAATCTCATATTTTATAATAAAGCTACCACCAACTTCGGCATCTGGAAAAACTTTTTCCGATATCATAAAGACTTCGTGTACTTTAGATTGGGTAAGCAAGTGTTCTCTTATATTCTTGAAGTGGGTATTAAATAATAAGGATTTAGGGATGATGAATTGAATTAAACCACCATTAAAAATTTGAAACATCCTTTCTATAAATAATATGTATAGATTTATCTTATAATTGGTCAAAGGATATTTTTCTTTATAATATTCTTCTTCGTTATCGGATAAGAAAATTCCCTGAGGCGGATTACCAATCACCACATCAAAACCACCTTTATTCCGTTCCTGTGCTTCTTCTAGCGTGATGCACATGTTGTCAATTATCGCTTGTAAATCAGCGCTGTGCGGCGGTAGCTCGTGTTTCTTGCGGTTGTTGTGGATATAATTTAGGGTGTTATCCAGTTGCTCTTTTGTGGTTACTTCTTTAGGCGCACTGTATTTCTGGGACCATAGTGGTTTTTTATCTGTGTTGTCATTTCCAAGGGGCTTAAGCCCCTTGAGACTAGACATATAACTACTTTTCCCTTTAATGCGTCGCATAATATCAGGAATAGCTTCTAGTTCAAAGTGCAACAGTAAATGGATATTGTCTGCACAAATGTTGTAAGCCAGCAGATCGATGCTTTGTTCTTCTACCACATCTGCAATAGCTTGTGTGATCAGCAGGTCATCTTCTGGTGTGAAATAAATGACATTGAGATATAGATTTGTGCCAGCTTCCCGCTTTTCTCTCACTTTGTATTTCTTCATCCGTGCAGAAGTGCGACTATAGTGTATGGCAGTGGTGATGTGAAAAATCTGTTTGGGCTGCTGTTTAAAAATCTCAGGAAACTCTTTTTCCCAAACAAAAGCTTTATCACCAGCTACTGCTTTGCTATCTATCAAGCTGTTCCCGCACTTGATATTACTGCTTAGATCGTTAAGTTTCCTACGTGGCTGTGCAGTGCGCAGCCATAGCGAGAGTTTTGCAATCTCTACGCTTTCTTCATTAAGATCCACACCATAGATATTGTTTTCCAAAATGATGTTTTCAATATCTGGAAATTGTAAACCACCGCCCAAAACTTGTGCTTTCAGGTCATCGATGTATTTATGTTCCTCGATAAGGAAGTCTAAGGCTTGATTAAGAAATGCACCTGAACCACAAGCAGGATCACAAATGGTTAATTGCAATAGCCACTCACGATAGTCATCCAGAATTTTGATAAGTTTCTTGAGAGTTTTCTCATGACGATTTTTGCGTCCTTTAATGTATTCTTACTCGGCGAAACCTAAGTCAGCTTTCTTTTCAGCGCACAGTTTTCCTAGTGTGTTTTCTACAATGTATTTGGTGATGTATTTAGGCGAGTAAAAAACACCATCCTTTTTGCGCTTGCTGGTTTGTTTTTCAAACTCGCCTCCTTCAATTTCAGCATTGACGCTCTCAATCTCATTGAGTGAGTTTTCAAAAATGTGCCCCAGTATATTTACATCTACCTGACTTTCAAAATC
>CAYZJT010000020.1:0-43995 GCA_964478845.1 uncultured Flavobacteriaceae bacterium | reverse complement strand
TGCGCTGTTTATAGAATTTGCCGAGAGTTTCAATTAGTCGGCCTTCCAATATTCACTCATGAGATTTTCCATTAGTTTGTGAACGGGTAGGGCCTTTGCCTCTTTTATGCTGATTGATTCCGCTATCTGCTTGTTGGTCTTTATAATCCAGAAGTAGGCGTGGATTTTTCGGTGTGAAAGCAAATGGATGATGGGCTGTTGATTGTAAGCTGAAATGCCAAACTCAGCTTTACCTATAAGATCCTTTAGAATAGGATTATCTACGATCTCATTCGGCAGCATTGCACCGTTAGATTCAATAAAAGGAAACTCGTAGAGCCCAGCCCAGATTCCGGAGTCTGCTCTTCTTTGAAGAATTGTACTGTTGTCTGGCGTCTGAATGACCAGGTAATGATGGAAGAGTTTTTTGACCTTGGTTTTTTTGAGCTTAACTGGTCTGATTTCTACTGTTCTGTTTTGGAAAGCCCTGCAATCTTTTTGCAAGGGGCATATGCTACAATCAGGATTTTTAGGCACGCATTGCAATGCTCCGAATTCCATAATGGCCTGATTATACGTCGCAGGATCAGAAGTTGAAATTAGCTTTTGGGCGAGTGCTTTGAATTCCTTGACACCTTCAGTACTATTAATTGGTAAGGCGATATCACAATATCTTGCAAGAACACGATAAACATTTCCGTCAACTACGGCGACCTTCTCATCATAGGCAAAACTGGCTATCGCTGCTGCAGTATATTCACCCACTCCTTTTAATTCTAGCAGTTCTCTGAATGATTTTGGAAAGCTGCCGCGCTCAACAACTTGCTTTGCTGCAGCGTGTAGATTGCGAGCACGGGAATAATATCCCAATCCCTGCCACAGCTTGAGCACTTTTTCGAGAGGTGCCTCAGCCAAATCTTCAACAGTTGGGAAGGATTTTAAAAAGGACTCAAAGTACGGTAAGCCTTGGGCAACTCTGGTTTGTTGCAAAATGATCTCGCTTAGCCAAATGCGATACGGATCGCTGGTATCCCGCCATGGCAAATCGCGTTTGTGGACATTATACCATGCAATAAGGGTTTCCGCAAAATTCATGAGCGGCAATATAAGGATGTGTGTTCTAGGGTTTTCAAAATCCTTTGATGGGTTGAATGAGGTTTTGACGTTACGCTTTCGCGAAAGCGTTAAAAGATTTGATAATCAGAATATAAAGGTCGTTAATTAGGGAAATTCTAACACTCTGCTATGTTCAGAATAATCGTATATTTGCGCGCTGTTTACAAACACACACTAAAATTTTTTTAAACACAATGACAAAAGCAGATATCGTATCTAAGATCTCAGACAAACTGGGGATGGAGAAAACAGATGTTCAAGCAACCGTGGAATCTTTCATGGAAGAAGTAAAGAACTCTTTAGAGGATGGTGAAAACGTTTATTTGAGAGGCTTCGGAAGCTTTGTTGTGAAAACTAGAGCAGAGAAAACTGGTCGTAACATCTCAAAGAACACGACGATCAAGATTCCAGCTCACAATATCCCATCATTTAAGCCTGCAAAGGTATTTGTAGAGGGTGTAAAGTCTAAAGTTCAAGTAAAGTAAAACCCAAAAGATATGCCTAGCGGTAAAAAGAGAAAAAGACATAAGGTAGCTACGCACAAGCGTAAAAAACGCCGTCGTGCTAACCGTCACAAAAAGAAAAAGTAGTCTAGTACTACTTTTTCTTTTTTAAGTTCTTTGACATAGGGCCACTCATGATGGCTCGTGGGATTCACAGGAAATAGGCCTGTGTCTTAATTGAGATAACTAAGTGGTGGTAAACTTTTACGCATCACTTTCAAACATTAGGAATCATGGATAAAGAAATCATTATCCGTTCCGGTGCTACAAAAATCGATTACGCCCTCACTCGCAATGGTAGGCTTATTGAGCTGCATCAAGACGAGGAAGAAAGCAAATTTGCGGTAAGCGACATTTTTATCGCAAAAACCAGAAAAGTACTGTCTGGACTCAATGCGTCTTTTGTGGACGTGGGGTATGTGAAAGACGGTTTTCTACATTATCACGATCTGGGAATCAATTACCAGACTCAGGCAAAATTCACAAAGCAGGTCATAAGTGGCCGCAGGAAGAATTTTAAACTGAAGGACATCAAGCAAGAAAAACAGCTGGAGAAGCAAGGTGCTATAGAAAAAGCAGTTCAGCCTAATCAGCCGGTACTTGTTCAAGTCGTAAAAGAGCCCATATCGACCAAAGGGCCACGCTTAAGCGCAGAGCTGAGCATACCTGGTCGTTATGTTGTTCTAGTACCTTTTTCAGATCGCATCTCGATCTCTCAAAAAATTGAGGATAGGGAAGAGAAAAGCAGACTCAAAAGGCTGGTAAAGAGTATCAGACCTGAAGGGTTTGGTGTAATTGTACGCACCGTAGCAAAAAACAAACTAGTAGCAGAGCTGGACCAAGATCTGCAGAATCTTATGGACAAATGGGAGTCCATGTGTGCAAAACTGCACAACCCAAAATACCCAACTAAGGTCATGACAGAGTTGAGCAGAACCAACTCACTCATGCGTGATGTCTTTAACGACACCTATACCTCAATCGTAGTAGATGATGAGGAAGTATGTGAGGAAATAAAGGACTATCTAAAAACCATAGCGCCACATAAACAAAATATCGTCAAGCTGCATAACTCAAGAGTACCCATCTTTGAAAAGTACGGCATTGAGCGCCAGATCAAGACCTCATTTGGTCGCACGGTTTCAATGAGTAAAGGTGCTTATTTGGTCATCGAGCATACAGAGGCCATGCATGTTATAGATGTAAACTCTGGAAACCGCTCTAACAAAGCAGATAGCCAAGAGGAAACCGCGCTTGAGACAAATCTGATTGCTGCTACAGAAATCGCAAGGCAATTAAGGTTGCGCGATATGGGCGGGATAATTGTCGTTGATTTTATAGATCTGCGAACCTCAGAACACCGTAAGAAGCTCTACGAGCACATGCGAGAAGAGATGTCTGACGACCGGGCAAAACACAAGATTTTGCCACCGTCAAAATTTGGTTTGATCCAGATCACTAGACAGCGCGTTAGACAAGAGGTCAATATCAAGACTCGCGAGGAAAATCCAGATGGAGATGGCAATGAAATTCAGGCCCCGATCGTAATTATCGATCGCATTACTGAAGATCTAGAGCGCCACCTGAAAGCTGGACTTAAAAAGATCACGCTCAACGCTCATCCATTTGTTGCTGCGTTTATCACAAAAGGCTATCCATCAGTACGGTCTAAGTGGTTCATGAAGCACAAAAAGTGGATCAAAGTCATGCCTAGAGATGCCTACACTTATCTAGAATATAAATTCAAGGATAAGGATGGCAATGATCTAACTTAAAACTAACGCCACCAGAAAATCTGGTGGCGTTTTTTTATGCTTGAAATTGAGCTATAATCTTATCATAAAGCCAAACTAGTGCTCCGAAGCAATTTTACTTTTGCAAGAAAATCCAGCATGCAGCCTAAGACACCTTCAGAGTCTTTTACAACGATTACAGATATGGTTCTTCCCAGTGAGACCAATCCGCTGAACAACTTATTTGGTGGTGAATTGCTAGCCCGTATGGATCGTGCCGCTAGTATCGCGGCTCGCAGGCATAGCCGCAGAATCGTGGTGACTGCATCAGTGAATAATGTGGCCTTCAACCGCATGGTACCCTTGGGTAGCGTGGTGACCATAGAAGCTCAAGTTACTCGCGCCTTTAAAACCTCAATGGAGGTGCATATGGACGTATGGGTAGAAGATCGCGAGAGTGGTAACCGCACTAAGGCAAATGAAGCCATCTACAGTTTTGTAGCAGTAGATGACACTGGTCGCCCAGTTGAGGTCCCCGCTATTACACCAGAAACCGAGGAAGAGAAAAAACGTTACGACGCAGCACTGCGACGCAAGCAGTTGAGTCTGGTTCTTGCTGGAAAAATGAATGCAAAGGATGCCACTGAATTGAAGGCGCTTTTTGAAGATCACAACAACTGCGATTAATTATTCTGTTTAGGCATTGTGACTAGCGGTGGGTTGGAATGTGAAAGTTCGCTTGATTCAAAAGTTAAACCAAGTATAATCCGTGATAGCAATCTTTTGAGTAGTTTCTTGTGGTATCTGGTTTATTAGTATTTATTTGTACTTCAGCCTTATACCATGTTTAAATCCTATTTGTTTTTACTATTTCTAGCTCTTTCAATTCATTCTTGTAAAAAAGTTCAGGAAGAAAAGCTAAACGATGCTACCATTTATTATGGTGGTGACATCCTCACTATGGTAGGTGATCGTCCACAATATGTTGAGGCAATTGTCACCGCTGGTGATACCATTGCTTTTACAGGATCTCTAGAAAATGCTCAAGCTCTGACCATCAATCCTACGGAAAATGACCTACAAGGTAAAACGCTCCTACCAGGATTTATAGACGGTCATTGTCATTTTGCAAATTTTGGTTCTCAAGCTATCGGTGCACAGTTACTTGCAAGTCCAGATGCTAATGTCAACGACATGGCAACGTTGATAGAAGTTTTGAAAGAATGGAACACACCAGAGAATAGGTCACTTACTGGCTGGATATTTGGTACTGGCTTTGACGACTCTATACTGGCAGAAAAACGATTCCCTACCCGTCACGATCTGGATGAGGTAAGTGCCGAGTTCCCTATCATGATCATTCACATTTCAGGACATTTTGCCGTGGTAAATACACAGGGTCTCAAAAAGTTAGGAATAGATAAAACAACGCCTAATCCTGAAGGCGGTATCATCAGGAGGGAAGAAGATGGCAAAACCCCGAATGGGGTCCTTGAGGAACTAGCAGCCATTCCTTTTATGTTGCAAAGCCTGTCCCCGACAAATGAAGAGAACGTAATCAAATTCTTCAACGCAGGCCAGAACATGGCGCTCTCTTACGGTTATACCACAGCCCAAGAAGGTAGGGCAATGCAAAACCATGAATTACTTACCAGAATGGCCGATGCTGGTGTGATTAACATAGACGTTGTAAGCTATATCGATTATCAGTTTATGGATAAATACATGGATTCCAAATGGAATTCAAACGACTACACTAACCACTACCGCATTGGTGGGATGAAAGTTACACTAGATGGCTCGCCTCAAGGGCGTACTGCCTGGAGGACAGAACCCTATAAAATTCCGCCTGTGGGAATGCCTCATGATTATAGTGGCTATCCTGCTATTCCTAGCGACAGCGCTGTGACTGAAATTTACAGAAAAGGTTTTGAGAACAATTGGCAAATCTTAAGTCATACTAATGGGGATGCTGCCGTTGAACAAATGTTGCGTACCCTTGAGCCACTCCAAAAACAGTATGGTAACGAAGGAAGACGGGATGTGATTATTCACGGCCAGTACATACGAGACGACCAGGTCGAAAAAGCAGCTGAAATGGATTTGATCGCCTCTCTTTTCCCACTGCACACTTATTACTGGGGTGACTGGCACACTCAATTGATAGGTGACAGCCTCGTCCAGAAAATCAGTCCAGTACGTACCGCTCTAGAAAAGGATGTCAAGATCACTATTCATACAGATGCACCAGTGGCATTACCTAATTTGATGAGTGTTGTTTGGACAGCCGTCAATCGCACATCGCGCTCTGGAAGAGTGATTGGCGAAGGTGAGAGACTCACGCCGTACGAGGCTTTACTCGGTATTACGAGATGGAGCGCTTACCAGCACTTCGAGGAAGAGAGAAAAGGAGTATTGGAGAAAGGCAAATTGGCTGACCTAGTGGTTTTAGATAAGAATCCGCTCGAGGTTGCACCAGATGACATTAAAAATATAGTTGTCGTAGAAACGATCAAAGAGGGAAAATCTCTTTACAAACTTAACTGATATAAGTGCTTTCCCGCCGCTTCAGCGCAGCGGTTAGGCTTTCGGGGCACGCTTTTTAATGGATTTGAGATCCATAAAAAGAGCTCAGACAAATGCCTCAATCCTTGACGCGGTAACAAATCCGTCAATTAATCCGCCATGGTGGATTGAGCCGATTCTTACCTGCAAAATATAAAATCAGCTTATTGCCATCTGGATCAGAAAGGCGGGCTTCTCTCCACAACCATGACTGATCTGTAGGCAGAAGATCAAATTCGATACCTTCACTAATTAAGTCTTGAACCTTGTTATCCAGATCTTCACATTCAAAATACACAGTAACATCAGAATTAGAAAATCGTTTATCTGTTTTGTGTAAGGATAATGTTGAAGTACCATTAGGGAGTTGGAATCTTGCATATCTTGGAAGAGCATCTACAATCAGCTGTAATCCCAATTTTTGATAGAATTCAACTGATGAACCTAAATCAGTAGAAGGCATGGTTATCTGGTTTAGATCCATTTTTATCCTTTGGGCATCTTAGGCAGTTGCTGCTCAATACCGTTGTTCTCACCCACAATTACTTGACTGGTTCCTAAAATGGTCACTTGGCCAACGGTGAAGTCTTCTTCATCTGCCTCAAAAATATTGTCCACATACTTTTGCGGATTGCGGTCGATGTAGGGAAACCAAGTGCTGTGAATCTGAATCATCACGCGATGACCTTTTTTGAATGTATGCAAAATGTCCTGCAGCGGGAATTGAACCTGTTCCTGGCTTCCTTGTGTAAACGGCTCTGGATTTGCAAAACTATTTCTAAAACGCCCTCTGAATGTCTCTGCGCGCACCAGTTGCTGGTAACCAGCGAGCGTGACGTGATCAGGTGTCTTTTCATCATTTTTCATGTCATCTGGATAGACGTCAATCAATTTGACTACAAAATCTGCATCGGTAATTCCGTTAAGGATAACGTCTAGTTGTGCTTGAATTTCTCCAGCTAATGTCAAATCAGCATCCAAAACATCAGTTTGGAAAGTAAGTACATCAGGACGACGACTGGCATGCCTTTGGTCATCTGTCATGTATGCTCGTGGCGTAAAGGTTACCGGCGTCACCTCACTTCTGAACGGTACTGGCTTAGCGGGGTCGCTGGTATATGAGAATTTTGCATTGCTATCGCCCTCGCCGTTGATCACAAGCTCTCCATCCTCTTTAAATGTCATCGTGATTTTGTTGTCTTTAGGCGGCCAGACATCATACTTTTCCCATTGCTTGAGGCCAGTGTCAAATAGGTATGCTTCTGGCAGGTTTGGATTCTTCTTGCCCTTCAAGTGGTGCTCAAAAAACGGGGCTTCAATCTCACGCTGATAGAACGTTGAAATACTGTCGCCAAAAACGATATGATTCACCTGCTGCGTACCGCGTTCCCTTGCCCAGTCTCCATGACTCCATGGTCCCATGACTAAACTGTTGTTCTTGTTTTTGGGATTATGTTTTTCTACGTTTTTGTAAATGGTGAGCGGGCCATAAAGATCCTCAGCATCAAACCAGCCGCCTACGGTCATTACTGCATGGTCTACATCATCTAGATGGTTGACGATAGCTCTTTTTTGCCAGAACTCGTCATAATTGGGATGAGTCACTACATCCTTCCAAAAGAAATTGTCTGGGAAGATGTTTTCAGTCACATTCTTCAAAGGGCCTATGCCCATGTTGAAAGCGTAGGTGTCTTTCATATTTCCAGCCGCACGCATTTTGTCCCACTTGTCATTGTACCAGCTTTCTGTCGTAGGTTCAGTCTGGTGTCCAAAGACTGGATAAGCCATCAGGTAGCTCTGTAGAGTCGCGCCCATGTGGTGGAAATCATCAAAAAAGAAATCACCAATTGGCGCTTGTGGAGATGATGCCACTAGTGCTGGATGAGCTTCAGGCAGGGCAGCCGCGGTGTAAAATCCAGGGTAGGAGATTCCCCACTGGCCCACTTTACCGTTGTTGTTGGGAACGTTCTTAACCAGCCACTCGACAGTATCGTATGTATCGCTGCTCTCATCGATGTCTTTTTTGTTTCTTGGATTGTTGCCTGGAATATGCGGGCGCATATTGTCAAAATCGCCCTCACTCATCCATCGACCGCGCACGTCCTGATAGACAAAAATGTACCCGTCCTGCATCATGTATTTGTTAGGCCCTAAAGATCGCTTGTATTCATCTTCGCCGTAGGGACGCACGCTGTAGCAAGTGCGCTGCAGCATTATAGGATAGTCTTTTGAGGTGTCCTTTGGCGCGTAAACCACCGTGTAAAGTTTGATCCCATCACGCATCTTGATGTTGTGAACAGTCTTTGTGTAATTCTCTTTTACGTAGTCTGGTGATAATTGCGCTTTCGCGAAAGCGGAAAAAAGAAAAACTAAAAGAATGGCTACATGCTTCATGGGTAAGAATTTTTGATAAAGATAGATGCAGTAATGTAAATGGTCTAGGTAACAGATAAACCTAATCGGTAGCTTTGTTGGGAAATTTCTCTTTCCACTTTTCTAACAGACTTGAAAAACTCTTTAGATTAGGGATATATCCATCATAGACAGCCAAATAACTATATGCTACTCTATTGCGATAATCTGTGCTTTTTAGGAAATATTCTATGGACTCTTGTGGGAGATCACCATTGATATAATCTGCAAACCAAGGTTTTGTGTCACGCCAATGAATCAGATTTTCTTCGGTGTTTTTTTCTATGGTTTTGGTGTAGGCTTCTAAGCGTTTGGTTGTTCCTTCATAAATCTGGATCAATTCAGTTGCAGCCTCATCGTTGAGTTGTTTGTTCTTAAGCTGACTGATTCCTGTCGTATCAAAATCATACAATAAGAGGCCTGTTATCAGATATGGAATACCATCATCAATCATGGTGCTGTCCACTTGATTGTTGATCACACTTTCAAACAGGTATTCCATCTCTTGGTACTGTTGTACAATCTTTTGTGAATTAGCGATGTTTGCGTCGATATCTGAATAAACACGATTGTAAATTTCTTCTACCTCATCTGACCTTTTACTTCGTTCATTGAGATTATTCAATTGTATGGCTACGAGTATACTTAAAGTTAGCAGTATGATCTCGCCTATTGCGTAGAAAAGATATTTTTTTAGACGAGGCATACTGGATTCTTTGATCCTAAGCTTTCTAAGAATATTCATCTAGTGTGTTTCAACGCACCAAAATAGTCAATCACGCAGAAAGTATCTTCGAAAAGTTCACTTTCAGTGATTTAGTTAATTAATTCAGCAATCATAGAAGTGACTTTCTTTCCTGATTCTTTGTAAATGTGATTGCCATCTACGTACTGAAATTCATTGTTACTAGTAGTCAGGTCTAGATAGCCATTAGTGCTTTTTGCTACCTCCATCAATTTTTGATTGAAATTGGGCATGAACTTATCCTCAATTTCCAGCATCAAAGGATCTACGGGTAGGCGTACCAGATAGACTTGCCCGTGGCTGTTTAAAAACTTAATGGTTTTCTCTAAGTATTCTAATCTTAATGAAGAAAGCTTGTAATTGAGAGCGGTGCTTTCTCTATAACGTTCAATTTTTTCAAATGTACGTTTTTGGACCTCACCTTCAGACATATCTACATCTATCTCGAGCCATCCATCGTCATGCAAATGCATGTAGGGCTTATTATTGTTGCTGAACATTTGTCTGTAGCGGCCTTTGAAATTATTGAGCAGATAGAGGTAATTGGGATTCCAGGTCGTAAAGGGAGTGTTATCCAGGGCAAGTCCCAATTCTCTAAAGTCATCTTCATCGTTTGGGTCAGCACTTTTAGACGAGATACTCCAGGGGGACACACATAGTATGAAAACACCATTTTTCTCGTCTGGGTCGATCTTACTCTTGATACTTTTGAGATAGACTGGGCCGTAAGGGCTTTGTCCCAGCGTAAAAGCATAATTGTAAAACTCTTTCCCAGTCAAGCTATCTAATACATCGGGTCTCACAGCTTGAGCAGCACGAGAAGTCCCAAGAATCAAATTGGACTGTTCTGGAGTGGTAAATTTCAAATAGAATTCATCCAGTTGCGGATCAACCTGAGAAAGTACAATGGCTAATAGACCAGCGAAGGCAAATATGATGGCAAGTATTTTAATTAGAAACCTTTTCATCAAAATTGGAAATAGATAAATTCCTGTTTAGTGCCACTGTGCAAAAAGATGCAGACAGCAACAGACAAATAAAACACCCAATTGAACACGCGGGAGCCTGATTTATCTAGGGTAGCAATCGCAAATTGCCTGTGACGACCTAACCATTCTACAACAAGGAAGAATAGACCCAGAAGCAGAAATGGTATGCCCACGTTAACAAGTATGCGATAAGTGCGGTAGTAGTTCATGTAGTGACCTAAACCAGAAAATAAATCGGCAATGTATTCTCCAGCGTGAGTGATGTTTTCTGCCCTAAAAAAGATCCAAGCGATAACGGTCAGTGTAAATGTAAAAAGAATGGAAAAGGCCTCTTTGGCTTTTGGGAGATATCTGCCTTCTGCCACACCATCCAGATTCACTCTGTTTTTGTTCGCTAATAGGATAGGAAGGAAATACGCTGCATTCAACGCTCCCCAAGCAATAAAGGTCCAGTTTGCACCATGCCAAAACCCGCTCACAATAAAAATGATAAAAGTGTTTCTCACTTTCATCCACTTGCCACCGCGGCTTCCACCTAGAGGGATGTAGAGATAATCCCTGAACCAGGTCGATAAGGATATGTGCCACCTACGCCAGAATTCTGCGATGTCTCTCGAGAAATAGGGATAAGCAAAATTCTGCATGAGCTTAAAGCCAAAAAGTCTTGAAGTCCCTATTGCGATATCTGAATAGCCTGAAAAATCCCCGTAGATCTGAAAGGTGAAAAACAGGGCGCCCAATAATAACGATGTTCCTCCATAGCTTCCAGAGTCGTTAAAGATCATGTTGGCATACTCGGCGCAGGTATCAGCAATCACCACTTTTTTAAACAAACCCCATAGGATCTGGCGCATACCATCTGCAGCTGCGGCATAGCTAAATTCTCGCTTGCTATAAAACTGAGGCAGCAGATTTGTAGCTCTCTCAATAGGTCCAGCCACTAGTTGTGGGAAAAAGCTAACGAAAGCAGAAAACGCGATAAAATCTCTGGTAGGCTCTAACTTGTTTTTATAGACATCTATGGTATAGCTGAGTGTCTGGAAGGTGTAAAAACTGATCCCTACCGGTAGGATAATATCGAGTGAGCTGGCTGATAATTCTGAACCAAAAAAAGTAAAAGCCGATTTAAAGTTGTCTAGAAAAAAGTTGTAATACTTAAATACCCCCAGAAAACCTAGATTGACAGATATACTTGTCCAGAGAAGCGCCTTCCTTTTCCAAACGGTATGAGAATTAGACAACCCAACACCGATGGAATAATCTACTATAGTGCTGAAAATGATAAGCGACAAAAATCGCCAGTCCCACCAGCCGTAAAAGACGTAACTGGCAATCAACAATAAAAAATTCTGCTGCTTTAGGTTCCTATCTACAACAAACCAGTATAGCAAAAACACCACGGGAAGGAAAATTGCAAAATCAATAGAGTTGAATAGCATACCCGTTTAGCTGTTGACGTTCTAGGAAGAAGCTGGCAAAGATAGAATTTTAGGAAATTGTTTGGTTTTCTTTTTTAAGAGATACATTACCCCATCGTTGAGAATCGTAATTTCTGCAATGCGCTTTCGCGAAAGCAGAAAAAAACATCAAAAAATTATATCAGTGTTCTTAAAAATACAACTAGTTCGTTTAACCTATCTTCCTCAACCAACTTACCATCATCACTCTTTCTGATAAGTAAGACTTCAATTCCGTGATCGGTAAACGTACCTGTTCCATGGAGTCCCGATGGCGTACTGTTACAGATTGATCTTCCTTAGTATCGTGGTCCACGGTAATGCAGTAAGGTGTACCTGCTGCATCCTGACGGCGATAGCGGCGACCTATGGCATCTTTCTCATCATACTGCACATTCATCGACCATTTAAGATCGTCGATGATCTCGTTTGCGATTTCCGGCAAACCATCCTTTTTCAATAATGGGAGAACTGCTGCTTTTACAGGTGCGAGAACTGCTGGGATTTTGAGTACGGTGCGTTCGCTACCATCTTCCAGCTGCTCGTCCTGAAGTGCTTGAGAGAATACTGCCAGAAACATTCGGTCGAGACCAATTGAAGTCTCAATTACGTAAGGCACATAGCTTTCACCATCCTGGTGATCAAAGAACTGTAGCTTTTTACCACTGTGCTCTTCATGCGCTTTTAAATCGAAGTCAGTACGGGAATGGATTCCTTCAAGTTCCTTGAAACCAAAAGGAAAGTCAAATTCTATATCTGTCGCTGCATTTGCGTAGTGTGCGAGTTTCTCGTGATCGTGGTAGCGATACAGTTCCTCTGGCATGCCCAGAGATTTATGCCACGCCATGCGACGCTCTTTCCAAACATCAAACCAGTCCAACTCAGTTCCTGGTTTCACAAAGTATTGCAGCTCCATCTGCTCAAATTCCCGCTGACGGAAAATAAACTGTCGTGCAACAATCTCATTTCTGAAAGCTTTCCCAGTTTGCGCGATACCGAACGGAATTTTCATGCGTCCAGTCTTCTGCACGTTGAGGAAATTGACAAAAATCCCTTGTGCGGTTTCAGGTCGCAGGTAGAGTTGGGTGGCGGTATCTGCGCTGGCACCTATCTGTGTGCTGAACATCAAATTGAACTGTCGTACGTCAGTCCAGTTTTTTGATCCAGTATCTGGATCAGCGATGTCCAGTTCCTCTATTAAAGCCTTCACTCCAGCTAGATCTTCTGCGTCCAGCAATTTTGCTAGTCGCTCTACGGGCTCCTTTGCCTTTTTGAGATAGCCCTTTACCCGCGGATTTGTCGTGCGGTACATCTCGGCATCAAAATCATCACCGAAACGTTTAGCCGCTTTAGCGACTTCTTTTTCTGCTTTTTGACGCTGTTTCTCACAATAATCTTCAATCAGCACATCAGCACGATAACGCTTTTTTGAATCCTTATTGTCTATGAGTGGATCATTGAAAGCATCTGTATGGCCACTAGCTTTCCAGGTAGTGGGATGCATGAAAATGGCGCTGTCCAGCCCTACGATATCTTGGTGCAGTTGCGTCATGGCTCTCCACCAGTACTCGCGGATGTTCTTTTTGAGTTCGACGCCATTCTGACCGTAATCATAGACGGCGCTTAAGCCGTCGTAGATTTCGCTGGATTGAAAAACGTAACCGTACTCCTTTGCGTGTGAGAGTACTTTTTTGAATTGATCTTGCTCTTTTGCCATAGCGGCAAATTTAGGATTTGTGGATTAGGTAGGAGTGTTTTGTTTACGCTTTCGTACTTCGACTGCGCTCAGTATAAACTTCCCTGCGGGAAAGCGTTATAGCAAAAACCCTATGAATTCATGACCTCTTCAATCTCATCTGCCTCAATCGGAATATCACGCATAAGATTGAAAGGCTCACCAGTTTCCTGAATCACCACATCATCCTCTAGCCGAATACCGAAACCTTCATCTGGAATATAGATGCCTGGCTCGACGGTAAATACATTTCCTGCTTGCATGGGCTCCCAGAGGATTCCATAATCGTGCGTGTCAAGACCTATGTGGTGAGAGGTGCCGTGCATAAAGTATTTTTTGTAGGCAGGCCAGTTGGGATCTTCATTATGAACATCTGCTTTGTCAAGTAAGCCAAGATCCAATAACTCACTTGTCATTAGTTTCCCTACTTCTACGTGGTATTCTTTCCACATCGTTCCTGGAACCAGCATTTTGGTAGCCTCATCTTTTACGCGCAGGACTGCATTGTAAACCTCTTTCTGTCGCTTTGTAAATTTCCCAGATACAGGAATGGTGCGCGACATGTCGCTGGCATAGTTTGCGTAGCTCGCACCTGCATCGATTAATAGCAACTCGCCCTCATTACAGGTATCATTGTTCTGGATGTAATGCAGGACATTTGCATTATCACCGCTGGCGATGATGGGCGTGTAGGCAAATCCATCACTACGTCGACGTATGAACTCATGCAGAAATTCTGCTTCAATCTCGTACTCTTTGACACTTGGTTTAAGGAATTTCAAAACTCGTTCAAATCCTGCTTTGGTAATGTCGCAAGCTTGTTGGAGGATGTCAATCTCGATCTGGTCTTTTACGGCGCGCAATCGCTGTAAAATAGGGGCTGACCGGGCAACGTTATGCGCTGGATACTGCTCTTTGATTTTCTTGATAAATCTGGACTCGCGGCTTTCCAGCTCTACCGCCTGGCGGTAATGCTCGTTTGTATTAAAGTAGAACGTATCACACTGCGTGGCCATTTCAAAAAACTTCTTGTCAAAATCCTTTAGCCAATACACTGTTTTAATGCCAGTAATTTCTGTAGCCTTTTCTTTGGTTAGCTTTTCACCTTCCCATACCGCGATGTGCTCATTTGTTTCGGTAACAAAGAGAACTTCCCTGTGAGCAGGATCTGGTGAATCAGGAAAAAGAACGAGAATGGTGTTTTCCTGATCTGCGCCGCTCAAGTAAAAGATGTCTCGGTGTTGTTTAAAAGGCATGGTGCTATCTGCACCGGTGGTAAAAATATCGTTTGAATTGAATGCCGCTAGACTGGATGGCTTCATTTGAGCCATAAAGTTTTTGCGGTTTTTGATAAATAACTTTGGATCTATCGGATCGTATTTCATTTAGATGATTTAAAATAACGAGAGGCATAAAGTTGCGTCTATCGCAACTCCATTGTAAAGGTGTTTACCAGTCTGTTTTCTAAGAAGAGATTTACTCGATAGATCCCACTAGTGATGTTATCCTCGTTAGCACCTACAAGCTCACAGATATCCAGTTCTTTGCCTTGGTAATTGAACTCGATTTTTTTGGAATACCGCAACTCTTGATCCTCAAACTTGATCAACTTCCTTGTGCCTAATACATTGTTTTCAGGGTTGATGACTTGCAGGTAGTAACTTTTCAATCCATTCTCAGCAATGCTGTTAGCAGGAACTGTAAAGCAAACTTTGATATCGTCTAAGCGCCGTGCGCGATCGTTTTCTTTTTGCCTACCGCTGCTTCTGATGATTACCCCTGTGCTTTCTAGGTTGACGGGAATCAATTTTGCGGCTTCAGTCAGGTCGCTTTTTATTTCTGTTATCGTACTGTCTTGCACGTTACGTGCCCTGCGCTCCTCTTCAAGTTGCTGTTGAGTTTTCTGATTCTCTTTTTTCAGGTCACTGTTTGCGACTTCTAAGTCTCGTATTCTATCCAGAAGTCTCTCCCTTTCTTCTTTAATCGCACCTAGCTCCTTGCGTAGTTTTGAAAGGAGTTTGACATCTGCTCTCAAATTGTCAACACTATCGACAAGTCGCTCAATGCGATCTCTTGCTTGCTCGACTTCAGCATCAAGGGCGATTCCTCTTTCTATTTCCTGACTGTACGCTTTTGAAATATTATCCAGCTCTCTTTGTATGGCCTCTTTTTCTGTGCGTAATTCCTCTTTGATGGCCTCATTCTCATTATGGTTGTTATAGGCCCAAAATGCAATAGCAATAGCTGCCACCAGAATGATAGCCAGAAGTATTTTAAGAATGCGCTGGTCCTTTTCTTCTGCCATTGGAATTTGTAGCTTTAGCTCGCAAATTAAGATAAACTAGGCTTTTTGTCAATATTTTCAGACTTTATCGATCTATTTTTTCCAGTTGTTTGTTTGGGCTGTGAAAAGGCTCTCGTTACCGGTGAGACCGTCCTTTGCGTAAGTTGTACCACTTCTTTGCCACTAGCGGTGGAAACGATTAAAAGCGATGATAAAGTGAGGGATTTATTTTACGGGCGTGTAGATGTAGAAGCTGCAACGAGTCTCTTCTATTATGAAAAAATAGGCGTTGTCCAGCGCATGATCCATCAGCTCAAATATGCGAATAGGGAAGAGGTAAGCAGTTTTCTCGGTGAGTGGCTGGGTGCCTATTTAAGCAAAGATGATAGATTTAAGGATGTTGAGTTTGTCGTGCCAGTTCCAGTGCATCCTAGGCGATTGAGGAAACGCGGATATAATCAGGTCACAGGTTTTGGCAAGGCTATCAGTGATGCTTTGGGAGTTCGCTTTCGCGAAAGCGTACTTATCAAAACCCACAATACTGTAAAACAGGCCCAACTGAACCAGAAAAGCCGTAGTGACGAGAGGACATCGCCTTATCTGCTTCAACAAAATCTGCCGGCAGACTCGCATATTTTGCTCGTGGATGATGTGATCACAACAGGCACAACCCTGTCTTTATGCGCTAAAGAACTTACGAAAATTGAGGGAGTCAAAATCTATATAGCCACCATGGCAGTCGCTGTTTGAGAACTAAGGATGCTGTAAATTGCGATTTAAATTTTCCTGTATTTGAAGAGGCTCGTTTTCCATCTATTTTTTATTGCTGCGATAATTGCTCTGCTTGTGAGTTGCGCGCAAAGGGGCAATCCTACAGGTGGGCCGAAAGACATTACGCCACCAAAAACTGTGAGGGTTTCACCACCCAATTACAGTGTAAATTTTGAAAATCAAGAAATAAGAATCCGCTTTGATGAATATATCAAGTTTAAGGACCTGCAGAAACAGCTGGTGATTTCGCCCCCTTTGGACAATCGACCAGTCATCACGCCACAAGGTGGCGTAGCGCGTGAAATACGTATCCAGATTCAAGATACGCTAAAAGAGAACACCACTTATGTTCTCAATTTTGGACAGAGTGTGGTGGACAACAATGAGGAGAATGCATTTCCTTATTTAAAATATGTGTTCAGTACAGGCCCAGTAATTGACTCGCTTACTTTGAATGGTCGTGTAAGCAATGCATTTGAATTTAAAACAGACGACTTTGTAAACGTGCTTCTTTACGAGGTAACCGAAACTTACACGGACAGCGCAATCTATAATTTGCCACCAGACTATGTGCTTAACACACTAGATAGCCTATCCACATTTACGTTAGAAAACCTGCGAGCTGGTCAATACAGAATGATTGCTCTGAAAGAAAAATCGACAAACCTGCGATTTGATCCATTGAGTGATAAGATTGGTTTTGTAAACGGTGTCATTAGTGTTCCTGATAGTACGATTTACGATCTGAGAATCTATGATCCTGTTCCTCCTGCTGAAGTAAAGAGAGCTTTTCAGGTATCACCTCATAGGATTGATATAGGTTTCGTGGGTGCTCGTGATTCAGTTGACATTATTCCATTTAATCAGAATGACATACTTGAAAGCCGCTTCACAAAGTTTGAAAAGAAAGACACCCTCAACTATTGGTTTAAAGCGAGAGAAGGACTTGACTCCCTTTTGATGCTTGCTCGATACCGAGGTATTGAGGATACGCTCAAAATCAAATTTAAGCAGTTAGCAAAAGACACTTTGAAGTTGAGCCAATATGGACAATTCTCGTTGCGCGAACCGGTAGCTTTTCAGGCATCCACCCTGTTGACCAATCTTGACGAAAGCAAATTCATGCTTATTGATCGCGATAGTGCAACCATGTCATTTGATATTCAATTGGATAGCTTGAGAAATGTTTTTGAAGTGAACTTTGAAAAGCAGGAGAGTCAGCGTTACACACTAACCATGTTCCCAGGTGCGGTAGAAGATTTTCTTGGGAATAAAACCGCAGACACGCTCTCGTTCAATTACAGCACCAAAAAAATTATTGAGCTCGCAAACATCTTTGTAACTCTAGAAAAAGGTGAGAATTTCCCAGTGCTAGTCCAGGTACTAGATGCAAGCAGTAAAAAAGTAATTGCCGAAAAACGTGCTGCTTCTAATGAGGAAGTGGCATTCAATTTTTTGGATCCGGGTACTTTCCAATTGCGAGTCATCTATGATACCAATGATAATGGAAAATATGACCCAGGGAATTTTCTTCTAGGTATTCAACCAGAACGGGTGCAGTATTCCGCTGAGTTTCCGGTTCAGGCAAACTGGGATGACATGCGTACTATAAATCTAGAGTAAAGCGGTCGCGGTCCTGCAAGAATTTTAATTTGCTGCGGTATTTTTCTATGTGCGATTTTTCAATGGTCACCGTTTGAATCCCTTCAAATTTCCATGGATGACCCAACATCTCATTTCCTAGAACATCATAAACTTGTGAATGCCCACAATAGTCCATTCCTGTCCCATCCGTTCCTATTCGATTCACACCGATACAGTAAGCCATGTTCTCGATAGCACGCGCTTTAAGTAGCGCGTCCCATGCATTTACTCTAGGAACAGGCCAGTTAGCTACGTAAAGTAGCACATCGTAATCCTGTGTGTTTCTGGAATGCACAGGGAATCGTAAATCATAGCAAATCTGCAGATTAAATTTCCAGTCTTTGAATTCTGCAATGACTGGTGCGCCACCGCGATCATACACATTTTGTTCACCAGCCAGGGTAAACGTGTGACGCTTGTCGTAAAGTGTAAAATCACCATCGGGGCGCATGAAAATCCCGCGATTGACGTAATTGTTGTTTTCTGTTTTAAACATCACGCTACCGTAGATGGCAAAGCCACCTTTGTGTGACTCGGTTTTAAGGTAGTCGTAGATCTCACTGCCATGGGAAAGATTTTGAGGATTCATGGAAAATCCTGTGGTAAACATCTCAGGTAAAATGACCAGATCAGTTTTTCCTTTTAGTCCGTCCAGTTTATTTGAAAACATTGTGAGGTTTTCTGAAGGGGATTCCCAATGGAGTGGAGTCTGGATGAGGGTAACGCGCAATGATTTCATAGGGATCAAAAATAGTCATGCATATAAAATAAGCGAGTGAAAGTTTCGATTCGATTGAAGAGTATCCGTAAGTAGATTCCGCTTTCGCGAAAGCGGTAAACCCCGCACAATTTCCAAAATTTTTTATCTTTTCCATTTATGCTCATCATCATCCACACCATATTTTCGGTTGTTGCGCTTATTTCTGGCACAATGGTTTTGCTATCTCGCAAAGCCACTAAACGACACAGAAAAATAGGCTATGTTTATGTAGTCAGCATGCTGGGAAGTCTGTTGACCTCTTTTTTCATTTTTGATCTATTTGGAACCTGGGGTGCGTATCATTGGTTGGCCATCGTTTCCCTGGTAACGCTTTGCTTGGGAATGTACTTCCCGCTCTTTGCCAGAAACTTCAAGGGCTGGGCGGTGCAGCATTACATGTGGATGAGCTACAGCTTTGTGGGGCTGGTCATGGCGGGCGGCTCGCACCTTTTTCAATACACCACGCATTGGCCCAGCTGGTCGAGCATTTCGCTCTACTGGGCGCTACCCTATGTGGTCGGCACATTTCTGATTTTCAGGAACCGCAAGAAGATTCTAGCCGATGTGAAAGATCGATTTGGATATGATTTTACCGTGCGGTAGTTACAAGTTTGCTGGACAGAAAATCAAAAGGTCTTGATTCAGATCGCTAATCAATCCGTCCTCTTTCATCCTCGCTACCGCCATTGTGATTTTTGAGTTTTTCAACAGGGATACCCAGCATCTATAATTTGAATTTCAAATTTGTTTTCTGAAGCTAGTGCAAATACAATGCGCTAAGAATCAAATTAAAATAGCTGCCAATTTTGGGATTTTTGAGGCAATACTGACCGCGTTATTGCCGAGTTTTTTAATATCGGCTGCAAGCTTAGCTTGAGATCTATTTTTACGAGAAGCTCGTTTTACAACTTCCATCAACATCATGTAATCTTTCGTGCTCTCTAATGGGGTAATTGATTCAATTTCAGAAGTACTCAGCTTTGAAAGTTCCGCTAACTCCTCGGCGTAGCGTCCTTCTATTGCTTCACTAGCCTTCTTAAAAATATCTTTAAATCGATTTTCTTTCATTTTTTCAACTTTTGAATTACTTCCTCAAATTTCTCTAAAGCATCATCTGACTTTAAATCAATGTCAGCAGCTTGATTTAATGCGGAATTTATAGACGATGATAGTAGTTCAAGCTTTTCACTAATCAATTCATCTGAATTCCCTAAGCCTATTTTGTTTAAAGCATTTTTTTGTGCATCCTTTACGTCTCTAATGCTTTCTAGATATCCGGTTACTGTTGCATTTGCAGAGATAAGTCCAGTATATCTATTATTAATTAAACTAAGAAGAGAATCCCTTTGATTCATGATTGGTTGAGCAATTTCTATTCTTTTTAACTCTACTTGTTCATTTGCTGCTTCTATAAAATCAGTCATCTCTTTAAGGGCCAGATCGGTTTGTTCTTTTTTTGCATTTTCTCCACCTGCATCTACCAGAACACCATATATAGAATAGTCACCTGATCTATATAGATCAAGTTCTTGTTTTAATACATGATTTATCAAAGTCGGCGAATACTTCTCCTCTATGAACCTATCAACATCTTCTAAAATCTGCGAGTAATGATGCTGTACTAGATTTATATGGGAAGTTTTTAATTTTGACAAGTCATAACCTATTGCTGATGATAAATCAACAGTTTCTCGTGGTATTGAAGTGCAAGCAGCAGATAAGAACAAGATACAAGCAATTGTCGTAATAAAACTATTCTTCATGATTGTCTATCAGTTTTTTTACTATTAAATCGAGTTCATCATTGATCTCAGATGTCGAAATATACTTCAGCGCATCATCATGAAGCTTTGACATATTATCTAAAGAGGCATCATCCATTGCTAAATTAGCTTCAATACATTTTGGCTCTAATCGATGATAGTTGTTTTTATCCTCATCACTTAAAGTATCAAAAATCTGTTTGAGGTGATAATCTACAGTTTTTGAATTACCCGACATCATTATCTCAATGACAGGTTTTATCCATCCTATAGCACCCCAATCTTTAGCTTTTTGATATTCATAGCCTTTGCTTTCACTTCCGGTGCCAACAGAAACAATTATCATGTCTTTAGCAGTTGGAGATGTTTGATAGCCATCAAAAGCCATAGTTCTAACTTCTGAATATGCTACTAAAGCTGGATTATTAACAAAAACACCACCGTCAATAAGTGAATATGGTGAAAGCAAAGTGTTTTTGATTCGCGCAGTTTCAAAATAAGTTGGTGCGGCAGATGTAGCTCTAGCAACGTCTTTGACCTTGAAATCGTAAATTTTATCTTTTGACTTGTGTTGTTTAAAAAAATGCGGCTTTCCTTGTCTTATATCGTAGGAAGAGATTGCACAGGGCTTCAAAAGATCAGATAACTTTAGATCTTGAAAGACATCATTGAGAGCTTCTTCCAGTTCAAAAGCATCATATTTTTCATCCATTATTCCATTAACACTATGAATTTTCTGCCATGTAGAAACATCAAATATCTCATCACCTCTTTCTAGGTAAATATTTAACGCCTGTTTTGCAGTAAGTTTCGGCCTATTAGCTTCACCTGGTGCTAAATATGCCAATGTTAAAATTCCACCTGTACTTGTACCAGCAAAAAAGTCAAAATAATCGCTAATTCTAGCATCTTTATTGGTTTTTTCTTGAAGCTTAACTTCAAGTCTATCGATTATTGTTCCTGGCAGGATTCCTCGAATCCCACCGCCATCAATCGATAATACTCTAATTTTTTTCATCTGATTTAAAAATAATTATTGTGAATTTGATAGCTCAATTATTTTGAGTTTAAGGGTTTGATTGGTTAGTGGCACATTAGATGTTAGATTGCGCTCAAAACCGATTTCAATAGATTTATTCTTCCACTCGTATCCATCGGCCTTTTCAAAAGCTTTAATATCGTATAATTCATTACTGGTTGTGAGAAACTCTTCGGCCAAAATTTCAACATCACCCAAGTTAACTGAGTCGCCAAACCAAATGGTGTTAACCTTGTTTGGGCCTGAATTACTGTCTACTGGTCTGATATTTAGATCAAAACCTAAGTCCTGAATATGTCTACTAATAGCTGGATCGTCTGCACTCCTTTTGTAATATCGGACAATAGTCGGATTTCTTACCTCAACAATTCTAGAAAGTTTGTGTATTTTATTTTTAACTTTTTGAATGTCTTTTCTTAAAATAGTATCCTGTTTAATCTTTGAAGTATCCTTTTGCAAATGAGCTAATTCATCTTCTATTTCGTGTAGAGTCGTAGCTACATTTTTACGTACGCGTTCATTTCGCATTTCTAGCTCAACATTTTTCTGATTGACTTCACCTATAGATTCTATTGAATAGAATATCAAAACTATCGCCAAAATGACTGGGATTGAAAGAAGAATTAAAAGTCTTTTCAAAGATTTCTTTTCCTTTTTCTCTATCTGACGTAAATATTTGTTGTAGTCATCCATATCTAACCAACTGCTAATTTCTCGATTGCTAACCAAATAATACCTTTCATTTTTTCTATTTCCTCAATGTGTTCTTCATTCTTTTTTTGTAAAGAAATAATATCAGCTTTCATAGCTTTAAAAATCTTTTGACTACTTCTTTTATCAATGATTTCTTTGACTGGCCATGCGGTAATACTGATTACCAATGCTGAACCAATTTTAGCTATATCATCGGCTGATTCTCCTAAGAGATTTAGATATGATAGAATCAATATCGATATTCCAATTATAAAAATAAAGCCAGTATAATAAAATCTCAACTGAATGGATCGGTCATGAGTCTTAATGATGCTGTCGATATGATTTAATTCTATCATTATCAAAACTTTCCTTTGTGATCTAGATTTTGACCCATTAAATATATGTTATTTTTTAATTAAATCCTAAAAGAGCAGATTTTTCTATTTTTTAAATTCTTTTTCGTTCATCCTCGCTACCGCCATCGCGATTTTTTAGGTCTTTTACATCACTCATCCCAAAACTATAGCTCAAATAAAAGCGCACCTGTCTGGAATCGCCGCCGCCGGCACCGTTGATCTGCAAGCCTGGAAATTCTGTGGTGGCATTCCATGGCGAGGTGAACAGCGCATCGTTCAGGCTCAGTTTTGCGGTCCAGTTTTCCCACTTCTTCTGCAGTCCCAAGGTTAGCGATCCCAGCGGATCGGTCTGGTAGGTACCGCCCCAGACGGTAGGGCCGCTGTACCACCCAGAGATTTCTGCGGTCCATCCCGTATTTACCATTTCCTGTGATGTCCCCTTGCCGAGTCCTGAGGCACTCGAAGGTCGTGCCTTCATAAATGTATAACTCAATTGAGCATACCCGCCATAAGTAGTCTGGTCGATACTAATAAAGCTCGGGTCTGTGGTGTTGTACTCGTTGTGGGTCAAGTAGGCGTTTGCATACCCGTTCAACTTTTCATTGATCTTAAAAGGCGTTCCCACACTCAGGTTATAGATTTCCTGATCGGCAACGTTCTGGCTGATCAAAAAGTTCCTTCCGTCAGGTAGCGGTTCTGTGATTTGCGCAAAGAAATCGGTAATATAACTGTAGCTGATGCTAGTCGTTAGCTTGTATTTGTAGGTGTGCGAAATCTTCAAATTATCGATGTATTGCGGCTGCAAAAACGGATTACCCCTGCGACTGCTCAACTCGTTCAATTGAAACTCAAACGGATTCAAATCGCTGTAAGAGGGTCTCTGGATGCGGCGGCTGTACTGCAATGACCAACTGTTTTTCCAATTGGGTTTATAGGTGATTCCACCGCTGGGGAACCAATTTAGGTAATCGCGTTCAACGATCTGATCCTGCATGGCGTTTATGGTGCGCAGGTCACCTTTGGAAACGGTTTGTTCAGCTCTTAGCCCTAACTGCATTTTTACTTCAGGATTTGATTTTAGGATGTCAAACGAATAATTCACGTAGGCCGCGCGGATCTGTTCATCGTATAAAAAACGGTTGGATCGCATGGGATCGAGAATACGATTGCCATTAGGCACGTCAAAGAAGTCAAAGTCATTATCAGTCGCGACCAGACTGTATTTAAAACCTGTTCCTAGTTTCCCATCCCATAGATCGGTCTCGTAATCGGCCTTGATGGCGTAGATGTCGATATCGATCTGGGTTTCTTGAGCGTTGATCTGCTGACTGAGGTTTTGACCTTGCGCGTCTTGGTAGAAGTTAGGCTGGCGGTTATCGCTTTCGCGTTCAAACCTTCCATAATCAAAATCTGCGGTAAAGCTGTTGCCTAGCGTATCGGCATAGCGGTAGTTGAAATTGGTATTCAGATTCAAGCTGTTGCTTTCAGAAGTATTGGGCGCGACCAGGATGCTGTCGATGGTATTTGTAAATCGGTCAATGATGGGTGTGCGGTTGTTTCCCTCACTATCAAAATTGCTGAGGTTGAAATTCACATTTCCGCCTAAGGTATTTTCATCGTTGACACGGTAATCAGCTCTCAGATTCAGGTTATTGCTCAATCGATCATAAGTCGAGTTAGTTCTATCATCAAAGATTTTGTCGCCCTGTGATCTGTACAAATAAAGAAATCCGCTGCTACGTCCTACATTATTGTTGAGATTGGCAGCTATGTCCCATTTTTCACCTCGATAGGTAAGGTTGAGTGAGGTATTTGCCCGCGGATTGACATCCAGTTCAGTTTCATTCTGACCCAGACCAGTTGCTAGATCTGGCGTGGGCAGCTCTGGTCTGGGTACATTTCCTAGCGTAAGCGTACTGGCAACGCTACCGCGCAATCCTTGACCTTTGACGCGTTTCAGGACGATGTTTATGATTCCAGCCGCACCCGCAGCGTCATATTTGGAAGATGGCTGGGTGATGATCTCGATGCTCTCAATATCATCTGAAGTGAGTGAGCGTAGATAGTTTTTCAGGTCATCACCACTTAGAAAGGACTGACGACCATTGATGTAATAGGTAACGCCAGCTCGTCCTTCCACAATTACATTATCATCGTTGTCTAGGCGTACGCCTGGCGCTCTTCTCAATAATTCAAGTGTGTTGTCGCCAGCCACCGCGGCAAGTTGATCCACATTCAACACCGTCTTATCTGGTTGGACATCAACGACTGGTTTTTGGGCTTTTACGGTGACGGTCTCAAGAGCCTCAGCCGATAGTTGTAAAATTATCGGATCAAGTAATTTGTCTGCATCGGGCATGTTTAGACCATTGCGATAGGTGGTGTAACCCATTCCCGATACTTCAATTTGATAGTAATCTGTTGCTATATCTTCAAATTTGAAGTTCCCTTTTTCATCGGTGATGGTGGCTGCAACAACTTCATTTAATTTATCGTAGAGTACGGCATTTAAATATGGAATAGGCCGGTTTTGCTCATCGACAACTTTTCCAGAGAGTTGTTGAGAATACGCTTTCGCGAAAGCGGAAATAACAAACAATAAAGTAATAAGAGTGCGCATGGTAAGGTGATTTGAGGGCAAACCTACCTGCATACGCAAGCGATCAAATAAATTATGCGACGGGACGCCCTATGAGTCGGCGAGTGGGCGGTTGTGAAAAGATGGGCGGCTCATCGATCTATAGGGCGGCTGGGCGGTTAAGTAATGAGCTATGTGAGTGTTACTTGTAAGTTTGGGGTAAATCAAAAAAAATGACATGAAAACCTTAATCATTTTATTCACCTTAGAAATCGGACTGCTACTAGGTGCGCAGATCGAGAATGACTATCTGAAGATCAACGTCAATCGCACCACCGAAATCAATTATCCCGCAAATAGCAGTTTTGAGTTAATAGACAGGAATGGCTATGCATTGATGACAAGCGAAATCCTCAAAGACGAGTATGAACTCACCGAAAAGGCAACCCTGCTGGTAAACGTGAGCTGGAAAAATACCCCAGAAACGATCGAACTCAAAAAGGGCAGCAAGATCCAATATGTGACCAAAAAACAATCAAAACGCAACGATCGGTTGTACCGCATGCCGATTGATGGCGATGCCGTAAAGGATTATAGCAATGGCGTGAGCGTGATCAAAAAGACCTTTATCGAAAGAGATGGGGACCGTACAAACGACGCAATCATCGAGTTCTCAAACGGTATCACGTTTACCTATAAAAATGGTGAGGCAGCTTTCACTAAAAATGATCAGGAACTGACTTATGAAAATAAATATATAGTCCAGCTCAAAGAAGGTGTTTTTAAACTGAGTTACAATCCCTATACGACTGAGACTTGGTTTGTGTTTGAGCCGAAGAAGTAAAGTCTATTTAAGTTGCCAACCCCTAGCCCCTTCCACAGAAGGGGAATTTAGGCTAATGATACTTAAAATTTAATATTTGAATTCTGTCAGTTCGAGTGTCCCGACCGCAGGTCGGGATGTATCGAGAACTTTTGAGATCAAGATGCTCGACGGTACACCCCCTGACCCCCTCAAGGGGGAAACCAGCAATTAAATTGTTGTCACATTTCATCAGGTTTACTAATTCAACTTCAACTTCGACTTCGACTTCGACTTCAGCTTCAGCTTCAGCTTCAACTTCAACTTCAACTTAATCTTATTCTTAATACCTTTCCCTCATGCTCAAGCGTAATATCATATTCGGAATCAGGCTGGGTGAGTTACTGCTCTTACTGGTCTTTTACTTCATCGCCAGCTGGCTGTATCGTGCTACCGTCTGGGCAAACGGCACGGCGTTTAAGAGCAACTGGGACCGCCTGTTTGACTGGTGGAACTGGTGGGATGGCGGCGGTTTGCAGTACTTACTCATGCTTGTGGGAACAGGAATCGTTTGGTTGTTAATTTTTAGGGTTTTTAAAGACTTGTCACTCAAGTACCGCCTGCTCATGCATATCGTGGGGCTGCCATTTTTTATTCTGTTCAGCTGGAAGATCTACTACGCGATTTGCGACGCTGTTGGCATGGGACACCTGGGCGAGTACGGTCAGGTCTGGGATATCTACATCCCTGCGTTGTTTTATCCGGTGCAGTTCGGTGCGTTTCATGCCTATGAATACTACGTGATCAACCAGCGGAAACTGCGCTATGAAATCGAACTCAAAAACTTGGCCCTCAAGAACGAGCTTAGCGCGATCAAGGCACAGCTGAATCCGCATTTTCTGTACAATGTTTTCAATACCATCAACGCCAGCGTACCAGAGCAGATGGAAGAAACGCGCGAGATGATCGCTGGTTTGAGTGACCTGTTCCGTTATCAGCTCAAGGCGAGTAGGGCAGATGTGGTGCCGTTGCGCGAGGAACTGGAATTCGTACGCAAGTATTTGGATCTGGAAAAATCCCGCTTTCGCGAAAGATTACAAACAACCATCACCGTAACCCCAGAATTGCTCGATAAACCCATACCACCCATGATTCTGCAGCCGCTGGTGGAAAACGCGGTCAAACACGGCATCAGCCCAAAAATTGAGGGTGGAAAAGTAGAAGTCTTGATCACAAGCAAGGAAGAAAAGCTCATCTTTGAAGTAAGCGATACAGGCGTAGGTGTGGAAGAATTGGATAATGAGTCCATTTTTAAGAACGGCGTGGGACTGGGCAATACCCAATTACGACTAAAGAAAATGTACAATTCCAGCTTACAACTCGCGCATAACTCGCCCAGCGGGTTTAGGGTGAGTTTTGAGTTGTGAAGTATAACGAATTTCAAGATTGTAATGCCCCCCTTTAGGGGGTTGGGGGTGTTGACTATTATGGTTCACTCTCGCGAACACCCATCGCCTATCGGCACTTCCCTCAAGGGAAGCTATGGTTTCAGTCCTTATAAAATCAATTTAAAGTCAGATATTTAAATTACATTTTCGCAAAAGCGAAACAGAAAAACAAAATTTGAAAAAAGTAATCATCGTAGACGACGAAGACGCAGGCCGCAAGTTGATCTCGCAGTACCTGGCTCACCATCCTGAGATGATCGTGGTGGGTGAGGCAAACAATGGGGTAGATGCGGTCAAGATCATCAATAAATTCGCACCAGACCTGGTCTTTATGGACGTGCAAATGCCAGGTATGACTGGGTTTGAGGTTTTGGGCCATCTCAACGAATTGCCTAATATCATCTTCAGCACGGCTTATGACCAGTATGCGCTACAAGCTTTTGAAGTTCACGCGCTGGATTATTTGTTGAAACCCTACACTCGAGAACGATTTGACACCGCGCTTGCCAAAGTCAGCAAAAGTGACACCACTACCGTCGTCCCACTTGCTGAAGAGCAACTATCCGCCGCAAAGGACTATCCAGACCGTGTCATCGTGCAAAAAGGCAGCAAATACATCACAGTCTCTACGAGTGATATCGAATACATCGAAGCCTACGGCGACTACGCAAAAATCTTCACCGCGGGAGATCAGTTGTTATCCAATAATGGTTTGGGAACGCTAGAAGAGAAACTGGATCCCAAAGAATTTATGCGGGTGCACCGCAGCACAATCATTCGCTTAGATCATGCTCAGGAAATCAGCAAGATCGGGAAAGGCTTTGTCATCACGACCACCAGCGGTAACAAAGTACGCGTGAGCCGCAGCTATGCACAGAAAATCAAGGATTTGATGGTATGAAGAAAGTCGCAGCCAGAAAATTATAGAATTAAAATGGAGATAAACCTGTAGAGAAACCACTGTAAGTTCTTAGCTTTAAGGCATACAACTTAAATGATGTTCAGCAGGATAGACAAAATCTGGGAAAGCCTGCCACCTCTTCAAAAGGCAGTTTTTGACGTGCTAGCGCATGTGGGGATGGGATTTTGGGTGCTGAGCTGCCTCGCTGGTCTAACATTCTATCTAGGTAACATCTGTGCAGAAATGTTTCTTTACTGTGGGATTTTATCACTGGGAATGATACCTATCAGAATTATTGCGGTAAAATTACTGCGCGACTCTAGGCGATCACACTGCCTTGATCACATATTGCGTGAGACGCTTTATGATCTAAAACCAAGAAAAAAGCGCACCGAGCCAGATCTGGATGATGACCTGTGGTTCTTGCGCAATTATTAATCGGAGTGCTATTTATTTTACGCTTTCGCGAAAGCGTAAACTCAACATTCCTAGTTTTAATTCAAACTGTTTCTGTAAGCCACGGGAGTGTTTTTCATACGCTTTTTAAATAGCTTAGTAAATGATGAAGGATGCTCAAATCCTAGTTCATAAGCAATCTCACTTACGCTTGAGGTGGTATGCTGCAGTTTGGTTTTGGCAGTTTGAATGATCTTGTCCTGAATATGCTGTTGGGTGCTTTTGCCGGTCTCGGTCACTAGCAATCTGCTCAGGTAGCCTGGTGTAAGATTGAGTTCGTCAGACAGATAGCTGACACTCGGGATACCGTTGTGGAGCGCTTTGCCCTGTGCAAAATATTCTGTCAGCAAATTATTTACCTGTTTGAGTACGCTGTGATGAGACTTTTTTCTGGTTATAAACTGTCGCTCATAAAATCGCTCAGCATATTCCAGCAAGACTGTAAGCTGACTGATAATAATCCGCTGGCTGAACTTATCGATTTTGGATTGGTATTCCTGCTCAATGTTTTTTATCAGGTCCAGAATGACTTCTTCTTCCCTTGGCGCGAGAAAAAGTGCCTCGTTGACGCTGTACTGAAAAAACTCAAACGAGCTGATGCGATTTGCCAATGGGGATTGAAACAAAAAATCTGGATGAAACAAAATGAGATAACCGCTAGGCTCAGAAGTGGCTAAATTCGGATTCGCGCTCAGGCTCATGATCTAACCAGGCGCAATAAATGTCATGATGCCCTCGTCAAAATCGTAATGCTGTTGTCCGTAGAAAAGCTTGTACTTTATATTGCGCTTCACGCCTATGGCATAATAATGCTGGCGCCAAACAAGATCCTTGATTCTGTGCATCTCGTAATTCACTTGGCTATAATCAATTACGCTTAGCAGCGGATGCTCTGGCGGTGGTAGTTGCGCCAGTCTGTGATAGTCTTTAACAGAGGTAAATTCTTTTATTTCGCCCATAATGGAATGAAGACCGCCAGCTGTGGCTGGCGGTCAATAAAGTTAGGTGATTTAAACCAGCATCCCGCCAGATACTTCGATACGCTGTCCATTGACCCAGCCAGCATCCTCAGAACATAGAAAGGCAACCACACCACCTACATCTGTGGTTTCTCCTACTCGGCCTAGAGCGGTAACGCTCGCGATAATTCCTGCTTTTTCTTCATCCTTGTTGCTGCCTCCAGCGAAGTCTGTGGCGATGGCCCCTGGCGCTATTGTATTAGCAGTAATCTTGCGCTCTCCTAGTTCTTTGGCTAGGTATCTGGTGAATACCTCTACAGCTCCTTTCATAATGGCGTAGGCGGTCATCCCTGGAAAGCTGAATCTTGTCAATCCACTACTGATGTTGATGATGCGACCACCATCTTTCAGATACGGTAGTGCCGTTTGAGTAGTGAAATAAACTGTCTTTAAGTGTACATTCATCATTTCGTCAAATTGTTCGAATGTTGAATTGGCTACTAAATTGAATATCCCAGTTCCTGCATTGTTGATCAAGTAGTCAAAATGCTTCGCTCCGTTCTGCTCTTCAAGATACTGTGCCGCAGACTCAATAAATGCTTGACCACTTTCTGGGTCATTGGCATCCATCTGAAAGGCAGCGGCGTCTACACCGTTACTTTTCAGTTCTGCAACAGTTTCATCTGCTGCCTCCTTGTTGCTGTGGTAGCTAAAGATGATGTTTACTCCTCGCTCAGATAGTCTCAAAGCCATTTCATGACCCAAACCTCTGCTTCCACCTGTGATAATTGCTGTTTTAGTTTCCATAATACTAGACTTTAAATGTTTTGTTTTAATGATGGTACAAAGTTGCGGGCATCAAAGAGTTCAAAATTTGCCAAATCACGACATCAATTGTTCAAATCAATCATAACAGGAAAACTTTTTTTGTTTCACCCTTTGACCGATCTGACTATCTGGATAAAATCTAAATAAAATCTCAAAAAGCAGTAGTTCAATCAATTATGCAAAGCATAACATTTAGTTCAGGTTAGAGAAACGCACAGCTAAATTTCATAACATCATTTTAATCATTTCATAAGACTGTAGGCGCTATTTGTTGGTTTTGGCTCGGGTTGTTAGTTCTAACATTGGACTAGAAAATCAAACCAAATGAAAAAGCATTTACTTCTTAGTTTATTTACAGCTGCAACTTTAGTAAGCTGTAATGATGACGATCTACAAACAGTACCAACTTATCCTGTTAACGATGGTCGACAGTTCAATCTTGACCTCAAGTCTCACTCCAGCACCACGGTGGAAGCTTTACAACTTGACCCTTCATTCAGCGGTGTGAAGATTCACACGTTATTGACCAGCGAGGACCAATTGCCAGACTCACCTAACTTCGTTTACGGTTCTATGGCAGATGGAGCAGGTCTTCTTTTTGACCAGCCCAATCAGGAATACGTATTGATCAATAATATTGAGGCAGACTACTCGGTCGCCCGTATCAGATTTGATCGCTCGTTTAAGCCGATTTCTGGCGAGTACATCTTAAATTCTGTTGCTACTGCGAATACTGCTCAGTGTAGTGGATCCATGATCACCTTGGAAGAGCATGGTTTTGGACCTCATTACCTTTCCGGTGGTGAGTGGGGTGGATCCTCTAAAGGAGTATTCATTTCTGATCCTTATAAAGATGCAGCGTCTCGCGAGGTGCCTACCATGCTTGCAGCAATGGGTCAATGGAGTACTGAAAATGCGGTAGCCATCGGTAAGAACGCCTACGATGATAAGACAGTTGTTTTTATAGGTGATGACCATTCAAACAACAACATCCCATCTGGTCAATTGGGAATGTATGTTGGTTCTCGTGGCGATCTGCAAAGCGGGGAACTCTACACTCTAAAAGTGGATAGTCCTGGTATCACTTACGAGATGGACATGGTAGAAGGTCAGGAATACAACGCATCATTTGTGAAAATGGATGAGCGTAACATCGATCTGCTAGATGCCGAGGCAAAAGCAAAAGGCGCTATGGGCTTCTCTAGATTAGAAGATATTGACTGGAGAAGAGGTGATGCCAGCAATCAGCGCGAGTTATACTTTGCAGTAACCGGTCGTGACAAGCCAGGTCTTGTCGGCAAGGGAACTAAATACGGTCGTATCTACAAAGTTACCTTGAACGAAAACGACCCAACAGGTCCTGCAAAAATCACTTGTATTCTTGATGGGGATAAAGTAGGTGGCAAAGCTTACGGCTTCCACAGTCCAGACAACATTACGGTGACTGAAAACTTCGCTTACATCCAAGAAGATCCTAACGGATACTTTGACGCACCAGAAAAGACTCACTATGCTAGACTTTACCAGTACAATCTTGAGACTGGTGTGATGAAAACTGTTTTGGAATGTAATCAGCAAGTAGCTGCAGCAGCTGGCTACGGCGCAATCGACAGAACATGGGAAATTACTGGAATGATCGATGTTTCTGATGTGCTTCAAAAAGACGGCACCTTCATCATGATGACCCAAAACCACGGCTGGGAGCCAGCAGATGGAAGTGCTTTCACAGACCCAACTGCTGTACCAGATGTGGCAAATAGCCGTAAGGAGGGCAGTATGTTGTTTTTGTTGGAAGGCCTAGAACGTTAAGCCATGAATTACATGTTTTCAATAGTTAAGGCCTGTGCATTTTGCATGGGCTTTGCTTTTCTAGCCATTTCTTGTAAACCGGCAGAAAAGGAGTATCACCCCACCACAGATCAGCTTCATACAGAGGCCATGGTTGTTTTGGAAAAAGAATATCGCGAGGACCTTCTGACTGCCGCCGCCTTTCTTGACAGTATTGCCGAGACCCAAGATATTTCACAAGCTAGAGCATTCTACTTGATTGCTCGTAAGGCTTTTAAAAGAGCAGAGCCTATTCTCTCTTTCCAAGACTACAACAATTACTATAGCCTAAACGCGCCTGATATTCTCAAAGTTGATGAGGAATCACCTACCGATATCAAGGAAAAGAAGCCCATAGGTTTTCAGGTAATTGAGGAAAATCTGATGACTGATGAAGCAGATTTGGACTATGCTCAGAAAATTGCCAGGACAACTGCTGCAAGGCTCATGCTTGCAGAGAACACCACAGGTCTTAATCATTACAAACCCTATCACGTCCTGTGGCTGGTCCGCCAGCAATTGCTGCGCACTGCACTTACTGGGACCACGGGTTTTGACAGTCCAGTCCTCGAGCAGTCGCTGGAAGAAGGGATTTACGCTTTCGCGAAAGCGGAAGAAATTCTACACCGCTACAACGATAGCTACCGCAATCAGGAACTGGTCGGCCAGTGGAAAGAGGCATGGCAAAATGCCAGAGGTTTTATGACCGATAGTGAGTATGCCACATTTGACCACTTTGCATTCATCAAGGATCACATCGATCCCATGTTGCAGCTTTGGAACAGGACAGTGGATGATCTGAATATTGAGTTTCCGCTGGAGATGGCAGTCAGCAACGATGCCGAACATATTTTTTCAAATGAGTTTTTGAATCTCGATTATTTCGCTGATGCCTCGCTTGATCTTACACTAGAAAAAACCGAGCTAGGTCAGCAACTGTTTTACGACACCCGATTGAGTACGAGTGGTAGCGTGAGTTGTGCAACTTGCCACAAGCCATCACTGGCTTTTACAGATGGACGTGTCACTCCAGATGGTCTGGACCGTAATAGTCCAACACTCAATTATGCAGCTTATCAGCAGGGATTTTTCTACGATAGGCGTGCAGGAAGTCTGGAAGGGCAGATCATTTCGGTGATTGAAAACGAAAAAGAGTTTCACACAAATCTGGAAGAATTTGCAAAACGTGCCGCTAGGGATAGCTCTTATGTGGAAGCTTTTGCAACAGCATATAAAAGTGAGATTACAGATGCGAGTGTGCGCACCGCAATAGCCGATTACGTAAGAACGCTCAATCCGTGGGATTCAAAATTTGACCAAAACATGAGAGGCGAGCGTAACGATTTAACCGCCAAGGAGAGGTTAGGTTTCAATCTGTTTATGGGAAAAGCAAAATGCGCTACCTGTCATTTTGCGCCAGTCTTTAATGGAACCGTACCACCCAATTTTGCAGAAACCGAGATGGAGCATCTAGGCGTTCCTGAAACTGTTGCCTGGAGCGCAGCTACAATTGATTCAGATCCAGGTCGCTACAACTTGTACAAAACTGAAAGCCGCAGGCATTTCTTCAAGACACCTACTGTGCGCAATACAGCGCTCACCGCACCATACATGCATAATGGTGTTTATCAGAATCTGGATCAGGTGCTAAAGTTTTATAATTTAGGGGGTGGTGCCGGAATCGGTATCGAAGAGGAATTCCAGACCCTACCGCCTGACCCACTCAACCTGACCGAAGATGAGATTCAGGCCATTATTGCTTTTATGGAATCCCTGACCGATGAGCAGAAAGTAGATTACGCAGCGCGGAACTGACGATTAGATTTTGATGAACTTGAGCTGGATATTTTCAGTAACTAATAAATAAGTTCCAGCGTTCAAATCTTCCACGTTGATTTGGCCATCTGTGATTAGTTCTTTTAACAATCTGCCGCTTAGGTCGTAAATATTAACTTGAATTTGGTCTGTGATTCCAGCCACGTTGATATTTGTAGTCGTAGGATTGGGATAAATAGATAATTGCGCTTTCGCGAAAGCGGGATTGCTCAACGCCTGATCTACTCGTTGCTTGACATCGGTGTGTATGCCAGCTGCGAGCATGCGCTCAAAAAATATCTGATGGGCCTCATTATTTGCGTGCACCCCGTCGCCGCTGTCAAATTCTTGCAATAATCCATTGTCACCCGCGACAGGAAAACCGGTCCAGAAGTCCACGGTGGTGTTGGGATAATTCTGCCATGTGGCGGTCAGCAGATTCTGTTGAATAGTTAGTGCTCCAGAATTTCCACCAAAAAATCGAGGCTGTGGAGTCGTGATCAATACGGGAATATTCGCAGCGCTTGCAGCCGCGATGATTGTCTGGTAATTCTGTAGCTGGTCGGCGACACTATAGCCCCGTGCAGCGTCGTTGCTGGGTAGATTGATGATAATTCCGTCTGCATTGTTGCTGATTGCAGCTGTTACGTTGCCATTTGAATTGATGGTTTCGTTCACACCTGCTGGAATCGTAGTTCCATCTGGTAACAGATTGTATGTGACCTGACCACCAACGGCGAGATTGGTTACCTCAAACCTTGTATCTAGCTGCTCTAGATAACTACTGTATTTGTTGACCCATGCGTTGTAAGGATGAGATGGCCCACTACCTGCTGCGGTGCTGCTGCCTAGTACATAGATGTCGTAAGCTATGCCATCATCAGGAATGACTTGGATATCTTGGCTGCTATCCGTAATCCCATTACCGCTTACGCGAAAACGTAAATTGTTCACTCCCTGCGGCACGATAAAACGATCATGCTGAATTGTTGCGTCAACAACGTCATGCAATTGCCAATTGATGCCACCATCTGTACTATACTCGATATCTACATCCCGAATATGCTTGGAATTCCAGATGACATCAATTGTTTTTCCTTCTTCAACCGTTGAATTATTGACTGGATAGACAAGCTCTAATTCTGCTGATCTGTTCCATTGACTGATGGCCGCATCGTGTTCCTGCATTTGCAGAGCATTGATATAGAAGAATTTGCTGGAATTAGTGTTATTCGGGCCTGCAGTAACATCAATGGTGATTACACCATTAACGTCTGGTGAAATGTTTAGAACTTGAACGGACTGGGTCTCATTGTTTGAAGCTGCTAACAGTATCGTCTGTGGTGAACTTGCACCTGTAACTGTGAAACTGGTTTCGCGGTTGTCGCTTACGTTCATGCGGGATGCAAAAAGATCAAATGAATACAATTTGCTGGTATCCAGTCCTCTTATTTCAAACTGTCCGGTTGCGTTAGTATTTCCGTTCCATGGCAAAGCATTACCAAAAAAACTATCACTAGTTTGGTTGACGGTGTAACCCAATGTATAGTCAGGAAAATCTGAGCCTGTACTGTTTCTATTAGTAAAGTCATCAGTTATTGCGATACTTATTTGAGTAGGTTGACCATCGCTTGTAATTAAACGAACTTCATTTGTACGTCCACCTGAAAAAGATCTTGAGATGTTATTGATATGACCCAAAGAGGCTTCGGTAAGATTAGCCGATCCAAAATCAACGTCATAAAAAACCTGAGCATGACTGACCGAGTTCAAAATCAGGTAAGAGAGGAATACATAATAAAGTTTTCTCATTATCAATTGGTAGCAATTCTATAAAGATACAGCGGCCTAAGGAATTAGATTTTGGCAGGAATTTTTTCTGCGGTCAGGAGATATATTGACACATAAAAGTGTCAGAATCTAAATCAAGAAAAATTTGCTAGTAATTTATTGGTTACTGGAGACCTGTTCTTTACAAAACGCTCAGATCCATAGGTAAAAATGATTGCTTCATGACTCAGGTGCCCCCTAAAACCTTTAATATTTAAACCATTTTGTTTTTTAAGAAATTTTAAAGATTCTCAACCGCAATAATCACTTCCTCCTTTTGGTTTTTTACCCGTTCTTTCACTTTATCGAGATAATCAGTCCCGTATTGATTTTTGATGAAATGTAAACCTTTAAAAAACTCTTCCCACTTCTTTTTTGAAGAGTTGACCGTCAACCTCTCAAAACCTATACGCCTTAAGGTATACTTAGACAAAGTGAAGTAATTCCTGATATCCTTAATAATGGTTTTAATGAACTGAATATCTTCTTCATTAGATGGTTCAATAACTTTCAAAGCTGTTTTGAGGTTATCATGTGCTTTTTTCTCAATAGCTTGATCAGTTTGATTGGATCTGATATTCTCGCGGTGGACTTTGATTTTCTCATAGATAGGCCAGAAGTCATCAGACAGCGAGAAACGTGGTGTATCGTATCCACATTCTACGTATTCCAATAATTCTTCGAAAGTCATCGATGACACCTTATAGTTTTCCTCATTATAGCTTTGCTGGGCAAACAGACTCAATCCTTTTTTTCTAAGCACATTTACATTGTATTTCTCAGATTGCTTAGCAGATTTCACTCTTGCAGGTAGTTTTTCAATCCGCTCTATAACGCCTGGGTACTGTTCACAAATGTCCTGATATTTATTTCTTACTAATGTTACTGTATTGAGTTCTTCGTCCCTTTCTGGATCATCATTGATTTTTTGAAACAAGCCACTCGCCGTGGGTTCTTCATTTTGATCAAAAATTTGAGAATCCTCACCGAGGGCGTTGTGGATCATGAACATTTTTTGCTGAGCTATTTCTTTTGATTTTACGTAATCAGCTCCTGTCTCTGATGGGAAGAAGTTGTAGATATACAACAGATCAAACATTTTCTGCCCGATACGATTGATACGACCCACACGCTGTATGACCCGAGTAGGATTCCATGGAATGTCATAATTGATGATCACTCCTGCACGGTTGAGATTGAATCCCTCAGACAACTTATCACTTGTTATTAAAACCTGATAGTTATCATACCAGGTACCCTCATACTGGGCATTGAAATTCCGTTCTAGGTCTTTGGCTAAAGTTTTAGTGACCTTACCGTCGCAAATCAAAACTTTATCTTTAAGCTTATCGCGAAAAAACTGTTGCAGATGCACCACGGTATCCACATATTCCGTAAATAAAATGACTTTGCGTTCTGGGTCTTTTTTGATAATTTCAATTACTTTTTTGAGAATATTTTCTCGTTTCGGATCGTGAACTACCAGCTCTTCGCTTTTAATTTCCTCTCGTATCTGTTTAAAAAGAGCTAAATCTTTCTGGATGTCCTCCTTGAACTCGTCGGCACGTTCAAAATTTTTGATTTTATAAACGGTGTTATTCTTTGGGATTTTCTTGTTGAGCAGGTCATTTTCAAACTCATATAGTTTCAGGTCAATTTCATCCTCATCCCACAAATAGATTTTTTCGATCAAATCCCTGTCGAGAATATATTTGCCACCTGTGTTCTCGATAAACTTTAAAACAACCTCGTGCACATGGATAAATCGGTCTATCGTTTTCGCGAAAGCGCCAAAAGAACTTTCAAAGCGCTTGACCAACAACCTACGCATGAAATCAAATAAGTTACGCTGTTGTTGGAACCTACGGTTTTCTTCCTGATCTAGGTCATCTTCATTGAGAACTTTTTCATATTGCGCCGGTTGATAGATCGCTCCAGTAAACTTCCCATCACGCGAGAAGTAATCTTTCACTATTCGGTCATAAAATGCTGATTGCGTCTCATTGAGATAGTAAAACAGTTCCTCGGGCGGTGCAACTTTGGGCAGATCACCTATCTCCTTGCTGTACTGATGGTCTTGTTCAAGATCCAGACGGTTCCGACGTATGGCAACTTTAGAAAGGACGTCCTTGATGAGCTTAGCAAGATCAGCGGCGGCATCTCTTACTACTTGTGGATTAACTGGCGGTTGCTCGCCTAAAACTTTGATATAGTCTTTCTCTGCTTTGGCTCGTTTATCTGATTCCTTATCGTTGTAATTTTTGAGTATGTCAGACAATTTTTTAAATCGATAATTGTATCCTCTAAAGAGACCTTCTAAGTTGTTTTCCAAAGTGATACCAGACATTCCAGGAACAACAAAGAGCTTGAGCAACGAAAAGATATCGGCTGGCGAATTGTTAAAAGGTGTTGCTGTTAGCAATATTACCTTCTTTCCTCTACAAAGCTTGGCCAACGCCTCGTACGCAGCCGTGTCTTGATTTCTGAAATTATGCGCCTCATCAATAATGATGGTGTCAATATCGCTGTCGTCCAGTTCTTCAGCCAGGGTTTCTACTCCACCACGGCTATACACGTGCCAACCGTTCAAATCAAAATTGCGCAGGTAGCCCCACCAGCCTGTCTTATCTGTCCAGTCGCCTATCAATCCTGGCGGACATATAACGATTCCCTTAGTGTCCAGATTACGTGCGATGAGTGATGCAATGACTGATTTCCCTAATCCTACCACATCTGCTATTACCACGCCGTTATACTGTTCTATAATACTCAAAGCTTGGTTGACCGCGTCCAGTTGGTATGAAAACTTTTTGAATCCGTTATCCTCCAGCAATCGCTCTACTTGAGGCTTTATCTTCTTTTGGCTTTGTAGGTCCAGATAGGTTTTAAGTATAAGCGCATACGCCTCAAAGGGCATTACCGTGGCAGCCTGTGAGCGGTGCTCAACAAATTTTACAAGAAATTCTTTGCGGCTCTCTATCTCAGTTATGGGAATGGCGGTTTCCCAAAGCTTGTCAAAGTATTCTACCGCCTGTTCATAGCCGTAATCACGAATCTCGACGTTAAATTCGCTTTGATTTTTTAGGCCATTAAAAGTGAGGTTGCTGCTTCCTGTAATCAAATGTCCAGGATAGCCACGCTCTTCGGCGTCGTACTCTGAAAGTCCGAACAGATAAAGTTTGGCATGATTGGGTTCTTTGGTTTTTTTAATTACAAGCCGTTCTTGCTGTATCATTTCCAAGAAAAAGTGCACCTGCTCATAAAACTCCTTAGTGTCCTGCTGCTCATTATTCACGGCAAAACCCATCGAGGTCATAAAGGCATTGAACTGCTCGTCATGGCTCAGATCCATTTCCTGCATGCCGTGCTCAAAAATGCCACCCAAATGTTTGCCCACTTCCAGCCCTACCAGCAAGCGTATCTTGACATCTCCATTTGATTTTAAATTTTCATAGACCTCTTTCCATCCCGAGAAATAAAAAAAACCAACCAGCCACCGCAAATCCTCGCTAAATTTTATGATACTGTTCAGCCTACCGCCTAAAGTCTTTTGCTGTTTACTGTTTGAGATAAAATTATTGGCCATTTGGTAAATGTCTTTTTATGAGTTGGACTACGCCGTCGATAATCTTCTCGGCGTTCATATCTGGTTGAATTTGGTGGGCAATGCTCGTTTTCCACGCGCGCTTTACATTGCTGATTTTACCGTCATCTATGAGATCCTTGAATGAATGAAATTCTAATCCTTTATGCGCCATTTTCTTGAGAAAGGTAGGGACGATGATTTCCCAATCCTCTTTCCTCAACTGTTTTGACAGATAATACAAATCGTAGAAGTCTCTGGGTGCCGTATAGGATCGTTGCTTGAGGGCGCGCAACTTCTCTGAAACAATTTCTGCGATGCTGTAACATGCAACCGTCGTGTGATCTCCTAAAGTGTCTGAATAGGGATGGAATATTTCACGGTATGGTGTATCGAGCAAAATGAGCTCGTCCGTACTTATTTCAAGCTTGATTTTAGTATGCCATCGCTCAGGTGGCAGCGGTCGCTGGTTGCGGCTGTGATTGGCGCCCCAGTATTTGATGTTGACTTGATAGCCTTTCGGGACATCTTTGAATTGCAAATGCTTGATGGTGCCTACATCTAATTGTATCCCTATGGACTCCTGCACCTCATTTGCCAATTCTTTCAATGGCTGTTCTTCTAAGACGAAATCTTTATCAGCAGCCGTAAAATCCAGATCTTCAGAAAAGCGATAATTATCAATATAGCATTTACGCAGGCAGGTGCCACCCTTAAAGATGAGTTGTTCTTGGTACGCTTTCGCGAAAGCAGATAAAAAATGCCCCAGCACATAGTCTTTATCAACCGTGGCTGGCGGCACGCCCCATTCCTGTGCTCTGGTCGTTATTTCTTTTTGTAAAATCAATCAATAATCTGTTTCTGCCATTCTCAATAGCTCATCCTCTGGTACATTCAGGCGTAATTTCCACTCGTTGATAAAGGCACCGGCCTCTGTTCCACCTGCATCGATGAGGTTGTATTTTTTGTTGACTTTCGCTTTCGCGAAAGCAATAAAACCACCCAGCTCCTCGGCATGAAATAGACTGGCGAGATAGCCCAATCGCTTAGTAAGTGCAATGTTCTGGAATGCGGTGCAGTAGTCGATGAGTTTTGTACCGTCAAGTTGTGCATTTGCAAAGGCCGCTACCAGCTCCTGAAAGCCACCCGCATAGCGCGGCTGATCAAAACAATCCACCAGCGTCATCTCCACATCAGTTACCAGAAAACTGTCGTCTCCATAGCCCTCTTTTAAAGTGCCTAATAGTTTAGACTCCTTGACTGTCACAAATTTTATGGGCGTACCCAGAATGCTGGTGTCGCGCTTGCGCTGGGTGGTCTTTACAAAGACCGTATTGGGAAACCGCTCGGTTAGCCCGTGATGGTGCAGCGCGCTCCAGTAGGCGATACAGCTGTTCTTGCTGATGAATGTGGCTAGGGCGTTAACATTCGTAAAATTAGGTCGGGCATATACTCCACGCTCCATGCGCTCCAGCAAGCCTTTTTGGTTTAAATTTTCAACCAATTCATTGGCATTTTGCGCCAATGCAGACGGTAAGGCTCTTAATAGTTCAGTCAACCGAAAGTACAGCACCTCATGATCATCCAGATACTTGAGCAGCCCCAGCTGGTCTGTCGTTAGATTTTCTGAAATGTAGGTGCTTTTTGCCATTACCTTTTATGTTGCAATAGACCCTAAAAAATTGGGTCTATCGTTACACGAGTGGTAAATATAGGATTTTTACTCATCGTGTAGCTAAAAGACTCAAAAATTGGCTCTTATTGATTTGTGAATGTCAAGTCACTACTGCAGCTTTCTAATAAATTAAAATAGGTGCGTAGTAAAATGCCAAAACCTGTGAATAATCCTGTGAATAACGTAATAAGCCTTTTTATAAGCACTAAGCGTTTCTGTGTATTTTTAAGGTTATGACCGACATTATTCAATACCAATTTTATTCTCTTGTCGATGGGCTAGAAAAAATAAAAGCAGTTTGTAAGGAACAATTACAGTTTAAAATTGGCGAGGCAACGGTTTTTGTACGCCTTGACGAGATGTTTGACGAAATGCATCAGGATTTACAGGTCCTTATAGAGTATCCTTACGTAGATAAGGTTTATCGAGATTCCTACTATTATTACTACTCGTCAAAAAACCAGAAGTATGAACGTGATTGTATTAAAGTGTCTGTTTTTGACAGTAGTGCTCAAGAAGGGTGGTTCAGAGATTCTTCGAAGCTTGATGAACTAGATCAATCGTATTTGGGATATCTTGTTATACGCCCTACAATCCCACAAATAATTGGAAGGACGTGGATTGACCCAAGTGCTTTTTTAACCAATCACTATAAAATTTGTAAAGCTCCATCCAGTACTACTTCCGCAGGCATTAAGTTCTCCGTAAACTCTTTTCCTCACAGCTCCCAGAATTCCGAGACAATGGCTTGTGCGGAAAGTACTATATGGGCGGTAATGGAATATTTTGGAATGAAGTATCCAGAATACACTCCTACTTTACCCTCAAAGATTACCGAGGTTCTCAAAAATTATAGCTCTGAGCGCTTACTACCGTCTAAAGGGTTACGTTTTGACCAGATTAGCTTCGCTCTCAACAAGTTTGGCTTTGGTGTTCAAGGCTATCACCAAAATTCTTTCAAGGATGAATTTTTCAAAATCCTGCGTACATACATAGAATCAGGTATACCCGTTATTGTTGCCATAAAAAATGAAAATGTTGGTCATGCCCAGATAGTAATTGGACGTGCTAAGTTTGACGATGATCATATCGATAATCTAGTTGCCGTTCCCTTAGGAAATGGTAGCAGCGTAGCTTTGATTGAGGATATTCCACTTGACTACATATTTATAGATGACAACAAGCCGCCCTTTCAAATGGCCGCCCTTGAAACTCCAACATCATTTTACCTTCCTGAACACACTCAATTTGCCGATGCGAAAATTTCCAGTTTCGTTGTGCCGCTTTATTCCAAAATATATCTGGAAGCTGCATCAGCTAGGAAGTATTTCAAAATCTTCTTAACTGCATTTCAAAACGAGTTTCAACTTTATCAAAATACGGAATTCGTTTTGAAGATTTTCTTGGCATCTTCCCGTTCTTACAAAGATTATGTAGTTCGTGAGAGCGACATGCATCCTTTGCAAGCAGAGATCATTCTTGTAGAGCCCATGCCTAAATTTATATGGCTTGCAGAACTTTCGACGAGAGATTTGATCAAGCAGAATAAGGCTAACGGACTGTTAATTATCGATGCTACAGAAACACATCAACATGGTTTACTTGCCGGTTTTATAGAAAACCATTACTTTGTACACAAAATGAACAAAGATGTGCGTATGAAAAACGTACCTTTGCAATCTTTTAATTGTTATAATAAAAACCTATCATAATATGCAAGATCCAGTCAAAGATTACTACGAAGGACTACTTGAAAAGCATAATGTTGAAGGTGCTGAAGTAGAAATCGTAGATGAAGAGACCTCTACTCGCTTTTTTTCCTACGTCTATCAAGAGATGGAAAAAGTTGTTGAGGAAAACCGTCGCAAAAGTGAAGAGTCACAGATGGAATTGAGCAAAACTTTGTTGAGCCGCTAAATTCTGAATTCTATTGGCTACAGTCGACATGAGCCTTACAGTATGATAATGTGACGGTTACATTTAAATACTGCTGTTTAAGTACTCTCTTCTTAAAAGTAAATGCTCCTCATTAGAAACTCTAAGCTTACGACAGAACTACTGAGATGAAGATTCGAGGCGTCGGTATAGATTTTCATTAATTAGATCGAAGCTTATTATCTTTGACAAATTTAGACACAGTCAACCGGTGCACATTCAATATCCTACTGATCGCGCTATACGATACTTTTTTATCCAGCAGTTCTTGTATCTGCTTTTCCTGTCCCGTCAATTTTGTCCGCTTGCTTTTGCTGCCTTTTGGCCGGCCTAGAATTATTCCCTCGGCGCGCTTGCGCGCAAGCGCCTCCTTTGTGCGCTGCGAGATGAGATTACGTTCAATCTCGGCTGATAAGCCAAAGGCAAAAGCCAGAACCTTGCTGTTGATGTCGTTGCCCAGTCGATAATTATCCTTTATCGTCCAGACCTCAATTTCCTTATCCATACATTTATTTAATATTGCCATGATCATAAGCAGATTGCGACCCAAGCGGGATAGTTCCGAGCAGATCAGCACATCGCCTTTTTTCATTTTTCCTATCAGAGTTCCTAAGCGTCTATCCTCTAATTTCTTTTTGCCTGAAATGGTTTCTTCTATCCACTTATGCACGAGCATTTCACGCCGATCACAAAATTGGTTGATTTCAAAGCGCTGATTGTTAGCCGATTGTTTGTCGGTACTAATCCTGATGTATCCGTATATCATAATAAGGTGTTTTTACAAAGAACAGGATAATTTAAACGACCGATT
>CAYZJT010000019.1:0-49756 GCA_964478845.1 uncultured Flavobacteriaceae bacterium | reverse complement strand
GGCATGTTTTCCTTAGCGATCTGGGATACGGTAAAAAAAGAGCTTTTTGCGGCTAGAGATCGATTTGGCGTCAAACCATTCTATTATCATCAAGATGGTAATAGCTTTTATTTTGCTTCTGAAATAAAAAGTCTTTTTGCTGCTGGTATTGAAAAAAAACCTAATCATACTGTTTGGTCTGGCTATTTCGCGCGGGGAGACTACGGTGCGCCAGATGAAACATTTTGGGACGGCATTAAGCAGATGCCAGGTGGCCACAGTATGACCTGGAGAGCAGGTGAGCTCTCAATCAAAAAATGGTATGATTTTGAACAAGAGGTTTTAACGAGCCGCTTTGAAATGTCCTATGACAGTGCCAAAGATCATTATGAGGAACTTCTTAAAGAGAGCATACGATTGCGATTTAGGGCAGATGTTCCAGTAGGTTTTAACTTAAGCGGCGGTCTAGACAGCTCTACCTTATTAAGTATGGTAAATACACTGGAAGATGGTAGTAATATCAATGCCTTTACTTTTTACACCGGCGATGAACGCTACGATGAACTACCATGGGTCGAGCAGCTCATAAAGCAAACAGGCAACCCGCTGCATCGAGTGAAGCTCACGCCTTCAGAAATTCCTGACCTTGCCACCGCCATGAGTGAAATGCAGGATGAACCCTATGGTGGTTTTCCCACGCTTGCTTATGGCAAGCTGTTTAAACACGCTAGAGAATTAGGAATTAAAGTATTGCTCGATGGACAGGGGATGGATGAGCAATGGGCTGGATACGATTATTATCAAAAGTCAGGTAAGAAAGCGGTCATTCAAGGTGTCACAAAGTCACCGTTTAGATTAAATGTCTTGGATGATGAATTTATTGCGCTTTCGCGAAAGCGAGATTATCCAAAACCCTTTAAAGAGGACGTTCTAAATACTCAGTACAGAGATCTATTCTATACAAAAATCCCACGTGCATTGCGATTCAACGATCGTGTATCAATGGCATCAAGCACAGAGTTGAGAGAGCCATTTCTGGATTACCGCATGGTAGAGTTTGCCTTCAGTCAGCCTATCGATTATAAAATTAGGAACGGTGTACAGAAATATCTGGTAAGAGATCTGATGACAAATTATATGAGTGATAACATTTCTCTTGCACCTAAACGACCATTGCAAACACCGCAGCGTGAATGGCTAGGTGAGGATTTGAGAGATTGGGTTCACGATACTGTGGAAGGCTTGAGTGATGTACCGTTTTTTAATACGCAGCAGCTCAAAAAAGAACTGGACGACTATACAGCAGGGGATCGTGATAGTAGCTTTCATATCTGGCAGTACATAAACGCAGCGCATATATTAAGGTAGAAGGCCGCCATACAAAATCAAGTGTGGTACTTTTGCGCCGTATTCCGTAAGAATAAAAATCAATGAGTGGTAGCGCTAGGATTTCAAATTTAGGCTTGGTAATTACCGATGGCGTAGGATTTAGGAATTTTGTTCTGAGCGACTTCCTAAATCAGGCGACCGGGGCTTTCAGACAAATCACCATATTTTCTGAAATTCCCTCTAATTCCTATCTAGAACAAAACATCCCTTCTAATGTGAAGATTGTTGACCTACCGCGCTATAGAGAATCAAGAAAGGCATATACGTATAGAAAGTTAAAAGAATTAGCGCACATGCAACGTCATAAAAGCTCCTACGGGATCAATGACAACCTGCAAAAGATGAAGCCAAAAGGCTTTAAGCCACGAGCGCTATACATGAAAGGGCTTTATTCTTACAGTGCAATCGCAAACTCAGAAAGTGCAATACAGCGGTTTGAAAAAAAGCAATTTGACAGCTTCAAAGGTGACGGCATCTACGAGCAAATGAAAGATTTGCTTCAGGAATATCAGACAGATCACTTGTTTTTTACCCACCAGCGACCAGGCCATCTGGCGCCTCTTGCTGGGGCAGCAAAAGAATTGGGAATTCAGCACAGTACGTTTATATTCAGTTGGGATAATCTAGCCTCCAAGGGCCGTATGATGTCAAACTTTGACCATTACTTTGTATGGAGCAAGCTCATGAAAAAAGAGTTGTTACATTATTATTCTGCTGTAAAACCTGATGAAGTTCATGTTATAGGTACGCCTCAATTTGAGCCGTACGTTATGGATAAATATGCACGATCCAGAGCTGAATTTTTTGAGCGATTTGATCTTGATCCAGAAAAGAAAACAGTTTGCTATAGTTGTGCAGACGCTGGTATAGGCGGTAATGATAGTATTCATATAGAGGCTGTAGTGGACTATATGGCTCGACGGGAAGACTTGCAACTACTTGTACGTACTTCACCAGCTGAAGATGGTTCAAGGTTTTCAGAAATCATGGAGAAATATGACTTTATTAAATGGAATATTCCTGAATGGCCACTCGCGAGAAAAGGGCATGTTGAAGAATGGTCGCAACGAGTTCCCACCGTTAAAGATGTCACTGATTTGCGTAGTATTCTAGAATTTAGTGATCTTAACGTGAATATGTTCTCTACCATGAGTCTAGATTTTATGTTGTTTGACAAGCCCGTGATCAACATTGCATTTGGTAATGAAAAGAATGGATTGTACAACGATCAGCTTTTTATGAATTATGTTCATTTACAACCATTGATAAAGAGCAAGGCAATTTGTGTCGCAACAGATAAAGCTGAACTTCATAATTGCTTATCGACCATTTTACAAAATCCACAAGCCCACTCATCTGATAGGTCAGATATTATTGATATAGAGATATGCGTGCCACTCGAAGGCACGAGTAAACGGCTAGTCGATGAACTCTTAAACATCTAGATTTTGCAGGAATTAAGGATTGCTGTTCTATGCGATTATCGCTTACTTCCAGATCGTGTAGGCGGGATGGATTATTTCTTCTGGGGATTTAATGAGTATTGTAAAGCCAAAGGACACAGAATTCTATGGTTTTTTCCTAACGACTGTAATCACGGCAGCTATGATTTGCTAGACATCATTGACTGTGATAATGCTGTAGAGGAAGGTTTTGTGAAATACAGTAGTTCTAGTGATGAGGAATTTGACAAAATTGTCACCCACTTTGTAGAGATCTGTACACCGTTTTACAAACAGGCAAAACAGCATCATCCAGAAAGCCGAATCATTGCAGTGGATCATAATCCTAGGCCTATAGATGGATATCCTCTTAAAAAGAGATTCCAGAAAAAATTAAAAAGTAAATTGTACTCCAAGTACATTGATTTGTTTGTTGGTGTGAGCCAGTACACCGTCGATGAATTAATTAAGGACTTTGGAAAGCGCATTGCAGATAAAACTGAACTCGTTTACAACGGCATCCTTACAGCGCATATTGAAACCAGCGATAAACGGAAAAGACTGAATAGCGATGGTTTAAAATTTATGACAATCGCCCATTTGCGTGAGTCCAAGGGTATCCAAGATTTATTAGCAGCTTTGGGCATTTTAAAGCGAAAAAAACTATTGGGGGATATCCAGTTTGACCTCTATGGCGACGGTCCTTATCGCGAGCAACTAGAGCAAATGACAAGAGAGGAAAACCTAGCTTCTAATGTCAATTTTAAGGGAAGCGTCTCTGACTTGCCAAAACGATTTCCAGATTATAGTTATATGGTTCTACCTACTTACATGGAGTGCTTTAGCCTAGCGATTCTGGAAAGCCTGGCTGCCAATGTTCCTGTAATCACCACGACCGTAGGGGGGAATATGGAGGCGGTCTTGAATGGTGAAAATGGGTTTATCTATAAAGAAGGAGAAATCCCCCAATTAGCAGGAATTCTTGAAAACGTCATTACAAATCGGGCATCAATAGATAAAGACATCCATGAAAAAATTCGCGAAGTTTTTTCTATTGAAAACATGATTACAAATCACTACGATCTACTCAAATGCACGTAGCCTTTCTAACACCCGAATACCCTCATGAGCAACTCAACTCTGCTGCTGGTCTAGGCACAAGTATTAAAAATTTAGCTGATGCATTGATTGAACGTGGTCATCAAATCACTGTATTTGTTTGTAATCAGGAAAAAACTACTCAATTTGAAAATGATGGAATTTTAATCCATTCCATTAAGAAGAGATCGTACAAAATAGGTGGATTCTATTTCTACAGGAAATACGTAGCCTCTTACATAAACGATAATTCAGATGGAATAGATGTGCTTGAAGCTCCAGATTGGACAGGCATCACTGCCTTTTGTGGTTTTGCTATTCCTCACGCAATCAAAATCCACGGCAGCGATACTTACTTCTGTCATTTGGAAAACAGGCCTCAGAAAAAGAAAAATCGATTTTTTGAAAGTCTGGCGCTTAAGAACGCAGATGGGATATGTGCAGTAAGCACCTTCTCGGGCAGCGTTACCAAAGAGCTGTTTGACCTCAAAAAGCCGATTTCAACCTGCTACAATATTATTGACACTAATAAATTTACTCCACGAGAGGTAAGCAAAAGCGAGAGATACATTCTGAATTTCGGTTCGATTATTCGTAAAAAGGGTGTGATTGAATTAGCAGAAGCATTTAATCTAGTCCACAAATCAAATCCAGATGTATTTCTTTTTTATTTAGGTGGTGACGTAATTGATATTAAGACCGGTAATTCTACAATCTCAATTATTGAATCAGTGCTTTCAAAATCTGCCATGCAGAAGGTAAAATTCCTTCCCAAAGTATCTTATGAGAAAGTACTAGATTACATTGCGGGGGCAGAACTTATTTGTTTACCTAGCCATGCAGAGGCGTTTCCCATGACCTGGCTAGAAGCCATGGCAATGAAAAAACCATTGGTGGCAAGTAATGTCGGCTGGTCGCAGGAAATTATCGATCACAAAAGAAATGGATTCGCAGTCGATCCTAATGATGCCGTAGAATTATCAAACGCTATACGGGAAGTTCTGAGCAATCCAGAATTCGGTAAGGAGATGGGTAAAAATGCGCGATTGACTATTTTGATGAAGTTCAACGCTGATAAATTGGTTAATGACAATCTCGAGTTTTATCAGCATGTCATATCCCAGACAAGAACCACATAAAAGCTCTATTCCTAGATGATTGATGACCGTACAATTTCTCTGATTATTTGCACTTATATGCGCCCGCATGCCTTGAAAGCGCTGCTGGACTCGGTTGAGGTTCAAACTTCAAAGCCTGACGAGATTCTCATCATTGATGGTTCTACAAATCAGGACACAGAAATTATGTTGCAAGCGCAGGACTATTCTGCATTGAAGTATTACTCGGTGCCGCCAGAGCATCGCGGACTTACCCGTCAAAGAAATTATGGCGTAGATAGAGTGGGGGGGAATATCGACATTGTATGTTTTCTTGATGATGATACCATTCTTGAACCAGATTATTTTAAAGAAATTCTAGATGCCTATAAACAGTATCCAGTAGCATTGGGCGTAGGTGGTTTTATTACTAACGAGGTGACTTGGCAAAAAGCTACCGAGCATATGCAGAGCAACCAGAATTTCTATTGCTACGACGGGTTTTGTAGAAAGGAAAGCAGTAGATGGAAGTTGCGTAAAAAACTAGGCCTTTACGAGGATTTACCTCCGGCAATTTATCCAAAAAGTGGTCACGGCAGATCCATAAGCAGCCTACCACCATCTGGAAAGATTTATGAAGTGGAGCAATTAATGGGCGGTGTGTCCAGTTTCCCGCTCGACATTTTGAAGCAGCACAAGTTCTCAGAGTATTTTGATGGTTATGGACTGTACGAGGATGCAGATTTTACACTCAGGTTATCGCATCTAGGAAAGCTGTACATCAATACGCGTGCACGATTAGAACATCACCACGATGCCGCAGGCAGGCCCAATAAATATAAATACGGGAAAATGGTCGTGCGCAACGGCTGGTATGTTTGGAAGGTAAAGCATCCCAAGGTGCAATTAAAATCTGCTTTAAAATGGTACGCAATTTCTATTTTGCAGATAGTTCTCAGAGGTATAAATGCGCTGAATACAAAACAGCGCAAGGAAGCAATGACAGAAACCTTGGGTCGTTTATCAGGTCTTTGCTCACTATTCTCCAACCCACCTAAAGTCCAAAATGCTAAAGTCAAATGACCAGAAATCTGGCATGTTGATTTAGTTTATTTTCGCTTTCGCGAAAGCGATATCTGAATAACAAGAGATTCATATTTTATGATTGTTAATACTGAGGTTGCTCAGTCTGGGAATCTTTTCCCGGGGCAACTTACCCATATAGACCATGTAGTAGATACCGTTACTTTTTATGCAAATAATGGCGTAATTCTAAAGGTTCAAGTATTTAGGGACAGCGTTATACGCTTTAAGTACGGTACAAATAATAAATTAGAACCTGACTTTAGTTATGCCGTTGATAGTGAGAGTAATCGCGGTTATAATAAGTTGGAAGTCAGCGAGCATCCAGACTACTATCTTATCGCCACAGCAAAAGTCAATGTTCAAGTTTCAAAGAAAGATTTGCGCACGCGCATTTTTGATACTAGCGGGAAAATCATATGTGAAGACGAGATAGGTTTTCACTATGAGGAGAGCTATCAGTACGGTGGCAATATTGTCAAAATGTCCAAAAAAGCCCAGCCAGGCGAAAGCTTTTACGGCCTGGGTGATAAGCCAGCCGATAATAATCTACGAGCCAAGAGATTTGAGCTTTGGGGGACAGATCAATACGCTTTTGGTAAGCAAACGGATCCTCTTTATAAAAACATACCGTTCTACATAGGTCTACAGAACAAGGTGGCTTACGGGATTTTTTTTGACAATACCTTCAGATCATACTTTGATTTTGCTCAGGAAAGACACCATGTTACTAGTTTCTGGGCGCAGGGTGGTACCATGGACTATTATTTTATTTACGGCCCAGATGTAAATCAAGTAGTTTCAGGATATACAGAATTAACAGGGAAACCAGAGCTGCCGCCCCTATGGGCGCTAGGTTACCACCAGTGTAAATGGTCTTACTACCCAGAAAGCAATGTGCGAGAGATCGCGGCAAAATTTAGGGAGTTGCAAATTCCCTGCGATGCCATCTATCTGGACATTGATTACATGGATGGGTTTAGATGCTTTACTTGGGATAATGAAAAGTTTCCAAACCCTACCCAAATGATTTCTGATCTAAAGAAAGACGGTTTCAAAACCATCGCGATTATAGATCCAGGTATCAAAATAGATCCTGAGTATTGGGTTTATCAGGAAGCTATGGAAAAAGATTATTTCTGTAAGCGGGCTGACGGGCCTTACATGAAGGGTAAAGTGTGGCCTGGACAATGTTATTTCCCGGACTACACAAATCCAGAAGTGCGAGAATGGTGGGCTGGACTTTTCAAAGGTCTGATTGCAGACAACAAGCTTTCTGGAGTCTGGAATGATATGAATGAACCTGCGGTCATGGAGGTTCCCAACAAAACTTTCCCAGATGACGTGCGTCATGACTTTGACGGTCATCCATGCTCACATCGCAAGGCACATAACATATATGGCGCGCAGATGGCACGCGCTACTTATGAGGGTGTGAAAAAGTACATCTATCCTAAGCGTCCATTTGTGATTACCAGATCCGCTTATTCTGGTACACAGCGTTATACATCCAGTTGGTTTGGCGATAACGTCGCCACCTGGGAACATTTGAGTATCGCAAATATTCAAGCGCAGCGTATGGCATTGTCAGGGATGTCTTTTGCCGGATCTGATATAGGTGGATTTGCAGAGCAACCTACGGGTGAATTATTTGCAAGATGGATTCAGCTGGGCGTCTTTCACCCCTTTTGTCGAGTTCATAGTAGTGGTGATCACGGTGATCAAGAGCCATGGACATTTGATGAGAATGTGACTAACATCACTAGAAAATTTGTTGAGCTGCGCTACAAGCTGCTTCCATATTTATATACTACCTTCTGGCAGTACGCAGAAGAGGGTGTTCCGATGCTCAAATCACTAGTTGTATATGATCAAGAAGATGCACAGACTCATTATCGTAATGATGAGTTCATTTTTGGAGATAAGATCCTAGTTTGTCCCATTCTCGAGCCTAATGCAAAGGGGCGTCGCATGTATATCCCTAGAGGTGAATGGTATAATTTCTGGACGCGTGAGACTATTCAGGGTGGGCACGAATGCTGGGTAGACGCAGATATAGATGAAATCCCTCTTTTTGTTAAATCTGGGTCTATTATCCCCAGATATCCTGTCATGCAATATGTGGGTGAGAAACAAATTGAACACCTCACATTAGATATTTATTATAAAATAGGCAAAGACCAGAGCATTATCTATGAGGATGCCACAGATGGTTATGATTACAGAAAGGGTCGATTCAGTTTACGTAATTTAACATTTAGAGGTCAGGAAAGTGAGATGGTGATTTCTCAGTTCAAAGACGGTAAATACATTACCGAATATGAAACCCTGAAATTCAATTTTATAGGACTGCCTTTTGAAATTGACTTCATAGAAGTAGACAACAAGAAGGTAGATCTAGCAGATTTACAATACGATAAGAAGACTCAGACCATGTTTGTGGATAAAAACTTTCACGAGCTGCATATCGTAGGTAAGTAAGTTTGAATCGTCAGCTTACTTTGCGTTTTTTCTATTTCAATAGCCTCTTTAACTAGGTTTCTGAATAGTTGAGTATTTACATGTTCGCTTTCGCGAAAGCGCAATTGCCGCAACAACTTTGTCTTCCCAGGTTGAGCGTTTTGGAGCAGTTCTTCAGATCCTGAGATGAGAGCACCTTTATGAAACCATGCGGCGCAATGATTTTTGAAGCCAGCAAGACCAACTACATTCTTGCCTTTATAGGTGTAGCAAGGCGCACCCCATTTAATGTTTTCGTCGAGTTCAAATTCTTCAATCACCACTTTTAGGTCATTGAGTTGCTTTTCCCATTTTGGGTAGAGTGTGATGTATTCCTGAGTATTCTGAACTGACTTTTTCATTTTTGTGCTTCATGGTTTGCGTTAAAATAATCTACTTTCAAAATTGAAATCAAGAGAAAGCGAACTGTCGACTGGAACCCCACGTAGCAAAGCTGGTTTTGCCTGTTCAATAGTTCTTCTCACAGCTTTTAGCAGGGCAGCTAATGTTTCTTTCTCGATCCCATCGCTAGCTTTTATGTCTGTAATATTCCCCTTGTTGTCGATAAGCATGATAACATTCATTTTGATTTTGTAATCAGTTTTGTTTGGATTAGCGATTTCATAGTAGTACGCAAAATTTTTACGTAAATCCCAATTGAACTTTCCGTCTGATATTCCAAAATCTGCATAAGTAAGGATATCGTCATACTTTTTCATCTGACCATCTACTAGGTTCTGTCCTTTTACAAATCCATCCTCATCAAAATTTTCTGTGAGAACCTCTTTACCTTGCAAAAAGCCTATCCATTTACCATAAGGTTTACCGTTCTTATATTCACCTGATAAACTATCGGCCATAGTATTTTGCAGTTGCATAGATGGTCCATTATACCTACCGTTTCCATTTCTAATTAAGATTTCACCATCCTCTTTTCTATAGTCTAGCATTTTAAGATAGCCCATGTATGCCCCGATTTCTTTTGAAACATCAAATCTGGAATGCAGATCGCCATTAGGGTAGTAATTTGTAACTATACCTACAATCTTACCTCGACTATAGTTACGTTTACTTGAGATTTCACCGTTTGTGTGATATTCCATCCATGTTCCACTGCGTTCTGGTACGCCCCGAGTTTGATAATAACCTTTTTGGTAAAGCGATCCATCTAAATGAAAAATCCTGGCTTTGATAAGGCCTTGATCTGGAAGATCGGTATCTAATTCGTAGTAAGAAGCATCTTTCTTATCACATGGAACCAAATTATTGTCGAGAAATACTTTTTCTTGAGCATTAGCAAAAAAGAAATTCAAGAATAGCGTAAGCATTACCACAAAAATCTGCTTTGTAAATCTCATAAACCTTGATTGAAACTGTAGGGTACCAAAATACAGATTCCTGAAAACACAAATAGCTTGAATGAATTATCTATATTAAATCCATCAAGCTATTAAATTATGAGTTATGCTGGTTATCTAGGTGGTAGACTTTTACGTCTAAAACCTCCACCCGAAGTTCAGCCCACCTCTACCTGTGACGTCTTCAAGAGGTGAGTCTTCGCGAACATCTGCAAGACCTAAGTTTCTACCTAGTCCGAAATGCAGGTCTATCAAAAATCCAGAATCGCTAACCCACTTCCACCCGATACCTACACCTACAGCGACTTCAAAATAATCTTCTTCAACTATCTGGGTAAATGGATTAACAAAATTATTGACAAAGAAAGTTTCTTGAAATGTAAATGCCTTCACAAATCCCTCTCCATAGAAGCCTTTTGCGCCATAATCTTCCTTTGAAAAGAAGTATTGCCTGTAATACGGGGTGATCGAAAAATTTTCTTGGTAGTCAAAATCCTCATCGGAGTCCGCGAACCTAAAACTTACATCAACACCAAGCCCAGAAGTTTTGTTCAACACATACTCATATCTAGGACTAAACGCGTCAATTCCTGGGATTATGGGAGCCAAAACATCTAATGCAATCTCATGTCTTTTTGCATCGGCAAATGCGGTCATACGTTTCTGGCTATCCGTTTGATCAGCATCGCTTTGAGCAACAGATGCTGCGCTGAAAAGTAGTATCAGGATTAAAAATGAGTATTTCATGATTGGTTTTTTTACCGAACGAATATCAGATAAATAAATTGCACTCAGGCTGTTTAAGCAGCACTATCAAGTGCTGTAAGTCGCGCAATCTCAATGATCACATTTGTGGCAGCTACCATGCTTTCTACTGGCACGTATTCATAAGGGCCATGGAAATTATGTCCACCAGCAAAAATATTAGGGCAGGGAAGACCCATATAACTCAACTGCGAGCCATCAGTACCGCCACGTATGGGTTTTATGATAGGTTCAATATCTAGATTGATCATTGCCTGTTTGGCAGTTTCCATAATATGCATAACAGGCTCTACCTTTTCTTTCATGTTGAAATACTGATCTTTTATAATCACTTGAACGGCATCCTGCTCTAAACTTGCATTGATATCTTCTGCAACTTGCTGAATAAAACTTTTTCTTGCTTCAAAATGATCTTTATCGTGATCGCGTATGATGTATTCTAGAGTGGTTTTCTCTACAGCACCTTCAATGTCATGCAGATGAAAAAATCCTTGATACCCCTCTGTGTGTTCTGGTGTTTCAAGTTTGGGTAATGCATCTATAAACTGTTGTGCTATGTAGATTGAGTTGATCATTTTACCTTTGGCGTAACCAGGATGCACGATTTTGCCTTTGATGATTACCTTGGCACTGGCAGCATTGAAATTCTCATATTCAAGTTCACCTATCTGGCTACCATCCATGGTATAGGCCCAGTCGGCACCAAACTTTTCTACATCAAATTTATGAGCACCGCGACCTATCTCTTCATCTGGAGTGAATCCTATTTTGATGTCTCCGTGTTTTATTTCTGGATTTTCCACTAAATACTTTACCGCAGTCATGATTTCTGTTATTCCAGCCTTGTCATCTGCAGCGAGTAGGGTAGTGCCATCTGTAGTAATTAAAGTCTGACCTTTGTAAAGTTTTAGATCTTCAAAATATTCTGGGTCGAGAATAAAGCTGCTTTTACCGAGTTGGATCTTTTCACCATCATAGTTCTCAATGACTTGAGGATTGATGTTTGCACCTGTATAGTCTGGAGTAGTATCAAAATGAGAAATAAACCCGATGGCAGGTACATGATGATCTACATTGCTAGGGAGCGTTGCCATCACATAGGCATTATCATCAATGGATGCTTCCAATCCTAGTTCCCTGAGTTCCTGATGGAGTAATCTTGCTAATTTCCATTGTTTATCTGTACTAGGGGTGGTTTCACTGTTTGGATCTGATTCAGTATCGATACTTATGTATGAGAGAAACCGGTCTATAACCTGGTCTTTATTTTTAAAATACATGTTACGGTTTTTTGCTTTCGCGAAAGCGGAATTTAAAAAAGAGATGACTTCCTTTGAGATTTAAAAGCATAAAAAAAGCTGCCAGTTTTAGGCAGCTTTCTGATTTGTAAGACTACTTAGCGCTTCATCGCAAAGTGCCCAGTAATTCTTCTACCGTCTGTAAGCTCAATAGCATACCAGTAATCACTGGATGGTAGTGGATTACCGTTAAAGGTTCCATCCCATCCTGGACCTGTCGGACTCATTTGTTTCAACAATCTACCTTGACGGTCAAAAATGAAGACTTGGGCATCTGGAATGAGGTCAGCACCTATGATTTGCCACGTGTCATTGAAACCGTCTGTATTTGGGGTAAAGAACTGTGGCCCGCCTAGTACGGTCACATCTCGTTGAATTTTACCACAACCGTTTCTGTCATTTACATACACGGTATAAAATCCTGGATATAGATTATCAAAAACATTGCTGCTCTGGTAATTATAATCATCTAGTGAGTATTCATAGTTACCAGGGCCGTTTACCAAAACAGTAATTTCATTTGTATTGACTTGGAAATCGCCGATGACAATTCTATCAAATACCGCAATATCTGATTCTCTTACTCTATACACTGCGGTATTATCACAGCCTACAGCATTTGTAACAGTTACAGTATAGTCACCTTCTGATACCACATCAATGGTTTGGGTTCTTTCACCTGTAGACCATAAATAAGAAGCAAAACCGGGTCCGGCATCAAGAGTCTCAGCAACTCCTGCACAGATAACTGGTGGCGCTTGATCCTGAATTTCTGGTCTATCAAATACCTCTATATCAAATAAGGTTCTATCAAAACAGTCTGGGTTGTTTCTATTCTCGATTCTTACGTAGATAGTTTCCATCTGATCTGTATTCTGATAGGGCGAAGTCAAAGCGCCAACATCATTAAGCGAATCATCTTCTGATGAGTGATAAGTCACTTCAAATAATGATGGATCTTGACCATTAAGCACATCTGCTGTTTGAGATTCTAAGTCAAATAGTTCTACTCCATCCTCTTTATCATCACAAACCGTCATGATGTCTGGTGAGCCTGCAACTGGTGTAGTATCCACTTTGAGTGTAAATTCAGCAAAGTCTGGACAAATTGATGTCAAGTTTGATTCAAGTCTCACATAAATGGTTTCAGGAGCAGAGACTGCAGAACTCAAATACATGCGAGGTAATGCGTTGATGGAATTATCGCGATCAGATGCAGAAGCATAGTAGTTAATGTTGAATTGACTTGGATCTTGGCTTCCTAAAATTTCTGCATCATTAACGCCTAGGTCAAACATGAAAACCCCAGGATTTGCAGGGTTATCACATTCAACAAGATCAACTGTGTTATTCACAATTGGAGTAGGGCTGATGTTAAAATCAAAGCTTGTTATCGCTGGACAGCTGTCATTATCAATATTTTCAACTCTCACAAAAATTGCAGGTGTTGTTGCATCTATAGGTGAGGGACTTGCGAGTGCATTTGTCCCAGCTTGTGCATCTGCATCATTGCGGTAATAGCTAACAATAAATTGTGTGCTGGATTGACCATCTAAAACTTGAGCATCAAAATCTGAAAGATTAGCATCTACAAAACCATCATTATCTGCATCACAGACTGTTAGGTCATCAATTGTTGCTGTACGAGGTCTTTGATCAACAAACAGATCTACGGTTTCTGTGTCGTAGCACTCTCTATTAGAACTGGTCTCAATTCTAACAAAAACAGTCGTTGTTGGAGTATTGTAATTTGAGGAAAGAGCGGTAGCACCATTTAAAGTTCCCTGATCTGCCTCTGCCTGACTTGAAAAATATTCAATATTAAAAAGAGAAGGATCCTGTGCGCCTAGCAATTCTGAATTCACTGCGGTCAAATCAAAAACTTCTTCCCCATCATTACTAGAATCATCACAAACTCTGATTTCTGTTAATGGATTAGCCACTGCCTGAGGGCTAAGTACTATGTCAACTTCTGATATCGCAAAACAGTCGGTGTTGTCTGTATTGAAGAGTCGAGCATAAATAGTTGTCCTTCCTAATGGTGCACTGAAAGGTGAAGCTTGGGCATTGTTACCTGCGGCTGCATCAGCTTGGGATAGGTAATAGGTAATATCGCTGTTAGCAATGGTCTGACTGCCTAAAACGGCTGCATCAAACTCGCCTTCCAAATCTACATCTTCAAAACCGTCATTCTGATCATCACAAATTTCATAATCAGGAATCGTGACAGTCACTGGCTGGGTATCGATAATTAATTCAAAACTCGTTGTGTCGTAACAATCTGTATTTTGAGTATTCTCAATTCTAGCATACACTATCTGACCACCGCTGCTATACAGATCTGGTAAAGGTGTCGCGCCACCATCAGCGCCTAAGTCGGCATCTGCCTGGCTGATAAAGTAATCAATATTAAGTCCAGCAGCAGCCTGAGTATCCAATACTTCTGAGTCACGGGATGGAAGATCAAATACTTCTGAGCCATTATTAGAAACATCATCACAAAGTCTATATGGACTTACTGGATTAGCAACAGGTACACCAGTGAGCTGAGCATTGAAGCTTGTGACATTGTAACACTCTGTTTTTGTCTGATTTTCCACTCTCACAAACACTGTCAAATTACTGGTAACTGTAATAGGTCTTGCAAGTGGGTTTGTTCCAGCATCTGCATCTGCTTGCGTTGGATAGAATTCGACTACAAAGTCAGGATTTGTTTGGGAACCTAAAACTTCAGCGGTTAAGGCCGCTACATCTAGATCGTCGTCACCACTACCATCCACATCACATAATTGTTTGTCCGCAATCGGGTTTGCAATTGGAGTAGGGGTAACAAATAAATCTACCTCTGTAAATGATGGCGGACATGCAGTTGCTGTTGCACCACCTAGACGAATATAGATACGTTGGGTATTTGGTGTAGTGGAAAGAAAAGCAGCTGGATTAGTGATTTCATTAATACCTGCTACTGCGTCTGCTTGATCAATGTAATATGATACAGGACCAGGTGTATTTGCTGTAACCTCAGGCTCAGTTTGTGTGAGATCAAATACTGCAAAACCATCTGTGTCATCATCACAAACAGTAAGATCAGTTGGCCTCTGAGCACTCAAAGATGAAGTCACGTTCACGATAAAGGATGTAGTCTCATGGCAATCAGCAGTATTGGCGTTTCTGATATTTGTAATTCTTGCAAAAACATCTGTTGATGTTCCAGTTGCAAATGATACAGGAGATGTCAACGGGTTTGCATTTAGGTCTGCATCTGTTTGAGAAGAATGAAAGGTCACCTCAAAGTTAGTCGGGTCTTGAAGTCCCAATACCTGCGGTGCAGCCAGAGTTTCTATGTCCAGCGATTCTTGACCATCCATGTCGGTATCACATAGGTCAAAATCTGTAACCGTATTTGCAACGGGTTGCTCATAAATGCTGATCAACTGGTCAGTACGCTGGAACAGTCCAGAAATTGAAATAGTCAATCTAACTGTGTAATCACCTGGTCCAGGAAAAGTATGCGTAGGATTAGGAGTTGAGACCGTAGGGCTTCCATCACCAAAGTCCCATGTGACAGATGAATTTCCATTGTTACACAGCTCGTTAGTAACTTCAAAATCAAAACTGGTATTTGTGGTTGTAGAAGCGCACAACAATATGTCACCATCCTGAGAAGAACTCGCAAGAACGGTTCCAGTAGCCGGATCACTACAATTAAAATTAGGTGCAAAAAGGGAAGTTAAGAACGGGGGTAATCCTTCTCTTGAGTTCCTAGGTGAAAGATCTACACCAAAAGGATCATAGCCTGCTCGGGTACCAGCTGTGTTAGGTTTATCAATAACACCTAACCATGGCTGGCATGTGCGCGATACATAAATTTTTTCGTTAATGGCTAGTTGTAGTGCGCTACGACCATTTCTGTTGGATCCATTAGTATTATAAATTTCAACTGGAGTAAATTGAAAGTTTGGTGCATCAAGGTCAAATTGCCATATCGCCTGTTCGTTTGTAGGTCCACATCCATTTCCAGTACCCGTACTGTTTCCATCTACGTAAAGAAAACGTCCATTGGGCGAAAATTCCACGCCATAATTGCTGTCGTATATTCCCATTCCACCAAGTGAGATCTGCTGTGATACCACACCAGTTGCATTGTCAAAACGTGCGACAGTTGCACCATCGCCTACTGAGGTATTGGCTACCCTGGTTCCTGCAATATTAAATTTTATGGTTCCCCTTTGGTCAGATAGCGAACTCCCAATAAAAGAGTTTACTGGGGTAGGGCTAATTAAACCATTTTGCATGCGATAAGCGCCGTACTGTCCCGTAGCATACGTCATAAGCCAATAAGAGTCACCATCTGCGTGAAGTACCGCTGAAATCTTTTCATGGGTACCACTTCTTACATTGCGGTTCAATGTTCCCGGAACAATTCCACCTAAACCACCATTGAGTGTCATGTCAACCATGGTGTATTTGACACCTACACTTCCACCACTTACTGTGACAACAAAATAAAGGTCAGGATTTTGTAGGTCTGGAACAATAATCCCAGATTGAGCAGACGAGTTATTCCCCTGTAGAGTTCCATTTGCACCTGGAACTATTTGATGATTTGCGTTGTATAATGTACTTCCGTCAGTGTAAAGGAGTAGATTTCCACACTCATCAGAGATGGAAGCACAACCTTCTGCTGTGCTAAGCTGACCTACAGTTGTGCCCTGTGGTATTCCACCATTAAAATCTACACCAGCATTGTCGCCAAAAAACCACCACATGGATTCTCCCTGCCCATAGGCGGTGATTGAAAATGCGGCAAAAAGGATAAATAGTAGTTGTCTCATAATAAACGGTTTGGACATTTCATAAAAGCGCCATGAAAATAAACATTTCTTAACGACAATTTGATGAATTAATAGAGTTTTTCTACTCAACAGCGTTCGTAAGATTCTACTATCAATTAACTGTTATGCGTAGAATAATATCGTATCTCCCGCTACGACTGGTTTCGTGCAACAAGTTTTAACTGCCAATCAGGAAAACCGCTGGCCTCTTATTTAACGTTGATTTATGTTTTCTCCACTGTGAAACCGTCATGCTCAGGATCAATTCTGAATCTAAGGTTAAGTCACATGCCACACAAAGAATAGTATCAGCACTTAAAGAACTCACTAGCTCTTTAATCAGTTTATCATTTCGGTAAGGTGTCTCGATAAAAATTTGAGTTTGACCTTCTCGTAGCGCCTTGTTTTCCAGTTGGTTGATTGCTTTTTTCCGTTCTCTGGAGTCTAAAGGAAGGTAACCTGAAAAAGCAAAATCCTGACCATTTAATCCACTTCCCATCAAAGCAAGGATTATTGAGCTGGGACCCACAAGTGGAATTACTTTAATGCCTTTGTGGTGGGCTAGACGTACTAACCTCGATCCAGGGTCTGCCACTGCTGGTACCCCAGCCTCGCTCATTAAACCTACATCTTTACCCTCTAAGCAAGGTTTAATTAATTCGATAAGTTCTCTATCTTCTGTGTGTTTATTAAGAATACTAATTTGGATTGAGTTCTGGTCGACATCTGGATTGATGCTACGGATGTTTCTTCTTGCTGTTTTTTCGTTTTCTACTACAAAATTTTTCAGCACGCTTAGTAATCCGCTGATTTTTGCTGGGAGCACCTGTGATATGACAGTTTCTCCCAGACCCACTGGAATCAGATATAATTTTCCTTTCATTGTTTTATTTCACATCAGCGAGTTGAAATTCTTTCTTTTTGGATGTCACGCTTTCGCGAAAGCGTATACAAAGCAATTCTACTTTAAATCGATAATTTTCCGATCCTTGCTTGTTCTGATAAAAGATCTGACTTGATGCTCTACCTGGTCAGTGCTGTTTATTTTGTTGAGTAGATTATTTAAAATCTTACGGTCAGTTCCTTGAATTTGCAGTTCGGTATATGCATAACCTTCAATTTTACCTTCATCGATTAGCACGAGTGCTCGTTCACTGTTTTTCCTTCCTTTCAATCTAACTAGGCAGGTGCGATTGTGAATGGAATATTTACCAAACAAATCCTCAATATAAGTTTCATCAATGCCTGAAGGGTCTATGTCGTGAGCTTCAAGAAATCTCTCTGCTGCCTGCCAATTGCTGAAAGAGGTGAGAATAGGATGACCATTTTTACGGTTGGAAATGCGTAAATTGTCTCCAGTCATTTCTATGTAAAACAAGCGTTTATTAAAACGCTGCCTTTTATTGTATTTCGGTTTTTTCTTGCTGATCTCAATTCCTTCCTTAATCCCAGCGATAAGTTCGCTACCCGTTTTCTCAAATGTAGCTCTTACCGTTTCCTTAGTGATACTTTTTGCTCTACGTGAAGAACTAAGAAATAGTTTATTGACCTGTTTTCTGATATTTCTAGCTCTACCAATTAAAATACAGCTATCGGAATCATCATAGAGGTAAAAAATCCCTGTGCTGGTAGGAAGCGTATCCAGAATATCCTTTAGGTCTGAGTCAACTTTTTTGATTTTGATGTATTTGAGACTAGATTCCAAGATTTCTTTGTCCTTGTCTTTCTCTAACAAAAGCTCAAACAATTTTACGGTAGCTAGGGCGTCCCCAGTAGCTCGATGCCTATCTGTTATGGGAATGCCTAGCGATCTAACCAGTTTTCCTAGGCTGTGGCTTTCTGCCTCTGGAATGAGTTTTTGAGATAATTCTACAGTACACAACGTCTGGATTTCAAAATCATAGCCCAGTCGCTCAAATTCAAGTTTTAAAATTCTGTAATCAAATTGTGCGTTATGAGCGACTAGAACAGCATTTGTGGTGATTTCCAAAATACGTTTGGCCACCTCATAGAATTTAGGTGCCTTGCTCAGCATTTTGTTATTAATCCCGGTAAGTTTTGTTACATAAGGGTCAATAGGTCTTTCTGGGTTTACTAGGCTAGAGAAGTAGTCGACAACCTCATGTCCATCATGCCTATAAATGGCAATTTCTGTGATTCCTTCTTCGTTGTATTGACCCCCGCTGGACTCAATATCTAATATCGCGTACACTTAAATAAAATCCTGTTTAGATTTTTTCACCGTAGATATCGTTGTACAAATCTTGGTAATGCGCTTTGATATTTCTACGCTTCAGCTTCATCGTAGGCGTTAACAAGCCATCATCGATAGTCCATTCCTCTGGGGTTATGCGAATTGTTTTGATTCTTTCCCACTTGCCAAATTTAGCGTTGTGGTCATCGACTTCTCTCATGATCCGATTGAAAACTCTCTCTTGAGAGCACAAGTCCTTCCAATCTTTATACTGGATCCCTTTTCTTTCTGCCCATTCTTCAAGAAACTCAAAGTTGGGTTGAATAAACGCTGCTGGCATTTTTTCGCCATCTCCTATCACCATGATTTGCTCTACAAAACGGCTTTGTTTCATGGTATTTTCGATGATCTGCGGTGCCACGTATTTTCCACCGCTGGTTTTGAACATTTCTTTCTTACGATCGGTGATTTTTAAAAACCCCTCAGAATCTATCTCTCCTATATCACCAGTATGGAAGTAGCCATCTGAATCGATTGCTTCCTTAGTTTTCTCATCATCCTTATAGTAACCTATCATACGTTGTGGACCATTGATGATAATCTCACCATCTTCAGCAATTTTCACATCGGTCTCGGGTAATGGTTTTCCTACTGTTCCTATTTTAAAACCGTTGTTGCGCATATCATTAACTGCAATAACTGGACTGGTTTCTGTCAGGCCATAGCCCTCCATAACCGGGACACCCGCAGCATTAAAGACCCTCGCTAGTCTGGGTTGTAAGGCCGCACTCCCGCTGGCGATTGCTTTTAAGTTTCCACCTAGGGCCTCTTGCCATTTAGAGAATATGATTTTCTTGGCCACACCCAACTTCTTTTCATACCACCAACCATTGCGACCGTAAGGCTCCCATTCTAGACCTAGTTCCACCGCCCAGAAAAATAATCTCTTTTTGATTCCGGTCAGGTCTGCACCTTTTGCGATGATTTTGTCATAGACCTTCTCAAGAAGTCTGGGTACAGCACTCATTACATCAGGTTTGACTTCTTTCAGGTTATCTGAGATAGTCTCCAGCGATTCCGCAAAATAAATTCCTGTTCCTGTGTAGATATATAAGTACTGCAGCATGCGTTCATAAATATGACACACAGGAAGAAAACTTAAAGATTTTGCGTGACCGATAATAATAGGAAGTCTGGTTTCTGAGTTGATGGCGTTACTACTTATGTTTTTGTGACTCAGCATAACACCTTTAGGGCGGCCGGTAGTTCCAGAAGTATAGATCAAGGTAGCCAAATCATCTTCATTGATGGACTCCATGACTTCATTCAATTCTTTTTGATTGCTGGTATCTGCACCTCTTTTCTTTACTTCTTCCCAGCTTTTGCACCCTGGTATATCATTAAAACTGTAAACTTCCTTTAAACTAGGGACCTGATCTTTGATGCTCATCACCTTGTCATAGACTTCCTGATCAGAGACAAAAACATACTGCGACTCGCTATGGTTCATGACATATGCATAGTCTTCCTCAGAAATGGTGGGGTAGATAGGCACATCCTGAGCGCCTGTTTGCATAATACCGATGTCCATGATATTCCACTCGGTGCGATTTGTGGAAGAAATGATGGCTACTTTGTCATTCCTGCCTACTCCCATGTGCATTAACCCTCTAGAAATCGCATTTGCCTGATCGATAAATGACTGCGTGCTTGTCTCTACCCATTTTCCATCCTTTTTAGTTACCAGTGCATCTGGTCTTGGATAGTTCTTAAGTTGATAGTATGGGAAATCAAAAAGTCTAGTGGGCTTCATAGATATGAATTTCTACTGCAAAATAAGCAAACTCTACTTTATCTGAATCAAAAGACATTTTAGAAAGACCCTTCAAGCTAAGGTAATCCCAATGCTACTGCCATCGCGGCACTTGCCTTATATATTTGCCCGCAAAACAGAAGTTTTGAGAATCACGATTCTAGGTTGCCACAGCGCTACACCGCGAGATAATGCGAGACCTACCTCGCAGGTTCTCGAGATGCGCAGCCACACTTTTTTGATAGACTGTGGTGAGGGTACTCAAATGGCGCTGCGCAAAAACAAGGTCAAATTTTCACGCATCAAGCATATTTTCATTTCACACCTTCATGGTGACCATGTTTACGGTCTAGTAGGCTTGGTAAGTACTTTCTGTTTGTTAGGTAGAGAAAATCCACTGACTATTTATGGCCCACAAGGCGTAGAACAAATCGTGATGATGCAACTAGAGCTAGCGCAATCACATGTTCCTTTCGAATTAAGCTTTCGCGAAAGCGTAACCCCAGAAAATCAAGTAATTTTTGAAGATGATGAGGTGACAGTAAGTACGATCCCACTAGATCATCGCGTATTCACTCATGGTTTTCTATTTCAGGAAAAACCTGCTGATCGCAAACTCGATGTCGTTGCCTGTGAGGAAAATGGTATCGATAAAGCTTACTACCGCAGCATCAAAAAAGGGAATGATTATGTCAAGAAGAATGGTGAAATCATCCCCAACTCAGAATTGAGTATGCCTGGTGTTGAGCCTATGAGCTACGCATTTTGCAGCGATACTGCCTATAAGGAGGGAATAGTTCCCATAATAAAAAACGTTAATGTGCTCTATCATGAAAGCACATTTTTAAAGTCCCACGAAAATTTATGCGAGAAGACCGGTCATAGCACTGCCGCTCAAGCCGCAGCAATTGCAAAAAAGGCTGGTGCGGGTACACTGATCCTAGGTCATTACTCGTCCCGCTATCGCAGCTATGATCTGTTCACTGATGAGGCTAGAGCAATTTTTTCTAACAGTGAACTAGCGCTGGACGATAAGGTTTTTGAATTTGAAGGCGCTTAGATGCGTTTCAATTGCTGCTTCATTTGCTGGATCTGATCTTTAAGCATGTTGTGCTTATCCAGTTTTTTAGCCTCGTTGAGTAGGGTAGTGGCTTCACGCTTTCTTCGTTTCATCATAACGATTCCCGCTAAATTAAGTTTCGCTACCGCAAGATCTTGATCCATATTCAATCCCAGCCTAATAGCCTTTCTGAAATACTTCTCTGCTTGTGTCATATTTGTCTGAGATAGCATTAAGCCCTGTAAATAGTTGTAGTAACCTTGCTGCTTTGTAACCAGAGCTGCTTCAGGGTTTTTGATTTTTGAAAGCCATTTAGAGGCACCCGCAAAGTCCTGCTTCCTCAGTCGCAAAAAGGCTAGTAAGATGATCTCGTTTTTAAAATAAAGAAAAACAAAGATTCCAGCGAGTAGGATGAGTGTTATACCATTAAGGATCTCATTTTTTGTGAATTGAAATACAGCAAATGCAACAATCAATACAGCAATGATGAGCTTGAGATTCTTATTGTACATGAATTGAATTTAAGCGCGCAAAGATAATCAGGCTATCTTACTATAGCCACAAGTAGAAAAGTAAAAAGGCGCCTGGTAGGGCGCCTTTGTATTTATTGCTTTGCTAGGAGTTCCATTTCAAAAATCAAATCGCTATTGGGCGGGATCGGACCGTTTGCTCGCTCACCGTAAGCCAAATGTGATGGAATAAAAGCTGTTACTTTATCGCCGTAGTTCATCGACAATAGTACAGCCTTGAATCCAGGAACCATTTGAGCAGTCTCGCTGTATTCAGGCTGGATCGGGCGGTAAAGCCCACGTTGTTCTTTCATGAAATCAACCGCATCAAAAGTCTTTGCTAGATCCAGATCAGATGTATCAAATAGATCTCCCGTATTTAAGAAACCTGCATATTCAATTCTCACGCGCGAGCCTTCCTCAGGTTTCTCACCATCACCTTTTTTATGGTAATGGATTAAGATCTCGTTACTTCTTTCTAGCGGTTTTGCTTGTTTTTTGATTTCTAGCAGCTCTGCGACTTTGTTGTCTCTTTCTTTTTGGGCATTTTCTTTACGTTCTTCCTCTGCCTTTTCAGCTTTTTTAATCTCCTCTTTGAAGACATCGACAGCGTCAAAATTCTTTGCGCTCCTTCCTTTACGGATTATCTTGACAGATTCAATAATCTGGTCCTCTACTGGCCTGTCGCCAGCAGCAGTTTCTGTAGTAGCGATGGAATCAACTACTGCGAGCCCTTCAATCACTTTACCAAAAACATTGTACTTCATGTCAAGATGGGGTGCAGCTTTATGCATGATGAAAAACTGGCTGCCATTGGTATTGGGACCAGCATTGGCCATAGACAATACTCCTTTTTCATCATGTTTGAGAGAATCGCTCACCTCCTGTGGGAATTTGTATCCCACGCTGCCACCGCCGGTGCCAGTGTAGTCACCACCTTGTATCATGAATCCTTCGATGACCCTGTGGAAAACTAATCCATCGTAGAAAGGCTTTCCTTTGAGTGTATCTAGCACTTGAGGGTGGTTACCTTCTGCTAGGGCTACAAAGTTTGCTACGGTCATCGGGGCGTCATTCTTATACAATTCAACAAGCATGACGCCTTGATTTGTATTGATTTGTGCATATAGTCCGTCCTCTAGGTCTGGATATTCTTCTTTACACGATACAGTCAAGATTACAAGTGCAAGCGTGATTAGTGTTCCTAAAAATCTGTTCATTGTTGTTATTTAGAAATTGGTTTTTTCGCTTTCGCGAAAGCGTAATTATACTATCGCTGCAAATCTATTCAATCATTTGCGTTTATAGACAAGAGTTTGATCTGGCTTTTAAATGGCGTGTTGGGGCCTATTGCATCGTGATCGCCATATGAGCCAAAAGCAGTATAAGAGGGGAAGTAGGCTTCCATTACATCGCCAGGCTCCATCAGTTTTAAAGCCTCACGCATACCTTTAAATACTCCATATTCCTGCTCAAGGGAGTTTGTTACTGGAGATATGTCTGCAGTGCGGTAAAGGGTATCATTTGCAAGATTGATGACGTTATATTCAAAAGTCACTCGGTCGCCAAAATCAGGCTTTGTCCCCACTAGACTGTCCTGTGAGACAAATCTGTAATAAAACCCATTCCCAGAACGCAGGAAATCAAGACTGTCTTTTGCAATAAGCTTTTCAATCAATGCCTCTTCCTGATCGTACACTTTCCTGTTCAACGCCATGGATAGATCTAAAGTGCTTGCGCTCTTCTTTTTGATAGGTGCCCTTGGTACAGTTTTGCTGCAGGACACAATTAAAAGCGTACTTAAAATCAAAAAGCTATATCTGCGTTTCAGCAAGTTCTTGAGCATATTCTGGAAGAATCTTCATTAATTTTTCTACGGTTGCCTGCATTGACAAATCAGACTTACCGCCTGCCGCATTTTTGTGTCCACCGCCATCCCAGTGTTTTCTGGCCATAACATTCACATCAAAACTCCCCTTTGATCTCAGTGAGGTCTTGACGATTCCAGCTTCTGCTTTTTCAATAAAAATCTGTGCCAAAATGATTTTATCTAAACTAAGCGCATAGTTGACAAATCCTTCTGTGTCTCCTTTCTGGAAATCGTGCTCGTCTAAATCGGCTTGCGATAACGTGATGTAGGCCGTCCTGTATTCAGGGACGATAACCATGTTGTTCAGCGCAGTTCCCAGTAATTTCATTCGCGACGGGGAATTCACGTCGTAGATTTTCCGATTGATTGCCTCGCTATCAGCACCAGCATCTATAAGGTTTGCAGCTACCCTCATGGTAGTAGATGTTGTACTGCGGAATTTAAAACTACCAGTATCGGTAAGTATTCCTGCATATAAGCTAGACGCTATTGCTGGGGTGATCTTGCCAGTTTGACCTAGTGCATCTAAAAAATGGTAAACCATTTCACAGGTAGAACTCATTGTGCTATCACTATAAGTGAATTGGGCAAAATCGTCTGGTTGCTGGTGGTGGTCGATCATGGCAAACATGGCATTTGACTCACTGAGCACTTTTTCCATGTCGCCTGCACGGTGCAAAGCATTGTGGTCCAAAATAAAAATAAGCTCGGCATCCTTTATAATACCATCAGCTTTCTTCTTTTGCTTCTCGTAATCGAGGATTTCATCGGTATGCGACATCCAACTCAAAAAGTTGGGGAAATCATTAGGTGAAATCATGGTAGCGCTATGACCAGATTCCTTCAAATAGGCGTACAACGCCGTAATTGAACCGATGGCATCACCATCAGGACTGCGATGAGGTATTAGAACTATGTTTCTCGGTTTGGCTAGATAATCCTTCAGCTGCTGCAGACTCTCTTTATCCATACTTGCAAATGTAACCATGATCTTAATCATTAACGATGGTTACAAGCGCACGTCGTGAGGTTTTATTAACTTTCCAAGCAAGAACTAATATTCGATTGAACGGATTCAATGCCATAACAAAACTTTTAAGTTGGTCTTTTGCGGTAATCGGGTTTTGCTGCGTTGTTGTCACGATTACTGCCTACAAAATTCTTGAGCAGGAAAATGCTTTTTGTGCAATAGTTGAGCCTGAACCAGTTTTTATATGTGGAACACCTTCAATGCTTAATCGGTCTGATAATTATTCCAGGGAAGGCGAAATGCTTTTTAAAGCAAACTGTGCTGCGTGCCACAAACTCTATAAAGATGCAGTGGGTCCATCCCTGTGGGGTATAAGTGAAAGGCGAGATTCAGTATGGCTCAAATCTTTTATTCGCAATTCTCAATTTATGATTCAGAATAATGATTCCACCGCGATAGCTCTCTACCTTGAATGGAATGAGCAAGCAATGAATTCTTTTGAAAATCTCTCTGATCAGGAGATAAATCATATTCTTGATTACCTCAACTGATTTTATTGTCTAGTTTTCTATTTCGCATGCCATCTAATAAATGAATAGTCCTACTCCCGTAAGAGGCATTGCTTTCTGAGTGGGTTGCTTGAATAATAGTCACACCATCATCGTTCAACTCTTTGAATAGCTCCATGATCTCGCTGCTTTGTTGAGAGTTTAGATTACCTGTAGGCTCATCAGCGAGGATGAGTTTAGGTTTAGCCACTAGGGCGCGTGCGACACCCACAAGTTGTTGCTGCCCACCGCTTAGTTGGCTTGGAAAAAGATCCTTTTTGCCTACGATATTGAAACGGTCCAGAATGTCAGCTACTCTGGCCTTGCGCTCGCTGCTCTTGACATTTTTGTAGAGTAGGGGCGTCTCGATGTTTTCATACACCGTAAGCTCATCAATTAGGTGATACGCCTGAAACACAAAGCCGATGTGTTCTTTATACAATTTAGAAAGTTGTTTTTCCTTCAGGTTTTCGACCGGCTCACCCAAGAATTCATAAGTCCCTTCCTGAAAACCGTCCAGCATCCCAATCACATTGAGAAGTGTGGATTTCCCTGAGCCTGAAGGACCCATGATAGAAAGGAACTCGCCTTCCTCGACTTTCAGGTTCAGATCGTTGAGCAAAAAGACGCGATTACCGCCCTGTTTGACCCATTTGTAAATGTTTTTTAGTTCTAGCATGTTTATTTCTTTTTTTGTGCGCTTGCGAAGCGCCGTTACATTAGTTCGCTTCGCAAGCGACTGGTTATGTTTGTTATTCGTTTTTTAATATTTATTATTCAGTTTAAGTTGTTAGTTCGAGCGCAGTCGAGAACGATTAGCGTTCTAAATATTCAAATCTGTCTCGACTACGCTCGACATGACAACTGATTTATATTTTACGCTTTCGCGAAAGCGTGATTATTTTAGATCCAAATTCAACTTCAATTTCACCCCTCATTCCGTATTTATCGAATTCACAGGATTTTGAACCGCGGTTCTATAGCTGCTTAATGCCACAATCAAGGCGATACTTAATGTCGTTACCACTAATATTATGGCAAAAATCAGGGGATTCATATCAACCCGATAGGCGAAATCTTCCATCCAGCTGTTTACGATGTAGTAGGCAATCGGGATGCTGATGACGGCTGCAATGGCGATGAAAGCCATATATTCCCTTACCGAGATGTTCATAATTTGGTAAATGGACGCCCCTAGCAATTTTCTGATACCTATTTCACGCTTCCTGCCTATGAGCAATAAAATTGTTGTTCCAGTTATTCCTAGAATAGCAAGGATGATCGCGATGGAATTGAGCAATAAAATGAGTGTAGACATGCGCGCATCTTGCTCGTGAAGCAACGCGTAATTCTCAGATAATAGTTCTATTTCCAGCGGGATGCTACTACCCAGTCGATCGTGAAGGGTCCTGATATCGGCCATAACTTGTGTGACGTTTTCAGGATTAACCGAAACGATACTTTGACCGTCAAACCTTACCCCATCGGAAACGATGATAAACGTACTGGCGATCTCATTCTTCAGGCTGAAGGCATTGATGTCCTCAAAAATCCCATCCACCACAAAGGGAATTCCCATGGTACCATCTTCGTTCTGATAATCGGGTTCTGTGATGATCGTCTGACCAATCATTTCATTTGTTTTTATTCCTAGGATATGGGCAAAACGCTCAGCAGCAGATCGATTGATGAGGTTTTTTCTAGATCTGCTTGTGGGATTGAGCTGGGTTTGAGTAAGCGAGGTTTCAAGTTCATAGGCCTTGATACCTTCAAAATCCAAGTAAAACGTATTGCTATCTGAAAAACGCTGGTCGCTGCCCTGCAGTTTATAATTGATATTGTTGAAATTTTGGATAGCAAAGCTGCTTCCATTCCCAACATGATTCACATAGGGATTTTTGCGCAGTTCCGTTTGAAAAACCTCAAGATTTTCTGGATCCGTGCTGGTAAATAGAATGCCGTCCTTTTTAAATCCTAGATCCTTTGCATTGATGAATCGCATCTGATTGTTCATAAAAACAGATATTGAAGTCACCACGATCAAAATAGCAATCTGACTGATCATCAAATATTTGCGCAGGCTGATTTTCTCAAAACTTTTGGAAGAGATTGAGGTGTTCAGCAGCGTTTTGGCCGATTTGTTCAGCGTAAGTGCCGCCGGAATAATGCTTAGTAGACAACCATAAATTCCGATGAATATCAAGCCTGAGAAAAGAACCAAGAAGTTTTCAAGTAAGTAATTTTCTACTTGAACTCCCATGAATTGATTGAAATAGGGTAGTGCTAGAAACCAAAGAATCAAGACGATCGGGAATGCGATAAAGGCCTGAACCAATGCCTCAATTACGAACTGCCTGAGCATCTGAGAATTTGAAGCGCCCAGCACTTGATTAACGCCTATGCTTTTTGAATTTTTGAATTTCAGAGCCAGGGTAAGGTTGGTATAGTTAAAAATCGTGATAAAAAGCACCACCAGCGCAAAACCACCGATCAACCACAAATAGGTTGTGTTTCCAGGCTCTTTCAATTCATAGAGAATGTTGGATTTCAAATGAATATCTGTAACGGGCTGGATAAAATGACCTTTAAAGGTTTCGTTTTCTTTGAGACCAGGATTGAATTTGAAAAACGCCTCTGAAATATTAGCTTCAAGAGCTTTCGCGCGTACGTTTGCTTGTCGCTGTGCATATAGGTGCGCACCCCAGTAGGTAATTCTATCAGAATGCACGGCAGCATTAAAATCGAAATGGGAAGTCGCGGGAACATCGGCTATGATTACTGCGACCAGCAATTGTTGCTCATTAATTTCAATCGTTTTACCGATGAGCTGATTTTGGTTTTCAGTACCATGAATGCGCTCTGCCACCGAACTCGTTATTATGATCGCGTTTTTATTATTTGAAAAAGTTTCAAATGAACCTTCTTGCAATTCCCAAGTGAACATTTCGGTAAAATCGGCAGCGGTATTTGTGGTAAGCACTTGCTCAATTTCGAACTGCTTATTGTCGTAATCCAGGTATTGAGGCTGGGTTTCAGTAAAAAACTGCACATAATTTTTCACGCCAGCAGTATTTTTAATGGTGAGCGTCTGTTTTTGTTGATCCACTGCCGTCGTGCTGTTCCAGCTTTCAAAACCCACCACGGCATAGTCCTGAGTACGCACGGTGCGGCCTATACGGTAAATGTCTTCATGGTTTTCATGAAAACGATCATAGCTCAGCTCATGATAGATGTAGCTGCCCGCAAGTAGGCAAACAATCATGCCCACCGCAATATTGAGCACATTCAACGAGCTGAAAAACAAGTTTTTTCTCAATGCTCTCAAGGCAATTTTAATTTGGTTTTTTATCATGACTTCTTTTATAGTTGGGATGCCTCACAAGCGTCCGTTTATTTCGGCGCTTGCGAAGCGCCGTTACATTTTATTCTGTCTACGCTTTCGCGAAAGCGAGACTAAACCAATCTTCGCTGCTACAATAGTCCATCATCTTTTGTCTTACAGCTGGTGGCTGAGCGGAGCCGAAGCCCAGCGGTCTTTCATCTTTCTCACTCTTTCCTCAACGCATTGATCGGATTTTTCAAAGCTGCTCGTAGCGACTGAATACCCACCGTCATGATTGCAACTGCCAAAGCCACCACACCAGTAGTGATAAACGGTACCGCCGTGATATCTGTTCTGAACGCAAAGTCCTGCAGCCAGTTGTCCATAATAAAATAAGCAATCGGGAAACCGATGATGAGTGAGATGCCCACCAGTTTTACAAAATCAGCTGAAAGCATGCTGGTGATGTTGGTTACACTTGCACCCAGCACTTTGCGCACGCCTATTTCTTTATCGCGCTGCTCGGCGATAAAAGTTGCTAATCCAAATAATCCCAGACACGCAATGAAAACGGCAAGTACAGAAAAAACCAATCCTATTCTTGCAGTACGCTCTTCCTGCTGATACAGCGTCTCGATATTGCGGTCGATAAAGGTGTAGTCAAAAGGCACGTCGGGCAGCACCGACTTGAATTCGTCCTCAATGCTCGCAATCGCGTTGGATAAATCACCCCCAGTAATTTTTACGAGAAGGAACTCTTTGTATTCACTTTTAAAGTTATGAAACGCATAGGCGCCCACGCTTTTGTGCAGCGACTCAAAATGGAAGTCTTTGACCACACCGCGTATGAACGCTTCTCTAGGAAGCATGCTGATTTTGGCACCGATGGCATTTTCAGGCGTGAGTCCCAGATAATTCATCGCTTTCTCATTGATGACGACATCGACGATGGTGTCTGTTTCTGCCTTGATTTTAGGCAGGTTGCTTCCAGCGATGAATTCAAGATTGAGTACTTCAAGGGCATCGGCATCGGCGCGATTGGTTTGGACGGAAAGTCCGCCATCGTCCTTCAGCGGATTATGGATCAAACGACCACTCACGCTTTTGCTAGGATATCCTTGCGCGGCACCAGCTTTTTTGACAACGGGAAGGGCGGCTATCTTCTTACCGACTAATTCTGTGTCGGAAAGCGAATTGATCCCATTGAGCGACACAGCCACTACCTGATCTTTTTCAAATCCTAAATCCTGATTGCGGATGAAATCCATCTGCGTATTCACAACATAAACACCCACGATTAGAACCGTCGACGCTACAAATTGGCTAATGACCAAGCCTTTTCTGATCGTTGCATTACCAGCAGATCTAGTCGCAGATTTATTCAATATGCGCTTTGCTGAAAAACTGGATAGGAAAAGAGCAGGATAGGAACCTGCCAGAAGTGTAGTGACCGCCCACGTAGCGATCAAAACCAGCCAAAACAGGGGTTCCAGCAATAAATCCAGCGATACTTCCACACCTATCATTTGGTTAAAAAACGGAAGAAATAACATAGACAGCCCCAGCCCCAAAACCATGGAAATCAATGTGATTAAACCCGTTTCCACATAAAATTTTGAGACAAGATTGGATTGTGTGGCACCCAGCGTTTTGCTAACGCCTACTTCGCGCGCTCTTTTCTGTGATCTAGCCGTGGTCAGGTTCATGTAATTGATACAGGCGATGATCAAGATCAAGAATGCCAGCCAAGACAAATTTTTCACCTGTGATATGGATCCCGTCCTTGAGCTGTATGCATTAGTCAAGTCACTAGAAAATAAGTGGACTTCGCTAAACGGTTGTACCGCCAGTGTGTACCAGCGATTGTCTTCAGGTACATGCTTTTCGAGCATGGCACCGAGCTTTTCTTCAAGACTTTCTGTTGTTGTCCCTTCATTGACCAACAAATATGTTTCAAAAGAAGAATTGGACCACGACGGATTGTTGTAAAAGTTAGTTGAGGTAGCAAACGACACGTACACATTCCCGTCTTGGGTGCTGTTGGACGGCAAGTCCTTGAAAACCCCTGTAATTTTGATTTCACGGTTTTGATCGATTTTAAACAATTCACCGATCACGTTTTCATTCCCAAAATACCGCTGTGCCGTACTCTGCGAGATGATTGCGGTTTTAGGCTCGGTAAGCAGATCGCCGCGACCAGCAATCATCTCAATGTTGAACATATCGATAAAACTGTTGTCCACATAGTATAGAAAGTTCTCGATGTATTCAGCATCAGCGGTATTGATATAAGCCGCATCGCCAAAACCGTGTTTCAAAATCCGTACAGCATTTTCAACCTCTGGAATTTCTTCCAGGCTGGTCACGGCGACTTTGGCCGGTGCGGTCGCATAGGTTTTATCATCAAAGCTCTCACCCGTTTGTGCCAGTACGCGGTACATACGATCCTTGTATACATAACTGTCATCAAAATTGTACTCGTGGTAGATGAACAGCATTAAAATAAGCGTGATGGTCAGCCCCAGCGTCAATCCCAGAATATTGATGAGGGAAAACATGGGGTGCGCCTTCAGGCTTCTTAGGGCGATTTTTAAGTGGTTTTTTAGCATGATGCTATGTTTAAGTTATTGGTTGTCAGTACAAATTATTTGAAAGCGCTTCGACAAGCTCAGCGTGACAACTACATTTTATATTTTTCAATTTCATTGTCAGTTCGAGCAGCTTCCGATAGCTATCGGAACGAGAACGATTATATTTCTCGATGTGTCAATCTGTCTCGACTGCGCTCGACATGACATCTCTTGTTCTTTTTTCCGCTTTCGCGAAAGCGAGATCTTATAAATTTTCAGCGCCACGAGTCTTAAGTCATACGTCATCAAGCGCAGCGGTCGTACGTCTTTTTTTACTCGGTTTTCAAACTCTCTACAGGATTTCTCATCGCGGTTGAGACGGTTTTGATACTCATCACCGCAAGTGCAATCAATGTCATTGCGGCTATACTGCCTAAGAAGATCCAGATGCTGATGTCTGTACGGAAAACAAAATCGTTGAGGTAATCCTGAATGAAATAATAGGCGATAGGTGCTGCGATAACGAATGCAATTACGATGAGCAAAACAAAGTCCTTGCATAGTAGCGTGTTGATCTGTGCTACGGTAGCACCCAAAACTTTACGGACGCCTATTTCCTTGCGACGTCTCTCGGTGGTATGCACGACAAGTCCGAGTAATCCTAGACAACTAATTAAAATGGATAGTCCGGTGGCCCAGTTCAGTAATTTTTCCAGTTGCTGATCCTTTCGGTAAAATGCTGCCACTTCTTCATCGAGAAAATGAATGCTGGGCGTTTCATTAGGATAGACTTCTAAATAGGCCTTTTCAACCTCATCGATGATTTTTTTCAAATCTGCCAACACATTGATCCTGACATGTGCGGTATGAAAATTCCCCCAGTCAGAGCGGGCGGTGTCATTCATAAAAGCAAGCGACATGATGCTGTTGTGTAATGAGTTTTGCTTAAAATCAGGTAGAATGCCTACCACGGTGTATTCCTCATCATTGTACATCGCTTTTTCATTGAGGACATCTTCCATATTTGCAAAGCCCAATTCTCTAACCGCTTTCTCGTTGAGCATGAACTCGTTGATGGTATCGTTTAAAGGTTGGCGTCCGGCAAGGATTGGGATTTCATATAAATTTAAAAACTTTGTGTCCCCAAACAACTGGCGTACGGTAAGCTTCACCTCTTTTTGGCCGTTGAACACTTTAATATCATTCATGTAGGTGGAATTGCTTGCGGGTGGCGTGTTTCCCAAACTGGTCATTTCCACACCAGAAATAGCAGCGATTTTTTGTTCCAGCGCCTGCTTTTTACTAAAGTCAGACTCGCGCCATGGGGTATTGATAAAGATGCGTTGCTCTTTTTCAAAACCCATGTCGGCATACATCATAAATTTGATCTGCTTCCCGACTAGCAAAGTCCCGATGATGAACACCTGAGCGATGACAAATTGAAAAACCGTAAGCCCTTTTCTGACATTGGTATTTCCCTTAGTTAACATATTTCCACCTTTCAAGACCCTGGACGGTTTGAAGCCCGAGAGCACCATGGCTGGATAGAATCCAGAAAGTAAAGTGACCACGATAATCAAACCTATCATTCCAGCAATAAGCTCTGGCTCTATCAATAGGCTTAAATCAATGGCGTCCACCACAAAATCGCTAAATATTTTAAGCAATAAAAAACTCATGCCCAGGGAAACCGCAAAGGCAAACAGCGTCAATAAAAAGGTCTCGCCTAGAAATTGATAAATTAATTGAGTGCGAGAACTGCCTAAAGTCTTGCGCACGCCTATTTCACCCGCACGCTGAGTGGCGCTGGCGGTGTTGAGGTTGATAAAATTGACCACCGCAAGCAATATCAAAAACAGAGCAACAAAAATGAGCGAAATCAGAACGTTCTTATTAGCCTGGTCTCTGGACTCATCATAAACACCTATCTCAGTATCAAAATGTACTTCAGAAAGCGGCTGTAGATTGAAGGAAGTCTTCATTTCATCAGCAACTTCTTCTTTATCTCTCTTACCCATGGCCAGTTCTGTGAGTCGCTTTTGAACATCATCTTCGTTGGCATCTGGTCTGAGCTGTATCCAGAGCTGTGAAAAACTATTGATGGTACCGTAATCGCGCTCAGCCTGGTCTTTCATAGCGGTCTGGCTGATCGTTTCTTTATTTACAAAATCAGTAAAGATGAAATCGGTATTCTGCTCTATGTCTGCTACGATACCTGTGATTTTCATAGGTATTTCTTCATATAAAAGCACTTCACCGAGCAAGGTCTCTGGTCGTGCATTAGGGAAGAAGTATTCTGCGCGGGACTTGGTAAGAACGACCTGATTGGGCTCATTTAGTGCGGTAATGGGATTTCCAGCGAGCCATGTGTAATCAATGAGTTGAAAGTAAGAAGGGTCTGTAAAGATGATGCGATCATTGATCGTACTCTCTCTGCCACCATCGTCACGCGTGACCGCATCAGCACTATAGGTAAAGAAGTGGACTTTTAGATCTACCTCAGGAAATTGTGCGACCAGGTCATTACCTAGTGGAACTGGTGTTCCAGAGTTAGAAAAGCGGATCGTTTGCATGTTCATCTCTGAGGTAACCCGGTAGATGTGATCTTTTTTATCGTGAAATCTATCGAAGCTGAAATCATGGTGGACCATCATCCCGATCACCAGAGAAGCACTTAGTCCTATCGACAGACTGATGATATTGATTAAAGAGAAAAATTTCTGTTTCCAGAGGCTGCGCCACGCGATTTTGAAGTAATTCTTAAGCATTTCTCTAAATATTTGTCTTGGTTGCCTATTTGATTACTTCAACTGTGCCAATATTTTAATAACCTATTTATCAGTAAGTTGGAATAACATTTGCTGATTGAAGTGTCCGCTTTTGATACAGGGATGTGCGGTTTTGGAAAAGTGAGTGAGAAGTGCGCCCTGCCTGCCGGCAGGCAGGTTTCGTGAAAGCGAGAATAATTTAATCACATGAAAATTGAACCAAATGACCAAAGAAATAAAAATCAGAGATTGCTATTATCGAGCAAATACCTCAGCCATCGAGACTTTGAGGTCGGGAAACAGTTTGCCCGATACTAGGTCGGGACTATTTCGCTTTTCGAACAGGCCAAAACGTTCATAAACATCATCTTCTAGCGAGTAGATTTCTATGTAGAATAATTCAGGCTGAACTAGCCAATATTCCTTGACGCCATTTTCTTGGTATAGATTGAACTTCTCGTTGTAATCTTTTTTTGAAGTCGATTCTGAGAGGATTTCAATGATCAGATCTGGTGCGCCCTTGCAGCCTGCGTCATCCAGTTTGTCAAGATCGCACACCACGCAAACATCGGGTTGGACCACGGTGTCAATTTCTTGGTTTTTCTGGCCTTTGTTTTTAACCAGCCGTACATCAAAAGGGGATTGATAGACCTTGCATCCAGTTCCTTTGAAAAAACTATAGAATTCAGAACTTAAAACAATTTCTGCCTCTTGATGCCAGCGCTTGGGTGCCGGGCTCATTTTATGAATCCAGCCTTTAATCAATTCCACCCGCTCGCTAAATTGCCACGTCATATAATCTGCATAGGTGTAACGTTTTTTAAGGTCGAGTGAGGAAAAATCCGTAACTGGCTTCATAGTATGCTAGTCTTTTTCAAATTTAGCGATTTTTCAAAACAATGGCTTTGATTAAGTTACGCTTTCGCGTAAGCGGGATTATCAAAGACTTGTCTGTCAAGTCGAGCGCAGTCGAGACTGATTCGATATCGAGATGCTCATTAGTTCTCGAAAGGCCCTTCTACAGACCCTGGGTGACAGCTCGGCCTGACATTTTATTCAATTTCAAATTCAATTTCGGTTTCAAATTCAAGTTCAACCAGAAGCTATCGTAATCGAATTCACTCACTCTTCAAACTATCCACCGGATTAGCCACCGCAGCGCGTACCGTTTTAAAACTGATAGTCAACATTGCGATGAAAAGAGCAATTAGACCGCCCGTGATAAAAATGTACCAATGCAATTCTGTCCTGTACGGATAATCCTGTAGCCAGGTCTTAGTCAGGTAATACGCGACTGGGAAAGCGATCACAAAAGCAATGGCAACCAGTTTCACAAAGTCCAGCGATAACAAAACGGTTACTCTGGCGACGCTGGCGCCCACGACTTTGCGTATTCCTATTTCCTTGCGACGCTGGGCAACTACAAGCAATGACATGGCAAAAAGACCAATGCAGCTCAAAACGATAGCTACAATCGCGCCCAGCGAAATGATCTTTATGGTCGTGCGTTCTTTCTCTAGCGTTCTGTCGATGTTCTCGTCAAGAAAAGATCCCATGAATGAGCGTTGTGGCTCGATCTCGTTCCAGACGGTTTTAATATCGTCCAGCGTACTGGCGAGATCACCCGGCGCTACTTGTATAAAGGCATACCGCAGTCGGGACCACGTAGGTGTGAGAAGGGTCAGCGGCTCGATGGTCTTGTCCATATTTTGGAAATGAAAATCCTTGACCACGCCTACTACTTGATAGGGCCCGTTCCCGAAACTGATAGTGATATCCAGCGGGTTTTCCTCTTTGAACTGGGCTGCCATCTTCTCATTGATAATGACTGAGGTGCTGTCGGCTACCAGGTTTTCGCGAAAGCTTCTTCCCGCCAGCAATTCAAGATCAAGCGCTTCTAAATAGCCGTGGCCCACTTCAAAAAGATAGGTGTTGACCTCTCGGCCTTCGTGCTCAAAACCCAGATAGCTGCGGCTGCTGCTGTTGTCCAGCCCCATGCCCAGATTACTACTACCGCCACCTATCTCGAGGATTTTGGGATTATTCTGTAGTTTGAGTCTCATGAGATCCAGCAGTTTTTGAGGATCCTGTGGACTTTCCAGCGGGACGCTTACGACTTGTTCTTTATTATATCCCAGATCTGAGGTACGCAAAAACTCCAGCTGACTGTAAAGCACGAGCGTACCGCTGATGAAAATGATGCTTATGGCAAATTGAATGACCATCAATACGTCGCGCACTCGGTTTTTAGAATACACGGGAAGTTTCCCTTTAAGCGCCTGAATGGTGCCGCTACCGCTGATGAGTCTGGCGGGATAGCCACCTGCGATAAAGCTGACCAACGCAATGAGTAAAATACCTCCTACAATCATTTCGGGCTGCAATAATTGATCAAGTCCTGCCCACGTATCAAATAAGCTGCGGAATGGATCGTGCAGCAAATAGGTGAGGCCCGCTGCCACAACGAGCGCCATGGTAAATACCAGCGCACTCTCAGCCCATAGCTGAAAAAACAACTGGTTTTTACTGGCGCCCAATGTCTTGCGCATTCCTATTTCACGCATTCTAGTGCCGGCCTTACCGATGCTCATGTTGATAAAGTTCACACAGGCAATGATCAAAAGCAGTATGGCAATAGCGATCACCACCTGAACTCGGGTCTTATCCACTCGATAGACGCCAGCCACGGTCTTTCTGAAATTGAGATCTCTCAAGTCCATCAGGCGCAGTTGAAGATAAGTCCCGTCTGCAAACGCCTGAGCGCCGTCACGTTTTGCGTTTTCAATGTCGCTCACGTAATACTTTTCAGCGAAAGCTGCCGTGCTTTTTTCAAAATCTGCAGTACTGTAGCCGGGTTCCAGCTTCATATATACTTCATGATTGCGGCTGTCCCATGAGTCAGTCAGTCGTGCGTAATCGTCACCAGGTTGATCTTCAAAATTGAGCAGCGCCCCAAAATCCAATTCTGTATTCCGTGGATTGTTTTCCATGATGGCGGTCACCGTAAAGTTGACCAGCCTACCATCTGCCTGCATTTGAAGGGTTTTACCCAGAGCTTCTTCTTTTCCAAACAGTTTTTCAGCAGCCCGTTGCGACAGCGCAATACTGTTTTTGTTCTCGAGCGGATTTTTACTTCCAGAAAGTATCTTGAAATTGAACATCTCAAAATAATCTGGATCAACAAACCGGCTACTGAGATTGATGGATTTATCGCCTAGTTTAAACGAAGACGGATTGTCCAGATATCGGGTCAATTTCTCTACACCGGCCACCTCTTCCTTAAACGCTGGACCGAAAGGGGTAGGGAATGAGTTGGTACTTTCTAATCCGCGTGTGGTTTGCTCGTTGACATAAACCTGGAACAGTCGATCCGGATCATCGTGAAAATCATCGTAACTCAGTTCGTAAGTTGCAAATACCGTCAGCAAACAGGCACAGGTAAATGCAACACTCAAACCGATAAGGTTAAGTAGGGTAAACGTGCGCTCTTTCCAGAGGTTGCGTAAAGCTATTTTGAGGTGGTTTTTGAACATGGTTTTTGGTTTTTTAGCTGTTAGCTGTTAGCTATTTGCTATTCGATGTTGTTGATATTCTCAATTCTCTTTAGTTGTTCCGCTCCTGCCTGCTAACTGCAACCGACGAACAAAGTGAGAGGATTGCATAAAGGCAGGTTCGCGAGAGCATATTATTTATTCTCACGACCAACTCATCTCATAATGACCACTTGCTAGTTGCATCGTGGTGGTGATGGTGATAGAGCTATAATTCAAGTCTTTCAATTCAAGCTGCACCGGCTGATCCTGATCAAGAATGCTAAAGGTCTTATTGAGCAATTCCTCGGTGTTTGACTTGACGGAAATCGTGATCATTCCCTTGGTCAATCTCGCTTTTGCGGTGAGTGATAGAGATTTTGCTTGCCCTAAATTGATGGTGCGCGTCATGGTGCCATTGGATTTTTGCAATTCCATTGAAACCTCAGAGGGCGCTGTATTGAACAGTTCACTAGCTGATGGAACCTGGGTTTTATCTTGCTGGGAAGAAGCTGTGGATCCTATCAGCAGGCTCATGAATAGAAAGATAATGTGTGACATGGATTTTTGTTTTTAGCTCTTAGCTGTTAGCCGTTAGGTATTCGTTTTTTTGTTTATTACGCTTTCGCGAAAGCCAACTCGTTAGAGACCATGCTGCCAGGATAGTCTATCTTCATTCCTCTAAACCTTGGAATTCGAGTTCGATTTCAAGTTCAAGTTCTTTCTCACTCCGTCTTCAAACTATTCACGGGATTTGCCACCGCTGCTTTAATCGCCTGGAAGCTTACCGTGATGATCGTGAGTACAATGGCACCAATTCCTGCGAGAATAAATACCGTCGCACCGATGTTTGCACGATAACTAAACCGCTCGATCCAGTCGCTCATGAAATAATAGGCGATGGGTGTCGCAATTAGGATGCTGATGCCCACGAGCAACAGAAAGTCTTTAGACAGCAGTAACCATAGATTTGCAACACTCGCGCCCAGTACCTTGCGTATGCCTATTTCCTTGGTGCGCTGTTCTGCCACAAAAGAAGCTAGGCCAAAGAGTCCCAAACAGCTGATGATGATCGCGAGAATGGTAAACACCTTGGCGATGCTGGCAAACTGTTCCTGATCGCTGAATTTGCGGGCGTAGTTCTCATCTACAAACTCGTAGCTATAAGGAACGTTAGGAAAAGACTCTTTGAAAATAGACTCAACCGTCGCAAGCGCATCGCTCACCGAGCGGTCTGGATTGAGGCGCAGCGTGTAGAAACTGCTATTGTTATCAGTATCATAGACGTACATGTGCTGCTTTACTGGCTCAAAAGGGTTTTGAACAATCGCGTCCTCCACTACACCGATTACGGTCATGAACCATCCCTCATCATCTGGGTCATCGGTTGTGATTTTCATTCCGATCGGATTTTCTAATCCCATGTATTTTACAGCTGTCTTATTCAAGATTACCCCTGTAGAATCGCTGGCAAAATCTCTAGAAAAGTCTCTACCTTCAATGATTTTCATGTCCATGGTTTGCATGTAATCAAAGGAAACTTGGGTGTGGGCAAGGTCTGGCGTAAAATCAGAATCTTTTCCCTGCCATTCATAACCGCTACGATTGGACCACACCTCAGTAACCGGTGAGCTGGAACTGGCGAAATCTGTTACCGCACCGCTTTTCAAAAACCTGTCCCTCATCAACTCATATTTACCATCAAATTCACCGCTGAATGTGGGGATTTGAATAAGACCAGCTTTGGAATATCCAGCAGGACGATCCTTGCTATAATTGATTTGTTTTACCACTACTAGTGTACAAACGATCAGAGCAATTGAAACGCTGAATTGAGTCACTACAAGCATTTTTCGTGGAAGCGTACTTTTCTTCCCATCGCTCAAAGAACCTTTTAGCACTCGTATAGGTTTGAAGCCCGATAGGTAAAGTGCAGGGTAGCTTCCTGCCAGCACAACCGTTACTGCAATCAGCGCCGCAGAAACCAGCCAGAAGTAGGGATTTCCAAATGGCATTTGAATGTTCTTGCTGGCCAGATCGTTGAAAAAGCCTAGCGATATGACTACCAGTAAAATGGAAAGCACATAAGCGATCAGTACCACGAGAAAGCTCTCGCCAAAAAACTGTCGGATCAGCTGTCCACGGCTGCTACCTATGGATTTGCGTATACCCACTTCCATGGCACGCTTTTCAGATCTCGCCGTGCTCAGATTGATAAAATTGATGCAGGCTAGCATGAGCACGAACAGTCCTATGATCCCAAAGAGCCAAACATTCTCGATGCGGCCGCCGGTCTGCACACCGTTTTCATACCAGCCACGCAGGTGCCAGTCGCTCATCTTGTGCAGCACCAGCTGCGGATTGAATGGCTCTGACTCTGGATTTGCAATGATTTTTGCATCTTTGATGAGGTCTTCCGCGTTTGCGAAAGCGACATGGTCAGACATCTGGACAAACATCTGGAAACTATTATTGTCCCAGTATTCCTCGCTGTTTTTTACCCACTCGTTGGTATTCACAAAAAAATTCCAAGGTATGATGTAATTCAGCTGGTCAAATCGTGAATTTTCTGGAAGATCGGCATAAATTGCTGTCACCTCTAGGGGGTGTGCATTGGATAGCTTTATTGTCTTGCCAATAGGTGCCTCATCACCAAACAGCGATTGTGCAGCACTTTTAGATAGCATGATGCTGTTGTCGTGTTCCCACCCGTTCTGATTTCCAGCGGTCACCATGATGTCCAACATATCGATGATCCCTTTTTGCATCTGGTTTCCGTTGATGACCATATTAGTTTCTCGATATTGAAAATTTCCCGGAAAATTCCATGACGACATCACGATATGCTCAAACAGGTCGCCGTGTTTTTCCCTGAGCGTAAATTCCAGCGGGCGCGGCATGCTGTTCATAGTAAAGATCTCGCCGTTAATGGTCTGGCTCATGTACATCTGCGCGATCTGGTCGTGGTTCTCGTATTGCGTATTCACCTCTAGCTCGTCCATGATCCACAGGACTATGGTAAGCGTGACCGCCATCCCGAGCGCCAGCCCACCGATATTGATGGCAGAGTAAGCCTTGTTTTTCCAAAGGTTTCTAAAGGCGATTTTTATGAGGTTTTTGATCATGGCTTGTCGAGTATTAGTTGGTAGTTGTCGGTTGTCAATTTTTTGCTATTCGCTATTTGATGTTCGGCGTTCTTATCCATTTCGCTTTCGCGAAAGCGTGATAGACTTCTTAAAGAATTGAGATAAACTCAATACACTTTTCTATTGTGTAGAAAACAAGAGCAATCATATAAGTTTTATGATTGGTTAGAAGCCTTTACGCTGAGACTGTTTCTGCTTTTGGGCGGGCTTTATACTCCGAAAGCACGTTTTCAGTCACTTTCTGACCATCCAGCATTCTGATGATGCGGTGACTGTACTTTGCATCGTGCTCGCTGTGGGTCACCATGACTATGGTGGTTCCTGCTGCATTGAGTTCGGTCAGTAGGTCCATGACCTCATTACCGTTGCTGCTGTCCAGATTACCCGTAGGTTCATCAGCCAGGATGAGCTTAGGATTGTTGATGACGGCACGGGCTACGGCTACACGCTGCTGCTGTCCACCCGACAGCTGCTGCGGAAAGTGATTGCGACGGTGCATGATCTGCATTTTTTCCAGCACCTCGTCCACGCGTTTTTTACGCTCGCTTGCTTTCACATTAGTATAAATCAATGGTAATTCCACGTTTTCAAAAACGGTAAGCTCATCGATGAGATTGAAACTTTGAAATACAAAACCTATGTTGTGCTTGCGCAGCTGCGAGCGCTTGCGCTCGTTATAACCGCTTACCTCAGTACCATTGAACATGAAGCTACCGCCATCTGGATCGTCTAGCAAACCGAGGATGTTCAATAAAGTCGACTTACCACATCCTGATGGTCCCATGATGGCTACAAACTCGCCCTCTTTTACCTCAAAACTCAGTTTGTTGAGTGCAACAGTGCGTACTTCCTCTGTGGCGTAGTACTTTTCAAGATCTGTTATTTTAATCACGTTTTTAGTATTAAGTAGTTAGTATTATGATTAAGACGTTTGCTTTTCGCGCACGACTTTTTGTATGGTATTAGTGGTTTGGTTGTTTAAATCTGGAATTGGTGTTGTGAGCCGTTCTGGCGAAAGCTTTTGATTTCCATTCTCTTTGTAATCTAAGGGGTGAGTTCATCGTTTTCATATTTTTTTAGTAGTTAGTATTTAGTACGCTCGCTTTGCTGGCTGTTAGAACTTAGAATTTAGTATCAAGTATTACTATATTTAGATTCTGATGTAATGGTGAGGTTCTCGAACCATGGTTTACGGAAACTATTGACTGTAATCCTTGTCTTGCAGCATGTCTCAAAAAATCTTGGGCCATTTTTAATTTATTCATCATTCTGAATTCTTAATTGAGCGCCAGTTCTTCTACCTCGCCATAGCTATCGTAGCTATTTGTGATGACGCGATCGCCGGGTTCCAGGCCTTCTAGGACTTCGTAGAATTTTGTGTTTTGGCTTCCTAATTTGATCGGTACTTTATAGGCGCGGTCACCGTCTTGACTAACCTTGAAGATCCAGTTCCCGCCGGTCGCTTGAAAGAAACCGCCTTTGGCAACTAGCAGAGCTTCCTTTTCCTGACTTAAGGCAAGCCTTATTTGAAGGCTCTGTCCACGTCTAATATCCTTAGGTGCGGCATCTACAAAGTACATGTCCACTTGAAAGCGGCCGTTGTTTACCTGGCTGTATACCTTTTTTATTTCCAGCTCATAGCGCTCTGAATCCAGTTCAAAGCTTCCGCGCTGTCCCGCGTAGATACGAGAGATGTAATGCTCATCAATATCCACTCGTATTTTATAACCGTCCAGCACATCGATTTGCCCGAGGCGTGCACCTTTATTAATCGACTGACCTATTTCTGCATCCAGCGAGGTAAGCTGTCCATCTACTGGGGCGCGCACAACAAGGTCTGCCACCTTGCGTCGCATGAGTTCAAGAGCGTTTTGTGTACGAGCGTAAGAACTTTGCGCCTGACTGTTCTCAATCTGAACGGCGAGGGAATCCTGTGCGAGGATTTGCTCAGAAAGTTCCATGCGCTCTTTCTGGTAATTGTAAACATTCTCAGCTTGGATAAACTTCTGTTTTGCAATGACGCCTTTTTCGAAGAGTCTTTTGTTAAGGTCATAGACACGCTTGGCCTCGATTAGGCTGTTCTCGACATCGGTGTTTTGATTCAGGCGGTTGATGGTATTCTGTCTGGCCTGATTTTGTGAGATCTGCATTTGGGTCAAGAGATTGTACACCGACGTTTCTTGGTTGACTAGGCTTAATTCTAAGTCCGTGTTTGACAATCTCATAATGGGTTCTCCCTTCTTCATCATTGCACCATCCTCTACAAATTTTTCTTCTACGCGGCCACCTTCTAGCGCATCTAGGTAGATGGTGTTTTTAGGAAGCACCACACCGTTAACTGGGATGTTTTCCTGAAAGATTCCTTGACTCACCTTATTGATGGATAGTCTTTCTTTCTCAACGTTCAATTTTGACGCGCCGGTTGTGCTCATCAACACAAAAACAATCAATGCGACTAGTGCTAATGCACCCACGATCATCAATATCTTCTGCAGGTTAAATCTCTTTTTCTCTAATGGAATATCCATGGTTGTCTTGTTCTTGCCATTTACTTTGTGATAAACGTGCCAAAAAACCAAACACCTCTTATCCAGAACCTTAAAGGGGTCATAGGCTGTCTAAAGTGTACGGTTTTGATACACTCTTTGTGCGATAGTGTGACATTCTAATTTTTAAGGGATTATTTTTTTACGCTTTCGCGAAAGCGTAATTCCTACAGCTAACTTTTTATTAAAATTGTACATGCTGTTAAAAGACTCAACCATCCTGGTCGTGGACGATGATGAAGACGTGCTCATCGCGCTGCGACTGCTACTCAAATCCCGCGTTAAGGAACTGACGGTTTGCAAAAATCCCAATCAGATACTGACTTTAATGTCCAAGACCAGATATGATCTGGTGATCCTCGACATGAACTTTGACGGTCTGGTCAATACGGGAAACGAGGGCATATTCTGGTTGAACAAAATCAAGAAAGAACATGCTGACACACAGGTGATGCTCATCACAGCTTATGCAGATATCGATCTGGCCATCAAATCGTTAAAGCGTGGTGCAGCTGATTTCATGGTGAAGCCTTGGAAAAATGACAAGCTGATTGAAAGCCTCACCGAACTGCTATCAGCAAGATCGATTAACAAACAAGTCAAGGCAGGTAAAGCGACGGCAGGCAACAAGATGGTGGGCAACAGCGCGGCCATGGAATCTGTTTTCACCAAAATTGAAAAGCTAGGCCCCACCGAAGCCAATATTCTCATTCTAGGTGAAAACGGAACCGGAAAAGAGCTGGTTGCAGAAGCCTTGCACGCTTCTTCAAACCGTAAATCTGGTCCTTTTGTCAAGGTCGATGTAGGATCATTAACTGAATCACTTTTTGAAAGCGAACTCTTCGGCTATAAAAAAGGCGCATTTACAGATGCTCGCGAGGATCGAAAAGGCCGGTTTGAAGCCGCAAATGGCGGTACGCTGTTCCTTGACGAAATAGGCAACATAACTTTGCGGCAGCAAGCCAGATTGTTGAGTGTCCTGCAGAATCGTGTCGTAATCCCGCTGGGATCTAATCAACCTGTACCTATCGACGTACGACTGATTTGCGCCACTAACCTCACCATTCGCGACCTAGCCGATGAAAAGCGTTTCCGTAAAGATTTGATGTACCGCATCAATACGGTCGACATCACTTTACCACCGTTGAGAAATCGAGGAAATGATGTAATTGTTTTGGCGCAACATTTTGCAGATCAATATGCTGATCAATACGGAAAAAGTGAAATTTCCATTTCTAAAGATGCCGAATCGAAACTGGAAAAACACACTTTCCCTGGTAATGTTCGCGAGCTGCAGCACGTTATGGAAAGGGCAGTCATTATGGCTGGAGGTGAAAGATTAATGCCAGATGACATTCAATTTTCCAATTTAGAAACAATGCCGGAAAGTCTGCCGGAACAACGCGAGGTCAATTTAGAAAAACTTGAACGCAATACGATCCTTTCAGTCATTGAGCGCAACGACGGAAATATAACAAAGTCGGCTAAGGAGTTAGGCCTAACAAGAACAGCGCTTTATCGTAGGTTGAATAAATATGATCTATAAAGGCTACGTTTTCTCTTTACTATGGCGATTGTTCATTGTCATAGCGAGCGTATTTGCATTCTCTTTTGGGTTAGCTTACAGCAAGACATATCTGATTGTTCTAGGTGCGATAGCAACCGTGATAAGCGTTTACTTGTTGTACAAATTTGTTATCAGGCGTTTTGTGGAGATGGATGATTTTTTCCAATCCATCAAATACCGTGATTTCTCAAGATGGTTTGTCGAGTCTAAAGGTTCACAAGATATCAGAACTTTGCATGCAGGATTCAATCTGGTGAACAAGACCATCACCACCATCAATTCAGAACGTCAGGCACAATTTATTTACCTGCAGAAAATTCTTGAAATGGTAGATGTGGGCATCATCGCCTACAATGTTGAAAACGGGAACGTGATGTGGTGCAATGATAGTCTGCTTGAAACTATCGACTTGCCAAAATTCAAGAACATCAGTTTTGTGGAAAGTCGCAAGCCACAGATCCATGCTGAGTTGTTTGATACATTTCACTCGCAAACGGCAACAGTCAATCTCACCGTGGGTCAGGAAAATCTGCAAGCCTTAATTACAGATACAGTCTTCAATCTATCCGATGAGTCTTTTAAATTGATAGTTGTCCAAAACATTGACAAGCCGCTTAATCAGAATGAAAGCGAGTCATGGCGTAAACTTTTAAGCGTGATGACTCATGAAATCATGAACAGTATTGCGCCTATCTCATCACTCGCAGAGACTCTTGAAAATAGAGTAGAGGAGCACTTAGATGGAGTCGCGGTTGAACAAGATGATCTGGAAGATTTCAACCTTGGAATATCCAGCATCAGGAAAAGAAGTGAAGGCCTGATGCAATTTGCTAAAACCTATCGTAGTCTTAATAAGGTAACTGATATCAATCGTTCACGTGTTGCAATCGGTGATTTGATTAGCAGCATTGAGCCCCTATTTCAGAAAGAGTTGATTGACAAGTCAATTGAATTCGCGGCAGAAATACCCAGGCAGAATATCTTTTTGGAAATTGACCAGTACCTGATCGAGCAAGTGTTAATTAATCTCATTAAAAATGCCATTGAGGCTGTTGAAGCTGTCGATCGAGCAGTAATCAAGCTATCGGTTTTAAGATCTTTAAAAGGCAATTATAACCTTATCGTTAAGGACAACGGCCCAGGCATCGCTGACGATGTTAAAGAGAACATTTTTGTGCCTTTTTATTCAACCAAGAACCGTGGGAGTGGCGTAGGCTTGAGCTTGTGCAAACAAATCATGACTTTGCATGGCGGCAAGATTCAGGTAGAAGATGCGCCTGAAGGCGGTGCGTTGTTCAGGCTGGTGTTTTATTAAGGATACGCTTTCGCGAAAGCGGAACAAGAAAGAATAAGCTACATTGTTATTTTAATGTTATCTCAATGTTATTGTAAGTATAATCTGTTTTTGTCTAAAGTTTTATGCAATTAGCTTTGACAAAAATTAGTATTATGAAACGATTAAATTATTTCTATCGACCTGTTTTGGTGGCATTGTCTTTACTGTTTGCGGTTTCTTGTGATGACGACGACGAGATCTTTATCGCACCTAGTGACAATACGGTATTGGATGCTGTTTTAGCAGATCCTAACTTTTCTACGTTGAGAGATGCAGTTGTTCTTACAAACTTAGAAGCTACTTTAAGTAATCCCACAGTAGAATTAACCGTGTTTGCACCAGACAATGACGCTTTTGAAGATTTTCTAGATGACAATAATTTCAACAGTTTAGGTGATGTTCCTGTTGCAACTTTGGAAAACCTTCTTTTGAATCACGTAGTAGCAGGAGAAGTGACAAGTAGCATGTTGACAACTGGATATGTCAAAACACAAGCAACAAATGATGATGGTGACAATCTGGACGTTTTTGTAAACATAGGCAGCCAGATTCTAGTAAACGAAGCAGCTGTGTCTCAAGCAGATGTGCAAGTTGATAATGGTGTTATTCACGTAATGGATGATGTTATAAATTTCTCTACAGTACTATCGCTTGCTGCGCAAAACGATGATTTCTCAAATCTTGAGGCTGCTATTGCACAAGAGGACGGTGTGAACTTCTTTGGATTGGGCGACATGTCAGCTACGTTTACTGTTTTGGCGCCAAGTGATGAAGCATTTGACAATTTAATAGATGAGGATCCTAATGATGGAATTGACGATATCAATGATGTGCTAGGTTTGTCCAATCTAACAGACATTTTAACCTATCACGTTGTAAGCGGAACAGCTTTGAGAGCAGATGATATAGTCGATGACGATGACATCAATCCAGTATTCAACAATCCTAATTCTTCATTCAGTATTTCTACTGCAAGTGGTACACCAGTCATTACAGACGCACGAGGTCGCAACATCAATATTGTTGTGACTAACGTAACTGGAATAAATGGTGTTGTTCATGTTGTCGATAACGTATTATTGCCATAACAAATAATAAAAAGTAACTAAAACCCGGTTCTAAACCGGGTTTTTTAATTGCTATCTAGTTGTCATTATCTGTCGTTTATTAGCGACTGCGTTGAGCATGTAAAATCCCTCACTATCTGCACTGCCTCTAAAAGGGTCAAATGTAGTGTTGCGTTTATTTTCATTAATCGCGTGATACTCTACATCTCCTTCTGGGGTAAATGCGATATCAAAAAGCGCCCTGCCTTCAAAAAGGCCTTTAGAGATTTTCGTCCTGCCGTCTTCTTTTAGAGTCAAATTCTTCCCAGAATTTAGTAAGATGTGTAGATGTTCCCCTTTGAGAAAATAATTGTAAGAAGGTTTAGTGTCACTTTTGAAAATACCCCTTGCCCATTCTTGCTCACCTTTGGGATTCAATTTTACCACCAGGATGTCATCGTAATTTGCTTGTGTAGGTGGGTCAAAAGAAGAGGCGAAAACAATGGGAGTACTGCTTGCAAACGGACCACCTGTTTCATAATATTTTTCTGCGATGAGATAGATATTTCCTAGTTCTGTCCTAATCGCAAAATCGAGATAAAAGTTTTTCAATTCTTTATTTTTTCTGCTTTTACGCTCTGCTCTCCCGCTACTGAACATATCAGCATAAACCTGTTCTGGAAAGTGATTTATATTTCTATTTTTCTCATTCAAAGTGGTTTTATCTAAGGTGAAAAAACATGTTCCTTTTATATTAGAGATGTCACTTTCAGAGAAGAAACCGCTTACGACAACGTCTTCATTCACCGGTTGAATCACAAGATAGTCAAAATGAAAATCAGATCCATTTTCTAGGTAAACCGATTTGGCTTCCTCGGAATTTATTTTATTGACCACGAGTTGATAACTGGAAGCACCGAATAAAGTTCTCTCCTTTCTGAAAAAAGAATCGTACTCTTTTCCCGTAGTGTAAACAGTCCGTCATTGGAAACAAAAAAGTGCATTTGGGCATAGCTATACGATTCTGTATCCACAAAACGTTTTGAGTAAACTTTTGAGTCATCATCTGAATTGTATACAGAAACAGTAAATGCATTTTTCCTTTTTGAAACATCACTAGTTACAGTTGCGTAAAGATTCTCGTCGGGTGAAAATTTGAAATAATTTTCATGCCTTTTATATGTGCCGAAAATGTTCTGTTTTTTAGATGTTTCAAAAGTGTCAATGATCAACTCATTAATAACGCTAGAATTGATATTTAGTGAATAGCACCTCAATTCACGTTGATCTCTATTGACATTATTTATGGTGAATAATTTATAAACGGTGCCGTTAAAAAGACTACCTACAACTTCTGTCCTACTGCTTCTCCTCAGTTTTTCTGAAAATAGACTGCTATTATTCTTGTTATAGAGATCAAATAAAACGTTTGAAGAATTCATGCGCACTATTAAAGTTCGACCCGCATCTGTCTTGTGCAGCGAATAAAGATCTTTCCCATTACGATCTCTAAATGGTTCAGAAATGCTGACTTCTAATGTGGCGTCTGGATGATTTTGTTGAGCCATACTTAATTGCGAAATGAATAGAAAGAGAACTAGGCTCGAGAAACTTTTAATCATCAGAATTATCAATTTGGCGCAAAATAATAACTGATCTTCAAGCTTAAAGTGATTTTGGACATTAAGTGAATTTTGCCCTTTTGGGATGTGACGTGTCGACTTTAAAAGATTCATTAGACCTGTAAATGGTTATACTACCGATGAGCCAAAGCTAAAGGATGACTCGAGGCGCCGCGCTGGCTCAAATCGCCCAAAAACACGAAACCCTCGCCAAAAAGGCGAGGGTTGAAGTGGAGTCGGAGACGACCGAAATGCAAAAGGTCCAGTGGACCTTTGCCGTGCAGGGGCGAGGCGCCTGCGCTGGCTCGAATCGCTCTAAAACACGAAACCCTCGCCAAAAAGGCGAGGGTTGAAGTGGAGTCGGAGACGACCGAAATGCAAAAGGTCCAGTGGACCTTTGCCGTGCAGGGGCGAGGCGCCTGCGCTGGCTCGAATCGCTCTAAAACACGAAACCCTCGCCAAAAAGGCGAGGGTTGAAGTGGAGTCGGAGACGACC
>CAYZJT010000018.1:0-65820 GCA_964478845.1 uncultured Flavobacteriaceae bacterium | reverse complement strand
GGGCGCGTAGCTCAGTTGGTTCAGAGCACTTGGTTTACACCCAAGGGGTCAGGGGTTCGAATCCCTTCGCGCCCACAAAGAGAAAAGCTGCATCAATCGATGCGGCTTTTTCTTTTTTTTGCACTCATGGGTTAAAATTTGAGATGGAAAAATAAGATTGAAGCCTTGCTGTAATATATGATATCGTATGGGCAACTTCTCTATTTGAAATAGATCTTCTGTTGCTATTCTATCTTTTTCCCTGCAGTATTGATAGTCATGTCCTCACCTTTGTAGCTGACTTTTGTTAGACCATTTCTGAATCCTACAATTTTATCCTGTCCGGTGGGCGGGCCATATTTAAAAGGAATCGCTTTCTTACCATTAAGATTTATAAAACCCCACTTGCCTTTGCGCATAGCAGGTATAAATCCATTTTGAAAATCGATAATGGTCAAATCACCATAGTCCTCATAGGGTTTCTTGAAAACTGGCTGAAGATTTTGATCATAAATTACTTTACCGTTATCATCATTGAGGGTGATAATAATGTAAGGAAGACCGTCTGTCATTTTCCATGAATCACAATAAATGGATTTACCACGATCTGTTTCGTGCCATGTGAGTGTTTGTCCAGATTTGTCCAATAAAGTTTTGTACCCATACTCGCCAAGCTTCTGCTTTTCCAACGATCGCTTGTATGACCATCCGTAGGTATTTGTACCCTCCATTACAAAATCGTAATAACCTTCACCTTTAAACTGTTTTTCATTGGTATTCAAATCATAGACCTGTGTCCATAATTCTTCCGATTTATCTCGCATATTCTTATAAGTGTAGTAAACCATGAGCTTATTGACTGGGAGGTTTACTCTAGCGCTGTCTATAATTTGTCCAAAGTCAATAATCTCTTTTTCGTTTTGATTTATAATTGAAGTTTTCATTCCATACTGGAGGCCAAGGAAAAGAGAATCACTACCTTTTACGTAATCAGACTTGCGCATTTTAGATCGCTCTTCAAGACGAGCAAAAATCTCGTCTATTCTTTCCTTCATGTCTTCTGGTTCTACAATATTCAAGTTTCTGTCCCAAAAAAGTATTCCAGTATATTTTTCACCGTCATCATAAAGCTTATAGTAATACTTCTCATCTGGATTTGCTTTAAAATACTCTTTTAAAGTAATCATTCTGGCAATATCATTAGGCAAAAACGTAGCTATGTCATTAGCCAGTGTTTCTGGGATATCGGTGCCAGTATAGATAAAAGCTTTATCGCTCAATCCATGGCAGCGATCGCATTTTTCGCGGGTATTGCCCACTTCATCGAGAAACCCTACACCCTCACATTGACCACATATTTTTTTGCCATCATTGGGATGGGGTTGCCTAGTAGCACCTATAGGGACGTACGTACCATATCGGACGTAACCTTTACCGCCACATGCTTCATGGCAAGCAGTAATCCTACGCTCATGGATATATCCATCGATACAACGTTCATTAGGACAATTTCCATAAACGTATTCTTTAGCTGCATTTCCTATTATTTCTTGATTTACATCACTCTTAAAAAATTCCTTGAAATTTTCCAACCTCTGCTCTTCCCAAGCCTTGCGGTTTTCTTGCTCTTGCTGGTGAAATACTTCCCAATCAGCTATGACGCGCTTTGCTCTTGCAGAATTATCAGGAATAATGGCTTCACCGGTACGGTCTGGTCGATTGTCAAAAGCATCGGCGATCGATGTTTTGAATGAATCAAAAGTTCTATTCAATCGATCAACATAGGCCTTAGACTGGGCATTCTGTTGAGCTATTTCATTATTTACCGAGTATCCATTCTCCTTGCTAAAAGATGGCCTAGTCATTCCACGACCATAGTTTTCAACCTGTTCATTACCATCGTGTTGAGCGATACAGGCCTCAAACTTTTCTATGTATCGATTCAGATATGTTTGAGAGTTTTCAATAGCGGTAGCTCGTTTATGCGCCGTACAGGCAGACTCGTAATTTGCACAAATTTGGTCCACGATGGAATTGTGATCATTTATCCAGGTCTGATAGGTATCAATATCATTTCCAGGCCTCGCCCACTTGGCTTTAATTTGCGTTAATTCTGCAAGCTTGCTTTGCAACTCGGCTTTTGATTTATTGACACAACTCCAATAATCTTGTTTATCGTAAACCTCAGTAAAAAGACCATTTGTTTTAAAATGAACAATCTTCTCAGAAAGCGTATTTTTTCTTGACATAAGCTGGTCTAGCGATTGCGACATGGCACAAGACCCACAAAACAGCCAAATTAGAATTCTAATAGTAAAACGCATGGTTTAAGATTTTGTTAATCAACGACAAGGTGCAGAAAATAAGTTGATTATGAAAATATAATCACCTGTTTCGGTTAAATAGAGTGGATATTGGGTGTTCTTTTCGTTTTTAAGATACATTCTGCCCCATTCAAAATGGTCATTAACATTTCAGCAGTTATGACAGCCCAAATGATTTAGGTAATGTACGCTTTCGCGAAAGCGTCCTGATACATAGGACAACTATTCGCGACATTTCGACGAGTTACGGTTCAATCTGCTTTTTTAAAGAATGGTCAGAAGTGGAATGTGAGGTAGGTAATTTTCGCGAAAGCAAAATATAAATGAGCTTTCATATTCCTACCTCATCATCTTATAGTCCATTTTGAGGACTGGTGATTGCCTATTTTATCAAAAAAGTGGTGTTTGAAGCTGGTACGTGCACTTATTTTCTCATTGTACAAGTTTAGTATGTACAACAGATCTTATTTCTGAATTGATAATTACTAGGAAAAATAGATGAAAGGTTTTCGCCGCAAACCAATAAACAACAACACACTACACTACTGCTTGTAAGTCCTAATGCGTAAAAGATATTTCAACCCAGGAATAAAGGAAGGCATAGATTCATACATAGACAACTAATTAGAAAACAGGCCTCGAATAAGCCATTGCAGATTTATAGGGTATAAGAATTAAGTTATTTGCTCAAAAAGCTGACCATCAACCAGCTGTTCAACCTAGATCCCGAGCAGATCTGTTTTCTTCTTATCGTCACCGTCAATTGTCTCATTGACTTGGTAATTGCGGTTGACATTCAGTAATTTGATATCATCCTGTGTGATCGTTCTGAAATTCTTGTATTTGGCAGGCCAGCCTTTTACGGTAAGAATGGTTTTTGAACCGCTGGTTTCTGTCTCAAAACTGGGTTCAACCAGTACGTCGGCATTTTCTATTTTGAGAAGTTCACTTACCGCAAGATTGCGAGCAGCTTTCATGTTCTCGACTTTTCTGAGCGTCATGGTGTGGCTTGCTTTATTGCTGGCAACATCCAGATCGCTTATAACGGGTAGATGCAGTACTCCCGCCCCGTAAATGTCGAGGGTTTTGGAAGTTCCAGTTTTAGTGGTTGAACAGGATGCCAGGGCGAGTGCCGCGCAAAGGATAATTACTTTTTTCATGATAGATTGATCGTTTGCAGCGCAAATTATCAACCGTGTTTAATAGCTATTTACGGGAATCCGCATCGGTAGAGAGATTTTTTAATATTACCTCAATCATTTTCACTACAGATGTATTTGTCGATCATATACTGAGTGATGGGTTTGAGTTGGTCATCAAGTACAGGATGTTTTCCCGCTTGCGAGTACAGTTCCAACTCGCCAAAATCATTTTTATGATACCACGCCAGCGGCTCGCCAGACGGCGTGAAAAAGACATCGTCGCATTCCAAATCAAGTCTTTTGAAGTTTTGTAATCTGTACTGATCCACTACCTCAATTTCCTCGCGGCGGTAGGCCGCTTTGTCAAACTCGGTGATTTCATAATGCTCGCCGTTCCACCTCATCCACTCCACTTCTTCCCTCTCATCCAAGTAAAATGCCAGACTTCCAAAACCAATCACCACGGCAACCAGTGTGATGACGATGGCTTGCATTGTGCTATTCCGCTTTGATTTATTAGTAGATTCCTGCTTAGTTGCACGATGCACTTTTTGCTCAATACTGTTCTCTTGTTGCACGTCATCTTCAGGTATCGGTTGAGCATTTCGAGTGGCAAAATCTACATAATCGTCATAGCCTAAAAATTCGCTCAACCGCTGCACCACTTGAGTATTCCCTATCCGCACATCGCTGTTTTGTGCCTGTTTGTGCAAAATTCTGAGGCTTTTTTCACCATAACCGAAATCCCTATCGGAGATCTGTTGGGAGATAAATTCGGCGGCCTGTGTTTTTGATGGGGCCGTACCGTGCAGTCGTGTGTATTCGGATTCCGCTTTCGCGAATGCGTAGTCTATCAATTGCTTTTGTGACATATCAATAATTTATAAATCACTCAAAACCAGACGGAAAAATTACGGAAAAACATTTCCAAATAGTTTCCAATCGATTTCCATCCCTCACTGATTTCTCTTTTTTCATTTGTCCCATAATGGCTGCTGCACAAGGACTAGGACGTCTTAATCCTGTGTAGTCGCCATTGACCAAAAGTTGCTGGACACGGCCGCGTCGCTGGTCGAGAAGTAGCGATCGCTGCGTGTCCCGTCCCTTTCACTTCTCATCTGGGAATGGCAGAAAACTGCTGTTTCCCACCGCAAAACCTTTTGCAAAAATCTGATTTAACAACCGGACGGCCACCGGCATGTCCACAAACCAAGATTGACAAAATGAGAAAAATATGTTTGGTTTTCCTTACGGGAATCCTCATTTGCACTGCCTCCTGTACACCAGAGGCCGTGCTGGAAGAAACGCAGGACATTCAGGCCTGCTGCGACGAGACAGATCCGATTATTCCACCCCCACCGCCACCGCCGCCACCAGGCGATGACGACGACCTAAGCCTAGGGGGCTAAAAAGTTGGTCGTAGAGCCAGCTATCATTGTATTTTAGGGGAATGATTGAGAGAATTCAATTATTCCCTTTTTACATTCTGGTCCTTATGACAGTTGCTGGCACTAGCGCTCAAACTACAGCAACTGACATATACCGCCTAGATGGGCTTGTCCATTCTACCGCTGACCGGAAAATCATACTTGATTCTTATGAGCAGGTAATCAACTACAGGGATTCCATAAGGAGCATCCGATCCAATGTTAACCAACTAGCACACGCACACATCGTTGCCTCGCACATGGAATACAAGCTGGGCGATCTACAGGGAAGTGAAGCTAGCGCGATACGTGCTCTGGAAATTATTGAAAAACAACCAGAATCTGACTGGAAAAAAGATTTTTTACCTAGCGTTTATAATCAACTAGGCAGGGTTAATGAAAGACAGTTGCGTTTCTCGCAAGCAGTAGAACACTACAAAAAATTGCTGGAGATAGTTTCTGGTAGCAAACAGAAAGCAACTATCCTAAACAATATAGGTCATTCCTATACAGAAATGCAGAGCTATCAAAATGCAATCAATGCTTTCCAGCAGGGATTAGAACTCTTTAGTTTTAATGAATATCCAAAATTACATTTGAAACTATTAAGCAATCTAGGGAGGGCACAGTCATATCTGGGTCGATTAAAGGCAGAAGAAACTCTTTTAAATGTCCTCCAGTTGCGTGACAGTTTGGGTTACACCTCGTCTCTCACCACCAGCCACCTACACCTTTCTGAACATTACCTGAGAAATAATAAACTAGAGCAGGCAGAATTCCATGCTCAAAACGCTTTGAATATTTCAAAACGCAATGGTCTGGTTACAGAAGAACTGGCATCGCTCAAGCAAAACCTCAGTTTAGGCGATGATAACATTGCCACTAGATTTGCCTACCTCACCGACAGCCTCAATACTGAAAATTTGATCACATCAAATAAGTATGCAGAATTCAAGTACAACGTGGCCAAGAAAGAGGAAGAAGCCGAACAACTACGACAGCGATCGAGACTTTATATCATCATAGGTGTTTTAACCACCGCATTTTTAATTGCCCTGGGAACGATAGGTTTTCTGAGAATGAGACAGCGCAATCGATTGGCGGTTATCAAAGAAGGAATCGCTACTGAGAATCGTATTGCCGTAAAAATCCACGACGAGCTGGCAAATGACATGTTCACGCTCATGGTTCAGGCGCAAGAGAAGAACATAGAAGCTAACCAACTGCTGGAACAGATGGATGATCTCTACCTCAGGCTTAGGGATATTTCCAGTGAGCATGCCGCCTTAGATCAACATGAAGATTTTGGAATGCAACTAGACGAGTTACTTTCCAGCTACCAAACCGTAGATACCAATGTCGTCACCCAAAATCTTAAATATGTAGACTGGTCAGAAGTGCTCGCGCAAAAGAAAAATGTCCTGTACCGCACGCTGCAGGAACTGTTGATCAATTCGAAAAAACATGCTCAGGCTAGCCTGATTTACCTGACAATCTCGCAAGACGGCGAAATTATAAGTGGGACGTACAGCGATAATGGAAAGGGTGCTAGCGAATTGAAAATAGAAAATGGACTGACCAATATGGAAATCCGTATTCTGGCATTGAATGGCACAATTAACTTTGAGACATCAAATGGAAATGGCTTTAAGGCCAGTTTTAAATTCTAGCAGATGTTTAAAAAAGTTCTGGTTGCAGAGGATGTAGGAAGTATAGGAGAGGGAATTAAAAAGACACTTATAGATTTTACTACAGAAGAGATCACAGTGGTTCAATACTGCGATGACGCCTACATCAAACTTAAAAAAGCCCAGCAAGATGGTCTACCATTTGATTTACTAATAACAGATTTAAGTTTTGCGCCAGATCATCGCAAGAATCAGATATCGAGTGGTGAACAACTGTTGGAGCGGGTCAATATCGAGCTGCCAGAACTTAAAACCATCGCTTTCTCCATCAATTGCAAAGCTGTCAAGTCCCAGCAGCTCATGGAAAAGCATGGCCTTAATGCCTATGTGTGTAAAGGTCGCAATGGGTTAAAACATTTGAGGGATGCGCTGGACGCTCTATCAAGTTCTAGGACCTACCTCTCACCCCAGTTGCGTAAAAATTCCCGCAACAGTCTTTTGGAAATCGATGATTATGATATAAGACTGCTCAAGCTTTTGGCAAATGGGTTGTCAAAGCAAGAAATTAGTAGTCACTTCAAAGAAAAGCAACTCTCCCCTGTAAGCATCAGCTCGATTGAAAAACGCCAGAATAAATTGTTGGCTACTTTTGGTGCTAAGAATGCTACCCACCTGATCAGCATCGTGCATGGGATTGGGTTGATTTGATAGATAAAAGTCGCATTTTCTATTTCGCTTTCGCGAAAGCTGACGATTTAAAGATCTCTCTTCCACATTAGTAGTTCTAGCTGAATAAAAACCTGTATTCATGCAGTCGATTACGGAAACCCGTACATTACAGATTTTTCAAGACAATACTTTTGACTCAACTAAATAACATAATCAACTATGAAAAATACATTTTTACTCTTGACAGTAGTTCTCACATTGTTGTCCTGTTCATCACCTCTAGACAAAAATTACAACGACGACACGTTAAAAGAAGATGCGCAAGAGATCAAAGAAAGCGGAGATCTTGAAGAAAACGACGCAGAACTGATAGCTGGATGGATTATGAAATCAAAGCTTACTGGACAGGATCTGAGCGACAAAACTTATAGAGAAATACTGGAAGAAGCGAAAAGTTTCAAAAATGAGCAGGTGGAATTAGCTCAGAAGGCTAAGGAGGACGCAGCTGCAAAGAAGAAACAAATGGAAGAGGCCACTGTTGTTTCTCTTTTTGATAAAGGTTTTGCTGAAGGCGACTTCGAATCTTATAATACCTTCAGCTATATTCTAAAAAATAAAAGCAGGAAAGACATCAAGGCGTTCAAATTCAGTTTTGATATATACGATGCATTAGGTGATGAGTTGGGAACTGGTTATGGGGTAAGCTCTACCGAAAATATTGTCAAGGCTGGTGAAGAATTCCAAAAGACCATTTATTATGATTTTAATCGATTTACAAATGATGATATAAAGATTAAGAATGCAAAGTTTAAGGATTTGATATTTGACGTCAAAGTTCAGAAGATCGTTTACACAGACGGTTCCATTCTTGAATGATTTCGCCAGTCTTCCTTACCGAAATTTTTGTAAATATTGAAATTCAGCATTACTGGACCTACACGATCTATAGCTCAAAACATATTGCAAGAAAAAACAAACCATGAACAATCAGCAAGGCGAAATCATTCTTACCTATCAAGTAGATCATTCTGCAGAGCGGTTACAACAGGCCCTAAAGAAAATGGGATACTTTGAGGGATTCAGTTTTGATGATGAGCCGGAGCAAACTTTCATCCTGCCTAACAACTGTATGTGGCACAGCAGTAAATCCTCAGCTGAGGCTATGCGGGATCTTAGAAAAGTATGTGATTTCCTCGGTATAAATTTGATTCGCGCACTGGCTGTACGAGCAGAGGACTTTGTCCCTTACTCCAGCGGTGCTAGGGAAAATAGCTTGCATATTTTTTGTCCTAATTGATCGTAAATCAATTATTTATATCCGCCCAGATACCCAACCTTTTTCCCCTAGCCTGTTTCTGAGCAGCCAAAAACACATCCACGTATTTGACATTTGGTGGGATGGTCATGACCTCGGCCCAGCCTTTTTCCAATAAATCTTCATTCAAAAAAGTTCCATCTTCAAGATAGATGTAAGCAAGTGTACGACCGTAGCGGTCAAATTCGTCTACATCTAATTCCAGCCGGACTTTGCCGTCTTCACCGATTAGATCCTCTACATAATTCGACGCCTCTTTCCCGTAAGGCTCTGCTGGCTTACTGAAGAGCGGCCTGCTTTCTGGACAGTTGATACCGATAAATCGAATTTTGATCCCTTTCTTAGTTCCATCATCGATCCAGAAGGTATCGCCATCCACAAATTTTTTGATGGGATAGAATTGGTTTTCTATTTCATTCTTGTCGTTGTCGTCCAGACTTCTATCTGATTCGAGATCTGCTTCTGATCCTGATTTGCAGGAAAGGAGAAGTAGCAGGAATAAGAGGCTAAGATGGCGAGGTGTAATCATCGGACTTGGGTTTAGTGCAAATTAATCTCGATTTTTTTTTACAGAATTATGGGAAGCCGTAAATAATAATAGTCGCGTTTACTCAGCTTTGTAATCAGAAAAACTAAGCTGATGCATAAGTACTATGTAAACAAAAATGCACAAAACAACGGAGATCACGAGGTGCATGAAGAAACATGTTCATTTTTACCTCATGTAAATAACCGTATTTATCTGGGTGTCTATAAAGATTGCTCTCAAGCTGTCAAAGCCGCAACAAAACATAATCGCAAAGTAAATAGTTGCTACTACTATTGCAATCCATGTCACACCACATAATAGGAAATTAGTATTAAATCCCAATAATATGGAATATAAAGTCATACCATTTACCGCGCTTCTAGATCACAAAACGGGAAATACTGCTAAAGCAGCTCAATAGCTGGAGGATGTAATAAAAACACAAACCAGTCAAGGGTGGAATTATGTAAGATTAGAAAGCGTAACAACTGAAGTATTACCAAATGCTGGATGCTTCGGTATTGGCGCAAAAGCAGGTTTTACTGCATCATCGCAAATGTTGGTATTCCAGAAATCGACATGAAGTTTTTTCTACTGCTAGCTATAAAATTGTATTGGGTACTAGTTCCAGAATCTAATAGAAGAATCTGTATATATCACACTTCATGCTCGCAACATGTATTTAATACCGCAAAGTCTGATGGTTTTTTCAAAGGCATCACATGTTTTTTAAATAGAATAAAAAACTGCAACGGTAAATATCATCTTAGCTGTACGGGAAATGAATATATCATTCTAACTTCTGGTGGCGAAATTCTTCGCGAACAGGAAATCAACTTGCACTTATTAAAAAGAAAAAAAGATGGAACTGCTAAGCAAATTAAATATTCTAGCTGACAAGGTCGATCAATTAAAGGATCAAATAGAAACTGAAGAGAGTACTAAGCATGCTTTTGTACTTCCATTTATCAATATGCTAGGTTACGATGCCTTCAACCCTACAGAAGTTGTTCCTGAATTCACAGCAGATCATGGTCTTAAAAAAGGTGAAAAAGTTGACTACGCTATATTCCAGCACGGCGCACCTATACTCATCATAGAATGTAAGCATTGGAATCGGGACTTAAATGTTCATAATTCACAATTATTCAGATATTTCCATGTCACAAAGACCAGATTTGCATTGCTGACCAATGGTATCCTTTATAGGTTTTATACGGATCTTGAAGATACTAATAAAATAGATGAGAAACCATTTTTGGAATTTGACATCACCGAAATAAAGGAATCAACTGCTAGGGAAATTGAGAAATTTCATAAGTCAAGATTTGATATTGCCAAAATCGTAGACAATGCTAGTAATTTGAAGTATACCCGTGAAGTCAAAAATCTTATATCAGTCGAATTGAAAGAACCCAGTCCAGAATTTGTTAGGCTTTTTGCCAGCAGGACCTACTCTGGCAGGCTCACCAGTAACGTATTGACGGACTTTAAAGAGATAGTTGGAAAAGCGATTGCTTCTACGATAAGTGATCGTGTTAGTGACCGATTGAATACGGCATTGCACAAGGAGGAAGAGGTTCAAAAGACGGAAGATATTTCAGACGAGCCACCCAGTAAAATCGAAACCACAGCAGAGGAATTAGAGGGCTATCATATTGTTGTCGCTATCCTGCGCAGAATTATCCCTAAAGAACGGATTGTTTATCGAGATACTCAATCATACTTCGGTATTTTGTTTGACAACAATAATCGCAAACCGCTGTGTAGATTACATTTGAATACAGCTAATAAATGTATTAGCACGTTTGAAGCGAACAAAAAAGAAATTAAAACACCCATTGACAGTATCGATGAAATCTACAAGTTTGAGGATCAACTATTGGCAACTGCAGAAAACTACCTAAACGATTGAAAGTTTTGTAAGTGTTAAGTCTAGTTGACCTTTCCTAAACGGTATTCATGTGACATAAATTATTTATGAAAAACATTTTCTTATTACTGCTTTTATGCTTTAGCCTTAATTCTGTAATAGGCCAATCGAAGGATGTAAAAGTCTATACTACTAACAGTGGCAAAAAGTATCACTTAGGACACTGCAGGTACTTGAAATCCAGTAAAAAAGTAATTACTATAACACAAGCAAAACAATTACTTCTCGATCCCTGTAAAATCTGTAAGCCACCTCAAAAACAAAGTGGTAAGGTGAAGACAGAAGAGACCCCAAGCAAAAACACCAAATCAAAGACAACCTCACAGTGCACAGGTAGAACTAAATCCGGTAAGAGGTGCAAACGAAAGACATCAAATACAAATGGAAGGTGCTATCAACATTAATAGGTCGTGATAAGTGAGCTAATAAAAACTAAACTATCTCAATAAATAGCTGCGACATACATCAGTAAATGATGCAATCTTTGTGATTAATTTTGATGTTAATATTTTTATGGTGGGATCTTCAAAAGAGGTTTTGATTCAGAGTTTTCTGTTTTCACCAGCGTTCTTGATATAATTACCTTTGCCGCATTCAAATCCCCCAGCAATGCAGCTATCAGAGCAGGAAATTGTACGTAGAGAAAAACTGGCCAAAATACGCGAGATGGGTATCGAGCCCTATCCGGCAGCACTTTACCCAGTCGACCATACCACGGCAAAAATCAAAACCAATTTTGAAGAAGGAAAGAAAGTAATTGTTGCTGGTAGATTGATGTCACGACGCATTCAGGGGAAAGCCAGTTTTGCTGAACTTCAAGATAGCGCGGGCCGGATTCAAGTCTACTTTAATCGTGACGAAATCTGTACGGGTGATGACAAGTCACTTTATAACGATGTCTATAAAAAGCTCTTGGACATAGGTGATATCATTGGTATTGAGGGCGAACTTTTCAAAACGCAGGTGGGCGAAAAGACCGTGATGGTCAAAAATTTCACCCTGCTTACCAAGGCTCTCAAACCTCTACCGCTTCCAAAGGTAGATGCAGAAGGAAACACCTACGATAAATTCAACGACCCTGAGCAACGCTACCGCCAGCGTTACGCAGATCTGGCGGTGAATCCGCAGGTGAAGGAGGTGTTTAAAAAGCGCACTAAGCTATTTAATGCCATGCGTTCGTTCTTCAATGACCGCGAGTATTTTGAGGTGGAAACCCCAATTCTACAGCCCATACCTGGCGGTGCGGCTGCAAGACCATTTATCACGCACCACAACTCGCTGGATATCCCGCTGTATATGCGTATTGCAAATGAACTTTATTTGAAACGCTTGATCGTGGGCGGTTTTGACGGCGTATATGAGTTCAGCAAAAATTTCCGCAACGAGGGGATGGACCGCACGCACAATCCAGAATTCACGGCCATGGAAATCTATGTGGCGTACAAGGACTACAACTGGATGATGGACTTTACAGAGCAGTTGCTTGAGCATTGTGCCATTGCAGTCAATGGGACGACTAAGAGCACTTTTGGCGAGCACGAGATTGAGTGGAAAGCCCCCTACCCGCGCGTAACCATGCGCCAGAGCATCATCGATTTTACTGGCTTTGATATAGATGGCAAAAGTGAAGAAGAGTTGTACGCTTTCGCGAAAGCGGAAAAAATAGAAGTCGACAAAACCATGGGCAAGGGTAAGTTGATTGACGAGATATTCGGCGAGAAATGCGAGGGCAACTACATCCAGCCCACATTCATTACTGATTACCCAAAAGAAATGTCGCCGTTATGCAAGCAACACCGCGATAACCCAGAACTCACAGAGCGATTCGAACTCATGGTATGCGGTAAGGAAATCGCCAATGCATACAGCGAGCTCAACGACCCTATCGACCAGCGTGAGCGTTTTGAAGCGCAAGTTGCACTAGCAGATCGCGGGGATGACGAGGCCATGTTTATAGATCAAGATTTCTTGCGCGCCTTGGAATATGGGATGCCACCTACCAGTGGGCTAGGAATTGGGATGGATCGCTTGATCATGTTTTTAACAAACAATCAATCGATTCAAGAGGTATTGTTCTTCCCGCAAATGCGACCAGAGAAAAAGATCAAGGTTGAGCTGAACGAAGAAGAAAAAGCAGTTTTTGAAATTCTGAAAAAAGCCGAGCAAATGGATCTGAATGAGCTAAAATCTCAATCAGGTCTAAGCAACAAAAAGTGGGATAAAACCATAAAAGGTTTGACTGGTAAGAAATTAGCAAAAGTTCAGAAAGCAGATCAAGGCTTAATGGTAAACGTCATTTAAACTTAATGAACTGCGGATAGTCATAGACATGTAATAAATCACATGTTATGAAAAAATCACTTTTGATAATTGTTCTGCTGAGCGGCTTGCTATCTTTTGGCCAGCATGATAAAGAAAAACGCACAGAACCTAACCCGCAGATTCAAGCAAAGCAATTGACCCTGGCACTTGATCTTTCTAATAAACAAGAAACCCAAGTTCTGAAAGTTCTAGAGCAAAATCATCAAAAAATGAAGGCTCTGAAACCTGAGAAAGGTACGATGAAAGAAATGTCAGTTGAGCAACGCGACGCCCAGAGAATCAAAATCCTAAATCAACGAATCGCTTTTCAACGAGAAATGAAATCTGTGCTCAACGCAGATCAGTATGTGGAATGGCGAGAGCAAATGCAAAAACTTAAGCGTGCTAAGCGAGCTCAACTAAGACGCGAACGACAGAGCTAAAAAACAAACGGCGGAAATTGATGCTTCTCAATTTCCGCCGTTTTATATTTAAAGGGCTAGCTTAGGTGTTTAATATCCGTTGTACTCCCCAGAGCCTAATCCTGCGAGGATGGCTGCGCCAAAAATTGCGAAAAGAATAAAGTAAAGGACAATAGCGATTACAAAGAGAATTAGCATTCCTTTTGCCCAGTTGCTTCGGACTTTATTTGCATCATTCCCAAAAGCCCAAATCAATAACATGATAAAACCAATTAAGGGGAGACTGGCAACAAAGATGTAGAGTGTCCACTTTAAAGGTTTGATTTCTGGTTGCGCCGGAACTGGATTTGTAAAGTTGTCTTGTTGCATTTGATTAGATTTAGACTAGCCAAATTAACAAAATATTTTTATTTGGTGTTCTCCGATGAAAATTGTCGGCTGTACCACGACTTTGCCTCAGATTGAATCAATCGAAGCCATTAGTTCTCGAAACCTAAAATCTAACATTTCGACTCGTTCTCGACTGCGCTCGAATAGACATCAGAATTGATAACAAAGCGATATGGAACTTGAAACATTATGACGTTGTCAAACAACTTGCAACCGACAACTGACGACTGACGACTAAAGCCCTACCAGCCCGCCACCACTTCTTCTGCTGCATTTATGGTATAATCCAGATCCTCGTAGGACAAAGCATCATTCAAAAAGTAGCTTTCGAAGGCACTAGGTGGTAAATAAATGCCCCGCTCAAGCAAACCGTGGAAAAACTTTTTGAACCACTCGTTGTTTCCTTTTGCGGCAGTTGCAAAGTCCACAACATCATGATCTGTAAAATGCACTGAAATCATGCTGCCGTAGCGATTTATTCGGTATTCAATTCCTTTATTATCCAGAACAATCTGCAAACCTTTGTGAAGATGCTCTGTTTTTTCTGCTAGGCTGGAGAAAACATCGGGGTGGTCATTCAGGTGTTTAAGCATCGTGATCCCAGCACTCATCGCTAGCGGGTTCCCACTCAACGTGCCCGCCTGATAGACTGGCCCTGTGGGCGCGAGATAATCCATGATTTCTTTACGAGCGGCAAAGGCGCCTACTGGCAATCCACCGCCTATCACTTTTCCGTAAGTGACGATATCTGCATTGACGCTAGTGGTTTCTTGTGCGCCGCCTTTAGCCAATCGGAAACCAGTCATCACCTCGTCGAAAATAAACAAGGTGCCATTCTCGTCACAAAGCTTGCGCAGGCCTTCAAGAAATCCATCGGCTGGCGGGATGCAGCCCATATTTCCTGCGATGGGTTCGATAATAATCGCAGCTATCTGGCCATCATTAGCTTTGAAGATCTCGGCGACTTGATCTAGATTATTGTAATCTGCGAGCAATGTGTCTTTTGCGGTTCCCTGCGTGACACCGGGACTGTTTGGGCTACCAAATGTCACCGCACCACTTCCCGCCTGAATCAAAAACGAATCGCTATGACCGTGGTAACAACCGGCAAACTTGATAATCTTATCGCGTCCTGTAAATCCACGAGCCAAACGTATCGCACTCATACAGGCCTCAGTTCCTGAATTCACCATGCGTATCTGGTCGATATTAGGACACATGGAAACTGCCAGCTCGGCTATTTGCGTTTCCAATTGTGTAGGCATGCCGTATGAAGTCCCCTTCTTCGCGGAAGCGCAAACCGCATCCACCACGGGCTGGAAAGCATGACCCAAAATCATGGGACCCCATGAGGCGATGTAGTCGATGATCTTGTGACCATCTACCGTGTGGATGTATGCGCCTTCGGCGCGATCGACATATACTGGATCACCGCCTACTGCGTTAAATGCGCGGACTGGCGAATTCACACCGCCCGGGATAAACTGTTTTGCTTCTTTGAATAAGGCGCTACTGCGCTTGTATTCGTACGACATGAAATTATTTTACGATCAGCACCTGACCTATGCTCAAGTCGTTGCTTCTCAATTTGTTTTTTTGTTTTAATTCGTCCACTGTTAGACCATACTTGCGACCCAGAGAGTAAAGTGTATCGCCCTTTTGAACGGTGTGAGTCGCAGCACCAGAAGGGATCGGGGTACTCTTAGGCATCTCGATAGGATTTCCTAGCGCGATGGCATCATACTGATCTAGGTCGTAACGCTCGATGAGCGATATCAGCTTTTGTGGATATTTTTTATCGGTAGCGTAACCAGCCGCGCGCAATCCTTTTGCCCAGCCCTCGTAATCATCTATACGCAGCTTAAATAACCCAGCATACCGCTTACGTTGTGTCAAAAACAAAGAATGGTCGCGGTAGCTGTAGTCTGGATCCTTATATTTTCTAAAACACTCCTGATCTTCATCGTCGTCGTGATAGATTCGACCTCCCGTCCACCCTTTATGGCACTTGATGCCAAAATGATTATTTGCCTCAACCGCTAATCTTCCTTCACCGCTGGCGCTTTCGAGGATTCCCTGTGCAAGTGTGATGCTCGCAGGAATTTTGTAAAGCTGCATTTCCTTGATTGCCGCATCCTTAAAATCCTCGATGTAGTTTGCGACTTTATCATTGCTGCGCGGTTTTGTGGTCAGGGTGACTTTTTCTTCAGTTTCTTTTGCAACTCGGCCTTCAATGGGTTTTTCAATCACCTTTTTAGGCTTGCGTGTAGTTGTTGCCTTGCGCTTGCTCCCACAGGATACCATGAGAAGTATCACCATCAAAAATCCAAAATATTTAAGGCAACTTGTTTTCATAAAGTAGCGTAGCTCTTTGTTTTTTTCTCAGAAAGTCATTGTAACCAGCGATGCCTTGCAAGCCACCGGTATGAACGGCTAAAATACGAGTTCCACGCGGGAAATGCCCGCTTCTCACCTGCTCTTCCAGCCGGTACATCATCTTACCGGTATAGATGGGTTCTAGAGGAATCTCGCTTTCGCGAAAGCGTACATTCATAAAATCAATCAGGTCACTATTGGATTTTGCATAACCACCAAAAACCGAATCCTCGTAGTACTCAAAATTGTTCGTTCCCACCAGTTCGGAAATATCCTCTTTTAAAAAATCACCTTTAAGAGCGCTATAGATCAAAATTCTTCTGCCAACAGCTTTTCTAATTATCCCAGCAGCCGTACCACCTGTTCCCGCAGCTACGGCAAAAGCATCGTAATGTTTCAAATCATTTAAAGACAGGATTTCTTCACTACCCTTCACAGCCAACTCATTAGTCCCGCCCTCTGGGATGTTGTAAAATCGTCCAAATCGTTTTCTCAGCTCAACCTGAAAATCTGCTGAACTTTTGTTTCGGTAGCCTTCTCGTGAAACGAATTGAAAATCCATTCCTTTATATTGGGCAAATCTTAGCGTATCATTCTGCGCTAGCGTTTTCTCGAGATCATTACCCAATTCTTCACCTCGAATAACACCGATGGTCTTAAACTCACAGATTTTGCCAGCCGCAGCCGTTGCCGCAATGTGATTAGAAAAGGCACCGCCGTAGGTGAGCAGTACGTCGTGATCCTGTTCTTTTGCAGCTTGAAGATTGTATTTGAGTTTGCGCAGTTTGTTTCCAGAAACGTGCGGATGCAACAGATCTTCTCGCTTCATGTCGATGAGCACATCTTCTTTCCGAAAATAGGCATACCGCTGGATTACCGCATCAACTACGTCGAATAGCTCATTCATAGCGATAGCTTTTTGCGTAGGATTTTAAAAACGCAAATGGTCTGCGTTTTTTCAAATATCCTAAGTTAATTTCACAGGCGTAAGCCTCTCGCTCAAAGACAATATTTCGGTAAGCGATTTGATGGTTTTGACTCAGGCGCCTGATCAAGAACTCGATCCCGTACCACAGATAAAACGGTAAAATCAGCAATTCCATTTGCTGGTATACGTGAATGCGCTCATGATTCATGAGCCGATCAGATACATCAATTCGGTTTGACACAAAGAGAAACGGCCAAAGACACATGGCTTTATAGTTTTTCAGGAACCTTGTCCGTACGACTTTCACGCCACAAAGCTAAGTTGCCGTTTCCACATGCGACACAGATAAAGCCACTGTGCACTTCCTATCTTTGAGTCATGAAGAAAATCATACCTGTAGAAGACGGCGACTACTACCTCACGCCAGAGGGTTACCGCTGCTTTACGGCGCAATACCACCTGAAGCGCGGCTACTGCTGCAAGAGTGGTTGCCGCCATTGCCCCTACGGCTATGACAAGACTACCGATACTTTCAAACCCACTGCAAACCAATAGCAATTTATGGACACCATGATTAAAGAAAATAGAATTGATCTGTCAGGATTAAGCTTTCGCGAAAGCATAACTCAAGGCATCCCCACAGAATTGCCCCCACCTTATCAATACGATGAGTCCGTAAACCATGCGCCACGCAGAAAACAAATTCTAAATGATGCCGAGAAAAAATTAGCGCTACGTAACGCTCTGAGATATTTTGAAGAGCGGCATCATGCTACGCTATTGCCTGAATTCAGGGAAGAGCTGGAAACCTACGGCCGCATCTACATGTATCGGTTCATGCCAGATTATGAAATGAAGGCACGCCCGATCGAGCAGTATCCGGCAAGATCACAGCAGGCCGCAGGAATCATGCTGATGATTCAGAACAATCTGGATCATGCCGTCGCTCAGCATCCGCACGAATTGATCACCTACGGCGGGAATGGAGCGGTTTTCCAGAACTGGGCGCAGTATCTGCTCACCATGCAGTACCTGAGCCAGATGACTGATGAACAGACGCTGGTGATGTACAGCGGGCACCCGCTAGGGTTGTTCCCGTCGCATAAAAATGCGCCACGATGCGTGGTCACAAACGGGATGATGATTCCAAATTATTCCAAGCCGGACGACTGGGAAAAATTTAATGCGCTGGGTGTTACCCAATACGGGCAAATGACTGCCGGGTCCTACATGTATATTGGCCCACAGGGGATTGTTCATGGTACGACCATTACGGTTTTGAACGCTTTTAGAAAAATCGAAAAGGAGCCTCAAGGACACATATTCGTTACTTCGGGATTGGGCGGAATGAGTGGCGCGCAACCTAAGGCCGGAAACATTGCTGGCTGCATCACCATTTGTGCCGAGATGAATCCGAAGGCCGTTCACACTCGTTATTCCCAAGGCTGGGTAGATGTGGTAATCGACAATACAGGAGATTTGATTACCCGCGTTAGAAAAGCGCAGGAATCTAAAGAGGTACTTTCCATCGCCTACGCAGGAAATGTGGTGGAAGTATGGGAATCACTTTATGATGCTGGAATTGAGGTAAGCATAGGTAGCGACCAGACCAGCCTGCACAATCCTTGGGCAGGTGGCTATTATCCTGCGCAACTGACTTTTGATGAGTCGATTGAAATGATGGCAAGCGATCCTGAGCAATTCAAAAAAGAAGTACAAGAATCACTTCGCAGGCATGTCGCCATCGTCAACAAGCACACGTCACGCGGCACCTATTTTTTTGATTACGGGAACGCATTCTTACTCGAGGCTAGCCGCGCAGGCGCTGAAATTGAGAATCCAGATCAGGATGCGCAACGGGAATTCCGCTATCCGTCTTATGTTCAGGACATCATGGGGCCTATGTGTTTTGATTATGGTTTTGGACCTTTCAGATGGGTGTGTGCGAGCGGCAAACCAGAAGACCTGGCAAAGACAGATCAGATTGCCACCGAGGTTCTGGAACAAATAGCAGCAGATGCACCAGAACGCATCCAGCAGCAGATGCGAGACAATATCAAATGGATTAAGGGTGCGCAGGAAAACAAGCTGGTCGTAGGCTCACAAGCCAGAATCCTTTATGCAGATGCGCTGGGAAGAATGGAAATCGCAAGCACGTTCAACAAAGCCATCGCTGCGGGCGAGATAGGACCTATCATTTTGGGACGCGACCACCACGATGTATCGGGTACTGATTCCCCATATCGCGAGACCTCAAACATCTACGACGGCAGCCGCTTTTCCGCAGACATGGCCGTGCAGAACGTGATAGGTGACAGCTTCCGCGGGGCGACCTGGGTGAGCATCCACAACGGCGGCGGCGTAGGCTGGGGTGAGGTGATGAATGGCGGCTTCGGAATGGTAATTGATGGTACAGATGACAGTGAGCGCAGGCTACGCAGCATGTTGCATTGGGATGTGAATAACGGCATCGCTAGACGCAACTGGGCGAGAAATGAGAATGCTGTTTTTGCAATTCAAGAAGCGATGAAAAGAGAACCACTTCTGAAAGTGACGCTGCCTAATGAGGTGAGCGATGATTTGCTGGAGTGATTTTTCAAACCTACTAATTGTAGGGATTTAGAAGATTTTTTCATTCCGCTTTCGCGAAAGCTTAACAACAAAAAGTAGCTGCTCACTTTAATTTTAAAAGAAAATCGAGGTCATGAGAAAGCTATTTTATCTATTAGGCGTAGCGCTGATTTTAACCAGTTGTAAAACGGTTAATGTTTCGCAGGATTATGCACTGGATGCAAACTTTGACAAATACAAGACATTTGCATACTTCAAACAAGGAATAGATGAAGCGGATGTAAGCGAGCTGGATAAAAAAAGAATCCTAAGAGCCATTGATGCACAGATGCAAGCTAAAGGCTTTACCAAATCCGATAACCCCGACATGATCGTAAGCTTTTTCACAGATGCCCAAGAACGCGTTGACGTATTCAACAACGTGGGTTTCGGTTGGGGTGGCTGGGGCTGGGGCGGCTGGGGCTGGGGTGCAGGCTGGGGAAACAATGTTTCCACCACTACCGAGGGCGTCCTATTCATTGACCTGATCGATTCAAAAAGTAAAGAATTGATTTGGCAAGGCGTTGGTCGCGCAGCATTAAAAAATACCCCTCAAGAGAAAGTAGAACGGACTAATTTAATGGTTCAGGAAATTCTAGAGCAATTCCCCCCACAACAAAAGAAATAGTCTGAACTAGGCATAAAAAAAGCTGGTCGATCGACCAGCTTTTTTTATAGGTGATATCAAATCTATCGTTTGTAGATAACATCTGCGTCCCCTATCATGTTATTGATGTCATTCATAGAATTGACATAGCGATTGTTTCTGTTGTAGACACGATCTGGACGCTCGCCTATAATTATATATTGCACGTCTAAATCAGGGGCGTTGATATCAACTTGATCTTGAACCCTTACGGTCTTTCCTTGTAAGTCTTGATCTAGTTCTTCCAATTCTGCAATCACGTATAATTTTCTTCCGGTAGCACGTATCTCTTTGATCTCTAAATCATGCTCTTTACCAGAAACTTCGGCTTCCACAAGTAACGTGCGTTCAGATTTCTCGCCAAAATCACCTTCATCTGGCATGTCAAGATCCAATACTGGAACCTCGACTTCCTCTTCTTCCATAACTACAACGACTTTTGGCACCTCTACTGTGCGCGTTGTAGTTTTTAAATCAACATCAGCCCATTCTACATCATATTCTGGTAGATTTCCAGCTTCAGTTTCTACGTCTACATCAACTTCAGGTAATTCACCTGACTCAGTTTTTTTCATTTCGCAACTTGTAAATACAAGTGCAGCTGCTATAAATACAATCTTTTTCATTGTTTGGATTTTAATTAGTCTGTCTTGTTAATAATTACTTATCTGGCCACGTAAAATGCATGGATAAGTCCTGGAATATAAAATAATGCTGTCAGAATTACATTGATAATGAAATCCTTACCTATTCCCCGGGAAATAGCTACACCTAACGGTGGAAGAATGATGTTGCAAATAATTACTAGTAAGCTCATGATGTTTTTTGATTTGAACCAAAAATACCGTGACTTAATCATCAGCTTACTTAATACTATTTGAATTACATTCTGTTTAACTTAAAATCTTAAATAAGAATTAACTGCTGATTAGATCAGCTAACTTTTATCCATTTCGCATCAACCAAGTCTGAAGAATCTGCAAAATCATTGAGGAACCAAGGATCCGGGACTGTCACTACCTGATCTGATTGATTTGACAACCACACTGCCCACCAAGAAAAGCTACTGGCAGACATGATAAAGTGCCTGCAACTGGACATTAGCCAAAGGTCTTCCTTGAACTTAGGATTTGGAGTCTGGTAATCGACTATAACAAATGGGTAACCTATATCTAGATTTTCCTGACACCATTCAGGTTCATCTGAAAATATAAAGAACTTCGGATCAGTAACACGAGTACCGATTTCCATAGCAGATTTTTTGAAATAATCATTGCCAGAAGAATTGAATGAAGTATTCCCTACATAATCACCTCGTCGTACGTGGACGCAGACCGCTTCTGAAGACTGTATTCTTGAATGAATGGTTGTTGCCTCTGTAGATAATTCACCTCTAAACGTAAAATCCTTTCTTAGTTGATTTACAACATGAGGGAAATACATAGCACTTTGCCAATAGCCCGTGTAAAGATTCTTGTCACTAGAATTTCTAAGTATCTCTGGATCAAACCTGAACTGGCGTTCCTTGACCTTTTTAAAACCTGCTAGCTTAACAGCCTTAATTCCTTGCAGTGCAATTCCGAATCCTTTTGAATATAGAGCATCGGTCAGGTTTTTTGAAACCAGAAATTCTGGTTGAATATTGAAAATGTCCAGCTGGTAATCACGATTGGTAGTCCCGCGCTTTTTACTTCTCTTTAGTAAGCTAGAAAGGTCTAATTTGAAATCTACACCCAATTGATGTGAGAGCTGCTGTGCAAATGCATATTGGAACATTTGGTTCCCTAATCCACCGCGAAGTCTTACAATAATCATAATCAGTAACCAAGAACTTCCAAAATTTTCTCTTTCACTTTATCTGTACTAGGAATCATTGTTTGTTCAAGAATGCTATTGAGCGGTATAGCTGGCATGTTTTCACTACCAATCAGCATGACCGGTGCATCCAGATCTTTGAAGCATTCTTCCTGAATCCGCCCTTGCAAACCGCGAGAGAAACCGTTATCACTGGGCTCTTCGGTTACCACAAGGCACTTACCGCACTTGCGCACGCTCTTGAAAACCGTGTCATAGTCTAGTGGGTGCAGGGTACGAAGATCTACGACTTCAACCTTATCCTTCATTCCCAGTTCTGCACTGGCATTCATCGCCCAGTGGACACCCATGCCATACGTTATAATGCTAAGCGTTTCTTCTTCTTCCTGTTTCCAGATTTCCTGTAACACCCATGCTTTACCAAATGGCAAAATATAATCCTCAGCGGGCTCGATACTCGTTGCTCCCTTTGTCCCTAGAACTTTGCTCCAGTACAAACCTTTATGTTCAAAAATGACAACTGGATTTGGATCATGATAGGCGGCTTTCATAAGCCCCTTGAGATCTGCGCCGTTTGATGGATAGGCAATTTTGAGTCCGCGTATGTTTGTTACAACGCTTTCAACGCTGCTGGAATGGTATGGTCCACCACTACCATAGGCCCCGATAGGAACACGCAGAATCATTGAGACCGGCCATTTACCATTGCTAAGATAGCATGATCTAGAAACTTCTGTAAACAACTGATTAAGTCCCGGCCAGATGTAATCAGCAAACTGGACTTCCACAATGGGTTTTAAGCCAACCGCGCTCATTCCGGCTGTACTTCCAACTATAAAGGCCTCTTGAATGGGCGTATTGAATACACGCTCATCACCAAACTTTTGAGCCAGCGTCGCAGCTTCTCTGAATACTCCGCCCAATCGTCCACCCACATCCTGCCCGTAGAGCAAGCATTCCTTGTGCTCACGCATTAGTTCTTCGATAGCAAACAGAGCGCAATCTACCATGACCACTTTCTCTGCACCTGCTGGGGCACGCTCGCCTTTCTCTTCCGTAACCGGTGTCGGGGCAAAGTCGTGAGTGAACAAATCGGCTGGTTCTGGGTCTGGAGCGGCCAAAGCTTTGTCTAGATGTTTTTGAGTTTCTGCTTTCGCGAAAGCGTCCATCTCATCCAGCTCTTTCTCATCAAACCCATTATCCAGCAGCGACTTTCTAAGGCGTGGATATGGATCCCTTGTACGCGCCTCATCTAGATCATCACGGTAGAATTCCATGCGCACACCACTGGTGTGGTGATTCAGCAAGGGACATGTCGCGTGAACTAGGAATGGCCTGCGCTCCTCTCTGATGGTCTTAATTACTCTTTGCAGTGTGCTATAACTCTCTTCAAAATCAGTCCCATCGATGCTCACTGCCTCTAACCCATGAAATCCAGCAGCATATTCGTAGGCATTTTGCGCACGGGTCTCGGCTGCATTTGCACTGATGTCCCAGCCATTATCTTGAACCAGATAAAGAATAGGCAACTGCTTAAGAGCAGCCATCTGGAAGGCTTCTGCAATTTCCCCTTCAGTGACACTGGCATCACCTAGCGAACATAGGACGATACCACGAGAACTTGAAGTTGAAGTTGAACTCGAAGATGAGGTTGAAACACCCCCTATAGTGCATTCCTCTCGTACCTCGTCGGATGCAAGAAGGTGGCTTTTTGTGTTAGAATTTGGAGCCCCCCCTGACCCCCCAAACGGAGGAGTTGCGTGGTTCAGACCTATTTGCTCTTTGTATTTTAATCCCATGGCAGCGCCTGTAGCTGGAATGGCTTGCATTCCCGTGGCACTAGACTGGTGGGGGATCTTTGGTTTGTCGTCATCTCTCAATGAGGGATGAGAATAATAGGTGCGGCCACCACTAAATGGATCATCCTTTTTTGCTAAAAGCTGCAACATTAGATCATATGGCTGCATTCCAATAGACAAAAGCATTGCGTCGTCACGATAGTAAGGATAGGCATAATCCTCAGGGCGCAGCTGCATTCCTGCAGCTATTTGAATTGCCTCATGACCACGACTCGTAGCGTGTACATATTTTGAAACTAGCTTGAAATTATCCTCATAGAGTTCAGCCATGGATTTGGCTGTGGTGAGTAATTGATAAGCTTTTTTGAGCACCTCTTTATTCATGGGAGTAAAGGTAAGGTGGGAAAAATTACGAGATCAAAACTATTCTTTAAGGCCTGATACGTCTTCTAATTCATCAGCTACTTTTCTTAAAAAGCTACCGCCTAGATAACCATCAACGACGCGATGGTCAAAAGAGAGCGAAAGCATCATCATGCTGCGTATCTCGATGTTGTCTTCACCATCTCTCGTAATGACCTCTGCACGCTTTTTGATAATTCCAGTTGCTAGAATGGCTACCTCAGGCTGATTGATGATTGGAGTCCCCATCAGTGACCCAAACGTACCAACATTACTGATGGTAAACGAACTTCCCTTGATGTCGTCGCCAGTCAATTTATTTTCTCTGGCGAGCGCAGCAAGCCTGTTTACTTCCTTAGCCAGCTCTGGCAGTGTTTTCTGGTCTGCATTCTTTACCACAGGAACGATTAAGTTACCTGAAGGAAGGGCTGTTGCCATCCCGACATTGATATCCTCCTTTACGATGATATTCTTACCGTCCAGACTACTGTTGATCATTGGGAACTCCTTGATCGCATTGGCTACGGCACGTACAAAGAGTGGCGTGAAGGTAAGTTTGGTACCGTGTTGCTGTTGGAAGTTTTGTTTTACGCTTTCGCGAAAGCGTACCAATTCTGTCACGTCGCACTCTACATAAGCCGTTACATGCGGACTTGTATGCTTGCTGTACACCATGTGATCTGCAATCATGCTACGCATGCGATCCATCTCAACAATTTTACCTATGCCTTTGTCTAGGTTGAGCTGCGGAATACTGTAACCATTATTAGCAGATGAGGCTACGGGTTGAGCAAAACGGTAGGGCCTGCCTTGATCAATGTATTGCATCAAATCGCTTTTGCGCAACCTCCCGCCCTTACCAGTAGCCGGGATGCGCGCGAGCTCTTCGTAGGATATATGATTCTTGCGAGCAATCTTTTGCACCAGCGGGCTCGCGTATAAATTTGAATTAACTGTGAATTGAGTAGAGCTGCCACTGGTTTGCACTTTTGCAGCTGACTTGAGTTCTACCTCACCTGCCGAAGGTAAATCTGGTTTTTCCAGTCCCCCCATTTCTTTGGGAACAGCGTCTGGTGCTTCTTGATTTTTCTTTGCTCTTGCTTCTTTATACTCGACTTGAGCAACCGCTCTACCTATCGCAACCACATCGCCAGCAGCAACTAAATGTTTTATCAGAGTTCCTGAGGCCGGTGCGGGCACCTCGTTGTCCACTTTGTCGGTACCTACCTCTACAAGGATATCACCTTCCTTAAAATCATCTCCCTCTTGGACTAACCAATTCAAAATTGTGCCCTCAGTAATGGATTCTCCCATTTTAGGGAGAACAAACTCTTCATTTTTTGCCATAACACAAAAATACAAAGGCTTTGCATGGTATGGCACACAGCCAAAACTGATCAACTGTAAAAGCGACCCACATCCATTTCACTAGGAAGAGGCGCAGAATTGTAAATATGGTCGTAGAGGATTTTGCTAGTCCAAGGTGTAATCAATACTGCCCTACTTCCCATTCCATTAAAGATATGTACATTCTGTAACTCTGAATGAGTTCCAACAATAGGTCTACGGTCATGAGTCGTAGGCCTGATTCCAGCAGTATGCGCTACGATCTCATACGGCAATCGCAGCATCGACTCTAATCGTGAAGTCAAAAACTCTTTTCCTTCCCAAGATGGTTCTTTATCACCGTACTCTCGCGCATAGGTGGCGCCAACCCAAAACAAATCATTGCGATATGGCATTAAAAATACCGAGCCCTTTATGATGCAATCCAGAGCGAAATCTAGAATGCGCACAATTAGGGTTTCACCTTTGTTTCCTTGTAAGGTTATCTCAGGAAATATTTTGTTTTGCAGCACCTGATAACCCTCGCAAAAGATTACTCGTTCCGCAGATACGTTAGCATAGGCAACTTGGGAATCAGTTATTGACATGGCTGCGTGGTCGAATTCCGTTTTGAGATAATTGAATTTTTCATGGGAATAGTCGAGTGTAGCTTGGATAAATCCATGACAATCTAAGAAACCAGTGTGGTTAGTAATTCCAAAGCCGTGGTGCGCTTCAATACTGGGAATGGGATCATTGACCACCTCTCCCAGAAAGTCCTCAAGCTCTGGCTTTATTCTTTTCTTTACCCAAGTTTTGACTTCTGCAGGATTGTGGAATCGCCGTAAAATTGGAAGTTCGCGAAATAGCTCTTGACCTAATTGCTGTTCAATGCGCATTGACAGATTCTCAAGAGAAGCGATTTGTTCTTTTGCCTTCCAAACAGGTGTAAACCGCTTAAGCACTACTGGATTATATACACCTGCAGCGACATGAGAACTGCCAGGCTTATTATCAGCAATTAGACACACTGATTTACCCTCAAGCAGAAGGCGCCAAGTCATCATACATCCACTTATCCCACCCCCAACAACTATCACATCATACATCATATACAGGTTTTATTCATGACCTCTTAAAATAAAAAAGCCCTCTTGCGAGGGCCCTAAAATTATGATGTAAGTAGGGTTAATAATTCCACATATCTAATTCAAAGTTTCTGATCTCTTCTTTAAGACGCTCTGCCTCTAGTAATTGCATCATTGCATTGTCAGCAATGTATCGCTCCACAGAACGATCACCCTGTACATTGTCAACTTTGTAGATACTCGCGCTAAATCTTCTAGAGTTCAAAATATGATCAAAAGAGATAGGACGCGCAGAGTTCCGGTTATTAAACGCCTTTGCTTTGTGAAGTACCTCACGAGCATCAGGTAAATACACCCAGAAAAGTTCAACACCAGGGGCTTGACCAGTAGTATCCTGAATGATACCTGCCTTGATGTTTACATCAGGCGTAACAGGAGCTATAGCAATCATGCGGTAACGCAATTCACTCTGCTTTGTGTCAAAGTACCAAATACCACGCACATGATAAGACATTACGTCTGCAGATGAAATCGTTGTAACCTGAACATACTGATCAAAATTATCTAAATTGTACTTCTCTGCAAGTTCAGAATACTTCTCATTCTCTTCAAGGATAATTCCCTCATCATTCAGAATATTAATACCACGAGTAGAAAGCTGTTCTGCTTGAAGGTACTTTTCAATATCTTCAGGTTGAACCTCATCATTCAAATAAGAGTCTGAGAAAAGAGAGATTTCACCACTCTTTGCAGCTTTAGTCAATACATCATATAGAGAACGACGGTTTTTGCCAATATTGATGGTATCAATTGGGTAATAAAGAGGGAAGTTCACTCGCTCATCAAGATCGATGTTTTCCCAAACCGTCCTTCTCCACAAGATATCACGCTCTGCTACATATCCATATGGCAAGGGCTCATCATAGGTATTATTCACCTCATCATCCATCATATTCTTAAGCTCATCAGCAGAACGAGCGTTAAGAATGTCAGCCTGCGCAAACGAACTCAGGCTTGCAAATGATAAACCACAGATTAACAAAAACTTTTTCATAATAATCGACCCTTAAACTTTAGTCAGTAATCTCAATTGTTACAGGTGAAGTACTTGCAATGTTAACACCTGGCACGACTGCCTTAATATTTGCAATTTGTACTAGATCACCTCTACGTGCTTTTTGCAGTTTAGATTTAGCATCTGCATTGAGTTGCGTACCATTAACCGTTGCAGAAGGTTGACCAGGAACCTGGAAGATGAAGCTACGTACTTGAGGCTTCAAGTTGAAGTCAAAATCCAAGAACTCTGCAGAGACAGTTGAAATGGCCAAGTTAGCACGTGTTTTGCGCACATTTTCATACTCACCAGAGACCATTCCAGTAGGACGTGGTAGGTTCTTGATACGGAACTCTTTAGAGTCAGAAACCGTCTCACCAGTTGAGAGCTTACCAGTAACATTAATCTTAACTGTCTTACCAGTTTGAGGCTTCATAATATAGCTAGAACCACTTTTTCTTGAAAGACCAGGTGCGCTAGCGTTTACATTATTCTCGCTTACACCAGCAAAAGAGATCGTCATCGGGTTTTCAACACCACGGTAAACCACGTTCATCTTATCAGCAGCAATAGTTGCAGAGTTAGGCTTAGGAATTGTTGAGAAAGTTTGTTCAACTGGGACAGATAATTCTTCACCGTCTTGATTGTAGATCAAAGCACCAGTGATTTTGTGTTCGCCAGGGCTACCAGCACCTACATTCAACACAACGCGACCTTCCTCAACAGTGTAGTTGTCCTCACCTAGAGCACGTCCATCCAATTTAAGCTCTACACGCTCAGGCTTAAGGGTTGCATCCTTACGACCCAAAACAATATTCCCATCAAACTTCTCACCGTTGTAGTAAGCTGATTTAGGAGTTTCCATCAAAGTTGTATAATTTGTCATACTTACTTGTTCTTTCAACTCTCCTGCCAGCAAAGTTCCTAATGCCTCGCTCTCGATATTCTTCACCTCGCTTTGTAGAAGTGTAATTTTAGAAATTGAAGCAATTAGAGGGAAACCTTGGTAGTGGTACTTAAGGTAGTCCACTTCAATACCTTCACGATTCTCAATAGGCTCCGGAGTGAACTTTTCGTTCAATTCTGACTTGATAGAAGCGTTATCGCCCATTACAGCAGCCATTCCAGTTCTGTAATTTTCCATTTGGTTTAAGAACTCCTGACCTTCCTCGGTAATTTGGTCATCACGAAACCATTTTTGGTCAAGATAATCACCTTTATCCATCACCTGATAATCTGTAGGGTCTTCGACTGAACCTTCAAGTTCTGTCTTAACACCTTCCAGGTATGCGAAGTATTCTTTAGACAAATCGTCGACTTTCTGAGCTTTTGCCTGAAGTGGTTTGTACTTATCAGGTTGATCTGCGGCTAACTGGGACAAACCTGCCATGGCGGCAACATTCTGCTCAGTAGTTGTTTCATTACTCTCTTCGATGCTCTCATTGAGTAAACCAAAAGCATTCAATACCTCTTTACTCATGTTGAGGGCAAGCATGGCGATGAATACCAGGTACATCAGGTTAATCATCTTCTGCCTTGGGGACTGTTTTCCTCCTGCCATTGTAATATGTTTAAGTGTTAATTATAGAATTATGCGTTACAAGAAATCAGATTATGACTTCATTGCTCCTAGCATGTTTCCATACACACTATTCAAGCTTGAAAGGTTCTGAGTAAGCCCTTCCATTTGTGTTTTTAATTTGTTTGCATTCTCTGCGATAGCTTGATTAGCTTCTGCTTGACGTGCGCTGCTTTCTACCTGCACTTTATACAAACTATTCAATGATTCCATTTGAGCTGCCGCCATTGCCATTTCTTCAGAATACTTTTTAGTAGAAGTCATCGCTTCTGCAGTAGGCTGGATACCCTTAGCAGCACCTTCAAAACTTCTGATGCTGTCACCTAGACTTGCCATTAACTGAGAATCAATTTTAGCTTCTTTCAGCATCTCATCTAATTTCTTAGACAATTGTGCCTCTGGGTCGGCTGGCTTCTTTTTGTTCATAGATTGACCGCCTGCTAATTCAGGGTAAACAAGAGACCAGTCTAGCTCATCTTCTACTGGTTCAAATGCGGATATAGCAAAGATGATCGCCTCTGTGATCAAACCAATCATAAGGAGGTTATTTCCAGAGAAACCGTAACCAAAATCCCAGTGAAGAATCTTAAAGAGTGCACCAATAATTACTACAGATGCTCCTAGCCCATAGGCCATGTTAAAAAATTTCTTTGTTGCTTTAGACTGTGCCATTTTTCTTAGTTGTTAAATTAAATTAGGGTTATTGTGAAATTTTAGTTGGTTGGTTGATTAAGGACAACGTCCTCACCGCCAGCATAAGATTGTACGGTTCTAAAACCTATATAGCTTCTAGCGCTATCTTGATATTCATAGTCTCTAGTTCCCACTTGAAGAAAATAAGAAGTGTCTTTCCAAGACCCACCACGAACGCTCTTCTTAGGGTTGCTCTTGTCATTTACAACTGGACTCATGCTTGACATGAACTCGTATGATGTAATGTCATAAGATGAATCTACCCACTCGGCTACGTTTCCAGCCATGTTGTAAAGATTGTAGTCATTAGGCTCATAAGAGTCTGCTTCTACAGTATATAGAGCTTGATCTGCAGCGTAGTCCCCGCGCAGTGGCTTGAAGTTTGCCAAGAAACAACCGCGATCATTTTTAGCATAAGGACCACCCCAAGGATAGGTGGCACCCTCGAGACCACCACGAGCTGCGTACTCCCACTCTGCCTCAGTTGGCAAACGGAAACGACTCACCTGGTCACGGCCAGCTTTCTTTTGATATGCATTCTTATACAAGGTTCTCCACTGGCAGAAGGCTTTTGCCTGCTTCCAGGTCACACCCACAACTGGATAATCGCTATATGCCTCATGATAGAAATAATCATTGTGCATAGGCTCATTATATGAGTAATTGAAATCTCGTATCCAAACAGTCGTGTCAGGATAGATAGGCAATTTAGTTTGTGTGATGTAGTCCTTACGTGATTTGTTAGCGCTACGATCTCTTGCTAATCCTTCTACATCCAGTTCAGTGTACGTAAATACAATCTTGTTAGTATTGAGTGTACGCTGACCATTGTACGCCTCTTCGTAAGGAATGTACATGGAGTCATAAACCTCTGCGTAGAACTCATCTGGAATTTTATCTGTATCCCAGATTAAACGCTCTTTCATTCTAGGATTCAATTGACGACCTGCGTACAGGTCATCACCCATCATCCCCTCGTAGTTATCCTTAATGTACTGCTGCCATACAGTGAGGTTCTCCTCATTCGCATCAAGAAATGCATAATCGCCGATACCATTATCTCCTGGCGTCGCCCCTTGCTCATCTGCCATGATAGCAAGCTTAGTCAAAAAGATTGAGTCACGTACCCAGTGCACAAATTGCCTGTACTCTGCATTTGTAACCTCTGTCTCGTCCATGTAGTAAGACGGAACGGTAACTGTTTTTGTAGGCGCGGCATTTGTCGCTGCGATATCATCAGATGCTTTTCCCATTATGAAAGCACCACCAGGTATTAATGTCATACCATACGGCTTTTCAGGGTTCCAATTTTTTCCCTGTGCCCCTACTAGTTCTCCTCTATCGCCACTACCACAACTGGCCAATAGCGTCGCGGCTGTCAAAAGAACAATTAACTTTTTCATACGGATATTCTTAATTTCTTCCCAGAATTAAAGGCGTAAACCTATCATAAAGTTTCGGTTCACACAACTTTTTTAACCTTATACGGCCTGCAATTATACAGATAATAATTTTTAAATATCAAGCTTTCTACGGGCTCTAAACCATCTTTCAGGAATAACTCCTTGAATTGCTGCCTTATAATCATCTTGCGAACATGCTATAAACGCATGATGGTTTCTATTATTATGCAACTCGTCGTTTTTGATCACTTTTATCCACCAGCGATCAGTTACCCGAGATTTCAGAAAGGTCAGGGTTTCAGGTTCGGTCAAAACCGTATAGGAGATAAACTGCTTGTCTTGCTCATCTGGGTTCTCTTTAATACGCAGCTCTTTACCTTCAATAAAGTACCAAATAGCTTGGGAGATAACTTCGCATCCTTGTAGTGTATAGGCCTCAGGAATATTGAAAAACCCCAGGAAACCACAACTCTCGCCCATCCCTGCGTATCGCGTTATACTGCACAATTGTTTTGCAGTAATTCCGTTGGGGTACGCTTTCGCGAAAGCGGAACTAGCATAATCCAAAGAATTCACATCAATGCTCAGAATATCTGCGCTGCGCAAGAAAGGCTCGCAAACACCCACATCCCGATCTAATTCCCCTAACCGAATACTTTCAAAATGCAACTGCTCAAGCAAGGCAATCTCGTCCTGAGCATTGTAATAAGTCTGATACCCCAGATTGATATAATTCATCAAGTGGTAGGGCTGATCGACCACCATTTTGCCTATATGATTCTGCGCATTAAGCGGCGCGTCAATGTTACCTAGATCAAACTGTGCATCAACGTTACAAACGCTCACCATTTTAGGGCGGTCATCTAGACTGCGATAGGCCGTATATAACAAATCCTGACCCCCACCTAGAACACATGGGGTCACACCACTCAAATGACATTGTTGCAAAACAGAATTGAAGAGATAATACGTATCCTCAACTGTATCGCCTGGTAGAATATTTCCGAGGTCAATAATGTTTTGCGACCAGGCACCAGAAAACAAACGATAGAATTTTTCCCGCACCACATCAAATTCGGCAAAATCTCTTGGTGAATTTTCAGAGTCCCGATTTTCTTCAACACCGATTATCGCCAGTTGATACTTTTTCAGATCCAGTTCCTCAAGATATCTGTAAAAAGTGACTCTTCGACCTATACTGCCTTTAGAAAGATTACTAGCTAGATCTTGTAATCGTTCAGAAACTGGTTGTAGAAACTCCAGTGACATGACTACTTCTTGGTCGTTTTACGTTTGGTTGTTTTTCTTTTGGGGGTTGCTTTTTTCTTAGGAGCTTTCTTCTCCAGCAAAGCCTTGGCTTTCTCTAAGGTGATTTTCTTAGGATCGACATCCTTTGATAATTCGACCTTGGTTTTGCCCTTGATGATGTTGTGACGACCCCAGCGGGCTTTCTCAATACGTATTCCCTCTTCCTCCCAATCGACGATCAATTTGTCCTTTTCCTTTTGAATTTTATCCTTAATCAGCTGTTCAATGTCAGCATCAGATAAATTGTCAAAATCGTATTTCTTATTTACAGAAATGAACATGCCAGCCCATTTGATAAAGGGACCGAATCTTCCCACACCCTTAGTCACAGGTTGATCATCGTACATATATATAGGAGCATCTTGCTTCTCCTTCATTTGGATAAGCTCAGCTGCACGATCAAAAGTGATGGTCATGGGATCATCATCTTTTTCTAGAGAAACAAAAGTCTTCTCGCTGAATTTTATGTATGGCCCATACCTTCCCTGATTTACTTCCACGGGGTAACCTTTGTACTCACCTAACGTACGAGGCAACTTAAATAACTCAAGTGCTTCTTCTAAAGTAATAGTATTAAGATGCTGAGTAGGAAGCAGACTGGCAAACTTTGGTTTCTCCTCGTCATCATTTCTTCCTATCTGTGCCATGGGACCAAATCTCCCCAATCGCACAATCACCGGCCTCCCAGAATCAGGATGCTCACCTAGCTCTCGCTCACCTACTTCACGCTCTGCATTTTCTGCTACGTGCTTTACCTGCGGATGGAAATCTTTGTAAAACAGCTTGAGCATGTCAGTCCATTCTTCCTTACCAGCGGCAATGTTGTCAAAAGACTCCTCTACCCTAGCCGTAAAATTGTAGTCCAGAATATCACCAAAATGCTCAACAAGAAAGTCATTGACCACCCGGCCTACGTCTGTAGGGACAAGTTTTCCCTTATTAGCACCAGCTTTTTCAGTTAGTGATTTCTCTGAAATCTCTGCATCTGTTAGAACCAATTGTTTATAATCGCGCTCTTCACCTTCCAGCTGACCCTTCTCAATGTATTTGCGGTTTTGAATAGTGGTAATCGTAGGCGCATAAGTGGATGGGCGGCCTATGCCTAATTCCTCTAGACGCTTAACAAGGCTTGCTTCTGTATAGCGATAAGGCGGGCGAGTAAATCGCTCGGTAGCGGTAATCTCCTTTTTATCTAGGTTTTGATTAACCTTCAGGGGTGGTAAAAGACCTTGCTGCTCTAGATCCTCATCATCAGTTCCTTCTAGATAGACTTTAAGGAACCCTTCAAATTTCACAATCTCACCACTTGCAGTAAAATGCTTATCATGCGTATTTGCGCTTACCGTGACATTCGTGCGTTCCAGCTGTGCATCGCTCATCTGGCTGGCGATTGCTCTCTTCCAAATCAATTCATACAGCCTAATCTGATCACGGTCTGCGCCAGCGCTATGCTTGGCAAAATCAGTCGGGCGTATGGCCTCGTGTGCCTCTTGCGCTCCTTTATTTTTCCCCTTGTAATTGCGAGCCTTGTGGTAATCTTTACCGTAGGCTTTGTTGATTTCAGCTTCAGCACCTTGTTTTGCCTCTTTGCTCAGATTTACGCTATCGGTTCTCATGTAAGTAATGAGACCCGCTTCATATAAGCGCTGCGCCAGTTGCATCGTGCGACTGACATTAAAAAATAGCTTACGCGATGCCTCTTGTTGAAGAGTTGATGTGGTAAATGGCGGGGCAGGCGATTTTTTTGCCGGCTTTTTGGTGAGGTCAGCAACTTTGAATGCTGCGTCTGAATTCAGTTTGAGAAAATCTCTTGCCTCCTCAAGAGATGACAGATTGCTTGGTAGCTTTGCCTTGAGAGTTCCGCCGTCTTCTGTTGTGAAGATGGCATCGATGCGATATGAGCTTTCGGTTACGAAGTTCAATATTTCATCCTCGCGCTCAACTATCAATCTTACCGCGACGCTCTGTACGCGTCCTGCGCTGGCACCACCTTTTACTTTACGCCACAAGATCGGGGAGATCTCATAACCCACGATACGGTCGAGAACCCTGCGCGCTTGTTGCGCATCCACGAGGTCGTAATCAATCTTTCGTGGATTGTCAATGGCATTCTGCACGGCGCTTTTAGTAATCGCGTTGAATACAATCCGTTTTGTGTTTTCGTCTTTAAGATCTAGCTGTTCAGCTAGGTGCCATGCGATTGCTTCCCCCTCCCGGTCCTCATCACTGGCTAGCCAGATGGTCTCACTGGACTGCGCCATCTGCCTCAGTTTTTTGACCAGGTCTTTCTTGTCACTTGAAACGATGTATTTAGGTTTAAAATCTTTATCGACATCCACGCCCAATTCTTTTGAGGGCAAGTCTGCAATGTGACCAAAACTGGAAGCTACTCGATAGTCTTTACCTAGGAACTTTTCAATGGTTTTAGCCTTTGCGGGGGACTCGACAATGACAAGATTCTTAGCCATAAGTGGGTTTTTGAGGGTGCAAAGGTATAGGTAAATAAAAGTTTAATTCCTGCATGACTTTGTTAACTGGTGGAACAGTCATATTTAAAACCTTGTTTTCCAACTGTTTAATTTAAGATCAAGCATGTAATTCCGCGCTCTTATAAATGTGTAAGTGAGCATTTTGCGTATTACGCTTTCGCGAAAGCGTAATTCTACACCATCATGGGACACGCCATAAGCAAACTGCCATTGTGTCACAAACACCTTCAAAAAGTTTATCTTTGCTGCTCAAATTGAGGAGGAAGCATGGAGAAGGTCATCGAAGAAGAAAAACAGGGGACCGCTGTCATTTTAGAAGAGAAAAAAGAGAACAAACGCAAGCTCTATATAGAGAGTTACGGCTGCCAGATGAATTTTTCTGATAGTGAGATCGTGGCGTCTATTCTATCAAAAGAGGGATTTAACACCACAACGGTGATGGAAGAAGCAGACCTTGTGCTAGTTAATACCTGCTCTATACGCGATAAGGCAGAACAAACTGTACGCAAGCGTCTCGAAAAATACAATCGCGTAAAAACTCGCCAAAACCCAAACATGAAAGTGGGTGTGCTGGGTTGTATGGCAGAGCGACTGAAATCCAAATTTCTGGAGGAAGAAAAGATTGTGGATATGGTGGTAGGCCCAGATGCCTACAAAGACCTGCCTAACCTGGTCGCAGAAGTTGATGAAGGTCGCGATGCGGTGAATGTCATTCTATCAAAAGAAGAAACTTACGGCGACGTAGCACCTGTGCGCTTAAATTCAAACGGTGTGACAGCTTTTGTGTCCATCACGCGTGGATGCGACAACATGTGTACATTCTGCGTGGTGCCATTTACCCGTGGTCGAGAGCGCAGCCGGGATCCTCAATCCATTCTTGAGGAGGTTAACGATCTTTGGAATAAAGGTTTTAAAGAAATCACTTTGTTGGGTCAGAATGTCGACTCCTATTTATGGTATGGCGGCGGTCTAAAGAAGGATTTCAGAAAGGCCAGTGCTATGGCGCAGGCGACAGCTGTTGATTTTGCTCAATTGCTACACATGGTAGCAAATGCGCAACCACACATGCGCATCAGATTCTCAACTAGCAACCCACAGGACATTAGTGACGATGTGTTGCACGCCATCACGCAGCACCGTAACATTTGCAATTACATTCACCTGCCTGTACAATCTGGTAGCGACCGCATCCTTAAAGCAATGAACAGGCTGCATACACGAGATGAATACATGCGATTGATTGATCGCATTCACGCCATCATCCCCAATTGTGCTATATCTCAGGACATGATCGCCGGATTCCCTACGGAGACAGAAGAAGATCATCAGGACACACTCAGCCTAATGGAATATGTGAAATATGACTACGGATTTATGTTTGCCTATAGTGAGCGCCCTGGCACCACGGCAGCACGCAAACTGGAAGATGATGTTCCAGAAGATGTCAAAAAACGCCGACTAAATGAAATCATCGCTGTACAGAGACGCACTGGTCTAGAAAGAGCTCAATTTTTTGTTGGTAAAACAGTTGAGGTTCTGGTAGAAAAAGAATCCAAGAGATCAGACCAGCAATGGGCAGGACGTAACACACAGAATTACGTTGTGATTTTTGACAAAGAAATTTACAAACCTGGCGATTACGTCATGGTAGAAATTACCGACTGTACCAGCGCAACCCTGCTAGGAAAACCTATCGGCTACAGCGATATGCGAGGCCCGCTAACTTATGAAACCGCGTAAGCATGGAGAGTATTCAATCGGTTAAGAATAGGTTTGAACTTATAGGTAACGATCCTAGTTTCAATAGGGCAATTGAGAAAGCCTTGCGAGTGGCACCTACTGATATCTCGGTGCTGGTAACTGGTGAGAGCGGTGTGGGAAAAGAAAGTATCCCTCGAATTATCCATTCACAATCGTTTAGAAAGCACGCTAAATACATCGCCGTGAATTGCGGGGCGATTCCAGAGGGAACTATTGATTCTGAATTGTTTGGTCACGAGAAAGGAGCCTTTACTGGTGCAACACAAACCCGTTCGGGATATTTTGAAGTAGCAGATGGTGGTACGATTTTTTTGGATGAAGTAGGTGAACTGCCATTGCCCACTCAAGTGCGTCTGTTGAGAGTTTTGGAAAATGGCGAGTTTCTAAAAGTGGGTTCTTCGCAAACCCAAAAAACAGATGTACGCATTGTAGCAGCGACAAATGTCAAGATGTTTGATGCAATCGAGAAAGGGAAATTCCGTGAGGATTTATACTATCGATTGAGCACAGTTGAAATTGATCTACCTGCACTGCGCGAGCGTAAAGGAGACATCCATTTGCTTTTCAGGAAATTTGCCAGTGATTTTGCGATGAAATACAAAATGCCTACAGTGCGTCTAGATGATTCAGCGGTGAGCATGTTGACCAATTATCGCTGGAGCGGGAATATTCGTCAGTTGCGTAATGTGGCAGAGCAAATAAGCGTTTTGGAGCAGGACAGGTTGATCACGCCTAACACATTGCGCGCATATCTTCCTGATGCGGGTAAAAACTTGCCTGCGATTATCGGTGAGAAAAAAGAAAGCAGTGATTTTTCTAACGAGCGTGAGATCCTATACAAGGTGCTGTTTGATATGAAAAATGACCTCAACGATCTGAAAAAACTCACTAATGAGTTGATGAGCAATACAGATCTGCAAGAGGTCAAAAAAGAGAATCCGGCATTGATCCAGCGCATTTTCAACAACAATGAAAATGATGAATACGAGGATGTGATTGATAATGCCTATGAGGACATGCAATCAGAGGTCAATAGCAACGGCTATTCTGAAGTTGATACGGTTTACCACCCAGAACCAGTCAATCCAGCACCGACTGATCGCTACGATTTTGCACAAGAAGTCGAAGAGGAAGAATCGCTATCACTTGCTGACAAAGAAATAGAACTTATCAAAAAATCCCTGGAAAGACATAAGGGCAAGCGCAAGGCAGCAGCTGATGATTTAGGAATTTCAGAGCGCACGCTATATCGTAAAATAAAGCAGTATGATCTATAGAATTTTTGCTGTTTTAGTTTTGTTCGCTTTCGCGAAAGCGCTGACTAGCTGCGGTCGCATAAGCTATGGGCTTACCTCTACCTCGATTCCAGATAACATAAAAACTTATCAAGTCGATTTCTTTGGTAATGAGGCCGCGATTGTTGAACCAGGAATAGAACTGACATTCACACGCCAATTACAGAACCTTATACTGGATCAGACCAGTCTTGACCTGGTCAATGCCAATGGCGATTACATCTACCAAGGCGAGATCACACAATTTTACATCGCTCCTATGACAGCCACGGCCGATAGCCGTGCAGCACAAAGCCGATTGACTATTGCCATCAACGTGCGGTTCACAAATACAAAAGTTGAAGAAGAAAGTTTTGAAAAAAAATACAGTTTCTTTTTTGACTACGATGCAAATGTTCAATTGCAAGGTGCAGCACTGGATGAAGCGCTGGAAGTAATCTACGACCAGATTACCCAAGATATTTTCAACGATACTTTGGCAAAATGGTAGATAGCAAGCCGCAGCGTATCCATGAGATCCTGAAGGATCCCACTCAGGTGGTGGTTGACGATTTAGGAACCATTCAGGATTATCTGAACGAGTATCCTTATTTCCAAGCCCTACGTGCCGTACAACTTAAATTACTGAAAGATCAAAGCAGCAGTTCCTACAACCTAGAACTTAAACGTACCGCAGCGCATACCACCGACAGAGGTGTCCTTTTTGACTTCAACACTTCAGATCGATTTCTAGAAAATGCTGGATTAAATGTCAATGATCAGTTTTTAGAAACTGAAGATGATGACTCAGCTACAAAGAAAGAAGGTGATAAACCTATCGAGGATTTAAATGCAGCTTCTGATTTTACAAAGGTGACAGAAAAGGATCTGTTTTTAAAGAAACAGAAGAATCCCGATCTCATCACCGCGCCTTTTGAATTCACAGAGAAAGAATCGCATAGTTTTTCTGAATGGTTACGTCTTACCTCGCTTAATCCAATAGAGGAAAAGAATTCCGCTGAAGAAGATTCAGACCCCATTTCCTTAGATGAAAGAACCAAACGAATGCAAAAAATCGATGAGTTTCTTGAGTCACAGCCAAAGATTAAACCGAGCACCGAAAAGATCCCGATCATAGATTTGACCTTTCAACAAGTACCTGATAATCAGCTAATGACGGAGACTTTAGCAAGGGTCTACGTGGTTCAAAAAAACTATGCAAAAGCCATTAAAGCTTACGAGATTATGGCGTTGCAGCATCCGGAAAAAAGTGGTTTCTTTGCAGACCGAATTCGGGAAGTTAAAGAATTACAAACAAATCAATAGATGACAACCTTTTATATTTTTCTGGGGCTTATAGTTTTGGTGGCCTTTCTACTTGTGGTGGTGATCATGGTTCAGAATCCTAAAGGTGGTGGTTTGTCCTCCAGCTTTGGTGGTGGTGGAACACAGCAGCTAGGCGGTGTTAAGAAGACAGGAGATTTTCTTGATAAAAGTACATGGGTACTTTCTACGGCTCTGCTAGTATTGATCCTACTTGCCAGCACGACGCTTATCCAGGATCAAGGTGGTACTGCAAGACAGATCACAGATCCTAACGCACAAACTGAAGAGCCCGCGACTACTACACCTGCCGAAGCAGATGAAGATAGCAATGCTTTACCTATAGACGAGGAAGAAGGAGAGTAAAGCTTGATTTTGAAAAGACTTTAATCCAGCCCGAAACGGCTGGATTTTTTATTTAGGGGATATTCTTAGTTTCCGTAAGAAAAAGCAATGCCCACCTGACAGTTTTTCCAAGGTTAATTAGGTAAGAAGCACTCAGACGGCACATTTGTCAGTCTATGGCCATTGGCATATTTCTCGTTAATCTGATCGCGTTAATCAATTAAAATTATTCACAATGGCATTAAACATTCAACCGCTTGCTGATCGCGTGATCATCGAGCCTACTGAAGCAGAACAAAAAACAGCTTCTGGCCTTTACATACCAGATACCGCAAAAGAAAAACCTCAACAAGGTACCGTGGTTGCTGTAGGGAAGGGAAAGAAAGATCACGATATGACTGTTAAGGTGGGCGACACCGTACTTTATGGAAAGTACAGTGGGTCTGAGCTCAAATTTGACGGCAAGGACTATATGATCATGCGTGAGGATGATATTCTTGCGATAGTGTAAATAGAATTACGCTTTCGCGATCCCGATAGCTATCGGGACGGAAACTCAACAATCCCTGCGAAAGAAAACAATAACTAATATCCCGAGAGGGCTAAAAACAAAAAAATGGCAAAAGACATAAAATTTGACTTAGAAGCTAGAGACGGCATCAAAAGAGGTGTGGATGCACTAGCTAATGCAGTAAAGGTGACACTGGGACCTAAAGGTCGTAACGTAATCATCGGTAAATCTTTTGGTGCGCCGCAAGTAACCAAAGACGGTGTAAGTGTAGCTAAAGAAATCGAGCTTGAAGACGAGCTTGAGAACATGGGTGCACAGATGGTAAAAGAAGTTGCTTCTAGAACGAACGATCTAGCTGGTGACGGTACTACAACTGCAACTGTTCTAGCTCAGGCAATCGTAAAAGAAGGTTTGAAAAACGTAGCTGCCGGTGCAAACCCAATGGACCTAAAACGTGGTATCGACAAAGCGGTTGAAGCGATCAGTGAGGATCTGAACAAACAGACAAAAACTGTTGGTGACAGCAGCGACATGATCAAGCAAGTTGCTTCTATCTCTGCTAACAACGACGATGTGGTAGGTGATCTTATTGCAAAGGCGTTTGGTAAAGTAGGTAAAGAAGGTGTAATTACTGTTGAGGAAGCTAAAGGAACCGAAACTTACGTAGATGTAGTTGAGGGAATGCAGTTTGACCGCGGTTATTTGTCACCATACTTCACTACCAACAGTGAAAAGATGACTACCGAGCTTGAGAACCCATACATCTTGTTGTTTGACAAGAAGATCTCAACCATGAAGGAATTGATGCCAGTCCTTGAGCCAGTTGCTCAGTCAGGTAAGCCTTTGTTGATCATCGCTGAGGATGTAGATGGTGAAGCTCTCGCAACACTTGTTGTGAACAAACTGCGTGGTTCTCTTAAGATTGCTGCTGTTAAGGCACCAGGATTCGGTGACCGTAGAAAGGCAATGCTTGAGGATATTGCAATTCTAACCGGAGGAACGGTTATTTCTGAAGAGAGAGGATTTACTCTTGAGAATACGACTCTAGACATGCTAGGAACTGCAGAGAAAGTTGACATCGACAAGGACAATACGACTATTGTAAATGGTAGTGGCCAGGCTGGAGACATTCAGGCGCGAATCGGTCAGATCAAATCTCAGATCGAGAACACAACATCTGACTATGACAAGGAAAAACTACAAGAGCGTCTTGCTAAGCTTTCTGGTGGTGTAGCCGTACTTTACGTAGGTGCTGCCAGCGAGGTGGAAATGAAAGAGAAAAAAGACCGTGTGGATGATGCACTTCACGCAACTCGTGCAGCAGTTGAAGAAGGAATTGTAGCCGGTGGTGGTGTTGCCTTAGTAAGAGCCAAATCTGCATTGAGCGGTTTGAAAGCAGACAACGCAGATGAGGAAACAGGTATCAACATTGTAGCTCGTGCCATTGAATCACCATTGCGTACGATTGTAGAAAACGCTGGTGGTGAAGGAAGCGTTGTTATCTCTAAAGTTCTTGAGTCAGAAGGTGCTCATGGATACGATGCCAAAAACGAGAAGTATGTAGACATGCTTAAAGAAGGTATCATCGATCCTAAGAAAGTGACTCGTGTAGCTCTAGAAAACGCAGCATCTGTTGCAGGGATGATCCTAACTACAGAGTGTGCACTAGTTGATATCAAAGAAGAAAGCGCTGGTGGCGGAATGCCAGGCGGTATGCCAGGTGGCATGGGCGGAATGATGTAAGATCAGTCAGCTAAATTTTTAAAAAGCGATCTCAGAAATGGGGTCGCTTTTTTGTTTTGCTTTCGCGAAAGCGGAATATCAATAAGTAATGTACACCCAGCCTGTTCTTATCTCGCTACCGTCTTTCAAATCGAGGTTCCAGAAATAGGTCCCCATAGGTAGGGTTTGGTTTTTATCATGCAACAGACCATCAGTAGGCTTGCCATCCCAGTCGTTTTGGTAGCCCGTGACTTGATGGATCAAACTGCCGTAGCGATTATAAATGGTGAGTTCAGATTCAGGATATAATTCCACGCACAAAATCTCGAAAGTATCATTCATGCCATCGCCATTCGGAGAAAAACCTCTAGGCACAACCAGACAATCGGGTCGAGCAAAAGCTTGAGCGGTATTGTTAGACGGATCAATATCTTCCAAAGTGTTTGAGCTGGAAACGGTTACTACATTGATATACTCGCCTGGAATACTTACAGAAACTGTGATTTTCAGAAACTCCCGTTCGCCTGGTGCCATAGGGCCGACTTGCCATACTTCTGTGAGTGGATCGTAGGTTCCCACGCTAGTCGTGTGGGAGATGTAAGTGTATCCACTAGGCAAATTTTCCTGAACTTCTACTCCTGTTGCAGCTGCCGTTCCAATGTTGCCAACTTCAATCGTAAAAGTGACCGTATCGCCATCTTCAGGCTCTAGAATATCAACTGTTTTTAGAACTTCAAGATCTAGAACTGGCAATACTTCCAGCGTAGCAAAAGCAGTAGAAACATCGATATTGTTTAAATCGGTGAAATTCTGGAAATCGTTAGTGTACAGACCTGGGACAACACCAGTCACTTCTAGTCCGAACGAGATTTGATCTGTCCCAGCTGGGATACTTAAATCTTGTACACCTATGCTACTTGAACCCACAGTTGCCGTAAAGCTTGCCGATGCACCATTCTGATTGATCCAGAAAACCGGTCCAGCCACAGTCACATCGGTAGGTAAATTATCCGTAAAGGATATTCCAGACTGGGCAGGCAGATTATTGGCATTCTGTAAAGTGAATGAAAGTGTACTGATCTCACCAGTACTGATCACATTGGGATCAAAACTTTTGCTTGTTTGCGTCGTGAGCACAAACAAACTTGAGCGGGAAATGTTTGAACTGGGTGTCGTTTCACCAGTTTGGGAGAGATCAGGTTGCGCCTCTGCTCTATTTTCAAAACTCCCCCCGTAAGAAGGTGTTCTTGTGGGAATTCGAATTTGTATCGTAGAACCTGAGTTCATAAATGAAATGGTTGCGTTTATATTATTCCCACTTACATTAAACGCGCTCATACATCCAGCTGTACCCGCAGTGACTGTACAGGTAGGCGTTCCTGTTATGACAAAATCTGGATGCATCATGTTTGAAAGACTGATATTTGTTGCATCCACGCTCACATTAGAATTGGTCACATCAATGATCCATTCAAAATCAGTATTGATGGCAGAGGAAGTGACTGATGGAAAAGTCTGAACGACAATATCAACACATGGGACTAGAGGCGTAACAACCGACGCTGTTACAAAAGCAAGATCCATCAATGATTGATTTGCCGCACCAGCTTCTACACCGTCCTCTACCTCAAAAATTGTAGTTTGACAGGGTGGTGACCAATTAATTACCTTTTCTAAAGTAATTGAGCTATTAGCAGGCATAAAGTAATTTGCAGAATAATCAATCTCCCAAAAAGTATCACCCTGTTGATTTGCTACACCAATATTTGAATCGAAAGTGGTGGGGCAACTAGCACCGCCGGTTGTTGCTGTACAAATGATGGACTGTAAAATTCCGGTCCCATTAGTAGCTTGAATGTCTTTCATCCTGATGCGATGAGCAACAGTATCAATATTCTTTAAAACAATCTCATACTTCACATCGCCCCAAGGGTAAACTGTAGCAACTGGTGCAGGATCGATCTGTATTTCTGTCAATTCTAAGATAGTACCATTGCTGGGGTCTGTTGAACAGGCGGGCAGTGGCAATCCGCTGATGCTATCTGTCTGACCGTTATCAGAGCTATCGCATTCAAATATGGCTGGATCTCTTCCTACCGCAAATCCACGCACAGCACAGGTAGGTGGCGCGCCATTAGGAGTACATGGTGGCGGCACATAAGTTAGTGTAGCCCTGATGGAAATGCTGGAGTTAGCTGGGAATATAAATTCATTGGTCAGCCACCTAAAATTAATGGAGTTGACAATGTTGAAGTCAGAACAAGCGACTGGACCAGTTGTTGAAATGCAATCCACAGTAAGAATGTCAATCCCTGTCTGAAAGCTACTCACATTTATCATGCTCAAAACGGCTAATACATCCAGCGGACCGTTATTAGTGAAAGTGAAATCGTAGGTAAAAACATCATTCCACGAGCTGATAACTCCACCAGTAGGTGACACCCTCACTGTTTCTGCTTTGAGGTCTGTGCAAGGGCACGGATCAATCATCAGGGTTTCTGTTGTAATCGTGTTGCGTATAGGATAGTTTGTGTTGTTCAGAACAGGTCTGATGGTTAGCCTATTACCCATGATAAGCTCTAGACCAGATGTTGCTTGACTACAATCGCCCTCGCTGAGCGTATATGTCACGCGGAAGGTGATGGATGCACCTGCGGGAAAATCGATCTGCGACCCTTGATCGTAGTAGGTAAAAACACTGGTTATATTGATGGGTGATGAGTTGTTTAATCCGCCTAGAGTGGGACAACTCATTCCGCTGGCAGCAATACAATTAAAATCTACAAAGTCATAGATGGAAGATCCAGCTCTATTTACATTAACCACCTGCATCTCAAAATCCTCTAGCGGGTATTCAATGCTAGAATTATTCATGATTGTCATTTCATACTGCACCGTGTCACCCCAATTTGTAATTCCTGCATTCCCCGCTGGTAAGATTTGACTTTGTGAGATACTGAAATCGATAGGTACTTCGGTCATGATGATGCTGATGACAGAACTATTTGTGGATGGGTTTACATCTGTGGTCCCGCCTGGTGGATTGACAGTCGCAGTTGCCGTCGCGCCTCCTAAAAAGGTGGGCGATGCCCTTACTGCGATCAGTATTTCAATACTCGAACTATTGGGCATGCTAGGAAGAACACCGCTGATATTACTAGGATTGATAGTGATACCGGTAGGCATTGCTGCACCTCCTATAGGGCTTTGTGGGGTGACGCTCTCTATTAAATTAACCGAACTAAAACTGGTGGCAAATGAGGCATTTGTGACCGCAGCACCAGTATTACTGATAGTCAACAGATAATTATATCGCTCATAAATATGTGCTTGTGATATGGCATTACCAGAAAGATCTTGAGCTTCTAGGGTAATACTTAAGTCAGTTGTTTGTGCAATGGACTGAATAGCAAAGAAAAAGGCTATCACCCAATAGGCTGGTCGGTAGGTCATATCCAAAATAGGATTTTATTTACAGCTTGAATATTAAATTTTGATGATCAAAAAGAGTGAAACGGTTAGATCAAATCGCGTCGTCCTTTACTTCAGGAATCTTTACTAATCACGCTTTCGCGAAAGCGTAAACAAAAAAGCCCCTCAGGAAACTGAGAGGCTAAATAACTGTGTAGAAAATCTTGTTTAATTGATTCCTACCACTTCTAGGTCAAACACGAGATCGTGGCCTGCCAGTGGGTGATTTGCATCTACAATTATGAAATCATCCTTAACATCTTTGACACGCAGCTGGCGTTCAGACCCATCAGGATTTGAAGCTACTAGTCCCATTCCTACTTCTGGTTTCATGTTCTCTGGCAGGTGCTCACGCTCAACTTTTTGGAAAAGCTCCTTGCGCACCTCACCGTATGCCTCTTCTTTAGGTATTTCTATGGTTTTGGTTTCATTTACTTTCATGTCCAGAAGACCCTTCTCAAAACCTGGAATCAATTGTCCTTGTCCTAATTGCGCTTCTAGCGGCTCTCTTTCACGTGATGAATCAAAAATCTGCCCACCATCTTTCAGCTTACCGGTGTAATGAACTATTACCACATCATTTTCTTGCACTTGGCTCATAAAAAATCAATTTTGCCAAACCTAAGGGTTTCAAAATAGCTTAGCGAATCCTGACCCAGAATTCAAATAATTTTAGAATAGCTTAACAGTCTAGTGCCCGCAATCCTTAATATCCATTCGGTGAGATTTTCGGGAATTAATTTTAGGCAATGCCTGGCATCAAGTATTTTTGCCTCTATTGAGTGAGGGATTTGACTGCTTGCGACCTCTTCCTACGGGAAATAAACGCTAAAATGTATCTCGTGCCAGTTTTCGACGGCAGCCTCTTCACCATGTTTGTTTTGTAAAACCGTATGTTTACGGTGATTGTTGAATAGTAAGCTTTCGCGAAAGCGTACACTTAAAACCCATCAAGGGTAAACTAATTATGCCATACCTATTTACGAGTGAGTCTGTGAGTGAGGGACACCCAGACAAAGTAGCCGACCAGATAAGCGATGCGCTGCTGGACAATTTTCTAGCCTTTGACCCTGAAAGTAAAGTTGCGTGTGAAACGCTAGTGACTACAGGCCAAGTGGTACTGGCGGGCGAAGTCAAATCTGACACCTACCTAGACGTGCAAACAATCGCCCGTAGCGTAATTAACGATATAGGCTACACAAAGGGCGAGTACCAGTTTTCTGGAGACAGCTGCGGGGTGATTTCTCTCATTCACGAGCAATCCCAAGACATTAATCAGGGAGTGGATCGCGCCAGCAAGGAAGAACAGGGGGCCGGTGATCAGGGAATGATGTTTGGTTATGCGACCAGCGAGACCGAAAACTACATGCCGCTCGCGCTAGACATCTCACACAAGATATTGCAGGAACTCGCTGCACTGCGTCGCGAGAATGATAAAATCACCTATTTGCGACCTGATGCAAAGGCACAAGTAACTATTGAGTACAGTGATGATAATATTCCGCAGCGTATAGATGCCATCGTGATTTCTACGCAGCACGATCCATTTAATGAGGATGACGATAAAATGCTGGCGCAGATCAAGAAAGATTTAAAGGAGATTTTGATTCCGCGTGTTAAGAATCACCTGCCTGAATACGCACAGGCGCTTTTCAACGATGACATTACCTATCATATCAATCCAACTGGGAAGTTTGTTATCGGTGGGCCGCATGGAGACACAGGATTGACTGGTAGAAAAATCATTGTAGACACTTACGGTGGAAAGGGTGCTCACGGTGGTGGTGCGTTTTCCGGAAAAGATCCCAGCAAGGTGGATCGCAGTGCAGCGTACGCAGCCCGCCACGTAGCTAAGAACCTAGTTGCAGCTGGATTGGCCAGTGAGATTCTTGTACAGGTGAGTTATGCGATAGGTGTCGTTGAACCTACTTCAATTTTGGTTACTACGCACGGGACAGCAACAGTAGACATGACTGATGGTGAGATCAGCAAGAAAGTTTCGGAGATCTTTGACATGCGACCTGCTGCGATCGAGAGCCGACTAAAATTGCGCAATCCAATCTACCAAACTACAGCAGCCTACGGCCACATGGGACGCGAGTCTTATAAAGAGGTTCGCACTTTTGAATCCCCTTACAATGGAAAGGTCGAGAAAGAAGTTGAATACTTCACTTGGGAAAAATTGGACTATGTAGATAAGATCAAGTCAACTTTCAACTTGTAGAGATTGATCTAAAATTAAAAAAATATTTTAGGTTGCTTAAGAAAATAATAGCCTAAAATATAAACTGATTTGCAGTCTATAACAAAGAATACAATTTAAACGGATTTGAAGTTAGATTGAATTCGCTTGTCATAAATATGTATATTTGGGTAAAATCGGAAAATTATGAACACATTAAAACTAACTTTTATTTTTGTTTTGGCGGGTGTATCATGAATATATTCCAAAAATGAGCCGATTATAAAGTCGACCCCGGATAAAGGTCGCCAGTGTTGCAATAAAAATGTGTACGGGCCTGGTACGGATGAAGATAGATTACATATCAAGGTCGGCACCTGTTATGAATATGACACTGGTAAAGAAACTAAAGAACAGGCTTTAAAAAAGGCTTGTGATAAGGCAGAAGGTAAAGCCAAAGCTATCAAGCTTATGATTTTGTCTTTCTCAGTTCATAAAGAAACAATCTGACCATGAAAAAACTATTTTATTTACTAGTAATGTTGTCGCCTGCGTTGTGTTTTTCACAAGCACAAATATTAGATCCTAATACCAGCCACAGGTGTTGTACGGAAAGAATTCATACCGTGGATGAAGATAATCTCCCGACTTCCATTGCGGTTACTCAATGTGTTGCTGTCGTAGGTCAGGGACCAGAAGCTGGACAGGAGGCATACGAAGAAGCTTGCGCGAGGTCTCAGTACTTAGGTAGGCGAGCTCTTCAAATATTAAAGCAAGCATTATCCTTAAGCGTTACAAAAGACTAATGAATAATATTGTTGCTTATTTTTTGCTAATTGTGATTGGCACTCAATCTTTAGAACTCAGGCAGTCTGAGGTTGAATTGCAAGAGAAGCATAAGGGAGTTGTTGTAGATTACGAAATATTCTTAAACGATAGATCTGAACCCGAAACCGAACTTTACGCTTTGCACCAAAAGCTCAGAACCAATGGCGAAAACAGTTACCAAGAACTCGTTAGCTATGTAGACACGACTCTTTACGACGCTTATGGAAATCCTGCTATTTTCGAGTCTAAACAATTCTCAAATTCATTCAATTATTACAAAAACATTAAAAGCCACGAAGTGAATTATGGAGCGTCTTTAACTTTTGGTGAGAGTGCTTTCATATCCGATAATCCTAGTTTTAATTTTACTGAAGGTAAGCAAGAAAAAAAAATACTAGAATACGATTGTAAGCAGTTAATCGTTTCTTTTAGGGGTCGAGATTATGAAATTTTCTACACACCTGACTTAAAGTACAGTGACGGGCCTTGGAAATTTATGGGTGCACCTGGATTGATTTTAGAAGTTACGAGTTTTGATGAAACGGTAAAAATGAGAGCCACTAATATTGAAAAACTTGATGACTTCAAAATGATTCCTGTGCTTGAAAAGCATAAGAAAAGAAAAGAACTCTCATATCGAGAATTTATTTTGAAAAGATCAAAATGGCGAGAGATGGTAAAATCTAAACTTGAGGCCGAAGACCCGACAACTACGATAGGTATTCCTTACCGCAATTTTGAAATTTACTTACCCTATTTTATAGATAACCACCGATAGTTACTTGTGTAGAAAAAGACTATTCTCAGTTTTACTAATCCTTAATAGCTTGACTGTTTTTAGTCAGGCTATTGTTTTTACAGACAGTTTCAATCAACCCATCTCTGAGGTTAAAGTTTTAGTTACTGATGACTCAGATGCCCTACTCGGTATTGCATACTCAAATGATCAAGGGAGATTAGCCTTTGATTTCAAAATCAACACTACCTATAAAATTAAAACCTCTCATTTATCTTATGAGGTGTTTGAGAGTAGTTTTTCATTTTCTCGTGTAAATGAGATTAAGACCATAGTCCTTGCAAAAAAAACTTCAGAGCTAGACGAAATCCTGATTGAAGCAAAGAAATCCATCGTGAAGCGTGGTGATACCACCATCGTCGATCTGAAGCCATTTGCTCTACCTACTGATAAAACCATCGATCAAGTAATATCCAGAATTCCGGGTATGATCGTCCAGAAGGACGGTAAAATTTCTTACAAAGGAAAGGATGTTACTGATATGCTTATCAATGGCAGAAAATTATTTGATCAAGAGTATAAAGATGCTATAAGTTTTATCAACTCATCAATAGTGGTTGAACTTAAAGTGATCGAGAAATACAATGATGACAAAGGATTCAAGACCAGGGACATCAAAAGTCAGGCAATTGATCTGGTGTATACTGGTAAGAACATTTATTCTGGACAAGTTACAGGAGGTGTAGGAAACGACAACATGTATGTTGGGGACTATGCCCACATTCTAGCCAATTCACTTTTCTCAAATTACCTCAAACTAGCAACTGACAATCTAGGTCAATCCAGATTTAGTATAAGATTTAATCCCGAAGAGCCAATATTCAATTATTCAATTATCTCACCCAAAACAGCTAATCAGAGTTTAAATGATGTTTATGGCTTATTCAACCAATCATTTATCATTGACTCAAATTCAAACATCCCAATTGACACAAATGAGGATAACCCCATTACGATTAAGTATTCAACTGTTATAGAAGAAAATGATTATCTGAACACGGTGCAATCAACCTTTTTTGAGGATGATGAGTTAATCAATCGTTTAGAAGTAAACGATCGAAATTTGCAGCTAGAGAAGCATACCATAACAACTGGTTACAAGAAGCAATCAGAGAAATGGTATAGTAATTCTTCTGCGACATTTGGGAGTAATTCAATCCATGGTGATGAAATACGATCCCTAAATGGCCAGAACATCATTGAGGATAATGATTATAATGTTACTCACCTATTGGCGAATTCAAAGCTTCAGTTTAAGAAAAATGAAGATTTTGTTTATGAATTAGAATTGCAACTAGCGCATGATGTCATAGAGGATCAGAAACAATCAATTGGTTTCAACATCTTTGACCAAACTTTTAAAGGTGAGAGCATAGCATTATCTTCTAAAGTTGATATTCCTTTCAAAAGAACTAAGATCTTTCAGTTAGGATACAAGTCACAATTTGACTTCATTCACCTTGATTACGATTTAGAACGATCTGAAAGTAACGAATTGTTATTCAGAGATGATGAGCAAATAGGAATATGGTCTCACCAGATATCCGGAACTTTTCTCAAAAGCAAAAAGTTCATTTTAAATGCTGTGCCCCAAATCTTCATCCTTGACTCTGAGAATATTATTTCAAATATTAATCGGACAAAGATTGTTATACCTACGGTTCAACTTCAATTTAAATGGGGCGGGACCCTAAGTTCATTTGGGTTCAGAAATTATTATACAAGGCTTGGGAATAGAGCAGCTTTTCTACCTCAACTATTTACTTCAAATACGATATCTCAATCGGTGAATAATGCGAATCCGTTTTCTGAAGTTCTGGACTACTCCTACAATATTAGATGGGGAGAGTTTTACAATAGAACCACATTATCTGCAAGCATGAATCTTACTAAAAATATTCTTATTTCCAATTATGACTTTGACGAGATAAGTACCGTATCGGTTCTAACTAATCTCGATAGAACACAAAGACAGATACAGTTAAGAGCGGAGAAAGACTTCTTAATCCTCAAAAAGCTAAGTCTAAAGGCGTCATTGAGCTGGGTGCGATTCAGCTCTTTTCAAGCATCGCTCGATAGAATTCTCGAATTTGATAATGACATGTTTTCAGCTGAGGTGAACACAAGCAAGAGAATAGGTAAGAAGTTCTTTTTCCGTAGCGCAACTTCACTCAGTCAGAATGTGATACAAATTCAAGATAGCCCGCAAAATGAGGTACTCAACTTTCAAAACAATATAACTTTGGATTATGCTACAGATAGATCAGAAGCGGGAGTTGAGTTAATAAGTAATGACTATGGGAGCGATGAATTGCTGCATTTTTTGAATTTGAGTTACAAGTACGATCTAAACAAACTCGACAGTCAAATAAGATTAAGACTTATCAATCTGTTTGATAATGATGAAATCGTTTCAGAGAGTATCTCACCTCAAATCAATAGTAGGAATGCCGTGCAGATTCAAGGTAGAAGATTTGTTGTCTCGTGGTCATATTATTTTTAAGTGATTCTGCTTTCGCGAAAGCGAAATAAGCCAAGAACAGTTGGATAAAGCATCTGCCTTTTAAGTAGAAGGTCATAGGTTCGAATTCTATCGCGATCGCAACTTGTGACACCTCCACTATTTCACAATCAAAAAACCCGACTCTCTCGAATCGGGTTTGAAATTATGCTTGACCTGTTGGGCCAAAATTTAAAGGAATGGGCGGCTGTTCATAATCCTTGATCTCACCATGCGCCTTTTCAAACTTGCGCACGTTATCTGCCAATGCCCTTGCCAATCGCTTTGCGTGTTGTGGTGTCAGAATGATTCTGGACTTCACCTTTGACTTGGGGTTGCCTGGCATGATATTCACAAAATCCACCACAAACTCAGAAACTGAGTGGTTGATAATCGCGAGGTTGCTGTACTGCCCCTCTGCGATGGCTTCATCTACCTGGATGTTGATTTTGTTTTTGTTATCTGGATTATTGCCGTCTGCCATTACTAGTTATAGTTTACTTGTGGTTCATCTGCCATTTGCGCTCTGCGTTCCATCTCTTCCTTAGAACCTACAAGAATGTCCTCATAGTTGCGCATACCTGTACCAGCAGGAATACGTTTACCTACGATGACGTTCTCTTTCAATCCTTCCAGCGTATCGATCTTACCGCTTACCGCAGCCTCGTTCAATACTTTGGTGGTTTCTTGGAAAGAAGCCGCACTAATAAATGACTTGGTTTGAAGTGACGCACGTGTGATACCTTGAAGGATTGGCTCTGCAGTTGCTGGATTAACATCTCTGGCGACTACAAGAGTTTTATCCTCACGTCTTAGGATTGAGTTCTCGTCCCTTAGATCACGTGGCGATACGATCTGACCTTCTTTTAGGTTTTCTGAATCACCCGCGCTTTCCACGACTTTCATACCGTAAAGCTTGTCGTTTTCAAGGATGAAGTCCTCCTTATGAACCAGCTGGTTCTCTAGGAAGATTCCATCTCCTGGATCTACGATACGTACCTTACGCATCATCTGTCTCACGACTACTTCAAAGTGCTTGTCATTAATCTTCACCCCTTGCAGACGATAAACTTCCTGTACCTCGTTCACTAGATACTGTTGTACAGCGCTAGGACCTTTAATCGCAAGAATATCTTTAGGTGTGATAGAACCATCAGAAAGTGGCATACCTGCACGTACATAATCGTTCTCCTGAACTAGGATCTGATTAGATAGCTTGACTAGGTATTTCTTGACTTCCTCAGTTTTTGAAGTAACGATGATCTCACGGTTACCGCGCTTGATCTTACCAAATGACACCACACCATCAATCTCACTTACTACAGCTGGGTTAGATGGGTTACGCGCTTCAAAGAGCTCGGTTACACGTGGCAAACCACCCGTAATATCACCAGCCTTAGCTGATTTACGTGGGATCTTCACAAGGATCTTACCTACTTTGATCTTTTCTTCATCATTTACCATGAGGTGTGCTCCTACCGGTAAGTTGTAGGAGATCAGGTTCTCACCTTTAGCATCTTGAATGTGAAGCGTCGGGATCAATTTCTTATCACGAGAATCAGTAATTACTTTTTCCTCGTAACCAGTCTGCTCATCAGTTTCCACTTGGAAAGTAGTTCCTTGGATGATGTTCTCAAATTCAATCTGACCTGCAAATTCTGAAATGATCACACCGTTAAATGGATCCCATTGAGCGATGAGATCACCTTTCTTCACTTTCCCGCCTGGCTTAGCGTAAAGTGCAGCACCATAAGGAATGTTGTTTGAGTTGAGTGTAAGTCCCGTTTTTGGATGAAGAAGTTTAGATTCAGCTGTACGTGAAATCACCACTTCTACTTCTTTACCTTCTGTATCCTCGCCAGTTACTGTTTTCAGGTCATCGATCTCGAGTACACCATCGTTTTTAGCAACGATGCTGCTTTCCTCTGATACGTTACCTGCAACACCACCCACGTGGAATGTTCTCAATGTAAGTTGAGTTCCTGGCTCACCGATACTCTGTGCAGCGATAACCCCTACAGCTTCTCCTCGCATTACCATGCGGTTTGTAGCTAGGTTGCGACCGTAACACTTGGTACAGATTCCTTGAAGTGCCTCACAAGTAAGTGCAGAACGTACTTCCACGCTCTCAAGACTTGTCTGGTCGATTGCATCAGCGATTTTATCGGTGATCATCTCATTTGCCTTGACAAGTACTTCTTGAGTTGCAGGATCGACTACATCGTGAAGCGAAGTACGACCAGCGATTCTAGAACCTAGCGATTCCATCACTTCCTCGTTCTTCTTCAAAGCAGAAACCTCAATTCCTCTCAGGGTTCCACAGTCTTCTGTATTTACGATGACGTCTTGTGCAACATCATGTAGACGACGAGTCAAGTAACCTGCATCTGCCGTTTTCAGGGCCGTATCTGCAAGTCCTTTACGTGCACCGTGAGTCGAGATAAAGTATTCAAGAATCGATAGACCTTCCTTAAAGTTAGAAAGAATCGGGTTCTCGATGATTTCACCACCTCCTGAGTTGGATTTCTTAGGCTTGGCCATCAGACCGCGCATACCAGTCAGCTGACGGATCTGCTCCTTACTACCCCTCGCACCTGAATCAAGCATCATAAACACTGAGTTGAAACCTTGCTGGTCTTCTCTAATGTTTTTCATGGAAAGCTCAGTTAGCTGGGCGTTAGTTGCAGTCCAGACGTCAATCACCTGGTTGTAACGCTCGTTTTGGGTGATTAGACCCATACCGTAGTTACCGCGGATATTATCGACTTTCCTATTAGCCTCCTCGATCATACTTGACTTCTCTTCTGGAATCATGATATCACCAAGAGAGAATGACAATCCACCGCGGAATGCAAATCCATAACCTAGATCTTTGATCTCATCTAGGAAGGCAGCAGTCGTAGGCACATCAGTCACTTTTAGGATATGACCGATGATGTCACGCAAAGCTTTTTTGTTCAATACTTCATTGACATAACCAGCTGCATCTGGCACCTTCTCGTTGAAGATCACACGACCGGCAGTAGTTTCAATGATTTCAGGCTTGTAAGTACCGTCAGCTTGTAGCAAGTTGATACGACACTTTACAGGCGCGTTGATGTCTACTTTCTTTTCGTTGAAAGCAACAATCAATTCTTCTGGGCCGTAGAAGGTCAAACCTTCACCTTTTACGACATGCTTCTCGTCTGTACGACGTAGCTTAGTCATGTAGTAAAGACCCAATACCATGTCCTGAGATGGCACCGCAATCGGGCTACCATTTGCAGGATTCAGGATATTGTGTGAAGCCAGCATCAATAGCTGCGACTCAAGAATTGCTTCTGGACCTAGCGGAAGGTGAACAGCCATCTGGTCACCGTCAAAGTCTGCGTTAAAAGCAGTACAAACAAGCGGGTGAAGCTGGATCGCCTTTCCTTCAATAAGCTTAGGCTGGAACGCTTGGATACCTAGACGGTGAAGCGTTGGGGCACGGTTCAAAAGGACTGGGTGTCCTTTCAAAACGTTTTCCAAGATATCCCAAACTACAGGCTCTTTCTTATCAATGATTCGCTTAGCTGATTTAACGGTCTTTACGATACCGCGCTCAATCAACTTACGGATAATGAATGGCTTGTAAAGCTCGGCTGCCATGTCTTTAGGCAGACCACATTCATACAATTTCAATTCTGGTCCTACGACGATTACAGAACGTGCCGAGTAATCCACACGCTTACCGAGTAGGTTCTGACGGAAACGTCCCTGCTTACCTTTCAATGAGTCAGAAAGTGACTTCAATGGACGGTTAGAATCAGTCTTCACCGCGCTTGACTTTCTTGTGTTGTCAAGTAGCGAGTCTACAGATTCCTGAAGCATACGCTTCTCATTACGCAAAATCACCTCTGGCGCTTTGATCTCCATCAATCGCTTCAGACGGTTGTTACGTATGATTACACGACGGTAAAGGTCATTCAAGTCAGAAGTAGCAAAACGTCCACCATCTAGAGGAACAAGTGGGCGTAATTCGGGTGGAATTACAGGAATTACCTTCAGGATCATCCACTCCGGCTTGTTCTCTCGGTTTTCGTTAGATTCCTTAAGCGCTTGTACTACCTGAAGACGTTTGAGCGCCTCAGTTTTACGTTGCTTAGAAGTCTCGTTGTTTGCTTTGTGGCGCAAGTCGTAAGACAAGGTCTCAAGATCGATGCGGTTAAGCAGCGCGATCAGACAGTCTGCACCCATTTTTGCGATAAACTTGTTAGGATCAGTATCCTCGAGGTACTGATTTTCCTGTGGCAAGCTATCAAGGATATCCAGGTATTCTTCTTCAGTAAGGAAGTCCATCTTGTTGACGGCCTCTCCTTCAGCATTTTTTGCGATACCTGGCTGGATCACTACATAACGCTCGTAGTAGATGATCATATCCAGTTTCTTAGATGGAAGACCCAGTAGGTATCCTATCTTGTTTGGCAAGCTACGGAAATACCAGATGTGCGCGACGGGAACCACCAGATTGATGTGCCCGATGCGGTCGCGACGTACCTTCTTTTCAGTCACCTCTACCCCACAGCGGTCACACACGATTCCCTTGTAACGTATGCGCTTGTATTTTCCACAGGCACATTCATAATCCTTTACAGGACCAAAAATGCGCTCACAGAATAGTCCATCCCTTTCCGGCTTGTGCGTACGATAGTTGATCGTTTCCGGTTTGAGGACCTCACCGCGCGACTCTCCTAGAATCGACTCTGGTGACGCAAGACCTATCGAGATCTTATTGAACTTTTTCTGAGCTTCTTTTTCGTTATATCTAGCCATTTGTATGGTACTAATTAAATTGTTGTTTTGTGGTGTTTTTGAGAGTACGCTTTCGCGAAAGCATACCCCTTAAACATCACTTGAAATTACTCCTCAAGTCTTAAATCAAGACCTAGACCCTTGAGCTCGTGCATCAATACGTTGAACGATTCTGGTAATCCGGGCTCTGGCATAGGCTCACCTTTTACGATAGCCTCGTAGGTCTTGGCTCTTCCTACCACATCATCCGACTTCACAGTCAAGATCTCACGTAGCGTGCTGGAAGCACCATAAGCCTCAAGTGCCCAAACCTCCATCTCACCAAAACGCTGACCTCCAAACTGAGCTTTACCACCCAGCGGCTGTTGCGTAATCAATGAGTAAGGGCCTATGGAACGTGCGTGCATCTTGTCGTCGACCATGTGACCCAGTTTAAGCATGTAGATCACACCTACGGTTGCAGGCTGGTCAAATTGCTCACCAGTACCGCCATCGTATAGATACGTATGACCGAATCGTGGAATACCGGCTTCATCTGTGTAGCCATTGATCTGGTCGAGAGTCGCACCATCAAAAATAGGCGTAGCAAAATTCTTACCTAGCTTCTGTCCAGCCCATCCCAGAACGGTCTCATAAATCTGACCGATGTTCATACGAGATGGTACCCCTAGCGGGTTAAGTACAATGTCGACTGGTGTACCGTCCTCTAGGAATGGCATGTCCTCCTGTCTTACGATACGAGCGACGATACCTTTATTACCGTGACGACCCGCCATCTTATCACCTACTTTCAGTTTACGCTTTTTAGCGATGTAAACCTTAGCGAGTTTGATAATACCAGCTGGTAATTCATCTCCTACAGAAATGGTGAACTTCTCACGACGCAGCGATCCTTGAAGATCGTTTTCCTTGATCTTGTAATTGTGGATCAAGTCAGCAACCATCTCATTAGTCTCCTTGTTAGTCGTCCAAGTACCTGAAATAAGGTGCGTGTAATCGTCAACAGAGTTCAACATCTTAAGCGTGTACTTCTTTCCTTTTGGAAGAACTTCTTCACCTAGGTCGTTGAATACACCTTGTGAGGTCTTACCGCCTACGATTTCAAACAACTTCTGGATCAATCGATCCTGAAGCGCGTCAAATTTCGCATGGTATTCAGACTCCAATCTTGCGATGTCCTCTTTATCCTGAGCTCTTTTCTTCTTGTCTTTTACCGCGCGAGAGAAAAGTTTCTTATCAATAACAACACCTCTCAATGATGGGCTAGCTTTTAGCGATGCATCTTTTACATCACCGGCCTTATCACCAAAAATTGCTCTAAGCAGTTTTTCTTCTGGCGTAGGATCGCTTTCACCTTTAGGTGTAATCTTACCGATCAGGATATCACCAGGCTTCACTTCTGCCCCAATGCGGATCATACCGTTCTCATCAAGGTTTGCAGTAGCCTCTTCACTTACGTTAGGGATATCTGGAGTAAGTTCCTCGTTACCTAGTTTAGTGTCTCTCACTTCAAGAGAGTACTCATCTACGTGAATCGAGGTAAACAGATCCTCACGTACAACCTTCTCAGAAATCACTATCGCATCCTCAAAGTTGTAACCTTTCCAAGGCATGAAGGCCACCTTCATGTTACGACCTAGGGCAAGCTCACCTGCTTCAGTAGCGTAACCCTGACAAAGCACCTGACCTGCAGTCACACGATCACCTTTCTTCACGATAGGCTTAAGCGTAATGCTCGTGCCTTGGTTTGTCTTACGGAACTTGATCAAATCGTAGCTTGTCTCATCTGGATCAAAACTTACTGAGCGCTCGCGGTCAGTTCTATCGTATTTGATCACGATTTTCTGAGCATCTACGTAAGCCACTTCACCATCTTTCTCAGCATTGATCAATACCCTAGAGTCACTGGCGACCTGTCTCTCAAGACCTGTACCTACGATAGGTGCATCAACACGCAATAATGGAACCGCCTGACGCATCATGTTTGATCCCATGAGCGCACGGTTTGCATCATCATGCTCCAAGAATGGAATCAGCGATGCAGAAATTGATGCAATCTGGTTAGGTGCAACATCGGCATACTTTACATCATTAGGTGTCACTACTGGGAAGTCACCTTCCATACGAGCAATAACATTGTCTGATGTGATTTTTCCACCATCTAGCGGAAGGTTCGCCTGCGCAATATGCATTCCTTCCTCCTCCTCAGCAGAAAGGTATTTAGGTTCTGTTTCAAGATCCACAACACCATCTTTTACCTCGCGGTATGGTGTCTCAATGAATCCCATCGAATTCACCTTGGCATAAACCGCAAGTGAAGAAATCAAACCAATATTCGGCCCTTCAGGTGTTTCGATCGGACACAGACGACCGTAGTGCGTATAGTGAACGTCACGAACCTCAAATCCAGCGCGCTCTCTTGAAAGACCACCGGGTCCAAGTGCAGAGAGACGACGCTTGTGCGTGATCTCTGCAAGCGGGTTAGTCTGATCCATAAATTGAGACAACTGGTTTGTCCCAAAGAATGAATTGATGACCGAAGAAAGCGTTTTTGCGTTGATCAGGTCAATCGGGGTAAATACCTCATTATCCCTCACGTTCATGCGCTCTCTGATCGTACGCGCCATACGCGCAAGACCTACACCAAACTGCTGTGAAAGCTGTTCTCCTACAGTTCTTACACGACGGTTAGAAAGGTGGTCGATATCATCAATCTCTGCTTTAGAGTTGATCAACATGATCAAGTGCTTGATGATGGTGATGATATCTTCCTTAGTAAGGACCTGCTTGCTAATGTCAATGTCAAGTCCCAGTTTCTTGTTCATTCTGTAGCGACCTACATCACCTAGGTTGTAGCGCTGGTCTGAGAAGAACAGTTTATCTATAATACCACGTGCCGTATCCTCATCGGGCGGCTCGGCATTACGTAGTTGTCTATAGATATGCTCAACGGCTTCTTTTTCAGAATTCGTTGGGTCTTTCTGTAAAGTGTTATGAATAATCGCGTAATCAGCAGACTGGTTGTCTTCTTTGTGAAGAAGAATAGTCTTTGCCTGTGACTCGATGATTTCGTCGATATGCTCTTTTTCAAGAACCGTGTCACGGTCTAGGACGATCTCGTTACGCTCGATAGATACTACTTCTCCTGTATCCTCGTCAACGAAGTCCTCGTGCCATGTTCTAAGCACACGTGCTGCTAGCTTACGACCTAAATATTTCTTTAGGCCGGTCTTGGTTGCTTTTACCTCTTCTGCAAGGTCAAAGATTCCAAGAATATCTTTATCTCTCTCAAATCCGATAGCACGGAAAAGAGTAGTTACAGGTAACTTCTTCTTACGATCGATGTATGCGTACATGACACTATTGATGTCAGTTGCAAATTCAATCCAGCTTCCTTTGAAAGGGATTACCCTCGCGGAGTAAAGCTTGGTTCCATTCGCATGGAAAGACTGACCGAAGAATACACCCGGAGATCTGTGTAATTGTGATACAACAACTCGTTCTGCACCATTGATTACAAAGGTTCCAGACGGTGTCATGTAAGGAATTGTACCTAGATAAACATCCTGAACGATGGTTTCAAAATCCTCGTGCTCAGGGTCGGTACAATAAAGTTTTAGTCTTGATTTGAGCGGTACGCTGTAAGTAAGGCCTCGCTCGATGCATTCCTGGATGGAATAGCGTGGTGGATCTACAAAGTAGTCCAGAAACTCAAGTACAAACTGATTACGTGTGTCTGTTATGGGGAAATTCTCCATAAATGTGTTGTACAGACCTTCTACCTCACGTTTATCAGACTTGGTTTCTAACTGAAAAAAATCCTGGAAGGATTTAATTTGAATATCCAGCAAATCTGGATACTCTGGTCTAGAAGTTACCGTCGAAAAATTAATTCTTTCTTTTTGTGTCGCTAGCATTAATGCACGGTATTAAATGAAAAATAAAAAGCGTTAAAAATGACGTCTCATCTTTATACGCAAAATGGTCTAGACCTGAGAGCGCGTGACTCCAGGCCTAAACCGATATTGTTTTCGAAGTAATTCTTACTTCAACTCTACCTCAGCACCAGCTTCTTCTAGCTGTGCTTTAAGAGCTTCTGCCTCATCTTTAGAGACACCTTCCTTGATAGGTGATGGTGCATCGTCAACTAGGCTCTTAGCATCTTTCAATCCAGCACCAGTCAATTCCTTAACTAGTTTTACTACTGCTAGTTTAGAACCACCAGCTGCTTTAAGGATCACGTCAAACTCAGTTTGCTCTTCACCAGCATCACCATTATCAGCGGCTGGACCTGCCATTGCTACTGCAGCAGCTGCAGGCTCGATACCATACTCCTCTTTCAAGATGTCTGCAAGTTCGTTTACTTCTTTTACAGTTAGGTTAACTAACTGCTCTGCGAATTCTTTTAAATCTGCCATTTTTACTATCGTTTTAAAATTTATAAAATAATTGAGTGCGTACTATTTTGATACCTATCGCTCTGATAGGGTTTTAAGAATTCCTGCAAGTTTGCCACCACCAGATTGAAGAGCAGAAACAACATTCTTAGCAGGACTTTGAAGTAGCGTAATCACTTCACCGATCATTTCTTCACGTGACTTGATGTTGCTTAGCGCGTTGATCTTATCGTCACCTACGTAGATAGCTTCTTCTACATAAGCACCTTTAAGGATAGGACGCTCAGACTTCTTTCTAAAATTCTCGATCACCTTTGCAGGTGCATTTGCAACTTCTGAGAGCATCATTGAGGTGTTACCCTTCAACAATTCTGGCAATTCGCCAAAATCCTTATCAGAAGCTTCCATTGCCTTGGAAAGAAGCGTATTCTTAACCACGGACATTTTTACGTTTGCCTTGAAACAGGCTCTTCTCAGGTTTGATGTTTCCTGTGCGTTGAGTCCAGAAATATCAGCTAAGTAAATAGTTGAATTTTCACCTAACGTATTGGTCAAATCCTGAATCACATTTGCTTTTTGTTCTCTTGTCATGATTTAGGTTTTAGTCGTCAGCAAAACGTTTAGTGTCGATAGCTACGCTAGGACTCATTGTACTTGACATGTGAATGCTCTTGATGTAAACACCTTTTGCAGCAGTAGGCTTAAGCTTTACAAGTGTGTTGATTAATTCCCTTGCATTTCCAGCAATTTTGTCAGCACTAAATGAAGCTTTACCTATAGCAGCGTGTACGATACCAGTTTTGTCAACTTTAAAGTCGATTTTTCCAGCTTTTACATCAGATACCGCTTTTGCCACATCCATGGTTACGGTACCAGTCTTCGGGTTAGGCATCAAGCCTCTAGGACCAAGGATACGACCTAACGGACCTAGCTTACCCATTACACTTGGCATGGTAACGATAACATCTACATCTGTCCAGCCGCCTTTGATCTTAGTCAAATACTCGTCAAGACCTACGTAATCTGCACCAGCATCTTGAGCTTCCTGCTCCTTATCTGGGGTTACAAGCGCAAGAACTTTTACATCCTTACCAGTCCCGTGTGGTAAGGTTACTACACCACGAACCATTTGGTTTGCTTTACGAGGATCTACATTCAAGCGAACAGCTAGATCTACAGATGCGTCAAATTTTGTAGTCGTAATATCTTTTACGATTTCAGAAGCTTGAGCTACGCTGTAAGTTTGAGACTGATCAACTTTTGATCGCGCCTCTTTTTGATTTTTTGTCAACTTTGCCATTGCTTAAGATTTTTGAGGCGCGTCACCACCTTTTACGTTAACGCCCATTGAGCGCGCAGTACCAGCTACCATCATCATCGCGCTTTCTATAGTGAAAGCGTTCAAATCAGGCATCTTATCTTCTGCAATTACTTTGATTTGATCCCATGAGATCGTACCTACCTTTTTACGGTTAGGCTCACCACTACCACCTTTAAGCTTTGCAGCTTCTAGAATCTGCACCGCAGCTGGTGGAGTTTTGATGATAAAGTCAAAAGATTTGTCTTTATAGACAGTGATGGCAACAGGTAAAACCTTCCCTTGTTTATCCTGTGTTCTAGCATTGAACTGCTTACAGAACTCCATGATATTTACACCAGCCGCACCTAGAGCAGGTCCTACTGGTGGAGAAGGATTGGCCGCACCACCTCTAACTTGTAACTTTACAATCTTAGATACTTCTTTAGCCATTTTAATTGTTTCTCTTATGAAATAGTCGTCAAGTGGAAGCCTGTCGGACTATCTATAAATTGTAACATTTATACTTTTTCAACTTGCATATAGCTCAATTCTAGCGGCGTTTTACGACCGAAGATCTTCACCATAACCTCAAGTTTTCTTTTATCTTCATTTACGTTTTCAATCGTACCGTTGAATCCGTTGAACGGTCCATCGACCACCTTAACAGTTTCGCCAGCTTTGAATGGTATTGCAATGGAATCTTGCTGTTCTGCAAGCTCATCTACCTTACCTAGCATGCGGTTCACCTCCGACTTTCTTAGTGGGACAGGATCGCCGCCTTTAGTTTCACCTAGAAAGCCTATCACACCGTTAACTGACTTGATTACGTGTGGCACTTCACCCTCTAGTCTGGCCTGAACCATGATATAACCCGGAAAGTAAATACGTTCCTTGTTATACTTTTTACCATCACGTATCTGGACCACCTTTTCAGTCGGCACCAAAATCTGATTCAAGTAATCCTCCAGCCCGTGGTGTGCAATCTCTGATTCAATGTAGTCTTTGATTTTGTTCTCTTGACCACTTACAGAGCGTACTACGTACCACTTCATGTTATCCTGCTCCTCGCTCATGCCTAGCTGTTTTTGATCCATGAGAAGTAGTTCTCGATGGCGTTACTAAACACAAAATCTATCCCTGCTATAATCAAGGCAAAAATGATAGAGAATACAGCAACGGTTACAACCAGCTTCTGAGCTTCAGCCCATGTAGGCCAAGTCACATGGTTTGTCAACTCACTGTAGGATTCTCTTACGTACGATACAAGTCCCATATTAATTCAATTGCGAAAAAATCTTCAAAGATCCTTTCTCGATGTTGGACAGTTGTCCATTGTTGCACGGGTTGCGAGACTCGAACTCACGACACCTGGTTTTGGAGACCAGTGCTCTACCAACTGAGCTAAACCCGTTTGAGAGTCCGCTTTCGCGAAAGCGAACCCAATATTGGTAATACAAGTAAAGTACCCTATCTAAAAAATGCTTAAATAGGATACTTTAAAAGTGTTCAGACTTAATTAGTCTAGGATTTCAGTCACCTGACCTGCACCTACTGTTCTACCACCCTCACGGATTGCAAAACGTAGACCTACGTTCATCGCGATAGGCTGGATAAGGTCAACGTGAATAGTTAGGTTATCACCTGGCATTACCATCTCAACACCTTCTGGAAGCTTGATGTTTCCAGTCACGTCAGTTGTACGTACGTAGAACTGTGGACGATAGTTGTTGTGGAATGGAGTGTGGCGTCCACCTTCTTCTTTTTTCAAGATATAAACCTCTGCCTTGAACTCTTTGTGTGGCGTTACAGAACCAGGCTTAGTGATTACCATACCACGAGAGATTTGAGTCTTCTCAATACCTCTAAGTAGGATACCAGCGTTATCACCAGCTTCACCACGGTCTAGGATCTGACGGAACATCTCGATACCAGTGATGGTAGAAGTCAATTTCTCTGCACCCATACCGATGATCTCTACTGGGTCACCTGTGTTTGCTACACCAGTCTCAATACGACCAGTTGCAACAGTACCACGACCAGTAATTGAGAATACGTCCTCGATAGGCATCAAGAAAGGCTTGTCCATATCACGCACAGGCTCCTCGATCCAGTTGTCTACAGCTTCCATCAATTCAAGAACTGTGTCAACCCATTTTTGCTCACCGTTAAGTGCACCTAGAGCAGAACCAGAGATAACAGGACCATTGTCACCGTCATACTCGTAGAAGTTAAGAAGATCTCTTACCTCCATGTCAACTAGCTCAAGAAGCTCCTCATCATCTACCATGTCTACTTTATTCAAGAAAACAACGATACGAGGGATACCTACCTGACGACCTAGAAGGATGTGCTCACGAGTTTGTGGCATAGGACCATCAGTAGCAGCAACTACAAGGATAGCACCGTCCATTTGTGCAGCACCAGTAACCATGTTCTTTACGTAATCCGCGTGACCTGGACAGTCTACGTGAGCGTAGTGACGGTTTTGTGTTTGGTACTCAACGTGAGAAGAGTTAATAGTGATACCACGCTCTTTTTCTTCAGGAGCGTTGTCAATTTGATCGAAACTTGTTGCCGAAGAGTAACCAGCATCTGCAAGTACCTTAGTAATCGCAGCAGTAAGTGTTGTCTTACCGTGGTCTACGTGACCAATTGTACCTACGTTAAGGTGAGGTTTCGAACGATCATACGTTTCTTTAGCCATAACTTTAATCTTAGTTTATAATTAGTGTTTCAAACTCAAACTGACACGGTTGCTAAAGCCAAATCAGCTTATACTAGTAATGGCCTCTTAAAAGAGACCTTTTTTCTATCGTTGAGCCAATGACGAGATTTGAACTCGTGACCTCTTCCTTACCAAGGAAACGCTCTACCCCTGAGCTACACCGGCCTTTCTCTTGAGTACGCTTTCGCGAAAGCGTCCACGTCACAGACTATTTGCAAGTATCAAGGAACTGGTATAGAAACAGCCAGATCTCTTTACTTTTTGAGCGGGAGACCGGGTTCGAACCGGCGACATTCAGCTTGGAAGGCTGACGCTCTACCAACTGAGCTACTCCCGC
>CAYZJT010000017.1:0-67488 GCA_964478845.1 uncultured Flavobacteriaceae bacterium | reverse complement strand
TGATAACGGTGACTTCCACAGTGTACGTTTTCGCGCAAAGCGGAACAAATCCAAACTGTACTGATGAAAATAGCTTTACCATCACTATCGTTCCGACACCAGTTGCGGATGACCCCGCAGATGTGACCGAATGCGACAGCTATGTTCTGCCTGCGCTTTCGGTCGGAAACTATTTTACCGGTTCGGGAGGGACGGGTAATGCGCTGAGTACAGGGGATACGATCTCTAGTTCGCAAACAGTCTTCGTCTATGCCGAGAGCGGGACAACGCCCAACTGCTTTGACGAAAATAATTTCCTTGTTTCCATCATCAGCAGTCCAACCATAGACCCTATTACGGATGTCGACCAATGTGCGCCATACGTGCTACCCGTGATCGCAGGCTCGGGATTCAGCGGCAATCAGACCTACTACAATGCACCGGGTGGACCTAATGGCGGCGGTAGCAGCTATGCCGAGGGAAGCTCGCTGACATTTACTGATTTTGTTAGCTATCCGGTGACGCTATACGCCTACGATGAAAACGGTAGCTGTGATTCCGAGCAGAGCTTCTCATTAACACTTCTCGACTGTAATCTTTCTGTGAGCATCACCGCACCTCAGAACGCCGTCTGCTCGGGTGCGGGAACAACTGTTACGCTCACTGCCGACCCCGATCCGTCGACTGCCGTGGGAAACTATTCCTATTCATGGAACGAACAGGGGAACGCAACAGTGTTGGGAACCAACTCTACGCTGGATGTCTCGCATGCCGCCACCACTACTTACGAAGTGACGGTGACCGATTCAGGCCTGCCTTCGGGACAGGATTCTGCGAGTTCGACATTTACCGTGATAGTCAACCCTACCCCAGTCGCAGATGACCCTGCCGATGTGACCGAATGCGACAGTTATGTACTGCCAGCGCTTGCGGTGGGAGACTATTTTGATGCACCCAACGGCGCTGGGACTATGCTCAATGTAGGTGATGTGATAACGGTGACTTCCACAGTGTACGTTTTCGCGCAAAGCGGAACAAATCCAAATTGTACTGACGAAAATAGCTTTACCATCACTATCGTTCCAACTCCGATTGCAGATGACCCAGCCGATGTGACCGAATGCGACAGTTATGTACTGCCTGCGCTTGCGGTGGGAGACTATTTTGATGCACCCAACGGCGCTGGGAATATGCTCAATGTAGGTGATGTGATAACGGTGACTTCAACGTTGTATGTTTTCGCGCAAAGCGGAACAAATCCAAATTGTACTGACGAAAATGAGTTTACGATTACCATCATCAATTCCCCAGCAATTGATCCTATCAATGACATTGATATATGTAGCGAATTTGAACTTCCTGATATTTTAGGAACTGATTTGAGTGGCAATGAGGCATACTACACTCTACAAGATGGTGGAGGAAGATCGTTCACCGCTGGAGAGATTATTAGATTTTCAGATTTTGTGACTTATCCTGTTACTATTTTTATCTATGATAGCTCTGGGGGGACAGCTGACTGTAAAGATGAGACCTCTTTTCAATTAAACATTTCTGAGGGGCCTGACGCCATCAATCTCGGTGATGTCATATACTGTGATGACAATAACGATGGCTCGGAAGAAATCGATCTATTTTCGCTTTCTGATGACATTGCAAATCTGAGTACCGCTGTAACTGTAACTTACTATTCTGATTTGGTTGATGCAAGATCAGGCAGTGATTCACTTCCGAGGAATCTTGTACTGAGTATTGGTCAAACGAGTCTTTTTGCACGAGTCGTAGATCCCAACACAGGTTGTTTTTCGACAACTCCTGTTGAGCTTATTTTGTTTGATTCACCTAATCCTGAATTGCAAGATGAATACTTGATCTGTCGACAAGCTGACGGAACGCTAATCGACCCACCTATTCTCATGACTGGCTTGCCAGCAAACAGTTTAACCTATGAGTGGTTCTTTGATGACGGATCGGGTGATGTGTTGATCTCCAATGCTAACGGTCCAAACCTCGAGGCCACCGCGCCTGGGCTCTATACTGTGATAGCAACAGATTCTAATGGATGTTCAGGTGTCGCAGTAGCTTCTGTAGTCTTAGGTGGTATTCCAAGTGATTTTGGGGCAACGGAAACTGGGAATCACCGTTTGAATAAACACTCTATTGAAACCTTTGTGGTGTTTGGTGGTCTGGATACCACATTTGAAGTTCGACTGAATGACGAATCTTGGCTTCCTATGGTAAACTCTGAGAATCGATTCACTTATAGATTTACAAACGTACTCACTGGAACAGGTATTCAAACATTGAGTTTTAGAAGCACAGACGGTTGCTGGGAAGCAAGTACGATCGTTAGAACCATAGGTGTTCCACAGTTCTTTACGCCTAATAATGACAATTTCAATGACCGCTGGAACATTGAAGGGATTATCCTTACAGACCCCAATGCAACCGTGGAAATATTTGATAGGTTCGGCAAACTCGTCAAAACTATTTCGGTTTCTGGTACTGGATGGGACGGTACATTGAATAATCAATTCATCAATGAGTCTGATTATTGGTACAAGCTAACTTATATAGATAAGGATGCTGAAGGCAATCTTACAGGCGAAAAAGAAATAAGAGGTCATTTTTCACTCAAGAGGTAATCATAAATCGTCCTTTGAGCAAGTGCGGATCAGAATACCTCTACCTTTGCCGCTTATAATTATTTATGACATTTAGAGAGTTAGGCCTTGCCGATCCTATTTTGAAGGCGCTGATGGATCAAGGCTACGAGAAACCCACCCCTATACAAGCACAGAGTATACCAGTCCTATTGAAAGGCAAAGACCTACTGGGCGTTGCGCAGACTGGAACTGGTAAAACAGCCGCATTTTCAATCCCTATTATTCAAGATCTTATTGAGACCAGCCGGGATTCAGGCAAGCGGAAAATAAAAACCCTGGTGGTTACCCCTACTCGTGAATTGGCTATTCAAATAGGTGAGAATTTTACCGCTTACGCGAAATATACCAAGATAAAGAACACCGTGATATTTGGTGGTGTAAAACAGCAGGCGCAGGTTTATGCGTTGCATGCCGGTGTAGATGTACTGGTTGCCACCCCAGGACGTTTGTTGGACCTAATCGGTCAGGGATATATCTCTCTCAAGGACCTCCAACATTTTGTGCTAGATGAGGCAGATCAAATGCTGGACATGGGCTTTATACATGATATCAAGAAGATCTTGAAGATCATACCGAAACAACGCCAGTCCTTGTTTTTTAGCGCTACCATGCCCGCGGCGATTGTTAAGTTATCAAGGGAGATTTTAGGTGATTTTGAGCAAGTTACCATCTCGCCTGAAAAAACGACGGCTGAAAAGGTAGAACAACAGATCTACCATGTCAACAAAAAGAACAAGACCGCTTTATTGATTGATCTGCTGAACTCTAAACTAGACTCCCCAACGCTAGTTTTTTCGAGAACAAAACACGGCGCAAACAAAATTGTCCAACAACTTGACAAAGCTGGTCTGAAGGCAGCTGCTATACATGGAAACAAAAGCCAAGGCGCTCGTGTAAGAGCACTGGATGCGTTCAAAAATGGTGAACTTAATGCTCTCATAGCCACAGATATTGCAGCGCGCGGTATCGACATAGATGAATTGCAATATGTGGTCAATTATGATTTGCCCAATATCCCAGAGAGTTATGTCCATCGCATAGGGCGCACAGGGCGAGCAGGCGCATCTGGTCTCGCAGTGAGTTTTTGTATGCTGGAAGAGCGACCATTTTTAAAAGACATCGAGAAATTGATCCGACAGGCAATTCCAGTGGTAGATGATCACGATTATCCGTTTACGATAGAAGATACGGCAGAACCTACATTAAAAAAACAGGGTCAGCGGGGGCGTCAAAATAACAATAGGCCCAAAAGAAACGCCAACTCGTCGTCTAGCCGATCTGGTGGCAATCGCAGAAATAGGAATCGTTGAAATAGTTTAAAAGCTATTAGTTAATACGCTTTCGCGAAAGCGGAATACACTAATACCTTCTCCAAATGTTGATTAGAAAATTCGAGCTCTATCACTAAATAATTCTTTGATATTTTCGTTTTTTTCTAAACCAGACTAATTTTCATGGAACTTACCCCTCTATCGTTATTTGCCATTTTTTTTCCAGCCCTTTTAGTAGGTATGATCTCTTGGTACTTTTTTTCTTCTTTTATGAAAAATGAAGAAAAAAGACGCCGATTTATAACGGTAAGAGAGTCTCAAGGAAAGACATTGCCCACACGCATGCAGGCTTACCAGCGCATGACGCTATTTCTTGAACGCATCAAGCCAGCAAATCTGGTCGTACGTACCAAACCAGGCGATATGAGCAAGGCTGATTATGAACAGACGCTGGTAGGAGCGATAGAACAGGAATTTGAACACAACATCGCACAGCAGATCTATATAAGCGAAGAGGCCTGGAATGTCATACGCGGGGCAAAAAACACGACTATTCAAAAAATACGTCAGGTGTCTTTGACCGACAAAATCACCACGGCTGATGGTCTACGCCACGGGATTCTCAATGAATTGATGGACAAGCAATCGCCTAGCGCTACAGCGTTGAGTTACTTGCGCCGGGAAGTCTCTGATCTCTTCTAGATCTCATCATCTAAAATCCTACGCAGCTTTTCCTGATCTGCCGGCTCAAAGCTCCCTAAGGCCGCATTGATTAAAGCCGTATTAGAATCGTCTTTATTCAAGGCTCTCAACACCTCTCTTGAATTTTTGTAAAATCTCCACGAGTGGTGCAAGGAAGCCATCATCAGATGTTGAACATTCTCTAATGAAAACGCTCTGAGATTCAATAAATAATCAAAGGCTGCTGTACGGGTAACGGTAGAAAACTTAGGACTAGTATAGGATTGCATGCGTTTTAAAAATACCTGCTGATCTTCCTTTTTAAATCCTTCGGTGTTTAGAGCCATTGCGATCCAGGCTAAATCAAGACTAGGACTTACCTGACCAGCCCACATTTCACGAGAATCTTGTAGGAGTTTCTTTTTGTCAATTGAATTTTGCCATAAGATGTATAAAGTACTCTCGCGTGTGAGGTAAGATGGGGCATTTAGAAAATCGTACATCATATCTTTATTCACCTCATTTACCTCGGTTGCTGTAAGCGCAATCATTTGATTGACTTCAGGAATATTTAGGGCAGCTGCATCTTTGTGAAGCACAAATCGCCTATCATCCAATCGTGTTTGAAGTTGCGCTACCATTTCTGTTACCAGGTCAACAGAAACGGGATCTTTGAGTACTGACTTGTAAAATGAGTAGGCGTTATCAAAAGTTCTCTCACGCATTGAAATCAATTCAAAATAGCGCTGCATGAATTGGTCTTTTCGCAATATCTCAATGGCCGTCATGGTGGGAAATTCTTTGGATTCCAGCCACATCTGTTTGAATGCTGATAGATCTTTTTCAGAAACCTGTTCTACTATAGTGAGAAAATCATCGGTTGTTGCTGTTTTAAATTGATATTGTAGGAGGTATTTTTTTACGCTTTCGCGAAAGCGAATTTCTCCAATCAAATCCTGTAGGGCGTGCAGGGCCCATGCCCCATGCTGGTAAAAAGTAAGTGAGCTGGCATTTTCGTCAAGCACAGCAGCAGAACCCCCGTTTTGCTCCTGTCTCACCAAAGCCTCAACATGCTCGTAGAGATTCACTTGAAAATGCTCATTTCCATACAGTTTTTTCTCGGCAAGAAGTGCGTAGTAGGTAGCAAAACCTTCTTGCAGCCAGTGGTGTTTTCCTGACTGTGCGGTAACCAGGTTTCCAAACCAGTGGTGCGCCATCTCGTGGGCGTTTACCGTAGTGTAGTTTCTGTCATTGATGCCCAGACTGTCCACCACAAACTGATCGTTGAACAACGTGAGCGTAGTATTCTCCATCCCCGAATAAAGGAAATCCTTAACGGGTGCCTGTTTATATACCTCCCATGGATAATTCACACCTATTTCTTCTTCTAGTGCTACAAATAGATTTATGCTATTTTGGTAGATGAGCTCAGCCTGCGCTTTATCGCTCGGGTAGAAAAATTGTTGGAAATCCACGCCAGATTTGGTTTCAGACTCCATAACCTCATATCGGCCGCAAACAATGGCCACGAGATAGCTGGACATGGGATTTTCCATCGTGTAGTACCTATAACCATCCTTTTGCTTTTCTAACACACCATTTGCAAGTGCAGTCAATTGGTCGGGCGCTCTTACGGCAATATTCCAAACAAGCTTATCATTGGCATCGTCTAGACTAGGCAGCCAATTGCTTGTGTATTTTCCCTGCCCTTGCGTCCAAGCTTGTTCCCATTTTCCATTTCTATCTGCGTCGATAAAATAAAAAGCTTTGGTGGGTTCTGATGTGAAGGTAATTTTTACAGTATGTGTAGATTCTGGTTTGAAACTCTGCCTCAATACAATCTGTTTACCGTTATATGGGTTTGATACGGGAGTTCCGTCTAGTTCAATCTGATATTGAATGAGATTCTTGGCGTCTAAAAAAACCGAATCGGTTTGTTGCAGGATCTCAAAGTCAAAATTTACTTCCCCCTTGATTTGAAACGAGTTCTCATCAAGGTCTATTTTGAGATCTGCTGTTTTGAAATCCACTAGCTCAACTTGGCTAGGTGAGTTTTGTGCTTCCATGGAAAAGAAACACCAGAAAAAAAGAATCAAAGATTTCTTCATAGCCGCGAAAAGTACAATTTATATACCATGACATGCGTGTGGCTGTAAGGCGTGTCTCTAAGATGGTTTCACTTAATTTTGTTGAGGTAAGCTTACTAAATGTACGAGAACACCTATCCAACAAAACGCTTTAAAATAACGATGTCTTTTATTAAAAAGTACATCGCTAAAGATGAGCGCATCCTAGACTTAGGAGTAGATAATCCCTTAAGTAAAATGATGCGTGAGGAAGGCTATCTGGTGAGCAATACTGCTGGCGAAGACTTGGATGATGATCAGTCAACGGTCAGAGCTTTTGACGGTGATGCAATTACAGCTTTCGAAATTCTAGAACATCTGGTAGCACCCTATAATGTCCTATCAAAAATCAAAGCACAAAAACTTCTTGTCAGTGTGCCGCTTAAGCTATGGTTCTCATCTGCGTACAGGAATCCAGAAGACATTAGAGACCAGCATTATCATGAATTTGAGAGTTGGCAACTAGACTACGTTCTAGATAAAGCAGGATGGAAGATCGTGGACTCAGTTAAGTTTAAGCATCCTGCTAGAAAAATAGGTCTTAGACCTTTATTAAGGTATTTCGTCCCGCGGTATTATCTCGTTTACTGCGAGAAAAAGTAATTAGATTAGATGGATATCGCAATCATCATTCCAGCTCATAATGAGGCGCAGCACATCGGCAAGACACTAGAGAGCTTAATTCAGCAATCCACCTCTGCCTCTAGAATCATTGTTGTTGATGACAATTCAACCGACCAAACTGCTGAGATTGTACAAGGTCTTGAATCGTCTCGCATTGAATTAGTTTGGCGATCTTCTGCAGCAGAGAACCAGCCTGGAAGTAAAGTAGTTAAGGCCTTTAATTATGGTTTAAAAAATATTGTTCTTTCAGAATATGACGTCATCTGTAAGTTTGATGCAGACCTCATCTTTCCTGTGGATTATTTAAAAACGATAATTGAGGTTTTTGAATCGCATGAACGTGTAGGTATGGTAGGTGGTCATTGCACTGTAGAAAAAAACGGTCAATGGGCAATTGAGAATCAGAACAATCCTGACCACATCAGAGGCGCTCTAAAAGCTTATCGCACAGAATGTTTCAAACAAATAGGTGGCTTGAAAAATTCCATCGGTTGGGACACAGCAGATGAAATGATTGCAAGATTCTATGGGTGGAAAGTGGTCACCGTTCCCGACTTGCATGTCAAGCATCTGAAACCTACAGGCGCTGCCTACATGAATAAATCAGTAAAACATCAGGGCGAGGCCATGTTTAAACTACGCATGGGCTTTTTGCTTACTATTATCACTGGATTCAAAATGGCCTTAAAAGCCAAAAGACTCAAAGTATTTACCGATTATTTGTCAGGGTACGCTTTCGCGAAAAGCAAAAAAACAAAACCTATCCTCACGTCGGAACAAGGCAAGTTCATTAGAAATTATCGCTGGAAGGGAATCAAACGAAAACTAGGCTTATGAGCTAGTCTAAAACCTGCTCGATGGGGTTTCCTGTTGCACCGCTAGGCATGGCGATACGCAACATGGCAGCAACTGTAGGTGCGATGTCTGTGATTTCTGTGAGTTTGTAAGTATATCCAGTCTTAAACCCTTTACCATAAAAAATGAGTGGTACGTGGGTATCATAGGTTTGCGAACTACCGTGAGTAGAACCCTTTGTACCATAACTGATTACCGCTGGTTCTAATACATAGGCGATATCACCGCTGCGCTTTTGATGAAAACCATTTGAAATAAGTTTTCCAGTCCCAGCTGAAAAACTAGATCTCATCAGATCCTCCCGCAGAAAGACTTTGTCCACGTAAGGTATATTCATCAAAGTTTCTGCTAGGAAGTTCTGAACTGTACTATTTGATACATTTAATTCTTTTAGCTTTTCATGATCTAAGAAAATCTGTTCGTTTGAGATATTCTCGATCAAATCAGCAGATTTGTATTGCGTTGTGAGCAGCCGATTAAGTGTATCCTTTAATTTAGACGTGTCAAAATATCCGCTGTTGACTCGTCTATCAAATAGATAAGTAGGATTTTCCACAGCGCCATGATCTGCGGTGAGAAAAACACTGTATTCCCCCTGTCCTACTTTTTCATCCAGTTCTTTCAGCAATCTGGCAATTTCTAGGTCTAGGCGTAAATATGTGTCTTCGATCTCTACGCTATTCACACCGTACTGGTGTCCTATGTAATCAGTACTGGAATAGCTTATGGCGAGAAAATCTGTGATCTCGTCATTTCCCATTTTTTCGTTCTCTATAGCTTCTATCGCAAAATCTGTGACAATGCTATTGCCATAGGGGGTTGATTTGAGGATACTCAGGCCATCGTTTTGATCAGCTAGGTCTTTTAGATTATAAGGAAAATGTGCCTCATTCATACCTCGTGGACTGCGCTCGTACCTATTGACGTCACTACCGCTTTCTACGTAAGTATCAACATCGTAAAGTGTGTTCCAATCTTTCAGATAGGATTCCACTTTGTCGCTAGCATTGAAGTCTTGGACCCATTCTGGCAGACTTTTCAAATAGAAAGTGCTAGAAATAAAATTTCCCTCACCGCCTCCAATGAACCAATATGCAGCATCTGCAGCGTGACCTGCAGGTAAAATTGCACCGCGATCCTTCAGGCTAATACCGATGACCTTGGCGCGTCCTTGCGTGTGAAGCTCTAATTCATCTGTAACAGTGGTGGTCAACATTTGGCGGGGTGACATTTTTCCATCGTCACTATTCGTCCCTACCGGCTCTACATGGTCATCGCTAGCATTGTAAATGATCTTACCAGCCGTCTTATCGTACCAATTGTTCCCTATAATGCCATGATTGCTGGGCGTAGTTCCTGTGTAAATCGACGTATGACCTGGCGCAGTGTAGGTAGGCACATAGTTAAAGTGATTGTTCCTCGCATCAAAACCTCCCTTAAGTAGCCGCTTAAAACCATCAGAGCCGTACCGATCATAAAATCTGGTCAAGTAATCATATCTCATTTGATCGACCACGATTCCCACGACTAGCTTAGGTCTATCGAGTTTATCCTGATATTGAGTAGTTTTTTGATTTTCAGAATCCCGCTTTCGCGAAAGCGAATCCTTACAACCTACCACAACAACCATTAACAGACAAATCAACACTGAATTGCGCATGCGTAAAATTTGCGACAAAGTTAGTCCCATGCCTTAGTTTCAAGTTTAAGATTGCATTAAATCGGTAGCTAGTATTTTTACTTAGATTTACCGCTCATGCAGCTTGTCACCCATTTTGGACAGTATTTCATAATGCTAGCCGATGTCTTCAGGAGGCCGACTAAACCTATTGTATTAAAAGAACTCATCCTCAAAGAAATAGATGACCTGATCATAGGCTCTTTATGGATCACTGGATTTATTTCTCTTTTTATGGGTGCCGTAGTGGCGTTACAAACCTCTCTTAACCTAGACAATCCTCTTATTCCCAAATCGCTAATCGGCTTTGCCACGCGGCAATCGATGATTCTAGAATTTGCACCCACCTTTATATCAGTCATTATGGCGGGGAAAGTGGGTTCTTACATTACGTCCAGTATAGGCTCGATGCGGGTTACAGAACAAATTGACGCTCTGGAAGTCATGGGGATTAATCCGGTCAATTATCTGGTATTTCCTAAAATTATCGCTCTTCTGATTTACCCATTCCTTATAGCGATTTGCATGTTTCTAGGGGTGATGGGTGGCTATCTAGCCAGCGTTTATGGTGGGCTGGTGAGCTCTGAAGAATTTGTTGCTGGTGTGCAGGACTCTTTTGATCCATTCCATGTCACCTATGCTTTTATCAAGACGATGGTATTCGGTCTACTGCTTGCCACCATACCTAGCTATCATGGCTATTTCATGAAAGGAGGTGCACTGGAAGTAGGTAAGGCGAGTACGACAAGTTTTGTCTGGACCTGTACAGCGATCATAATCGCAAATTATATTCTCACTCAATTACTTTTAAGCTAATGATTGAGGTAAAAGATTTAAGAAAAGGATTTGGAGGCGAGGAAGTTCTCAAGGGAATCACGACAACTTTTGACCGTGGCAAGACCAATATGATCATAGGCGCCAGCGGTTCTGGGAAGTCGGTTTTTTTGAAAAACATGTTGGGACTATTTATCCCAGATGGTGGAACTATTCTTTACGATGGTGAAGATCTGAATGAGATGGACGATGATCGTAAAGCCGAGCTGCGTAAAGAAATGGGTATGCTATTCCAGCATAGTGCGCTTTTTGACTCGATGACGGTAGAAGAGAACGTGATGTTTCCACTGCGCATGTTTAACCGGATGAAAAAGAACAAAAGGCTTGAGCGAGCAAACGAGATGCTTGAACGAGTCAATCTTACCGGATTGAACAAGAAGATGCCAAGTGAGATTTCTGGTGGTCAACAAAAAAGAGTTGCTCTCGCTAGAGCCGTTGTGAACTACCCAAAATACCTTTTTTGTGACGAGCCCAATTCTGGACTTGATCCTAAGACCGCAACCGTAATCGACAATCTGATTCAAGAAATTACACACGAAAGGGACATTACCACCGTAATCATCTCTCATGACATGAACAGTGTAATGGAAATAGGTCAAACAATTGTTTTCCTTAAGGATGGAAAACTAGCGTGGCGAGGCACTAACAAAGAAATATTCAAAACTGATAATGAGGCAGTAACTGACTTTGTCTATAGTTCTGATTTGTTCAAGAAAGTACGTATCGCTCAAAACGAGGGGTATTAGATTTAGATTCTCGTTTTCCTCTACCAGAACTCTAATGACCTGGACTTTTTAGTATTCTCGACGCAAATCATAAGGCACTTCAAACTGTCTGAAGTTACCATTTACTTTGTATGGTTGAAATCGACTAAACATCTCCTCAGCATACCAGTCTAGTGCTTGAGTCTGTTGAATTGCAGCTTTATGTTCCTTTCCACGGTATGCGTAGTTGCGCAAAGCCTTCATATCATCCCACAGACTCAGTGTGGCCATGTGTGTTACTGGCCACTCACCTACCCCAAGTTTATATAACAGATTAGGGTTGCTATTTAGACCTCTTTGGGAAATCGGGACATAATCCCAGAATTTCTTCAGAAATTTCAGTTTTATTCGCGCTCTGGTCAGGACAAAAACAAAATTATTTCCAGGATCCAAAAATGTGCTTTTCTCAAAAGGATTTTGATTAGCCCATCTCCCTCGTGCTTGGATGTTTTTTAAAAATATCTGCTGGTGGCCGACAGCTCTATTTTTTAAACGATTGAAAAATTTGCTTTCGCGAAAGTATCTCAACGCTGCATCTTCATTCTCCCAAACCTGTAGGTGCATGTACCTTGACCAATCAGGTCTAGGGTCAAACCCCTCCTGACCTACACCCATTACCTTGAAGAATGTTTGGCCTTTCACCTTTGGAAGTCTGATCCATCCTTCTGCTACACCTATAAAACCTCTTGAATGACCAATAAAAGAATCGCTTTCGAAAAAAGAAATTGTGGTAATCTGTTCTGACATGAATGCACGAATTTATAGATAGAAAGCGAGAATTAACCCTTTATCATTCACAAAACCAGTCGTTAAAATCACGTCAAACTAAACATCTGTTTGAAGTTTTGAACAAGCTCATTTTTATATTGTTTTCATGAGAAAAGAAGAGCAGGCTCAGCCGACGGAAAAACAGAAGTTCATCGAATTGGATGAAGGCAGTGAAAATGAGAAATTGAATCAGGAAGAACCAACTTTTTCAGAACGCTGGAAAAATAGCAAATATTCATTTGTGAGGGGCACCTACATCGTCGCTCATTCTATCTGGACGGTTGTGATGGCCATCGGGCTATTTATTGCTTATCTAGTTGCATTGCTTGCTACATGATTAAGGCTCACCCTTTGAAATCTCTGCATGTGTTTTTTTTACTGTGCTTTCTGACTTACGGTACGGTCCAGCTCGTCAAAATTGAGCAACTTTCATTAACTAGTTTTATCCTGAACCATCTGAACGATCTTATGATCGTTCCCATTGTATTAACGGCTGCACTAAATGTGGTATGGCTTATTAAGAAAGACAGAAGCATTCGACTTGGCCCAATCAGCATTTTTAGTATAATCTGTCTCTATTCGGTTTATTTTGAGTGGTATCTACCACGACATATGGCAAGATATACGGCAGACTGGTACGACGTACTTTGCTATACTGCTGGTGGAGGAATTTTATATATTCTACAGAAGTTGCCTTAAGCTGAATTTTGATGACTATTAAAGAATATTATCGGGCATATTCAGTACCTTCTTTGAGTTCCTCTACAACACTACCATCAGCTATTTGAAATTTCATTGGTAGAAAAACTCTTTCATTGTCTTTGTTTTTAAGATAGAGAGATATATGCAAATGTGGTCCAGTACTCCAACCAGTATTTCCGCTGTTCCCTATATGCAGACCAGCCTTGACTTTTTGTCCAGGCTTGACCTTTACACCATTTTTCTTAAGATGTAAATATTCTATCACTGTACCATCGTCGTGCAAAATCTTGATGTAGTTATTGAATTTGACGCAGGATTTGTCTTTGCAGTTTTTGCTATTTTTCTTTTCAGTATCAACGACCAAACCGTCTCTCACAGCAAAAACTTTGCTTCCTTCCGGCATATCAAAATCCCAAGCATTTTGATCATGATGCGAAATCTTTCCATTAACACCTTGACTTACTCTAAATGATTTTCCTTTTGCAAAAGGTAATTTATATATGTGTTCACTATCATATTCAGTATCGGTAAGGTCTCCTAGGTATGTAAGTGACTTATTGCCTTTAAATTTCCAACCTTTTTTTGGATTGATTATCGTCATATTAACCACCTCGAATCCTTTCGCGGAAGCGGGAACGACAACATAAGTCCCATTTGGTTTGTCAGATTTGAGATTAACGAGGTCATAGTCAAGTACTACTGTTATAGGTAAAAGATTGTTGTTATCAACTATCGCTTTTGTGCCGGAATCTGTATTTACCCATTCCCAAGTGTAATTTTTCATCCACTTTTCCTTCTTGCCCTTTTGTGCATAGCAGCGCGGAATGACAAGAAAAAAGAAAAGAATTATATATATTTTCATAGCATAAAACCGCTACAATATAATGCAGCGGTTAAAAATCAATAGTTATACTGCCTTAAGCAGCGTTCTCTTCTTTAATTTTATTCAAAGCACTACCCTTATCATACCAAGCGATCTGTGCGTCATTGTAGGTATGATTCAACTTGATGGTATCCTTTGACCCATCTTTGTGGACGATCTCAAGAGTCAATTGCTTGTCTGGTGCAAATTGATCTAGGTCGAGGAAATTGAATGTATCGTCCTCCTGAATCAAGTCATAGTCATCTTCGTTTGCAAACGTCAAACCGAGCATCCCCTGCTTTTTGAGGTTGGTCTCGTGTATACGAGCAAAGGATTTTACAATCACGGCCACAACACCTAGGAAACGTGGTTCCATTGCTGCATGCTCACGTGATGAGCCCTCACCATAATTGTGGTCACCTACTACGATGGTAGGGACACCTGCTGCTTTGTAAGCTCGCTGGGTCTTAGGTACTGCATCGTACTCGCCGTCCAATTGACTTTTCACCCAATTCGTCTTCTTGTTATATGCGTTAACAGCACCTATCAAGCAATTGTTTGAAATATTATCTAGGTGACCTCTATACCTCAACCAAGGACCAGCCATTGAAATATGGTCAGTTGTACATTTTCCATATGCTTTGATCAAAAGCTTTGCGCCTGTAATATCTCGACCTATAGGCTCAAAAGGCGTCAACAATTCCAGACGTTCAGAATTGGGATCTACAATCACTTCCACGTCAGAACCATCTTCTTTAGGTGCAAGATAACCGTCGTCTTTTACTTCAAAACCTTTAGGTGGCAACTCCCATCCTGTTGGTTCATCTAGCATTACCTCGTCACCATCCTCATTGATTAATTTATCAGTCATCGGATTGAAGTCAAGGCGACCAGAAATAGCGATAGCTGCGGTCATTTCTGGACTTGCTACAAACGCATGTGTATTAGGATTACCATCAGCACGTTTGGCAAAGTTTCTATTAAATGAGTGGACGATGCTGTTTTTTGGTGCGTTCTTAGGATCTTCATATCTCGCCCACTGACCGATACATGGTCCACAAGCATTGGTGAAAATTTTGGCATCCAGTTTCTCAAAAATTCCGAGGATCCCATCACGTTCTGTAGTGTAGCGCACTTTCTCAGAACCTGGATTGATACCAAATTCAGCTTTGGTCTTGAGTTTTTTATCCAAAGCTTGCTGAGCGATTGAGCTTGCTCGTGACAAATCCTCGTAGGAAGAGTTTGTACAAGACCCGATCAGTCCCCACTCGACTTTCAATGGCCAATCGTTTTTCTCAGCTTTAGGTCTCATTGTGCCTACTTCGGTAGCGAGATCTGGAGTAAATGGTCCATTCAAATGAGGCATTAATTTATCCAGATCGATATCGATAACCTGATCAAAGTATTGTTCTGGATTTTCATAAACCTCTGGGTCACCAGTCAAATGCTCTTTGATTTTGTTAGCAGCGTCTGCAATATCCTCTCTATCTGTTGCGCGCAGGTAGCGTTCCATCGCCTCGTCATAACCAAATGTCGAAGTAGTTGCTCCTATCTCTGCACCCATGTTACAGATAGTTCCTTTTCCAGTACAAGATAAATTCAACGCACCTGGGCCGAAGTATTCTACAATAGCACCAGTTCCCCCTTTTACTGTAAGGATTTCTGCCACTTTGAGGATCACATCCTTAGGTGCAGTCCAGCCTGAAAGTTTACCTGTCAATCTTACCCCGATCAATTTTGGGAATTTGAGTTCCCACGCCATACCGGCCATAACATCTACCGCATCTGCTCCACCTACACCTATAGCTACCATTCCTAATCCACCGGCATTCACGGTGTGTGAATCGGTACCTATCATCATTCCACCTGGAAACGCGTAGTTTTCAAGTACTACCTGGTGAATAATTCCAGCACCTGGTTTCCAAAAACCAATACCATACTTGTTTGAAACAGATTCAAGAAAGTTGAAAACCTCATTACTGGTATTCATGGCATGTTGTAGGTCTTCTGTGGCACCTACTTTGGCTTGGATCAAGTGATCACAGTGAACGGTTGTAGGAACTGCAACTTTATCCTTTCCAGCTTGCATAAATTGCAACAATGCCATTTGAGCCGTAGCATCCTGACATGCGATACGATCTGGTGCAAAATCTACATAGTCCTTACCTCTTTTATATGCCTCACGTGGCTCGCCATACCATAGGTGTGAGTATAATATCTTCTCAGAAAGTGTGAGTGGTTTGCCAGTAAGTTCTCTCGCTTTTTCTATACGAGCTGGCATTTGCTCATACACTTTTTTAATCATCTCAATATCAAAGGCCATAGTAATGTGTTTAAGGTTTGCGAATTTACCAAAAACAGCTCTGAATTGCAAGATTTGCACTAGTATACAAAAAACACTGCACTATTTCTATCAATTCATTCAAATCAAGTGAAGAAAATCTACAGATACCCACTTGATGTATTAATTTTATAGAAAATTAGCAATATGTAATCACTCTAAATAAGAGTCGTGAAAGAAACTTTTAAAGGGTATTACGCTTTCGCGAAAGCGACATACTTCTAAAGAAGCTGAGATATGATACTTGCCTCAGTAAAGCCTTCCGCCTCTGCCTTGTAGTTCTTGATGATGCGGTGTCTTAAGACAGCTGTGGAGACCGCTTGAACATCTTCGATATCGGGACTGTATTTCCCTTTGATAGCCGCATGTGTGTTGGCTGTCAAAACTAGGTTTTGAGAGGCACGGGGTCCAGCACCCCAGTCGATGTAGTTTTTGACTACTTCTGGCGCTGCATCAGATTTGGGTCTGGTTTTACCTACCAGCCCGACGGCATACTCAATAACATTATCGGCAACTGGCATGCGTCTAATCAACTGTTGTAGTTCAATGATTTCAGTAGCCGTAAATAGAGGCTTTATCGATCCTGAATGACTACCCGTGGTACTTTTTACCACATCCACTTCCTCCTGAAAAGAGGGATAATCCAGCATGATCGAGATCATAAAACGGTCCAGCTGTGCTTCAGGAAGCGGATAGGTTCCTTCTTGCTCAATTGGGTTTTGTGTGGCAAGAACAAAGTAAGGTTGACTCAATGGATAGTTCTGACCAGCTACGGTGACCTTTTTCTCTTGCATGGCTTCAAGAAGGGCTGCTTGAGTTTTTGGCGGGGTCCTGTTGATCTCATCTGCTAGCACGATATTTGAGAAAATGGGGCCTTTGATAAATTTGAATTGACGACTCTCGTCAAGTATCTCGCTACCCAAAATATCGCTTGGCATCAAGTCTGGAGTAAACTGAATACGTTTGAAATCTAGTCCTAATGCTCTAGAAATAGATTGAACCATCAGAGTTTTAGCCAGACCTGGCACACCTATCAGAAGAACGTGCCCGCCAGAAAAAATTGAGATCAAAATCTGTTCAATGACATGATCCTGACCTATGATCACATTTGCAATTTCCTTTTTTAGTTCACTCACTCGATGAACCAACTGGTCCATTGCAGCTACGTCTGACATATAAATTTTTTATTTAGTCCAATCTGTCTCAAACTCACACTCATCAAATTGATCGCCTATTTTAATGTAGGTATCCTTGAGTTTCTTTGATTGCCACTTCTCAACAGTTTCGATTTGTTTATTGCGCTTAGCTAGGTCTTTGATTTTCAAAAAATCTCTCTGATAATCTGCTTTGTGATCTTCTACCTTATCATTTAGAAAGATCAGTTTAAAGTAAATCTGATCAGGGTCGCGCTCATTTCTTTCCTGCAAAATACCGCTTACATCGCCTACTTCCATAAACTGTACTTGAGAGGCAAGCTCTGTAGGTAATTTTACTACTTCAAAAAACTTTCCGCCAGTAGCAGGATTAGTCAATTGACCTCCATTAGGCGCAGTTTCCTCTTCGTCGCTTATTTGCTTTGCAGCCTCTGCAAAGGTGATCTCTTTAAGGACAATCTTATCTCTAATTTTATCCAGTTCCTCTCTGGCATCCTCCAGTTGTGTTGTAGAAATAAACGGCTTGAGCAGGATGTGACGTACGTCACGCACCTGTCCACGCACATCTTCTACCAGTAAAATGTGCCATCCAAATGGTGTTTCAAACGGCTCGCTTATTTCCCCTTCCTGTAAGCTGAAGGCCTGATCTTTAAAAGAGGTTACAAATGGGTCCCCCCTTCTCAAGGAGATTATTCCACCCTGACGCTCTGTTACTACATCATCAGAATAAAGCGTTGCCTTTGCGGCAAAACTTGCCCCATTGTTCAAGACATCATTACGATATTCATTCAGCTGATCAATGGTTTCTTGTATCGCGTCCTCGGTAGGTTTAGGCTGTACTACAATTTGTGAAATATTCACCTCAGTACCAAAAACTGGTCTATCCTCTTCAGGAATGCTGTAAAAGAATTGCCTTACCTCTTCTGGGGTGATCTCGACTGCATCTGTCAGACGCTGTTGCATTCTTTCTGCTAGCAGTTGCTCGCGATCGAGTAACATCAAATCCTGTCTCAACTCCTCGATGTTTGTCCTGTTGTAGTAATCTGCTACGGCCTGGTCACTTCCCAGCTTGCTTTTAAAATAATTGATCTTGCGCTCTGTAAAACTGGCGACTTCCTCGTCGCTCACGTTGATACTGTCTTGGATTGCGTGGTGTGCAAACATCTTACTTTGCAACATGCTTTCTACCAGTTCACACTTTGACAAGTCTAAACCACCTTCACGTCCCAAGTTTTGAACTTCTCTTACGATGTCACTATCTAAGATTACATAATCCCCTATGACGCCTGCCACACCATCAATGGGTACACGCTGCTTGATGATATTTCTCGTAGAATCTACGCCCATCCCTGAAAAAGAAGGGTTTGAAAAAGTCTGAGCTGTCACCGCTTTCGCGAAAGCGAGCCCGAAAACAACCAATATCCATTTATTCATCATATCTCTTTACATCTTTATTGCTCTTAATCTCGTTGAGCAAATCTGTCTTAAGTCGTTTCATGTATTTCAATTTCTCCCTGTTCAATAAAATTTGCTTTATGGTGGGAGAAACAAAAGTGAGCGGTGCCTGATCACCTCTTTCTAATCGCTCAATCGTATTGATGAAATAAACACCAGTACTATCTTGTAGCTCCTGTGTTTTGCCAGGTGCAAGATAACGCTGTTCATTGGCTAGATTTAGCGGGGTGATTTTCTCAAGGAGCGTTTTCCTATTCAGCCAGATGGAGTCATTTAGGTTATACCCTTTAAAGCTCAGCTTATAGTTGTCCAGCTTAGCCAGCGAAGTACTGTCTGCCTTTCTGAACCATTTCCCAATCTTGTTCATATCTGGATTACGTTCATCTAGATGCAGATATAAAGCCCTTATGAGCTCCTCATTTAGCCTAAAGTCTTCCTTTTGATTTTTATAATAATCCTCGATTGCTTTTTCTGTGATGACTGTATCTAGCTTTTGCTGCACCATGAGCTTTGCATACTGCTGTGTGTACAGCTCAATTCTATAGCTCTCAACAAGATTGTCTATTTCATCTATTGAAGCCTGATCCAGATTGAGTTTTGCCTTTTCTCTGAGCGCTTGATTGAGTAGCCACTGATCAAAGTACTGATTTACCCATTCAACGCTGTCTTCTTGTGACAAGCCTTCTGGGATAGCATTATTCAAATCTGACTTTGTTAAGCCCTCGTCTCTATAGGAGATCAAATAGCCCTCATTATCTTTAGATATGAAAAAAGTGCAGGAACTCATCGTACCCAGAATGAGAATGAACAGTAAAAAAAAGGTTTTTCTAATGATCAAAATCTCCTCTTTATTTCCGCCAGTACTTTTTGATTGACCTTGATTTTATGACCGTCTCTTAGGCTGTTCTCCCATTCATCTTCTAGTTCCTGCTGGTAGTCGTTGATAACTGCACCTCTCGCTTCATCTAAGGTTTTTAAAGATGGCTCAAGGATCTCTGTGACTACAATGATCTTATGAAAACTATCTTTTGGTGAGTGATATACTTCTGACACACCTAGTTTGAGATCGTATTCTTTAGGTAGTCTTGAATAGTTTTCTTCTACAATTCCATTTGAAACGATCACTCGTGTACGACCATCCTCGTTAAATTTTGTTTTGATCGTGTCCATCGGTATTTCCTTGAGTAGCATTTTGCGCACTACCTGAGCCACAGAATCAGAGGTATTCTGGATAATAGTGAGGTCTGCTCTTCTAGTCCAGCGGTAACGGTCCCTGTGCTTCTCAAAATAGTCACGCTGACCTATACTATCGGTTTTTGCTTTCTGCCAAATTTTGTTCTGCAGCAGGTCAAACAACAGAATGCCCTCTTTGAATTCTGAAAACAGAAATGCAAAATCAGCATTGTCACGTTCCAGATTGTCACGGTAGTAGTTAATTAGCTGTTCCTGCTGGAAGCTGTAAAATAGCTGGTTGAGCAATCCACCTTTAGTTTTAGCTGGTTTTACCTTCCGCTGGTTTTTTGCTACATATTCTAGAAATTCAGCGTCAGAAACTCTGCTGTTTTTAATGGACAGAATTACTTCATCATCCTTTGTCTGGTCTGCCTTGTAATTCCACGCTCCTTGCAACAATGAATCATTCACTTTATTGAGGATTCTTTGTGGTATCGCTTTCGCAAAAGCGTAATCATATTTATCTGCAAGCTTCTGGGTAAATGCATCTGTGATCTTACGTGACCTGGGCGCTTTTTTGATTTTATCCTCAGTGCGTTTCCTGACCAGTGCTTCTTTCTCAGGGGGGTGAATGCGCAGAAGCTTAATGATGTGCCAGCCAAATTTTGACTCAAAGGGCTCGGTATAATCATTTTCTTTCTCGATCCCGTAAGCCATGTCCTCAAACTTGGGACTGTTGATCCCGCCAGTAGTGAACTTCATGAGCTTACCGCCATTCTGAGCGCTATTCAGATCATCAGAGAACTCTCTAGCCAATTCTGCAAAAGGTTTTCCATCCTGCAATTGCGCATAAATATCCTTAATTCGTTTTTCTGCCGTTTTTATGCTGTCCTGCGGTTTATCAAATGTCATAATGTGTGCTACCGTTAGGTAGCCTCGTGCAGGACGCTTATCGTTAACCTTCACAATGTGGTATCCAAAACTGGTTCTAAAAGGCTCAGTAAACTCACCTACAGGTGTATTGTAGGCTTTGTTTTCAAACTCATAAATCATTTTGAAAGGACCAAACCAGCCCAATTCACCTCCTACCTTAGAACTAGGTCCTTCACTTTTGATTCTTGCCGTAGGAGCAAATTTTGCACCAGCTACCAGTTCATCGTGGATGGCATGTATTCTATTCCAGGCTTTCAAAGTGTCTTCTGGGCTGGCAGTCTCATCTAGCATGATAAGAATATGACTTGCATTCACTTCTTCTTTTGAACGCTTCATGGCCTCTTCAATCAGCTCATTTGAAACCTCGTTGTCGGTCAAGAAGCCCTCAGCGAGACTAGATCGATATTTTGCAATTTCTTCTTTATAGCTCGTGGTAGTATCTAGTTTGCTTTCATAAGCTTCCTTCAACTTAAGTCTATAATCGATGTAGAGCTGCAGATAGTTGTCCAGATCTTTTTGGGATTCATCTTGAACAATGTCTAGGTTCTTTTGATAGACCTTTAGAAAAGTTCCGGCGTTGTATTTAGCGCCATCGATGGTCAAGAGAGTTTTGTCTTCAAGCTTTTGCGCCCAGCATAAAAGTGGTACAAAGCAAAAAATCAATGCATATTTTTTCATGAAAACAGTTCTAAATTCCAGCCTGCAAAAATAGGATTTTCAAATGCCTTGTTCAAACGCACAGAAACCGCTATTCTTATGTCAATCAAGCAAGTTTTCAAATGCATTGCGACCACTAAAATATGATCAACACAAAGCAAACGGTAACCATTCATCTTCCTCGCAAGCAAGTCGTGAGTCTCTTGCAAAATCAAGACCACTTTAAAAAGTGGCAGGATGGACTTGTTTCTTTCAGGAATACAACCGAGTCCATAGGCGATAAAGGCAGCAAGCGGATGATGAAGATCAAAATAGCTGGCACAACAATTTCCATGCAGGAGGAAATTTTGGATTTGGATATACCACATTACTGGAAAGCAGAATATACCTCAAAGGGGGTACGCAATGTGCAAGAAAATTATTTCACAGAAGAGGTGGTGGACGGCAAACTAGTTACGCATTGGAACAGCACCAGCACGTTTAAATTTACCGGCATGATGCGATTGATCGCTAAAGCGCAGCCAAAAACCTTCAGAAATCAAACCAGTCGCTTTATGCAGAATTTCAAAGCTTTCGCGGAAGCGAACTTTCAACCTGCTTAATAGCAATTCTCAAATCGCTGACTACATTTGTAGCTATGCGCAACCTGAAATTGATCTGGGATTTTAGAGGTCCTGACGCTCAAAAAACCGCTGAGCATCATTTGATTCATCTCGATGAATATCTCGAGCGGGAAAAAATTGAGGTCATCGAGAGTGATGTTGAAAAGCTAACCGATGTCCACAGTATTGCTTTTATTGCTTGTAGCGAAAACGTAATGCCAAAGCTGAGAGATGAATTAAAACCACATCGCGGACAGCTTTATATTTCAGAGAATGAGTAAGGAACAGCTTATAAAGTCATTTCAAAGCATCCTGCGGCCAGAACAAGTCATCAGCGGCGATGGACTTCAAGAACGCTACCACCACATCTGGCGCATGGATGAGCCGCTCAAGGCCATTTGTCTGCTCCTTCCAGAATCCACAGAAGAAGTCAGCAGCATTCTCAAAATATGTCATGATGCTGGCGTTCCCCTTGTCACACATGGTGGATTGACCAATCTTGTGGGAAGCACAGAAACTCAAGGCAATGAAGTTGTGATCAGCGTAGAGCGGTTGAATGAGATCCTCGAATTGGACAAGGCATCCATGACAATGACCGTACAGGCCGGATGTATTCTAGAAAACGTACAGAACGCCGCAGAGGAAGTTGGTTTGTATTTTCCAGTCAATTATGGTGCGCGCGGCAGCGCGCAGATAGGTGGAGCCATCGCTACAAATGCTGGTGGGCTGCGTGTCATCCGTCATGGAATGATGCGGGATCAAATACTGGGACTTGAAACTGTTCTTGCAGATGGCACGGTTTTGACCTCGCTCAAGAAAATTGTCAAGGACAATTCTGGCTACGATCTAAAACAGCTTTTTGTGGGTAGCGAGGGAACGCTGGGTATTATCACGACAACCGTGCTGAAATTGATTCAGTCACTTAAGAGTAGGTGCGCAGCTTACTTGAGTTTGAAGAATTATAAGCAGGTAGTCGAAGTTCTCAATCGTGCCAAGGTCGAATTAGCTGGAAAACTGACTGGCTTTGAGATTATTTGGGGTGAGACCTACAAAGCGATGACGAGTGCCAGCGATGCTGTCAGACCTCCTCTACCCTACGGTTCTAAGTTTTATGTTCTGATTGAGGTCATGGGTCAAAATCAAGAGCTAGACGCAGAAGAATTGAGTAATTTCATTGAGAACATCCTTCTCAAAGAGCTTATTCAGGATGCAGTAATATCGCATTCCTCAAGTGATGTTGATTGGTTTTTCAGAATCAGGGAAGATGTCAACAACCTCACCGATCCGATGGATTATGACCAGCACTTTGATATAAGTATTCCCATCGCGAGCATAGGTGATTATGTAAGTGGCACAATTGAAAAGCTAAAAGAGATCCCTGAAGTAGATCAGGTCTATGCTTTTGGTCATGTGGCAGATGGCAACATCCATTTTATGATTGGCAAGCAAAATGACAGCATCCAATTAAAGAAACAAATCGATGAAGTGGTTTACCCGCCTTTGAAAGAACTTAATGGTAGCGTAAGTGCGGAGCATGGGATCGGTACGCACAAAAAGGACTATCTAGACATCAGCAAATCTGCTGCTGAGATCGCAGCCATGAAATCAATCAAACAGGCGCTGGACCCTAAAGGCATTCTCAATCCCGGGAAGATTTTTTGATAAATTAGTTATTAGGATTTCGCTTTCGCGAAAGCTCAAAACTTCAATTTCTCGTGCTTATCCCACAATCCCCAGCAGGCACCTACATCGCCTTCATCCCCAGTCTTCCAGGATTCATCAAAGGATGAGAAATAAAAACTAGGAATGTTGTGTTTACGCGTCCAAAGTTGCGTCTGGATGAAGTAACGCATAGCGTTTTCATCGCTCGCTATAGCTGCGTCGAGTCCACCTCCGCGATTAGGCCAGCCAGTTTCAGTAATGATTACGGGCTTTCCGTTTCCAGCAGCTTTTGCTTGGTGATACATCTGATTGATGTGGTTCAACGCGTATTCTGCTGGACAACCTTCCCAAAATGGATAACAGTTGGATAGAATGACGTCGCAATGATCCACAAGATCAGGATGTGTACTGAACTCATAGTAAGCATCAACATAGCTAACAGGAATATGATCAGGTATACTGGCGCGTACATAACGGATGTGTTCTAGCAATTCCTCTTTGGGCAAGTCGTTGCGGTAGAGAACCTCATTACCTACCGCGGCAATATCTACATGGCCATCGTTAGCCAGCTGAATCAAACCCTCGATTTCTACATTATTGTCCTCTATATCATCACCCAGCCATGCACCTACAAGGGTTTTTAGACCATGTTTCTTAGCTACCTGCGGTACAAATTCATTCCCTTCAACACAGGAAAATGATCTAATCCAATTCACGTAGGGCTTCAAGATTTTGATTCGTCGTTCAACCTGTTCCATTGAAATATGGTCGCCAGGCTCCTGTCCATCCTCATACATGCTGAAACATATGCCGTGCATTCCCTGTTCAAGGATCTCGCGCCAGTATTTTGATAAATCAGCAGATGGAATTTTAGCAACATCCAACGAAAGTTCTACTTCTCTACCTAAATCTGATTCTGAAAATGTATGATCTGGTCTGTATGACATAATTTGATTTTATAATTCGCCTCTTCTTTCGACAAGTTGATCCTTGATTTCTTCGGCTCTTTTCTCTGTAAGACTATAATTCCACATGACCAGGACTGCACCAGCGGCCGTAACAGCTGGTACAACTATATCTGCAATTCTCAAATTGTTCATGGTTTCCAGAGACTGTTCTGTCACATTAGGATCAAATCCTACGATACTCAAAATCACACCCCCTAAAACAAGTGCGATGGACTGGCCGATTTTAACCATCAGCCAGTAAATGGCCCCAAAAGTCCCTTCTTTACGTGGCATTCCATTTTCAAGTTCGTCTAGGTCACAAACATCTGCTGTCATAGACATCATCAAGGTGAACAGTCCCCCCATACCAAATGCAAAAAGAGGTATAGGTAGGAAAATCAACCAAGGAATATCGTTGCCGGGTGTAATCATGAACCAAGTCATCCCAAAATCTTCCAAAACTGGATTGATGTGTTCAAAAAGGGAACCCACCGCACTAGTCATAGATTGTCCAAGCTCTGTATTGTTGAATTGAGCATTCAATTCTTTATCAAATCCCCACCACTTGAGGATATATCCAATAATGGATAAAACGGTAGAAACTATAAAAGCGTTGCGCTTACCGAATCTGGTCGCCATTCTAGACACAATCGGAATCACAATAAATGCGGTTATGATCGCATTGATTGTATTGAACCACGCTGGCCAAGTTCCAGCGAGTTCGTAACTGCCGGTGTACATATAAAAAACGATTATAAACACACCGAAGGCAGCTACCAGCTGAAAACCATTGAACACTAAAAATGTGGCACCACACAGTCTCATGAAAGGTCTGTTTTTAGAAACTTGCTTTATCCCATTCAACAACCCTTTCATGTTTTTAGCGAGCGTTTTAAAACTAATCTCCTCCCTGTTTTCCATATTAGTAGCATCAATCCCCTTACAGAAAATGGCAGGGAGAATACCGAACAAAACAGTAAGGGCACCTACAATCAATGCCATGGTTCTCACACCCTCAGTCTGCGTGTTAAACGTTTCTGTGTCGGGAATAATAACATACAGCCATGGTGCAATCATCCAGGCAACCTGTCCCATGGTATTTGCAAAAGCCATAATTCTAGTCCGCTCATTATAATCTGGCGTCATTTCATATCCTAGCCCTACCAGTGGCGTAGCAAACATCGTGTTACCAATCAAAAACAATAACTGGATCACCATCACGTGCCAGATGATGTACGACTGGGAGGCATTGTCATCCAGTTGCCACATGAGATAAAACAGAACCCCACTAATTATTGCTCCCAAAAAGATGTAAGGTCTTCTCCTGCCGTAATTCGATTTTGTGTTATCTGAAATAAAGCCCATAATGGGATCAGTAATTGAATCAAATATTCTAGGAAGACCGCCTAACAGACCTGCCCAAAGTGGATCGACACCCCAAGCGGTCAAAAGAAAAAATTGGATAAAAACACCTAAGGTTCCTGGCAGGATATTCAATATAAAATGTCCAGCACCAAATGCTGCCTTTTGACCCAATGGGATTTTATGACGACGACTTTCTTTAGCTACAACCATTGGGGTCTATTGTTTAAAAGTTGGTATATAAATACTATCCTTAATCTCAGGTACAAGGACTGTTTCCATCAGTTTTTCTTTATTCCCTTCAAAGGTTTTGACGACTGGATTTCCATTTCTTCCCAAACCATTGAAAGTCCCTCTATCAACTAGATCCCAGAGCGCATATTTTGCTTTTCCTTCTACGGTAAAGAGCCCAAAATAATTCTCTGAGCCATCTGGATTCCCAGCATCTTTCCATGGTTCATCAAATGCCTCAAAGTAGAAGCAGCTCATTCTCTCGCTGTTTGTCCACTCACGCATGTGATTGTAATACAATGCCTCTTTGTACTCGTCATTAGCTCTGCTGCCCTCTGGTCCGTACATTCCCCTTGAATAGCTGGCCCATCCCGTCTCACCTATATGAATTGGTTTATCAGCACCTTGCTTTTCCATGTAAGCTTTTACTCCCTCATATTGCGCAATGGAGTACTTTTTGGCTCGCAGCATTGCTGCCTGAATCATCTCTTCTTTTGAAAGGCCTCTTTCTTCTTCCCTAACGCACCAGAACTGAGGATTGTAATGCGTGTCATGCATCGGATAGGTATGCATAGAGATAAAGTCCACAGCGTGAATCAACTTATTTAAGTCTTCTACATGATATTGATCTTCACCCCCACCCCAGCTGGCAAAGTTGTCTGAACTGGTTATCCATAGGTCTTCAGACAATTCGCTTTTGTTTTTCAAATCTTGAAGGTAATTGACCCATTTTAGGATCACTCCAGGCTGAACATAGTAAGCAGTCGCCCACTTCACCATGGCCTCATTACCAACAGCGATGATCTTAACGATGTCTGGATACTTGTTTGCCAGAGCCACTGCTCGGTCAATCTCTGCTGCATTTTCAGGACTCTCGATATCATGGTTGGGTTCTTTCCCTGTCCATGCGTTCAAACAATCTATCCATGCCCCAAGCATGACATACATCTCAAAATCAGGATTTTCTTGTTTAATCTGGTGAATGGCCTCCAGAACATTGCTTGCATGTGCCAGTTGAACGTTGTAGGTACGCAGCAATTTGATACCCATGGCATTCAATAATAGCATGTCCATTTTTAACTGCTCAATGGTAGGCTGATCTTGGGGACTTCTTGTTTTCAAACGGTAACCACCGTAAGAGATGGCTAGATAGTCTGGATTACCTAATATTTCCTGTGCTGATTTTGAATCTGCATTCTGTTCTTTCTTCACTACTTCTTTTCCTTCTTCATTGGTTTGTTTACAAGACATGATTGCGATAATGAGAATCACCAGGTAAAGACCGTAACTGATTTTTTTCATGGATCTATGGTTTTATAATCAAGCCCGTATCCTAATGAAAACAACGGTTCGATAGACTTGTCCCAGTAATTTGGACCATATAGGCCATCATAGTCATTTACACTTTTCGGCCAGGAATGGGGCAGCTTACCTGTAAAATCATAATCGCCGAAAAGTACTTGAGCCACGCCGTCACCTTCTGAACCTGGTAACCAAGCGCAAACAAAAGCGTCGCTGTTTTCTATGTCTTCCGTTACTACTAGCGGGCGACCTGAAATTAAGATAGTGATGACTGGAATTCCTTTTTCCTGATACTTTTTGATGTATTGTTTATGCTTTCGCGAAAGCGTATAATCAAACTTCTTTACTTCATGATCTATGTCACCAAAAAATTCAGCGTACGGCTTTTCCCCTACCACCACGATAGCTAAATCAGCTTCTTCTATAATTAGCTCACCTCTAGCGTCATAGACAACCTCTCCTCCTGCAAGCTGCTTGATCCCTTCTAAAATACTTGTGGAACCGGAATAGGATTCTTCCACACCCTGCCAGCGAATCGTCCAGCCACCAGATTGCAAACCGGTGTTATCGGCATGCTCGCCTACCACGACTATTTTGCGCGCGTCTTTCTTGATGGGTAGAACATCACTGTTTTTCATTAGCACCAATGATTTTCTGACTGCCTCTCTGGCGATATCTCGATGAGGTTTGCTTCCTACAGTTTTGACGAGTGTGCTGTCTGAAAAAGGTTGCTCAAACAGGCCAAGTCTGAACTTCTGCTTTAAAATCCGTTTGACCGCATCATCGATGCGCGATTGAGCGATCGTGTCCGTTTTTACCCCTCGTAAAACTCCTGTTTGAAAAACATCCATGTCGCCATCAACTGCCATAAACATGTCTACCCCAGCATTGACCACATCATTGCGACCAAAACGGCTATAACCTTTCCAGTCTGTCATGACGATGCCATCAAAATCCATCTTGCCTTTGAGTGTATCTGTGATGTAGGCTTTGTAAGCATGCATTTCTTGACCATACAGCTTGTTAAAAGAGGCCATTACTGCGCTTACATTTTCTTCGATGGCAGCTTCATAGGGCGGCAGTAAGTACTTATTAACCAGGTCAGGCGCTAGAGAAGTCTCGCCACCTTCCCTTCCGTAATCTGTAGCGCCATCGCCTATGAAGTGTTTTGCTGTAGCGAGAACGCTGGTCTTATTACTCAAATCAGATTGTAAACCTTCAATAGCAGCTTGTGTCATAGCTGTAGTCAATTCAACATCTTCAGAAAAAGCTTCATAAACTCGTCCCCAGCGCTCATTGAAGGGGATCGCAGCACAAGGAGCAAATACCCAATTAAAGCCAGTTGCCCTGGATTCTATAGCGGTAATCTCTGCCGCTTTTCTAACTAATTCTACATCGCCTGCAGCACCAAAACCGATATTGTGCGGGAAAATAGTTGCACCATTAAATGTATTCTGTCCATGAACGGCGTCCACACCAAACAATAGAGGGATTCCCAGGCGGGTTTTAAGTGCCTCTTTCTGTAGTGTATCAAAACGCAGCTGCCAATCTCGAGCTGTCTTGCCTGGATTGCCACCATCGGTATGGATGACGCTTCCTATTAATTTTGTCCTTACGATTGAATCATTATCGATATCCCAGAAATGACGTATTTGTGTCATCTGACCGATCTTTTCTTCTAGCGTCATTAATGCCAATAGAGAATCTACCTTTTGCTCTATAATCTCTTCTGCATCGAAAGCAGGTGGTACCACCTCTTTCTTACAAGCAGAGAATGCCAGCATTAGACAAAACAGAAAGACTGCAGTAGATTTCATTCTTAATAATGCACTTCTATTTTTTTGATTATTCCATCTCTCGCAAAAACAGATTCGCTGGACAACTTTCCTAAATTCAAACCGGTTACTGTTTCTACTGTACCGTTGCTTCTTTCCAGTATGATTTTATGCTTACCATTAGGAAAGTAAACTACAGGTATCTGACAATAGGTAAATGCTATGGAACCAGTAGGTACATTCAACTGTTGCTCCTGATCAGCGATATCATAGTAAGTAAAAGTCATTTCCCGTTTCAATAGCTCGTCTTGACGTAACATTCTGGGATTGAAAACAATGGATCCATTTCTTACAAAAACACCCAACTCCATGATACGAGAAATGATATCCTCTTTTACTTGTCCCGTCATTCCTGGTTGCTGCGCGCCTTTATTACCTGGAGTGTGGGAATAAGGATCGGTAGGGAAAGCCCCATAAAGCTCTGGTGATTTATGAACCCCTATCCCCTCATTCATCTCATAATAATGTTCAAAAAGTTTTCCTATGAGCTCTTCATCCCGCGAGGTGTTGATGGCTTTTACACAATTCTCCATGACGGCCAGTACCAGCTTTGACACCATGTGCCAGTAAATCGAGCCTAATCCCTCGTAGCCATAAAACGTCCCCGACCGGCCGGTAAATGCTTTATGGTTGAAGATGGTTTCGAAATCAGCCAGTAACTGAGCTTTCTCTTTCTCAACTAATTTCTCATACTCAGAACCTAAGGAGTCTAAAGCATTTTCTAGACTATCTGCGTTATTGAACTTCCCGTTGTAGTGATAGTTCCCATCCGCATCCTTTTCTAGGATTTGCTCATTGCCATTTTTGACCAGCGCCGTGAGTAGTTCAGAATTTTCAACCATGGATTTGGGGATGTTGTTTTTATCCACAAATCGAGGCAATTCTTTATCAGGGTATAGCAAATAGCTGTACTGATCATGACGGAACAACTTGCTCTCCTTTAAACTATCCATCACAGACAAGGATTCTTCAAGTGAAATCGCACCAGAGCTCAGAACGGCCACCTGACCCTCTAGCATTTCTGGTAAATAACTTACTGCCACCTCGCTTTCTGAAATTGTAATCAGATTGTAGGAGTGATACATGCCATCTTCTCGCCTATTGGCTTCTATCGCATGCTTTAGGTGCTTTTTTGCACTGGTGATAAAGTCTCTTAGTTCTTCTAATGAGATCTCAGTTTTTTTCCCGGAAAACCCATTTTTATAAATTGCCTCCCTGTAGATGCTTCCAGCCATGCCCAGATCATCCATAATTGCTCTACGCTCCTTGTTTGTATGCTTTCGCGAAAGCGTACTCTCACTATTTTTTAGAGATCTTTCCATGGTTTCAAACATCTCTTTCAACTCAGTTGAGATCTGAAGCTCACTTTGATTTACGTCGGAGAATAGTTTATCAAAAAAGTCCAAAAATCTATAGAGATAATTGAGCGTCACCATGGAAACACCGTTACCTACAAGCGCGTTATTAGCATCGTTCCACTCGGGACGCTGGGTATTCATCCAGATTCCGGCCTCAGGGATGAAATTTGATATCTTGGCGAGTGTGGTGACAAGGATTTTCTCAATGAAATTGACACGGTAGATATCATCGTTTGATCTGATCAACGCACCGTCCGCACCTATATTTGAACGCCTTTCACTTACAAGTTCATCCTGTTCATGATCAAACTCAATTGTATCCTGCGGATCTTTTAAAATTTCCTCGTAAGACTTGATCCGATAAGGCACGTTTGCGTAAACAAATATCTCTTCATTGAGAAGATCAATTAGGCGGCCTGGCTCGTGAGTTTCAATCAATTCAAGGAACTTGAGCAAGTAAATGATTTGATGATCACCCCAATAACCTATGTATGACCATGGATCGTCAGGCTCGATGGTTTCCCAATCAAAACCATCTTTAGTCACGCGGTAGGGATTGTAGCCGTCAAAGGTTGTTGCGTTGAGGAATTTATGAATCATGCTTTCCAAAAACTGTGGATAAGCATAGGCTAGCGCTTCCCAGTTTTGGAAAATATCACGCCAGTTCCCCTCGTAGTCCAGCACCTTGTTACCGTACTCATCAGTAGTATTTATAGAAAACTTATTCCATGGGCGACTGGGATCGCCATGCCTGCGACTAAATTTGAGCGGTAGATACTCAAAACACAGTCTCTTTAAATCTGCATCATCAGATTGCTGGGCAATTGAAATCAGCTCGTTCAACTGAAACTTCTCATTCAATTTATCAATTGAGGACGAACAATTCTTTGCGACTTGCGCGTTTGCCTTTTTTAAATAATTCTTGAAATCCTGTTTTTCGATGGCATAGTTATCGTCAAAAATTCCACCACGCATAACATTAAACATGGTGTTGGAAAAATGACGCATGTTGCGCAGCTTGTCCGCGCTCAATTGCAAGCCATCAGCAGAAGCGGCCAGTTGCAGCAATTCCTCACCGCCATTTAGAACATCATTTTCAATACGCTGGGAGATGTTTTTTGAATCCTTGAGTAGGTTTTGGATTTCTACTATGTCGCTCATGGATTGATTGACCTCGGCTACGATGTACCACGTTTTGCTAGTTTCAGCTGATAATTCAATTGTCGAATTGACGAAATATGCACCTCGCTCTGCCCTGACGTCTTCTTCACTTTGAATCTCGCCACCATTTCTGAATTCTTCTAACTGCCTAGAACAAATCAAGTGCTTGTCAACCTGAAGACCGGTTGACCAAACACTGGTCGCCATAAAGGACTCGCTAGGCTCAGCTTTGTCGACGATTATGGCGCTAAGCGAATAAATTCCTAAACCGTAGTCGCTTTCAAGTTCGTTTTTTTTGTAGGCGTTGACCAGATTGCTTGAGCTATTCTGCAAATCTGATCCTACGCCATAAGGCAGGATGTTTTGAATCCCATCCAGAATTTCGATTTGGCAATTTTGATCGCTAATATTCTCAAGACTGGATTTTTTGATAAATCCATATTTCTCGCTGGTTAGCCATTCGTAGCGGTAAACAATCCCCAAATCATGATTAATTTCTTCAAAAAGGACGCGATTGCCCAGCTTGTTTTTATAAAGGTTGCATCCTGTTCTGTAAGCTTGGCGGTGACTTTCAGTAAAAGGTTCCCACAGGAATGTTTTACCGTTTCTGGTGATCTTTAAAATAGTCTTGCTTCCTGTGCTATCAGCGCTTTCTGTAATCTTATCATCTGTGTAATAGGGAAACAATGCCGATTCTGCATTTTGCCTTCCAGCCGTGAGTCCTCCACTGCTGGAAATAAACATCCAGTGGTTTGCGTGGCTGATGATACTCATAAAAAACGGTCGCATCCTGTCAACATGGGAAATCTTGTAATAAGACCTCCCGTCAAATTCAACCAGTTTACCGGATACTTCTTGTTCTTTCTTTTCTATTTTGTTTTTGCCTATGTACATTTTTTGATTGCTTAGTTCTCTTTTTCAGTCAATAGTCAATTTGATGGCTGGATTATATCGCGGTAATCAAATACGATTGTTTTGAGCGCATGAGCTGGAATGGATAAAGTAGTCCTGATGCCGTTTATATCAAGTTGATAACCGTGTTCTTCATCACTCAGGTTGCAGATCACAGATACCAGAGACTGGTCTGGGTTTACAAAAGCTGCAACTAACAATTCATTAGAGCTAGAGGCTGAACTAACTCTATATGCGCCAGGTCTAATAAATTTTGAGAAGTGACCTATGTAGTAATAGCTGAAAGTATATTCCACCTCACTACAATCATCTGATGTATGGGTAGGAGCAAAGCAAAAGTTTCCGACATGATTGGGACCGCCCTTGTGGTCTAAAAGAATATTCCAATCTGTCCATGCGGCTGCGCCATTATTGAAATCATTGATCATGGCAACGGCATAGCGTTCGGCAAGGGTCGGATCATTTTGTTCTAACCTGTTGCTATCAAAACGCTCGTTGCAACCCTCGGTGAATATCAATTGCTTGTATGGAAATGCTTCATTGACCTTGGCGACGTTTTCAAACATGGGCTTGCCATCTTTCCAGTCTTCGTACCAATGAAAGCCAGTTCCCCACACATACTGCGCTGCCTTAGGATCGGACAATATGGTGTTTGCTCGTTGAAAGATCTCGTCTCTATTATGGTCCCAGATGATGATTTTTTTTGAGGATAATTCCGCTTTCGCGAAAGCGGGCCCCAAATGATCCCTCACAAATTCAAGTTCCTCGTTGTCTGTAAAGAGACATGACTCCCACACCTGTTTTGCGGCAGGCTCATTCTGCACGGTCACACCCCAGATGGGAATGCCATTTTTTTCATATTCCTGGATAAAGCGAACGAAATAATTTGCCCAAGCTTCCCGATATTGAGGCAGCAGACTCCCGCCATTGAGCATTGAACCATTAGACTTCATAAATGCCGGCGGACTCCACGGGCTTGCGTAAATCGTCAAAACCTCAGACCATCTCATGGCAGCCCTGATCATAGGGATACGTTCTTCTAAATCAGGTTTGATATTAAACGTACTTAAATCGCTATCACCTTCATCAACGTAGGTAAAACTTGCAGGGCTGAAATCACAACTATTGATCGTGGTGCGTAACAAAGAATAACCCATGCCGTTCACAGGACAGAAATGATTTTCCAGAAATTCTTCTTGTTTTTGCTTAGGTAAACTAGAGAAAACCTGCGCACTTGCATCTGTAATAGCTGCTCCGATACCCTGAATTTCCTGATGCTTTTTAAAAGGATTGATAGTTATGAATGCACTAGCCCGTGTATGGAAGTTATCCAAGTCAGTAATTCTGACTCTTTCAAACTTGCAATCAGAATTGTGAGCGGTTACATGCATTACTGACTGTGAAAAGGAGTAGTGAGATGCAATGCTATAGCTCATGATACTTAAAGATTTTTACTGATACACTCTTACATAATCTACTTCCATCGTTTGGGGGAAAACCGTGTCTGGACTGATGGGACCTACAAAGGTTCCTTCTACGGCAACATTTAGAATCATGTAAAATTCTCGTTGATCAAACACCCATTCACCATCGGCATCAGCAGGAGTGATTTGATTGTACAAAACATCATCTACGTAAAAATTCACGTAACTGGGTCCCCACTCTACACCAAATACATGAAAATCAGTATCAAATCGAGCATTAGGCAACTCATACTCTTCTGAGATGGCATTTCCGGCTGAATAACCGGGTCCATGTACGCTTCCTAGAACAATCGTGGGGTTTTGGCCACGATATTCCATGATATCTATTTCTCCTATTTGTGGCCATATCGCTCCATCGCTGTCATCACCCAGCATCCAGAAAGCGGGCCATATACCTCTTCCCCATGGTAATTTGATCCGCGCCTCAAAACGACCATAACGTTGCTGGAATTTGTTTTTGGTAAGAATTCTAGCGCTGGTAAATCGGGATCCCTGAAAATTTTCTTGAATGGCAGTAAGTTTTAAAACACCATCTTCTACCCTTACATTTTCTGGACGATCTGTATAGTATTGGGATTCAAAATTCCCCCAGCCATTCATTCCTGTTCCTATGTCATATCCCCAGGAATTAGGATTTGGTGCACCGTCGGTGTTAAACTCATCAGCAAAAACAAGATTATTTAAAGTGATTACCTCCTGATCGTTACTAGGCTCACATCCCATGATTATGACCGCAGCTGTTGCTGCGATTATGCATTTATTTATCTTTCTGTAGTTCATCATCAAATATTTTATCAACTTTATTTGGCTAGTATTGCGTGTATGCGTGTGTTTGGTGTCGCTTTCGCGAAAGCGCAATAACCTGGGTCTACGGGATAACCTTTATGTCATCGCTATAGTAGATGCTTCCATCGCCTGGGGTCCCGGGTATGAACTCAAAAAAGATGACCACCCGCTGGTAAGTAACAGCAGGATTAAAAACCCCGCTGAAATCAAACTCCAGTTCTGTCCACTCGTTGCTGTCCAGTACCGTAGCATCCACAAAAACCTGATTTGCACCACCCGAAGTCTCAAGAGCCAATCTTACAGGAATATTGGCTTTAGGTGACCAGACTTTCATGCGCATGGTTTGTGATGTGCTGAAATCAATGGGTGTTGCTAGATCGAGAAAGGTTCCTGCAAAGAAATCAGCACCATTGCTCTTCAGGGTTTCAAGAACACGACTGGAGTTATTAATACCAGTTGTATCAGGATTAGGAATAATTTGGGACGCCGCACCGGCAAAACTTGTCAAAGGGTAAGTCAGAGTGGTTGATTCATAACCCACCGGCAATTCCACTTGTGTATTTGCCGAATCGTCCACAATAGGCGTGGGTTGCACAACATCTTTATAGTAATAGATATTGTCAACAAGGATATTTGATATGGTAGCATCGCTAATAAATAAGATTAAACCTACCTCATCTCTTACGGTGAGCCCGCTGAATTGTGCCAAGGGCAGATCAAATCCCTCCCAGTTATTTGTACTGAGATCGCTGGCCGGTATTCTGACCCTTCCAGAAGTCTCGTTACCTCCCACCTGATTGATCAATTCAATATCAATAAAATCACCTGGATCAATACTTTCTTGAACATTGATATCAATATGCAGGTGAGTCATACTAGTTATGTTGACCGACGGTACATTCAAAAAGGTACCTATCCCGACAAAATTTAGGTCTGTATAGTTGATGACTCGATCACCGTTGATTTCAAGTGGTGGTGCACCACCTTGAGTGGTTTGGAATGGCTGGAAGAAACCATTAAAATAATCGACTGGCACATTGGTATAGGCATCACTAAAAACAGAAATAACATTTGCAGGATCTCTTGTCGGTGTTGGAGCAGGTGTAAAATCACCTAAAGAAACAACACGTATTTCACCTGCAGCTTGACGTGGATCACCATTGTCATCTGTACCTAATGTTGCAGTTATGGTGACAACCTCTGGTTGCATGGTAATTGGATCAATGGGACTCATGCCGATCACCTGGACAAATCCGTTTTCGTCAACTGTTGCTATTGATTCATCGCTACTTTCAAAATTGAAATAAGCTGGTGCGGCATTTACCGTTATATCTTGACCATCGGCAAGATTAAAAGTTACGTTTAATCCATCTATTGAAAAACCCGACCCAATAAAAGTCTCTCTTTCTGCAATTTCTCCGTTATTTATTACTGGTCTAGGCTGTGCGACTGTTCCTAATCTTTCATATTGAATTTCGTCTATCCAAATACTGTAGCCGTCACCATCCTCAGGCCCCTCTGCATACCAAAACAAACCGGCAACGGCTTCTAATTTTGATGGATCTGGTAATGGCACAGTATATTTTCTCCAATTTGTCGTCAAGCGCAATCCGTTTACTGTAGCCTGAAATTCGTTACCGAAAAAGTCTTGCCCAAATCCAACTTCATTCAAGGTCGCAGCTGACGAAGCCTTAGCATAAAATGTAAGTGCATCATACTGTCGTAAATCCCGGACATCTGTTGTTCTGAATATCGCTCCTGCAAAAGCACCATTTGGATCACCAACATTAGGTATATCAAGTCTCATGGAAGCTGCTCCAGCAAAAACATTCACTTGATCCGTCTCTACAGAAAATGCCTCAGCAAAAGTTCCTGCAAAAGGAAAATAATCCAATCCTGATGTAAAGGTGTCGATAAACACAGTAGGATCTTCACTATTACCCGCTACTACTGCATCATCTGACAGGTCTCTCTCACAGGAATACACTGAACTTAATAAAACTACAGCAAGGAGACTTCTGACTAAAAACTGGTTATGAAATATCATCTTGTTCATCTTGCTCTTATTTTCCTATGTTAATATGTAAGTATGTTCTTATTTCCCACTCAGTTCCATTATCAAATCCGATCGGGTTGTCTCGGAATTCATATCGATTTGAGAATTCGTCCAGCGTACGGATAGTGTATCTGATTCCCGCTACCGTATTGGGCAGTATAAACCAATCGGGCTTTCCTAAAGTAGTAGAAAAATCCAGTGAAAACTGTACGGGAAATGTTAAGTTGAAATCACGGTGGTAGTCAAACGGACCCCAATCATTCACTTTTACCATTCCCATAAATTTATAGTTGTCATAAATCGCCCTTACATCACCACCAAAACGTCTGATTAATCTATTTGCAGCGTCATCATTTGGACCACCACTACCATTGGCCTGGCCATTCCCATAGTAGAAATTACCAATCAGGCTAAGATTAGGACTGAGCCTACTAAAAACTCGAGAGTGAATTTCCCATAGATCCTCAATCGGAACCGCATAGGGTGCTGGACCTGCGTTACGATCTTGGTCAAAAATGATGTTTGCATCCATGCTAGTAGGATGGTGACGATACCAGAACCCAAGGTTTGCAGCAAATTCAGCATCTTCCTGCCGATCATTATCCCATTCATACATGAATGTAGCAGGTGTAGGGTCCCAGGATAGAAGAATCTCGGCAGCGGTGGTTTCTCGGTTTGCTCGTACAATAAATGGATGATCCTGAATATTTCTCAATTGTCCCACCAGCGATGGATCGCGTGGAATGGCATCTACTAGCGGTTTTTGCCACAGAAAATTAGGTGCAATCTGGAGATTGCCGATACCATAGGTGAACCCAGCTAAAAAGTTTGTTTGATTACCACTTCCAGAATCTCTTAGTCTCCAGCCAGTAAACGTGGTCGTAACATCTGCGCCACCTCCCGTAGCAATTCCCATGGCAGACCCTTGCATGTAAGCATTGAATTTTCCACCTGTATATGTAAGCTTTGCTTTACCACCCCAGGTATCTGAAGCCTGAATAAAGTCTGTGAAGATGGTATAATTACCTGGCGTTCCCACCGCAACAGGATAAGAACGGTCAATGAGTGGCTGCCCACCCCAGATTCCACCTACCGACACACCAAATTTCCCGAACTCTTTTTCAACAGTTAAAGTCCCTCTTCTTGTGCGTGGTTGAGGTATAGCAATCGAACTAAGTGCTGGAGGCGCATTGTCAATATCCTCATGAAAAACAGCGGTAATGTCATAGCCCTTAATTGATCGTCGATATTTTGCCAACAACGCCGGGTTTGCTCCCCACCAAAGCTGAGGTCCAAAAGCTATTTTCAGACCTTCCAATGGACCGTGGGCATCTATCTCAGCACCTAGAGTTTCACCGTTATAAATATCTAGATTAGGTCCATAATTCGTTTCTGGATACAATCCAAAGAAGTCTCCTTCATATTCCCAGTGATAGTGACCTGTTCTATAAAAAGCCCTTACATCAAAGAATTTATGATTCCATTCTGCATCAGCTGTATAAATCTGTACCCTATTAATATCATTAAAATCTACAAATCCCTGATCTGTCTGTACCCTTCTCTGTCTTGCTCGATTCTCGTAGAAAATTTCATCAATAGGATTTTCTGCTATGTTTCCTAAGATATTTGTTACCACGTTAGCACGCATATTATTTGTAGGATTTGCTTCTACACCTATAAAATAGGACTGCATGTGGTCAAAGCCTAATTCATCTGGAAATGTCACATTGTTAGGTGGTGCATCTTCAGGTGTTGTGATATTTGAACCACCCGTACTGTAAGTAGTAAACTCTGCACGTAGAAGACTGATGCCTAGCTTCTGACCACCGCTGCCTGCATCTAGGGCAGCTTTGTCACCACGGGCTCTCAGGACTGCGTCAGTTAGATTTACTTCTTCCATCTTTTCTCCCAGAGTCATGAGGTTGTTAGTTTCACCGTAGATGTTCCAGGAGTGCATTTCGCGTAAAGCGTAATAAGCAGCTCTAGGGTAGAGTTTGTAGTGACCATTGACATCTGTAGCACCTTTTGCACAGATCCCAAACCACTCCTCATTCATATTGTTCTCACCCGGTTCGAGGTCACGCTGGTATCCACCATTAGACCAAGAAGCTTCAGTGTTATGAATGCTCAGATCTTCAGTCTGACCGCGTTTCCACCATCCATCGCTAAACTGGAACGTGAATCCACCTATAGAATTGCCTGCCATCCCCATTCCAGCCGCATTACTATAGATCTCACGCCAATTGCCAATCATGTAGTAAGCTTGCGAATACTGATCTTCTTCCATATCGCGAGCATTGAATGCATCTGCTCCAAATTCTGCAAACATGATGGGTTTCCTCAACTCAGAATTTACTCTGGCAAACGCGTCTCCAAAGGAGACACCGCGGTACATATTTGTCCCATAGATATCCACATCTGGACATAGCTCTGCAATCAGATCCAGGTATAATAAATCACCGTTACACATGGCTACTGGAACAGACGAGTCAATTTTCTTTATTTCCAGAGTCGCCTCGTTGAAAAGCGCATACATATCTCTTGCGCGTTTTTTAGCGGTTGAACTCTCGTCATCTATCGGTGTATCTTCAGTCTCTGCACCGCCCCAGAAAAGTCCGTAATTATTCTCATTACCCAGCATGTAAATCAATAAGCCTGGGGTATTTTTATATGTATTAGCAAGATCACGCACAGTCTGGAGTAAAAGTTCTTTTACTCTAGTGTCGCCGTATTCAGTGTTTGGAATGTATCCACCATCGATAGTGACTCCGTAACGACCAAAGGAGTCATTGATCATCGTATAAATCCCATAGTTTTCATAGATGTACTGGATCCATTTGGGCTGCATCCCATTGTAGACGCGTATCGCATTCACATTCATATTTTGCAATAGGCGCATCTCATCGTCTAAAGCTCTTTGAATGAACTCGTCAGATTTTGTCCATAGACTATAATTAAAGTTAGTTCCGATAGGCACATAGTCCCAGTTAACCCCTTTAATCATCATCGGCTGGTTATCCACTTTAAGGATAAAACCATCTGCGGTATTTTCAATCCTTACATTGTTTTGAGCCGTAGAGATAATTCCGCTTAACGCGAAAAGGAAAATCAAAGGCACTTGGAATTTCATTTTCATACTGTTTGAAATTTTGATCAGATTAGCTACGACGAGAAATTTTAATAACACATCGTCTAAAATTAGACAAGACTTCTGCGATGCACGATATTATTTTCGTTACAAAAGATTAACAGCAAAAAGTTTTGATGTATAAATGTTAATCTAAAGTGCCACTAACCCCTTAAATAATTGTTTTACAGATGCATGCGACATCTATAAAAAATGGGTCAAATACACCATGTTGCACAACATTATGCAAATGTTGAGGTGGTGTAGCAGTAATTATTGCCCTCTAGATGTTTGGTTAGACACCTAAAATGTAGTCTGTGAGATTATCTTCTTTGGCTAAACCCAACTTTTTACGCAAACGATATCGCTTGATTTCAACACTACGAGGTGAGATGTTCAGAAGTGGGGCGATTTCTTTAGAAGAAAGATTCAATCTTAAATACGTACATAATCGCAAGTCACCTGTCGTTAAATCATTGTGCCGAGATTTCAATTTTTTGAAAAAGTCCTTATCAGCATTGTTAAACGCTTCTTCAAAACTTATCCATTCCTGTTTATTGGTCAGATTTTTATCGACAAGCTTTTTTAACTTCTTGATTTCTGGTGATTGAGGCAATTTTTTTACAGCGTTAGAAATTTCAGTTAAAGCTTCATTCTTGCGTAGCATTCCCATGGTGGATACCGCTAGTTCATTATTTCTGTATTTAATCTCATCCCTGAGTTTCTCGTTACGTAGCTCGCTCATTTCATTTTGACTAGCTAATTGAACAAGCTCAAGCTCCCGTTGCTGGTTCTCTAGTTCTACAGCCTTTTTTCTCTTGTAATAATTGCGATAGAACAGGTTAACTGCCAGGATGCTTAAACCTAATAGAAGGGTATATAGTGCAATTGCAGAAGAAGAAGCGTAAAATGGTTTTTCAACGGTAAAAGTAAAACCAGCAATATTTTGAGAGACGTTTGACCCTTGTTGCGACCTTATTTCAATATTGTAATCCCCATGAGGTATATTTTTAAGTTGAATGCTTGAATCATCTTGCCATTCAGACCAGTAATCCTGAAGCCCATCTACTCGATACTGGTACATCGTAGGCAATAAAGCCTCGTAGCTAGAATCATGCAACTCCAGCGTAAACGTATTTGTAGAGTTAGGGAAAGCTGTGTTTTTGACAACTGTTTGAGTATTCCCTTTCTTGTCTGTAGCGTATACCTTGGAAATGCGCACTTCATGATCTCTTTTCAAACTGGTAGAAGTGTTAATGAGAATATATCCTTTTGCGGTTCCTACTAGAAAAAGATCTTCTTCTAAAGAAGTGACATTTTCATAACCTGGCATTTCATTACGTACGTATTGAGGTAGTTGATATTTCTTGAAAATTAATTTTCCGTCAATCTCTTGGCGATTCAGTTGCAAAAGGCAACTACGCGTAAACAGCCACTTAGAACCATCCTCAGTTGATATAATTTTTCCTGAGCTATATCCATTATTAATAATGACATCTGAAAAGTCTTGATGGATTGTAAATTCATCAGTATCAGTATTATACTTATAGATACCAAATTCATTTGAAAAAAACAGTTCATCAGGATTTATCAAGGCGATATCAGACTTCGGTGTTTTGATTATGTCTTTTCTCTGTTTTAGATGGATGATGGAATCAAGAGATTTATTCACTTGGAGTTGAAATACGCCTTTGTATTCGTGATTCACAAAAAAAGAATTTTCGAAAAATTCAAAATCCCTTGAACTTATATTGAAGCCCTCAATCTTCTGGATTTGATAATCTTGTGATTCAGGTTCTGTATCCATGGTGTATAGTCCATTATACGTACCTAGAATTATAGCTTCTTTGTCAAGATTGTTAATCCATTTGACTTTCCAAACACCCGTGCTACTAAATACAGATTCAGCTGTTCTACCCTCGATTAGAAACAGTCCATCATCGTGTGAGCAATAAAGCCGCTCATCTATCAGATCAAGATTCCACGCCTGTCCTGCCGTATTGGGAATTAGTTGGTAGTCCGACTTTCTAGAACTATGGTTCTTAACAAATACACCTTGATTACTAGCTATATAAATTCTGCCCTCATGAATTTTAGAATCATATATAGTACCTAGCTTACCGACTTTATCGGTGTAGATCCTATAGGGGGAATCGAGATTTAGAAACGCAGTACCATTATCTAATCCGCACCAGATATTTGAATCCCGATCTTGAAAGACTGAAAGTACAGTGTTATTATTTAGACCGCCGATCTTATCTAATTCAAAATCTGTTTCATAATCTTTATTTAAGACTATTAAGCCGCGAGATACAGTGCCAAGAATCAATTCACCAGAATCCAAAACTGCCGCACTATAGATTTTCAACCCCGCAAAAACATTTTGTAGATTAAGAGTTGATGACTGTGAGTTTATAGAACTTATGATCCCATGGTCTGTCAAAAAGGAGAGTTTTCGTTCTTGAATAAAAAGAGCTTGTACTCTAGATGACTTCAAAAATTCTGAATCATCGACTAGCTCACCTTTGCCATTGCGTATTTGAAAAAGTCCTTCTCCTAAGACTTGATAATACAGACTTTTTTCAACCTGAAATAACCGCCAGATATTTGGAGATTCGACGATTCTCTTTACAGCTAGAGTTGTCTTATCAAATGTGTAAATGGCATTCAACGATTGGAATAAGATATAATTTTGGGAATCAACAATTTTCCAAAATTGCTCATCTTCAATAGATAAGACATTAGAATTTTTGAGCAAGCTGAAATATTCTAATTCACCCCTTGGATTTTGCTCCCAAAATCCAAAGTCCATATACATGCCTGTGTACACCCGGCCATCTATAAAGGCAGCAGAGCGCAGGATACTACCATTGGGTGAATCATAAAGCTCCCATTGTGCACCATTGAATTTCAGTAACCCAGAGTTGTTGGCAAAATACATTTGCCCTTCATGATCTTGAGTAATCGCCCAGTTTTGGTTTCCGGCCTCGTAGTCACTTGGTGAAAAATTCTTGAGAGGGGGCAATTCCTGGGAAAAGGTGAACACCGCAAAAAATTGCAAAACACAGATCAAAAAAAAGCGCAACATGACTCTACATTTACCCCAAATGTAGTTTACAATTTCTTAACACTAGCCATACAAGAAATTGCGCTGTGCAAATAAGTGGTTACTTATGAGTGGATTGAGCTTAGTTTATCCAATTATCTACCTCAACATCATTGGTTAAATCCTCTTAATTTGATCCCTGTAAGTACCTTCTTAGTATAAAGTGGAAAGTCTGCATTTTGTATCCAGCTGTAGTATCCGGGTTCATCACGCAACACGTCCACTACTCGTTTGCCTTTATGTTTGCCAAAATTGAAGCACTCCTCGCCATCCTCATTATAAGCGAGCATTCCAGCAAAATCCACAGGCTTGCGGCGTGTGGAGAACTCGGCAAGGAACTTCATGTTGTTTTCTAGCGTACCATACCTTTCCAGTTGACCTTTCAGCACCTCGTAGGTTGCCATGGTATCAGCCTCGGCGCTATGGGCGTCAGTCAAATCTTTATCGCAATAGAATTTGTACGCAGCAACCAGCGTGCGCTGCTCCATTTTATGAAAAATGTTCTGTACATCGATGGCGTTGCGGTTACCCATTTCAAAATCGATTCCGGCTCTTAGCATTTCTTCTGCTAGCAATGGGATATCAAAGCGATTTGAATTGTATCCGGCCAGATCGCTGTCTTTGATGATCTGATTAATTTCAGAAGCCTTCTCTTTAAAGGTAGGTTCATTTGCTACCATCTCGTCAGTAATCCCGTGGACTGCCGTAGTCTCAGCGGGAATAGGAACGGTAGGATTGATTCTATAGGTATAAGATTTTTCTTCGCCACTCGGAAAAACTTTTAGGATAGAGATCTCTACGATTCGGTCTTTGGAGATATTGGTACCTGTAGTCTCGAGGTCAAAAAAACAGATCGGGCGGTGTAGATTGAGTTGCATGGTAAAGTTTGATGGGCAAATATAGGTTTACGCTTTCGCGAAAGCGATATACCATCACTTTCTACTGAAAAGTTCTTTTCTCAAAAGGATGACAAGAACAATCGCATAAAAGATGTAATTCCCTAGATAAGCCATCGTCACACCTTCCAGACCATACATTTCTATGAGAATAACGCTCAAGATGTAAAATGACGCTATGCTTAGCACCTCAGCAATCAAGTAGCGTTTGATGTCATTGAGCGCAATAAATCTGAAGGCTAAAACAAAGGTCACGATACGCACAAAATCTGCGCTCAATTGCCATTTGAAGAGCTGAGTCATGGGAAGAAAATCTTCGTTGAATAAAAAGAGAACCAACAACTCGCGGCATAAATAAACCGTCATTAAGCCCAAAACAACCAGTGGGAGAATCGTTTTGTAGAAATTCCCTGCTACCTTTCTGAAATTGGCGGCACTGTCGTCTTTGCTGAACCCTGGCAGCACGTACATACTGATCAAGCTGGTAGCAAACATCATGTAATAGGTGGAAATACGCACCATGGCTTCCCAAAATCCTGCCTGATCATCACCTAGTTCCACTTGGAGTTCTTTGCGCACAAGAATATTTACAAATGGCACCGCAAAAGCACTGAACAAAGCAAGGAAACTGAATTTTAATAAGCGGTTTGAATATTCTCTATCAAAATCAAACCTGAACAAATCCAGTAACTTAAACCCGAGCTCACTACTCAAACTCGTCGCATAAATTACAGCAATCGTAAACTGTAAATAAGGCACGACAGCTAGCGCATAGAGCGCACCCGATGTACCGTAATTGACAGCAAGGCTAGCCGAGACTATAAACATCGCCAGGCTCATAATGATGTTCAGGGTGATATAGCGCTTGAAAAGCTCAAGCCCTTGAAGTACAGAAGAAATGAAAATGAAAACCGAAAAGAGTGGTAATGACAAAACCAGCATTAGCAACACGCCATCATATTCCTGATTGAAAAAAAGCCATCGGGATATTGTATCATGAAAACCCGCCAGCATAATAGCTAGGATAATACTTAATACAAAAACATGAGACCATCCAGCGTTGAGCGTCTTGAATAGTTTTTCTTTTAGAGATTGGTATTCTGCAGTTTTTTTTACGATCCCATTTTCCAGTCCTAGCGTAGCAATGGTGCTGATGCTTTGGGAAAAGTTGCGCAAATTACCCATAAGTGCCAGTCCAGCCGGTCCTACATAAAAGGCGATGATCTTAGACATGGCGGCACCTATGCCAATCTTGATCAAAACCTGAATGGAGTTGAAGCCCGCTACCTTGAGCAGCAAATTTTTATTCAGCCTGTTGAGTAGACGCCTCATCAGTACGCATTGATGACCTCAACAATTCTTTGTAAATCCAGATCTGAAAGCATGGGATGACATGGCAAACTCACCTGAGTTGAGTGATATTTTTCAGTTACTGGGAATGAGCCCCAGTTGTAGTTTTTAAAAACCTTCTGCTGATGGGGCGGGATCTCATAGTGGCAGCTTGTGCCGATGCCGTTTTTATCCAGATAGCTTCTGAATTCCTGACGATCTTCTACATAAACTGGGAAAACATGAAAAACACAGGCTTTGTAGAAGCTAGCTTCTGGCAGTTTGACTTTTTGATTTTTGATGTGCTTCCGATAGTATTCAGCGATTTGTTTTCTGCGTTTGTTATCGCTGTCGAGGGTAGGCATGCGATTGAGCAGGAACGCAGCTTGCAGCGTATCCATTCTTGAATTGAATCCCAATGCACTGTTCTTGTACCTAGTGTCGCGACCGTAGTTGCAAATTTTGCCAATCATCTCTGCCAGTTGCTCGTCATTTGTCGTGACAGCTCCAGCGTCGCCCAAAGCACCTAGATTTTTTGTCGGGTAGAATGAAAATGCGCTTGCCCTGGCAAGGCTTCCACTCCTTTTTCCTGAATTATTGACGCCACCATGAGACTGCGCGGTGTCGCAGTAAATGGGAATATTGTTCGCTTTCGCGAAAGCGTAAACCTCATCCCCTACTATCTTTCCATAAAAATCCACGACTACAATTCCATCTATTGTTTGATCGTTGTTTTCTAAAGCAGTTTTGGTCAACACAAGACCATCCACATCTACAGGTACAGGCGTCATTCCCGCATTGATGATGCTTAAAAAGGTAGCGATGTAGGTATGGGCTGGCAGCAAAATCTTTGCGTTTTTCGGCAAAACGCTTAGCTCAGCGTCTGCTTTCAGGATGGCCATTAGGGCGTCGTGACCGTTGCCTGTTGTCACGCAAAAGTTCACCCCACAATAATCAGCAAAAGCGTCCTCAAATTTGAGGACGTACTTCCCACCTATGACTTGACCGGCATCAAGAACCGCATTCATGGCAGCAAAATCTTTCTCCCTGAAGCGCTGGTTCAAAGCTTTAAGATTTAGATAAGGGATATAGTCTGGCATGTGGTGGAATAGGATTCAAATCTAGTGATTACGGTTGATTGCTAATCAATAGCGATTCAACGGTATTTACTGCAAAGCCAGTAAAATTACTCGTAGAATCAAAAGAAAAAACAATCCCACATTGAAGATGAGTGCCACGTTCCGTTTTTTAGTGGAATTCTCCTTCAAACTAAGTAGCGAAAGAACAAAACCACTCAATACGCTGATTGCAAAAAGTGTAATCAGGAAAGATGTTACCTGATCCATAGCAGTATTTGATTCTGTGCGCTCAATAAATGTGAAGACTAAAAATAGGATCAGATGAGCTCCAGAAATAATGGTGAAGTGAAAGGCCTTTCTGGTATAAATGTTTTGTGGATCAGCCGGCATGGTATTCAAAAGTTAATTGATCCTCTACGATAGCGCCCAGTTCCTTTTTGAATCGTTTCAAGCCTTGATTTATCGAACCATCAGGGTTATTAACTGTCCCAAAATCCAAAACTTCAACACCCTCCCGCTCAAATAATTTATAAGATTCCAGATATAGAAAATCCATGGCTTTCTTTTTCATACCTACAGGCGTTGCCGCTGCATATTGAGATTTGGCAATATTATCTTTCAGAAAAAATAGCACGCCAGCGAGCATTTTATTTTCTTCATAAACCGCAGCCAATCTAATTTTATTTGGGAATCTACTTTTCAATAATTCAAGTTCTGCAAGGCTGTGCACTGGTTGAGCATCATGTCTTGCTTTAAGACTGGGCGTGAGAATTATGTCGTAGAATTTACTTAGGTTGTCTAACCATTGAAATCTCAAATTTTCAAATTTTCCATTTCGGTATCCAGCGGTCTTTTTTGAGGATATTTTTTCTTTTTCGCTTAAAGCGAAATGCATATTCTGCAAAATCCCAGAACCAGAAAAACCAGCAGTTTCCATAGAGCAAATCAGAAGGTCATGAAACGAGCAGTAGATGCCAGGTTGAAGCTTAACAGTAGCTAAGTTAATGTAATACTTGCGTAAGTAACCTATCAGCGTTTCCAAGACCTGATCCACTAGTGAATTATCTGGCTCTGATTTAAATATAAAACCGCCGTAGGTCAAACCGCTGTGGCTGTTTAGAACTGAATTGTTTATGGTCGCAGGCATACAGCAAACCCACCCCGAGTCATTTGAAAAAATTATTGAATGGTCTGTAAATCGATCTGCATGGTAATCCATAAAACCCCGATCAAAAAGAAAGGTGCCATTTATGGAATGAGTGATAAAGTCGTTCCAATCATCAGCTAAATCAGGTGTGTAGCGCTGGACCTCTATGGCAAGCAATTTTAGAGCTCACCCTCGATGAGCATGCGTTTTGCCCGCAAGATAAGTTGCTTGGTTTTTTCATCTGCCTCTTGAGGATTCAGGCCTTGCACCTTGCCGTCCTCGAGATGAGGTTCGATCAGATATTGCATCAGATTCCTCCCTCGCCGCTTGATAGTAAGAGTAGCATGCAGATAATGTTTAATGATGACTTCAAAATCCTCATTTTGATCAGTTTGCGGTAATTCAAAGGCTAATGCATCTGCATTCTGATGAACTGCATCGTTGTCAGTTGTGAGATAGAGGCCATCAAAGATTTTGTGATCAGTGTGGTATTCTATAAAAGATTCTTGAGCGGTAGCAATTTTGAGTAGCATTTTTATTTGCTAGTTTACTGAACTACGCAGAATCAAGGTCTTAGTATCCTCTTAAACTTTTATTTGCCTTTAAATACGGGCTTACGCTTTTCGGTGAATGCATTCACGCCCTCTTGATAGTCTTCAGTCCCGGCACTGGCGATTTGAAGCTTGCTTTCAAGTTTGAGTTGTTCCTCCAGCGAATTAGTCATACTGGCATTGAGTGCTTTTTTAGTATTAGCTAGAGCTACAGTTGGGAGCTGGGCAAGCCTGCTAGCGATTTCATTGACTAGATCCTTGTACTCGACAGCTGTTGCTGCCTGATAAATCATACCCATGTCCTCTGCCTCTTGCGCTGAGATTTTATCTGCTAGCATGGCGATAGCACTCGCCTTACCAAATCCTATCAAACGGGGCAGGAAAAAGGTCCCCGCGCTATCTGGTATCAATCCGATTTTTGAAAAGGCTTGAATAAATGCTGCATTCTCGTGAGCTATAACTACATCACAGCACAGTGCAATATTTGCGCCAGCACCAGCCGCTACACCATTTACAGCTGCCACTACAGGTTTTTCAATATTCCTGATCCGGGTGACTATTGGATTGTAGTGCTCATCTAGAATCACTTTAAACCCTGGATTTTTGTCTGGATCGGTGATTTCTTGAATATCCTGTCCGGCGCAAAAGGCCTTGCCGCCACCTGTAATCACGATTGCTCTTACCTCTTCATTATTTGCACACTCATCCAGTGTATCTTGAAATCGCAACGCCATCTCGCGATTGAAGCTATTGAAAACTTCAGGACGATTGAGTGTGATGCGTGCTACACCGTTTTTCTTTTCTATTAGTATTGACGATTCCATAGGACCAATTGTGATGATAAAGCTAGTGGTAATTACGCTTTCGCGAAAGCGTAAAGGGAGTTTAAAGACGTAATAAAAAACAACATAATCATTTGATAACATGGAAGATTCATAATAACACAAGTTAAATTCCTACATTTACGAAAATACCAACCATGAGAAATTTTCTTTTTTTACTTTTCCTCCTCCCTTTTACCGCATTACCGCAGGCAATTGTAGATTTTGATATGGATCTGTCACTCGCGTCAATCGGTGGGCACGCTGAAGTGACTTACACTATCACCAATGTCTCTAATTCTACAGTAACTATCACAGAAATTAGGCACGCAGATGCAATTCAGACAGTGGTGATTCCTGCAACATCTTCAATAAATCCTGGTGACGTAATCACAGAAACTAACCGTATTGCAATTTCAGGGGACAATGTCGTTCCTGGCGTATTCTTTTCTACAACAAGTGCCGAGGTTTTAGGAACCGATGGTACAAACGTCTTTTCAGAACTATCCGATGGTAAAGATTACATGGACGTGCGATTAGATGATGGTCCTAGTTACTATTCTGGTGGGATGTCACCGACTTATGGTGTTGTCTATATAGACAATGATAACAACGGTTATTACAATCCCCAAATGGACACCCCATTACCAGGTGTGGAATTTATGATAGGTAATGGGAGAATATCTACCAATGAAAAAGGGTGGTTTTATTTCGATCAATATAGGGAAATGACCTTAGGTGACAGTTTTGCAACGCTAGACATGGCTACACTACCATCTAGTAATCAGCAATATATACTTATTCACGGACAATCACCTACACGATTCAACGGACCACTCTCAACATTTTCTAGAGTCGACTTCGGTTTTGTTAATGATGGCTTCGGCGTTATAAGGACCAATGCCTTTTTAGATCTCAATTCAAATGGTGTTTGGGATAATAATGAACGATCAATGCCCCATATAGAATTTACTTTTACAAAGGATAATGATCCGAATACCACTTTAGTCAGATCTTCCCAAGGCTCAGGATCACCTGTGCAGGAAAGAGATTTTAATCCAGGTATTCAACTTAATGATATCTCTGCTCGACTTACAAGGTTTCCAAACGCCTTGACAATAACGACACCTGCATATGATGATATAATCAGCATAGCAAATGATACCATTTACAGGAATTTTGCGGTGGAGGAAACGTCTGCAGGTAATCGTGACACGAGCGTTGATCTATTTGAATACTTACCACCTAATCCAGGTTTTCAAACCCATCTAGGTTTAATTGTACGCAATGAACTTTTTGGTTATGTGGATGGCGTACTGACGTTTTCAAAAGATGCAGCCATGACGATAGATGAGATATTACTGAATGGCACGGATATCACAAATAGCGGTAACGTAAATATCACCTCGACCGGATTTACCTTTTCTTATTCTCTATCTGATCAAGATCATCATTCTTTTCGTATCAAAATGACCACACCTACGAATGCACAAGTTGGTGACCCATTTCATCATTCAGCTAGTATCGCACCCACAAGTGCTGATATCAATTCTGTTAACAATTTTTCCAGTTTGAGCTCAACTACTGTTGCTTCATTTGATCCTAACGATATCTCAGAAAAACATGGTGAAATAATACCGATCAATACGTTTTCAAGCTCAGATTATCTTGAATACACTATACGTTTTCAGAACATGGGAATGGCAAATGCTCAATTTGTCAGGGTTATTCAAGATCTAGATCCTTTTAAGTATGATTTAGGTTCAATTGAGGTACTCTCGACTAGTCACTCTGGAACATTCCAAATCGAAAGTAGTAATAGGTTAAATTGGTTATTCGATAATATCCAGCTGCCGCCGCAATCTGTCGATGAAAATGCTAGTCAGGGTTTCATAAAATTTAGAGTGAAGCCGAATAATAGTTTTACTGTAGGAACTAGAATTGAGGCAAGGGCCCAGATATACTTTGACTATAATCCTCTCATATACACTAATATCTGGCGCACAACCTTTGACGCACCTAATTCAACAAACTCGGTTGAAAATGAAATAACGATCTATCCCAACCCTGTCTCCGGAAACGCGATACGTTTATCGCTAGAGGAAGGTGATTTCACTATTTTCGATTTACAGGGAAGTCTTGTTCAGAGCGGGAGCATCGATCGAGGTGAAATAACACTATCTGATAATCTAAATTCAGGACTTTATCTCTTAAAAGTGCTATCCGAAGGTCGAAGCAAGACGGTGAAATTGATCAAACAATAACTTACCTCAAACACTTAAAGTAGTCAAACGGCTCTTTGCAATCCTCGCATTGAAACATTGCTTTGCAAGCCGTTGAGCCAAATTGGCTAACCAGTCTAGTATTTTTTGATCCGCAGTTGGTACATTTTACCAGTCGCTTTTCTTTCAGCAGCACATCCTTGTCGGCAACCGGGTCCAAAGGTGCGGCTATCCCGTATTCTTCAAGTGCAGCACGACCGCGAGGTGTGATCCAGTCGGTCGTCCATGGCGGACTCATGATGAGTTGTACTGTAGTGTGGTATCCCGCTTTCGCGAAAGCTCTTTCCAGATCATCGCCTATTACATCCATGGCCGGACAGCCGCTGTAGGTAGGAGTAAGTTGAATTAGGATCTCTTTACCTTCAACTTGCACATCGCGTATTACACCGAGGTCTACAACGTTCAGAACTGGAATTTCGGGATCTGAAACGGATTCCAAGATGGTAAGAAGATCATCCGAGATATCAAAAGAAATAGTGTTTACCATCTTGAATTTGAATTTAAACCTGAATTTGAGATATTAATTTTCAAATTGCTCTTCTCTCATTTTGAAATGAAGAAAACCTTCAAAACTTAAATCCTCATCAAGAGCGGGCCAATGGATCCCGAATGGTGTCAACTCGTAATTTTCAAGATCTTTTTTTGAGCCTCGCGCCAATTTAGGAAACAAAGCAAGGGGCATAGATGCGACTTCACCCTGCTCAAGTTTCAGAAAAATCTTTTGATCCTGAAAAAAAACTTCTTTCTTATTCATGACTTTATCAAAAATAGTTCTCCCACGAACTGATTATCAGATCCCTATTTTCTACGATCAAGGATTCTGCCAACTTCAAGTCTTTCTGCTTGAGGCCTCGATTTGCAATCCACCTCATGCTCTCCACATCAAATCTTGCCTCACCATCAGAATTTCTAACATGAATATGAATAGGTAGATGCTCATTTGAATAAAAGAAAAATCACAAGCCGAATACAGTAAATAAAGTAGGCATTATTCTCTAAAGATAATGAAGAGTAAAGTAATCCTCGCTTTATTCACGCTTCGTCTTCAATTTCAATTTCGAATTCCCTTACCACCTCATATTTGGGTAAGTCCGTTGCATGTACTGCATATCAGATAAAATGTAGCCCATGTGTTCACTGTGGATTCCTTGTTTACCACCTTTCTGAAAATACTCAACCTCAGGGACTCTGAGCGTAGCTAAAGTTAACAGATCTTCAACTTTCTCGTAATAGTATTCTTTGAGTTGTAGCATGTCTGGTGCTACTCCAACTTCGATCATAGCCTGATCAGCAGGGGTCGTGTGGAACAGCTCGTCGGTGAATATCCAAAGATCATCGACAGCTTGTTGAACTCGCTGATGGCTTTCATCAGTCCCATCACCTATACGTTTGAGCCAGTCGCCTGAAAAACGTTCATGGTAGCTGGCCTCTTTGATTCCTTTGAATGCAAGTGCGCGTAAAGTTTCATCAGCGCTTTGCTGCAGGGCATTTAAAAACAATCGATTATATACATCAAAGAAGTATTGACGTACGATCACGTATCCGAAATCACTATTTGGTTGCTCGACTAGCAGTACATTTCTGTACTCACGCTCTTTGCGCAGAAATGCTATGTCGTCCTCGGTGGTCTGATCACCCTTTATTTGAGCGATGTACTGATAGAAACTGCGAACTTGACCCAGTAAGTCAAGCGAAATATTTGTGATTGCGATGTCAGGTTCCAGATTAGGACCATGACCACACAACTCACCTAAACGCTGGGCAAGGATTAAATAGTTGTCAGCAACGCCTAAGAGGTATTGAATTAATTGTTCCTTGTTTTCCTGTGATTGCAGGAATTGAGGGTTGAGTTCTTTTATGGGCTTTTGCATGAAATATGAAATTTAAATCTAAACTTAAGCCTAAGTTTAAATGCAGATCTGTATCAGTTACGTTTATTGATTATACTGACGAGAATTTTTACTAGTTGACCCGCCTCGTCGTGAAGGCTTTCAAGTTTATCTGCGTCATTTAATTTTGCTTTAAATTGAATGCGAATATTATTGTGGCATTCTCTCATTTCTTTTAAAGCAATTCTCAATTTATTGAGCTTGTCTTTTTCTGTACCCGCACCACCAAACTCGCTAAAGTTCAGAGATACTGAGCCTGAAGATCTAATCAGTTGTTCGGCGTAATATTTGGACGCATAAGTAGTCGCAGGTTTGTCAAACAAGCTAATTATTTCTACTGCAAAGTTCTCGAATCTTTCTTCTAGATCATAAGATTTGCTCATTCCTGCTATTTAGATTTGAGTTTAGGCTTCAATTTAAATTTGAAGTACAACACATGTAAAAGCTGCGCTTTTACATGTGTTTTACTTCATCAGGTAAATCATAAAAGGTAGGATGACGATAGACCTTGTCACTTGCAGGCTCAAACAAAGCGTCGCTGTCGGCTGGGCTGCTGGCGGTAATGTGCTTGCTTTCCACCACCCAGATACTAACGCCCTCGTTCCTTCTAGTGTACACATCGCGGGCATTGTTCAATGCCATTTCTTCATCCTCGGCATGTAGGCTACCGCAATGCCTGTGCTCTAAGCCATTCTTTGATCGTATAAACACTTCCCAAAGTGGGATTTCATTACTCATACTTTTGGTTGTTTAAAATGAATTTCGCTTTCGTATCTCGTCAAGCTCGATATAAACTTCCCTGCGGGAAAGCGAAATAATCAAACTGCTTCCTTGCTACGTTTTTTCTGTTTGCTGGCATAAGCCTGTGCAGCTTCACGTACCCAAGCACCATTTTCCCAAGCGTCACGACGTGCATCTAAGCGTGATTTGTTCATCGGACCGTGACCTTTAACCACCTGCCAGAACTCATCCCAATCAATCTCACCAAAATCGTAGTGACCCGTTTCATCATTCCATTTTAAATCTGGATCTGGGATAGTCAAACCTAAAATATCTGCTTGAGGAACGGTCTGATCAATAAATTGCTGACGCAACTCGTCATTTGTCTTACGCTTCAACTTCCACTTCATGGATTGCTCGGTATGCGTGCTCGCTGCATCTGTAGGACCCAACATCATGAGGGATGGCCACCACCAGCGGTTCAATGCGTCCTGCGCCATTTCCTTCTGCTCTTCTGACCCGTTACAAAGGCTGAGCATAATCTCGTATCCCTGACGCTGGTGAAAACTTTCCTCTTTACAAACGCGCACCATAGCTCGTGCATATGGGCCGTAAGAAGTGCTACACAATGGCACCTGATTGATAATCGCTGCGCCGTCCACTAGCCAACCAATAGCCCCCATATCTGCCCACGTGAGCGTGGGATAGTTGAAGATAGAAGAGTATTTAGCTTTACCGCTGTGCAGATCCTCATACAACTGCTCACGAGTGATGCCTAAAGTCTCACAGGCGCTGTATAAGTATAGCCCGTGACCTGCCTCATCCTGAACTTTGGCCAGTAATGCGGCTTTACGACGCAACGAGGGTGCTCGCGTGATCCAATTTCCCTCGGGCAACATTCCTACAATTTCACTATGCGCATGCTGTGAAATCTGACGGATATGGGTTTTGCGATATTTCTCGGGCATCCAGTCTTTTGGCTCGATCTTCTCGTCGTTTGCGATTTTTTGATTGAAAATCTCCTCTAAATTCTTAATTTCAGATTCGCTCATAATTTAGCTTTTAGCGCTTAGCACTTGGTGCTTAGCTATTTAATTTCCGTTTTAAACTACTTATCATTTTTGCTATCTCAAGCAAAAGTTCTCTCAATTTCTTTTCCTGATCTATTTTGATATACCCTCTCCGTTTGGCAAGAGTAGTACATACAACACACTCACGCGCTGAACCCTGAGCCATAGTCAGAAATCTATTGAATTGTTTGTCAGTATCACCATGCCCTTCAGATATGTTCAATGCAATGCTATTCGATGCCCTACTAAATTGTGACCTTAATCCGTACAACTCTTTTTGCGGGAAATCATCCAAAATATCATGCACCTGATCAATAAAATCCAGCGCTTTCTGATAGACTATTAAATTTTCAAAATTAAATTCGGACATCTGCTTACTCTTTTTCAATCAAAGGCATATTTGAGCTAAGTACTAAGCACTAACAGCTAAGCGCTAATTAAACATCATAGTCTACCACTAATTTTTTACTCGTAGGTACTGACACACAACTAAGTACAAATCCTTTGCCAACTTCCTCTTCGGTTAGCGCGTAATTAACCTTCATTTCTACGCTTCCCTCGACCACTTTGCATTTGCAGGTGCTACACACACCACCCTTACAGGCGTAAGGCAAATCTGCACCCGCGTTAATTGCACCATCCAGCACATTGTCAATATCATCGGGCAGTATAAAATGAAACTCCTTACTCCCGTCAATAATTGTCACGTCTACACCATCTACCTTTTTCTCTAAAGCCGCGGCTGCTCTTTTCTTATCTGCCTCACTTAATCCGCTTACAAATAACTCGTAGTGGACATTCTCGGGTTTCATGCCTGCGGCAACCAATTCATCCCTTATCAGGAAAATCATTTCCTCTGGACCACAGATAAAAACGTGATCGGTGTGTGGTGCGTTAATCAGCGTGCTGGTTAGTGTTTGTAATTTCTCTTTGTCAAACCGTCCATTAAACAAATCGATATCCCTATGCTCTCGGCTCAGGAAATAAAACACCTCAAACCTGTTGAGGTACTGATTCTTAAGTGCTTCAATCTCCTCTTTAAAGATAATAGATTTGACCGTGCGGTTGAGATAAAAAAGTTTGAATTTGCTTTTTGGTTCTTTAGCGAGGTGGGTTTTGATGATGCTCAGCATGGGCGTTATTCCACTACCCGCTGCAAAGGCTACGTAGCTTTTGGCTACATCCTCTGTATAGCATTCGATTCCAAAATCACCACAGGGCACTGCAACCTGCAACTGATCGCCGGTTTTGAGCTCTCGATTAACATAAGTTGAAAACTTCCCGCTTGGAATTTCTTTTACTGCTACCTTCCATTCATCATCCAGCGGGCTACTGCATAGCGAGTAACTGCGCCGCACATCCTCGCCATTGATAAATGCGCGTAATGTCAGGAACTGTCCCTGCCTGTAGAGAAACTCGCGCTTCAACTCATTAGGAATATCAAATGCCAGCACCGTGGTGTCGTCTGTTTCTTTATAAACCTCAGAAAGCGTTATGTCGTGAAATTTTGCCACTCTATTATGTCGTTAGTACAATACAAAACTAACAACTGTTAGTTTGATATAAAAATCTGGAAGGTCTCTAGAAATTACGCTTTCGCGAAAGCGTAATAAAAAACTGCATTTCTAGGAGTTCAAAAAGTGGAATGAAAATAACCTGTTGATACACGATCATGGAATATCTTTTGCTAAAAGTGCTATGAATCAAACACCTAATTTGGATTATTGCATCATGTCTTTGATTGAACGATCACGAAATATCCTTTACGTATTGTTTACACTAGTTGCTCTTAACAGCAGCCTAACAGCATGGACTCAGACGGCATCATATATTGCAGATATGGAGTTTAAGACCCTTACCGCACCAGCGCCTATCAATAAGCAAGCAGAAGAGGCGCTTTACCACTACCCAGTCCTATGGGAAACACCTATCGAGTTCAAATTCAATGACATGGTGCGCAAAAATTTTATGCAGGCGCAACCTACATGGAAAAGTATTTTCAGGTCGCGAGAAAACCGCAGCTACGTCATCTTGATTAGCAAGGAATTCAAAGTTGAGGATAAAATCTTCACGATTGATGAGATTCCTGAGGACGTGCTGGTAGGCTGGTTGGGTCACGAGTTGGGTCACGTTATGGACTACCGATCTCGCAGCGGTCTGAATATGATATGGTTTGGTATCAAGTATCTGTATTCTCATAAACATATTCAAGAGGTAGAACGCGCAGCAGATGATTACGCCGTGCGCCACGGTATGGGCGAGTACATTCTAAGGACCAAAGAATTTATCCTGAATCACACCAGCCTTAGCGAAAAATATAAGGCGCGCATGCGCAGGTTCTACCTCTCACCAGAGGAAATCTTGGAATTGATTAATCGATACGCCGAGACTGGTGAGAAACCAAAACCTGAAGAACTGGCGCCAGAGTCGCAATAGCAGTTGAGAGAAATAGCATGCATCAAGATTTTAGTTGTGACTTTTATTGAGCATTTGATCGTGAGATAGTCATTCTGGGAAGTGGTTCTTGATTGCCCTTTCAACTCGTATAAACATCAACGGACAAAGCGCTACCAAGGCAAGTAGAGAAATACCTACTTGAATATTATATGCTAGCGAGAAGAGTAACTGAACAATCCCTATTAGAATCAAAAGTATTCCAGCCAACATCATTTCCCTGCCACCCCTCTTCTGCGCAAAGTCCCATCTTTCCTGCGACTCCGTAGAGCTTGCCGTACGATAACCATAAAGCGAATTAATCTTTTTAGCCGGTCTTAAATATAGAATTCCACCCATGACAATGAAGATCAGTCCAGAGGCAAGACATATAGATAACCCCGGATAGCCGTCAAAGAGCAAAAACACAGCGTTCTCTAATCAATTTAAAAAAGTTAAATCTCTATTTCAAATATTTCGTCAACGCACCCTTTAATTCAGGGAGCTGAAATTGGTATCCAGCCTTTCCAATCTTTTCTGAACTCACATGCTGACTCGCCAAAACAATTGCAGACATCTCCCCCAGCATAGCCTTCATGACAAATTTCGGGACGTTAGGCAGAAAAACAGGTTTGCCCAGCACCTCACCTATTTTCTCGATCATAGCTCGATTACGCACGGGGCTAGGCGCCACACCGTTGAAAACTCCGCTCAAATTATTTTCTAGAATGTGAATGAAAATTTGCGCAAGATCATCCAGCGCGATCCAGCTTTGCCACATGCGGCCGCTACCAAATCCGGCGCCAGCATAGAACTTGACAGGTTTGGCCATTTGTTCAAGCGCACCCCCTTTATCAGATAGCACAATACCGATGCGCACGATAGCATGGTTTTCTACCAGATCCTGAAATTGTACGCCAGCTTTTTCCCATTCTACACAAACATCAGCTAGAAAATTGTTTGCTGTGGGTGGGATCTCGCTTTCGCGAAAAGGTGAACCGTCCAGCTCATCTGGGTAGATCCCTATTGCGCTGGCTGTAATGACTTGGTTCACTTGGTGCTGGTTGTTTTTCAAGAGATCGACCAGCAGATTTGTAGAATCGATTCGGCTGTCTAGAATGCGTTTTTTAGCATCATCTGTCCAGCGCTGAAAAACGGTCTCGCCTGCTAGGTGAATAATTTTGTCGACACCATTCAGACATGCAACATCGATTTCCTGTTTTTTGACATTCCACAGAAAACCCTGATAATCTGGTTTGTTTTCTAAGGCTTCTCTTCTAGTCGTGAGGTAATGGACATTGTGTCCAGCTTGTCTGAGACGATTTGAAATCTCGCTTCCTACTAATCCGGTTGCTCCTGTGATAAGTACTTTCATAACACTAAATTACAGGCAGTAATTGAGGCAAATCAGTTGCTTTTGCAAAGCTTAACAATTCTTACCGCAACAAAAACAGCGAGCAGATGCTCGCTGTTTCCAGATGAAGGCTAGTACAAATTAAAGTCTGATTACAATTTTCTGGTCTTCTTTCACCTCTATAGCTGCATCGCTGAATTGTGGCGGGCCATAGCTCATCGGGTTGTTGCTCATGCCATAAGCTTCCTTAGGCATACCATTAGACTCAAAATCCATTTGGTTATTTCCGTTTTTGTCATGCAGCACCATTACTGCATAAGTTCCAGGCTTGACATTTTTCAATTCTGCCACGGCTTTACCGTCCTTGATTTTGACATTGGCATCAGTTTCTGGCGCAGCACGCATGAATTGAGCCTCGGTGTAAAGGCCTATGACCATCATTCCTTCATCGCTGGCAGCGTTTGGAACCTCGACGGTAAGCGTATAAGTGTCTTGTGCATTGCAGAAAAATGCAGTAAAAAGAAGTGCTAGGGTTAAGATTGTTTTGTTCATGATAAATAGTTTATGTTGTTTGATGGTTCAAATATGCAATGGCTGTACTGCCAAAGAAATAACGAATCACTCAACTGTAGAAAGACACTACTGAACTGTAGTTTATAGCCGCAGTGTACTTTTGATGACACATGAGAGAGTATAACACGCCAGCTATAAATCATCTTTTCAGTTCTTTGAACTTACCAAGATATTGGTATTTGCTATCCTTGCTATTGATATGCTCGTGCCAAAAAAAACAAGACATTGATCCAACTACAGTTTTTAGGTACAATGAGCACGCAAACATTACCAGTCTTGACCCAGCATTTGCAAAGGACCAGCGCAATATCTGGGCGTGCAATCTTATCTACAACAGCCTAGTCAAGCTGGATGCTGATTTGAACATCGTACCTGATCTTGCCGAGGGCTGGGAAATCAGCGAGGACGGACTTACCTACTCATTCAAACTGCGAGATGATGTTTTCTTCCATGATGATCTTAGAGATTCCGCTTTCGCGAAAGCGGAAAAATTAAAAGCCACCGACGTCAAATATTCTTTGGAACGATTACGAGATCCTGAGTTAGCAGCACCTGGTGCATGGACAATGAAGTACATTAATGAAATCACCATCATTGATGAGCAGCAAATCCAGTTGAGACTGTCACAGCCCTACCCTGCTTTTCTGGGTGTGCTATCGATGAAATACTGTAGCATCCTTCCAGCAAGCAGCGCAGGATCTGATCTAAGGAAAACGCCTCGTGGAACAGGACCTTTCTATTTGAAACGATGGGAGGAAAATGTGAAAATGGTACTGAGACGTAATGATGCTTATTTTGAAACAGATGAATCAGGCCAGCAGCTGCCATACCTGGAGGCAGTTGCCATCACTTTTAAATCTGACAAGCAGAGTGAATTTCTAGAATTCATCCAGGGCAACCTCGATTTTATCAATGCATTAGACACTAGTTACAAGGATGAGTTATTAACCTCCTCTGGTGAGCTAAAAGCAAAGTATCAGGATGAGATCAAATTTCAGAAACTTTCATTTTTAAATACTGAATACATAGGCTTCAATCTGAATTCCTCTAATCAAGCCATTAAAACCCCATCATTTAGAAAAGCCCTGAACCTAGGTTTTGACCGAAAAAAAATGATGAAGTTCCTGAGAAATAATATTGGCATCCCAGGAAACTACGGGTTTATACCTTTGGGTTTGCCTGGCGGCGGCCTAAATGATGGTTTTGGCTACGATCCTACAGAAGCCAAACGCTTAATTGATCAATACGTAAAAGAATCTAGTGACAAAACGCCTGCAATCAGTCTTACGACCAGTGCCAATTATCTGGACTTAATGGAGTTTATTCAGAAAGAATTGGAAAAACTAGGCATCGATGTAGATATTGAGGTCATGCCACCCTCTACTCTACGTCAAGCGCGTAAAGCCGGACAGCTTGAGGCATTCAGAAGTAGCTGGATTGCAGATTATCCAGACGCCGAAAATTATCTAGCGCTATTCCATTCTAGGAATCAAACGCCAGCGGGAAGCAACTATACTTTCTATCAGAATACTCTTTTTGATTCATTATACGATCTAGCTAGGGATCTTGATTACAACAAAAGGATAGGCCTTTACAAAAAAATGGATAGTCTAATCATTGCAGACGCACCCATCATTCCCCTGTATTATGATCAAAGCGTTCGATTTATACAAAATAATGTGCAAGGCTTGAAAGGCAATGCAACAAATACACTTGATCTCACGAGGGTGAAAAAAGTGCAGTCTTAATAGACATTTTGGTATCACCCTTTCGCGAAAGCGAGCTAATCATCGACAGTTTAAATCTTCACACTTACCGATAGGATTATTTGCTCTGGCCTTGCGTCCAGTCGGAATGGAACGGTTGAAGTGCTGCCTAGACCAAAGATGTCGCGCCCGAACTCAAATTCGCTCTTTGTCAAACCACGCTCATAGCGTATATCAACACCAAGATTCCCAAAATTCACCGCAAAACCAGCCTGGGCTCCTACGGTAAAACGATCTCTGACCTCTTGAATCTCAATATCTGCAATATCTGCGGTAAGAATGTATTGAGCCGCAGGACCTATGAAAAATTCAAGAGGACCTACCACATCAATACCTACTAAAATAGGAAGATCAAGCTTTGTCAAATCAAACTGTGCATCTTTAAAATCGCTTGCAATATCTGTATAGAGAAACTCAACTCTCAGTTTGATGACGTCAATATCATATTTGCTGTAAATGCCCGCATGAAACCCAATGTTAGAATCTGGATTGTCAATCACCGTTTGTGTACCCTGACTCAAATCACCTATTGAAGAATAGTTCAATCCCGCTGTAAGTCCCCAGCCATCCTCTGTTTGAGCTGTAGTCACATGAATTAAAAATGTAAACAATAAGAAAAAGATGTAGCGCATTGTTAAGTTTTCCGGCAAATATAGACTGAACCTATATTTCGTTAACGTAATTTTTAGATTAAGAAAAGTTTCGAGAGATTTTATTCCATAATTATTTGGAAAAACTATCCGTAATCAATTAGTTTCGTGAAGCTTACCTAAATCTAATGAAAACTAGTTTTGAATCAGTAAAGGCTTCTGTAGCCAGAGACGTCGTTACCTCAATAATTCGTAAATCCACTTTTATCAATGAACAATTAAGTGGAAGACTAAAAAAACATAACATTACTATTCAGCAGTTTAATGTCCTCAGAATTCTGCGTGGGCGTAAAGGTGATGCCGCAACTTTACAAGATGTGAGCCGGGATATGATTCACTCTAATTCCAATACGACTAGGGTAATCGATAAGTTAATTGACAAATCCTTGGTCAACAGGACTCAATGTTCAGAGGACAGAAGACAAATCAGATTAACTATTACTGAACAGGGGCTTTATTTATTGCGCACACTAGATGAAGAAGTGGATGATGTGGAAAGCACTCTGACTAAAGATCTCACTGAGTATGAGATGGCAACAATCGTGAGTTTATTGCACAAAATAGACTAAACAGGCATCTCTAGATTTCTCAAGATAGTTTGCTTGTCAATCTTTCCAGTATGTGTTTCAGGAAAGCTCTCTAGATAATGGATTGTTTTAGGGCGATGATACTTGTCTAGCTTGTCCATCTGTAAATTCTCGATGTGATATTTCTGATCATTTGTCTCAATAAACAGAGTTATTTGCTGTCCTAACTTTTCATCTTCTATACCTGCGACAAAGAACCGATCTTTGATTTGCTTAGACAAAACATCTTCAATAGTCTCGGGGTGCACTTTCACCCCACCCGTATTGATGATGTTATCTATTCTCCCTTTCACAATAAAATGATTTTCGTCGATAATATTGACAATGTCGTTAGTTACAAATTCATTGTCGCACAAGTGGCCTGCTTTGATCACTAAGCAGTCTCTGTCATCTGTGGAAATTTGAACATCAGGAAGTGTTTCAAAACTATCCATATACTCAGGATGGATTTTGCGAACGGCGATATGTGAGCAAGTCTCTGTCATTCCATACGTATGATAGATTTTACTATGCTTACCGTCCAGTTGTGCGATCAATCCGCTAGCAATTGCACCACCACCTACAATTATTTTTCGTGATTTATGCAGGTCATCTAGGGAATTTGACAACTGATATGCCGTAAGAGCGGTAAAATCATAGCGCTTGCGCAACTTTGCCAATGGTGATGCGCTGGGTTCAACAAGGTCAAGGTTCCAACCGCATGTAAGCGCGCGCACCATCATCATCTTCCCAGCTATATAAGAATATGGCAAACAGGATAAGGCTTCGCTTTCCTCATGGACATTGAAACGTTCTTCAGACTGCAGCGCACTGTTGATCATGTGCTGCTTTTTAAGTTTGATCGGTTTGGGCTTGCCTGTAGAACCGCTTGAATAAACAGTCACTACTTCAAAGTCATCCAGCCAATTCAAAACGAAATCACCTACCTCTTTTTCCCATGGCTCACCTTCTTTTACGTAACTATAGGCTACTGCCATCAGGCCTTCATGGTCTAAAGGAATATTATTGAGTCTGAATAAAGGATGAATCTTTGGGATCATTGGAAATTGGGTTAGTGCTTGCTAAAAACTCTTCACGACTCTGAACGGAACCAAATAATTTCTGTCCCCAGTTTTTCCAGCCGTAAATCTTTCCTAAGATAAACAAAATCAAAGGATAACCTATTAGAATAGGCAATATGTCCACCCAGCTGAAAGACGGTACGCTTACATCTAAATAGATACTATCTGTTTGAAAAGCAGTCCACGTCGATGTGAGCATCAAAGCCGCGACAATATTATTTGCCGCATGAAATCCCAGCGCTAGTTCAAGACCTTCATCCAATAAAGTCATTGCACCGAGCAAAAACCCAGTTCCTATATAAAATGTCATCACCCCCCAGCCCAGCTTTTCAACCTCTGGGTTTGCAGCATGCATCAATCCAAACAGCACTGATGTCACTATAAATGGAATCCATCTGGTTTTTGTGAGGATACCTAAGCCTTGCATTAATTGCCCTCTGAAGAGGTATTCCTCAAAGCTAGTCTGAAATGGAATCATGATTAAAGCTACTGCTGCAAGCGGCAAGAACTTATTCCAATCTAGATTAAACACATAGTTTTCTGGTTCTAGATAAACGCCTAGTAAAATCATGCCTCCAGAGATTGTTCCCCAAGAGAAAAACATAAATAAAATACGCTTCCAGTCGATGCGGTCGCGGGACGTCGTGAGCGCAGTGAGTCCCTGCTGACTGATAAAAATCGTCCATCCAAAAATGATCAGCAATCCGATTACGAAAATCATCAGGTTGAAAATCAAAAAAGGTAAACTCCCAAATTGGTCGATCGACTGCTGGATCAATTCTTCTGTAGAAACACCGTCATCTGCCATGGAAAGAGCAAATAGAAAATTTACTCCCATGAATGCGATAAACAACGCCGGTATGAGTACCAGATTCCATGCACCCAGACTTCCCTTGTAACCTTTTTCTATATACATTCTAAAGATTTAGGAAATTAGTACTCCACAAGCTGCTGTCGTTACATTGCAATCTGCCTTTTACTATTTCCAGCGGGCTGTTAATATTGTTTGTGTAAAGCGATCCGGTGCCTAATCCCTGTGGCATCTCTGGTCCCAGCGTAAAGGTGAATTGTGCGATTGCGTTAAGCCCCACATTTGATTCTAGTGCGCTTGTAATCCACCAGCCGGTGTTGTTCCCCACAGCCAGGTCTATCCATTCACGACTACTTGCAAATCCACCTACCAGCGCAGGCTTTAGAATGATATATTGTGGATTGATTTCTTCTAGACATTTGAGTTTACGCTCCCTATCATAAATACCAATCAACTCTTCATCTAGAGCGATAGGTATGGGACTCTTGCTGCAAAGTTCTGCCATGTCTTGCCACTGTCCCTGCCTTATAGGCTGCTCAATGCTGTGGATTTTATATTTAGCAAGTCGGTTTAATTTTTCTAATGCATTTTTAGGCGTGAATGCGCCGTTAGCATCCAGGCGTATGGTCATTTCGCTTTCGCGAAAGCGTGATCTCAAACGCTCCAGTAAATCAATTTCCTGCTCAAAATCAATTGCACCCACTTTAATTTTGATGCAGTCAAAACCAGCAGCAATCTTCTCTTCCATCTGCTGTACCATAAACTCATGGTCACCCATCCAGACCAGACCATTGATGGGAATGCTATCCTGGCCTTCTATGAAAAGTGATGGAAATAACTCAAATGGATCAGGTGATTGAAAAGAACGCAACGCAGTTTCGTAGCCAAACAAGATTGATGGCCATTCCTGGAGTTCCCTCACAATCTTTGAAGGTTTCATCTGGATGTTATCACAAGTCCATTGCAGTTTCTCAAGAAAACCACCCCGATCATCAGCCGATAACCCACGGAAAAGATTGACTTCACCCACTCCTATCTCCTCGCCATTTTCAATGATAAGGAAATAGGTGTCTTTCTCTCTTAGGATTCCACGGGAAGTGCCTGCCGGTAGTTTGAACTTTAGAGTGTATTTGCTGTATCTGGCTTTCATCATCAGCAAAATATGACGGTGCTGAGTACTCGCTGCACTCCTTTAACAAATATTAAGATGTAGGTTTAAAAAACAGTCTTGCTCCCATTTACATACGATTGTAGGTAACTGAAATGCTCTGTCAACTTTCCATCGTGCGTGGTCATCCGGGCGCGCTCAAGAATTCCATCTCTATCATTATTAAAAAATGCTGGAATAACATGTTCTGAAAACATCTCACCAAATCCCTCGCTCGCATCTCGCGGCAATTCACAAGGTAGATTGTCTACCGCCATTACCGTAATGGCATCTTTTGCGTCAAAAGCGACTTCAGATTCAGTTTTTGGATCGTAACCGTAAAATGGATCTGCGATTGTGCTGGGACGCAAGGTGCTAGCAATGGGACCGTCGATATCGCAACTTACATCTGCGACGAGATTAATGTTGAATTTAGTTTTTCTAGCGTCCTCACGGGTGTAGAAATAAGGCGCACCCTGACCGTAAAAATGACCGGTGATCAGCATATCGGCCACCTCGGCAAACTTCATGAAATCGCTTTCCAGCAGTTCAGGATTGTTGTAACATTCAGTTTTTGTAGGCTTAAATCCATCCTTCCTGATGTAGTAGTCCTCCACATCCAGATGCGTGAACACGGTCTGTGTGTTTTTGAAAGAATGTAATTGTAGGAACTCTTTTGGGGTGAGTTCTTTGATGCCCAATTCTTCAAGTATTTCTCTTATACCATAAGCAACTTTACCTGATCCCGTGATACAAATGTGGACTGGCGGTAACACTGCCTTGATCTTCTGCAATTCAACTTTTACGGCGGCGTAGTCTTCAAGATGCTCGACTTTAGGCAGCTCAAATAATTTATCGCGCAAGCCTAAGGCCCTAAAACCATTGTAAGCACCTACGATTCCAGCGTATCGCCCGAAGCCAATCAGTCTCGCTCCATTCTCAGCTGTGATGACCTCGTGGTCATACAATTCAATTTTTTTATCGAGAATCGCACGTAACAAGTCGCGATTGTACGGCTGCTCTTTGATGGTATGAGAAAAAAAGAAGTATTTCTTGTTCGGCACCAGCGCATCAATCGGCACCTCCTTTACTCCTATGAATACATCTGCATCTGACACATCGTCGGTTACTTCTATGCCATGTGATCGATAGTCCTCATCGGTAAAAGTTCTTATTGTAGAGGATTCTACTATGAATTCCGCTTTCGCGAAAGCGTGATCCAGTTTATTCAACTGCTCTGGAGTAAAAACTACGCGGCGGTCTGGCGGGCTTTTGCGTTCTTTGATGATGGCAAATTTCATGCTGGCATTTTCTATCCACCGAAAGTACAAAATGCACGCGGCTGGCACTTAGGTTTTGAGGGATATTAAGGTGAGAGAATTTTACTGAAAACCTAAACAGGGAACGCGACTGGGCACAGATTTTGTAAATTTGCTAATGAATACGGGGTCGACTGGTTTTGACAGCGAGACCGGGATTGACGTAAGCATGTAGAGCGCTGGGCCATAGCTCTTAAATCTCATGATTCATCTTTTTTAAACGGCGAGAACAACTACGCCCTAGCTGCATAATCTGAATTACAGTAAGATAATGCCTCGGCTCACTAGGTGAGCAAGCAGGAAGTCTCTCAAAGGCCTTGGTTTACGGCACTTGATCCAGAGACTTCGTAAAAGTAAACCTATCGGTTACAGGGCTTTGATGTAACTGAGAAAATTAAGTGAAGCCAAGTGTCATTTTGGTAGTTTCTGACCGGTATGACAACTGAAACCAAACAGAGACTAAACATGTAGAAAGCGGCGGTGCCGCTCGTTTGGACGAGGGTTCGAATCCCTCCGACTCCACTTCAACCCTCGCCTTTTTGGCGAGGG
>CAYZJT010000016.1:0-74159 GCA_964478845.1 uncultured Flavobacteriaceae bacterium | reverse complement strand
AAACAAAAAAGCCTCACCATATTACAGTCTCGGCTCAGCCGAGATCAAAAAGCACTATTCAGCGCTTCTCATCTCCAAGTGTATTAGGAGACACACAACTTGAAAGTTTTCCTGATGAATCAGGATTGCGGTCTGGACGGGACTCGAACCCGCGACCCCCTGCGTGACAGGCAGGTATTCTAACCAGCTGAACTACCAGACCGTGCTACTATTTTAAGGACTTTGTGAGCGATGTCCATGGTCACTAAAAAGCATTTGCTTCTAGCGGGTGCAAATATACTTCGTTTGCACATACCCGCAACTATTTGAATAAAAAAAATAAGCGAATCTATTTTAGGTCGATTTTTAATTGAACCCTGAGCTCAATAACGTTCTTTGCAATACAGATTATGCCATGATAAAACTTATTGCTACAGACATTGATGGTACCCTGCTGGACGCAAACCGATTTATATCGGCTGCTACTAAGAATGCTTTCAATTCCTATGACATTCCTAAAATCCTGATTTCTGCGCGCATGCCCAGCGCTATGTATTATTTGCAGGATGAATTAGGGATACGACAGGAACCATTGATCTGCTATAATGGTGCTTTAGTATTGGATGGAGATGAAGTCTTATACCAGACCGGCATTTCACCTGAGATAACATCTGCACTTGCTGAGATAGCATCGGATAATGACTTACACCTCAGTCTATACCGCAACGATGAATGGTTTGTTCCAGAGATGGACCACTGGGCAAAAAGAGAGGTCAACAACACAAGAGTACAGCCAGAAATCCAAGACTCTTTCAAAACAATCCAGTACTTGGAGAAAACTGCAAATGCAGGACTACCGCACAAAATTATGTTGATGGGTGATCCAGAGCGTATGGAAACCGCTTTCGCGAAAGCGCAACAACAACTATCCTCAAAAGTCCATTTGTACAGATCAAAGGATAGCTACACCGAAATCACACCCAAGGGAACGTCTAAACTTCATGCATTGGATCTTTTGCTAGGGAAAAGATTTCCTGAAGTCAGTCTAGAGAATGTGGCTGCCTTTGGCGATAACTATAACGATGAAGAAATGCTTGCTGCTGTAGGTTATGGCGTAGCGGTAGAAAATGCCAGAGACGTAGTAAAAAAAGCAGCAAAATTCCACACCCTTCATCATAAGTCAGATGGAGTTGCAAACTGGCTTTCAGAGCATAAAAAAAGCGGCTAGAGGCCGCCTTTTAAAGTTAATACATTTTGATCGCTTACATCTGGATTTCAGTCATGTTGTTGCCCACGGCTTGCATAAGAAGATCATAAGTGCTCACGTCTGCACCTGCTATGAGGTCTACTGGGATTATGGCTACTCTAAAAATCTGATCATCAACAAATCCAATATCTATTGTGTCTAATGTCGATAGATCAGGGGCGTCTAGAAATAAAGCCACGTCGCCACCCGTTGAAGTAAAGTTATACTGGAACTCGCCTTGAGGGGTATAAAATATTTGAGGGAGTAAACTCCATACGTCAACTGGATTCCCATCTGCACCCGGAACGACTTCTTCAAGCCTGTAAACAAGTACACGATCAGTATCAAAAGCAACAATTCCGGGGGGATATTGTATTAAAACTTCATAGTTATTTGCCGGGGTAAAGTCCACCTCGACTTCAAAAGATTGTCCGGTGATCGGGGCACCCGGTGGTCCAGGATCACCTTCACAAGCTAAAAAAGTAACGGCTAGGGCAAGAAGTGTAAAAAATTTCCTCATTGTTGCGATTTTCGTAAGGGTTTTCAATAAACGTGCCTAAATTTATGGGTATGCGAGCAATTCTTTTTATAGCTTTTCTATTCTTTATGATTTTATCACCTGCGCAGATCAATGACTGTGATCGGTTTTTTGAAAGCGGGGATTATGATTCGGCTATTGCTGCCTACGAAAAAGCTTCCCCATCACCTCAACGCTTTTTTAAGCTTGCACGAGTGTACAGAAGCCTGGGCGCTTTGAAGAAGTCAGCTAATTTCTATAAAAAAGGGCTCAATCTAGACTCACTGGACGTGAGGGCAAATTATGAATATGGGCAGGTTTTATATCGATCTGAAAGACTCAAAGAGTCGTATAAAGTTTTCAAGCAGCTTGTAAATGAAAATCCTGATGTGGCTTCATATGTATTCAATCTTGGTCTGACCTTATCTCGTTTTGAACAGGATCCTTCATTAACAATAGAGCTTGAAGATGCACAGTATGAAGATGGAAAGTCTGCTTTCGCGAAAGCGTTAAAAATCAATCCTGATTACAGGACTGCAAGGATTGAATTGATAAAAGTTCTCTTGAGAACAGGAGACAGGTTTGAAGCCGTAGTGGCAGCTCGCAATGCTGCAGAGAAATACCCTGACGACATTAAAATTTTGAGTCTAGCCGCTCAGGCGGCCATGGCATCAAGACTGTATCCTATGGCTGTGGGGATTTTTGAAAAACTTTACGAGCTGAACAATGACACAGAGTACAATAGAAAAAGCCTAGCAACAGCTTATTATTACACTAACGAGCTAGAGAAATCCTCAGAAACTTTTGAATCTTATTTGAAAGATTATGATGACAGTGACGCTGATGTTTATTTCATGTTGTCCAAGATCTATACTCGTCTAGATCGTTTAACTGAAGCGGAGGCGGCTATCAGCAAAACTATTCAATTGAATAGACCTGCGCTGGACCAAGAATACTTACAAATGGCAAGTATTTACAGTCTCAAAAAAGACTATAAAAATGCCTATCTCTATCTCAAAAAAGCCAATAAAGAAAATCCTGCCAGTGCTGATATTGCATATCAACTAGCGCTGGGCGCAGATCGGCATTTTGAGGATAAACAAGAAATTCTGAAAGCGTATGAGGTCTTTTTAAAAAATCATCCAGAATCCCGATATACCGAAATGGCCCAGGCTCGAGCAAGCGATTTGAAACGCCTGATTTTTATGGATAAGGGGAAATAATAGCTTTGTATTTTAGCCCGTTATGAAGCTTGCACGCATCGTACTCATTCTTATTTTGTTGGTAGCTTGTAAGACCGATCAGGAGATAGCTCTTGAAGCGCAAAAACAAGCAGACGAACAATTCAAGAGCCTTGATCAATCCAGTATTGATGCCTACCCGCTATTTGAGGACTGCGATGAACTAGAAAATTCTCCTACCTGTTTCTACAATAACTTACAGTCGCTGATCAATGATAGGCTGGCGATGTGTGACTTGGATTTAAAGATCGCTGCAAAGGATAGCGTGGTGGCCAGTATCAGTGTGCTTAAGTCTGGACAGATAATATATGACAGTATCATCAGCACTGGTCAAAGCCCGGCTTCTCAGCCCAAAATAGATAGCTTGCTCCGTTCTCGATTGAAAGGATTGCCCACTATCCAAAGCGCACTTAAACAAGACATACCAGTGAAAACTTCTTATCGATTGCCAGTTGTTATTACACCTGCACCTTATTCTGATCAGTAAGCTTTGCCTGCCAGTCCGTTTTTGACTTAGTCAGAACCCTAATTGCAATATTTATCACCAAAACAGGGTAAATCCACCAAAGCAGCAAAAAGTTTAACCATCTCGTTTGCGAGTGTAGTTTTCTTGTACCCAGAAAAAGTACCAATGTATCGGCTAGAAATTTCAGGACAATAGACATCTTTAGAATATTCAGATCAATCAATCCTGTCAAATAATAAATGGGTAGCATGATGAAACTAATGCTACTAACTAGTACTGTGAACGCAAGGAGTTTGTTGATTATACTTTTTGTTTCGCCAGCTTTTCCTGCCCACCTGACCCGCTGGGCGATCATGGCCTTCCAAGAGTTCTTTGGGTATGTCGAGACTATTGAATTAGGTGAAGTATTGAAATAACATTTTTCCGGATCTAATTGATGCAGTTTTTCCAAAAGAAAGACATCGTCGCCGCTTGCGATATGGTCATTGCCCCTGTAGCCGTCAACCTTATCAAAAGCACGTTTTTTAAAGCTCATATTGGCGCCGTTGCACATAAACGGTTTATGTAGATGAAATCCGCCTATAGTGGTTATCTGCAGTGACAGCATTTCGATTTTCTGCAGAAGCTGTATCCAGCTTGTAGCCAGTCCAAGCGTGATGCCACCCGCCACAAAATGAGCTTCAAGATGATTTGTGTAAAACGTGGAATAACTACTGATCCAATCTTTTTGCAGTCGGCAATCGGCATCGGTGCAGAGGATGTGCTCGTGAGATGCAATCTCTAGCGCCTGTGTGATTCCATCTTTTTTACCAGATTCACTAATTACTTTACGCTCGATAAGCTTAAAATTGATTTCTGGATTTTGTTCTGAAAATTCATAAACGATTGCTGCGCTGTGATCAGTCGAGCCGTCATTGACGAGAATGAATTCAGTTTTTTCAGTTGGGTAGTTTTGATTGACCAAGTCAGCCAAAAGACCATGTAGATGTTTTACCTCATTTCTGTAGTTTACAATAATCGAGAACGACATTTCAGGTTTAACAGAATCAGCGGCCTCTTTAAGAGGCCGATAAGTAAAACCTTCAAGCGCCAGTCCTACGAGCACAAAAAAATAGATCAAAAAAATAACCAGGACAATCATGTTGTCCTGAGTGCTTTGAATTCTTTTTTGGGCAGCAGCAAACAACCGATCAGCGTAGGCAGAATGGTATTAGTCAGCCAGATCAAAAACGTAGCTGCTACAATGAAGTTGGCATCAGGTATCAGCGAGTAAAAAATCATGGATGCAGTCGTCAATCTTACGGGTAGATCCAGCAGCTGGATCAAGGGCAAAACCGAAACAACGAGATAGAAAACAGATGTAGCCGCTGCCAGTTCTAACCAGCTGGCTTGGAACTCTGATTGAAATAATACCAGCAACCAGACGCTGGCAAAAAGGCAAAATCTAAGAAGCGACAAGCACGTGACCTTGCACCACAATAAAAAAGAGATCTTGCTTAAGCCCCAAAATCTTTTGAGTATAAGATAGATTACTGATCCGATGAGCAGAGCTGCTACACTACATAAATAAACACCGATCGGATGGTACTCACCAACTGAGTAGACATACATTCCTGACAACCCAAAAAATACAGTTACCACCAATTGATTGAGATTGCCCGCCATTACACGAGTAACTATATCTTTCTTTCTCACGCTGTCAAAAAACATGGCTTTCAGTCCGTATTCACCAGCACGTAGCGGGGTTATAAAGCTCGCTGCCTGCGCGGTGAGGTTTTGAGTTACGCTTTCGCGAAAGCGTATCCTCTCAAAATCCAGAACCAGTACTTTCCATTTTGATGACTCAACCATCCAGCTGCCTAGACTCAAAACCACGCACAGTGGTATCACATACCAAGAAAACTGCGCTATCTGGTCAAGAAAATCACTCGGATTGATCTCATTGTTGCGGAAAAGGTATATCATGTAAACGGTGCAGAAGGCGATCAGGAACCACTTAATGAATGGGCTCGCATAATGCTTAGCTTTGTTGAATACATGAGTCACGCGCGAAAATTACAACAAACCAAGTCAGAAAGGGTGATTTTAGGGATCGATCCCGGTACGGCGATCATGGGATTTGGGGTGATACGCGTGATCAAAAACGATATGCAATTCATTCAGATGAACGAGTTGGATTTGCGTAAGGTCAAGGATCCCTACATCAAGCTCAGGCGGATTTTTGAGCGCACGGTGGAACTGATAGATACTTACAATCCCGATGAGATAGCACTGGAAGCGCCTTTTTTTGGGAAGAATGTCCAGTCCATGCTCAAATTAGGCAGAGCGCAAGGCGTGGCCATGGCTGCAGGCTTGTCCCGAGATATTCCCGTAATAGAATATGCACCTCGTAAAATCAAACAGTCCATCACAGGACGCGGTACTGCCAGCAAGGAACAGGTCGCACTAATGCTCAAATCACAACTGCAGCTCAAAGAACTACCGCAAAATCTAGACATGACCGATGGGCTGGCAGCAGCTGTTTGCCATTTTTATAACAGCGGTAGAGTAGAAGTCGGCAAAAGCTATACAGGCTGGGCTGCTTTTGTCAAGCAAAACGAAAAACGAGTCAGCAAGTGAGAAGATTAATCTTGATCGTCATTTTCGGATTTTTTTGGACGCCTGCACTTTTCGGACAACAGCCCGCAAAGTTGAATCCAAAAATCAAGGAAGTTTTAGAAAAGTATGCTGATAACGAGGTGGCAAAAATTTCAGTTGAAGAACTGAGCACAAACTATAGTGATTACTTGATCCTAGATACCAGGTCAAAAGCCGAGTTTGAAGTCAGCCATTTGCCAAAAGCCATCTGGGTGGGATCTACTTTTCAAAAATCAGATTTGGATAGTTTAAGTCTAGGCAAACCGGTGGTGGTCTATTGCAGCATAGGTGTGCGATCATCAAAATATGCAAACAAGCTACAGAAAGCAATTGAAAACCCAGTTTACAATTTGATGGGTAGCATTTTCCATTGGAAAGATTCTGGAAATCAAGTGGTCAATCGCCATGGCAAATCTACCGATAGCATTCATGTTTTCTCAAAAAAGTGGGGCGAGTATTTGAAGAGCGGGGTGAAGGTTTACTAAATATAAACTGAAATCTAAATCTAAGCTTAAGCCTAAGTTGAAATGTGCAAACGTGATTAGAGTTCCCTAATATTTGAAGAGTGATGCCATTTAGCCGTAAAGTTCTCAAATATCATTTCAAAATCTTCAGATGTCAGTTCGAGCGCAGTCGAGAACGATTCGATCCTTCGGATTCTAATGTGATCATTGAGTTGCTCCTATAACTCTAATTGCAACATTTAATTTCTCAAACAGCTAATTCGAGCGAGAGTCAAGAATGTGATCCAACTTCATCTTCATCTTCATCTTCAACTTCAACTTCAATTCATCTGATCCCGATCAAAATCCAGCGGATCCTTTTTCTCAGGCTTTTCCTGATTGTGCTGCTGATTCAAATCAAACTTACTGAAATCCTTGTTTTTGTATCGCAGCCAGATAAAAACAGGCATAATAATCAAAAAGACAAACGCGGTAGAAAAACCAATGATTTTATGCCCCTCGGCCGCATTGCCATATTCCAGTTTAAAAAAACCATAGCCGATAAACACCAGAGCACCTGCAAGTAGAATAGCGAGAAATCTTAGGGTGGACATTTCTAGTTTTTTGTTTTAAAGGAGAAATTTTCTTTTAGAAGCATAAAGGTAAAAATCACAAATACGCCAGCCCCAAAAGCCAAAAAGAAATATTTCATCAGTCCGTAGGCCATCAATATTTCAAAACCGTCTGACCTTGCATGCGGGAATTCGCCCAAAAGCTCAGGAATATTTTCTGTCGATTCTAAGTAAAAGAAAGCCCAGAGGCTGATTCCTGCCAGAACGTAAATTCCGGTGATTCTTAGATTTCTATTTTTTCTACTCAACTTTTATTTGGCGTTTTCCATCACCACATTAAATAAATAGCACACCAGTACACTAACCTTCATACTCCTTCACCGCGTCCACAAAGGCCTGAGCATTCTCAACCGGAATATTTGGCAAGATCCCGTGACCTAGATTCACCACGTATCTGTCCTTGCCAAAGGCATCGATCATTTCACGTACCATGCGCTTGATTTCTTTGGGTGGCGAGAACAATCGCGATGGATCAAAATTCCCTTGCAGAGTAATTTCACCACCTGTCAGGTAACGCGCGTTTCTTGCGCTGCAGGTCCAGTCCACGCCTAGTGCGCTAGCACCGCTTTTGGCCATGTCGTTCAATGCAAACCAGCATCCTTTCCCAAAAACAATGACCTCAGTATAAGGCTTCAATGCATTCACGATTTGCTGAATGAACTGCCATGAGAACTCGGTGTAGTCAGTCGGTGAAAGCATGCCGCCCCAGCTATCGAAAACCTGTACTGCATTGACGCCGTGCTTGACTTTTTCCTTCAGATAGGCGATGGTGGTGTCAGTGATGCGCTGCAGTAACTCGTGCGCAGCCTCAGGGTTTGTAAAACAGAATTCTTTTGCCTTATCAAAGTTTTTGCTGCCCTGTCCCTGAACACAATAACACAGAATCGTCCATGGAGATCCTGCAAAACCGATCAGAGGGACGCGGTCGTTAAGCTCTTTTTTGGTCATGTCGATCGCCTGAAAAACATAATCCAGTTCCACATTCACATCAGGAACTACCACCCTGTCGAGGTCTTTGGTCGTTCTGATGGGATCTGGCAGCCATGGGCCCACACCAGTTCTCATCTCGACTTCAAAATTCATAGCCTGTGGTATAACCAGTATATCCGAAAACAGAATCGCGGCATCAGGCCCGATCTGGTCGATGGGCATGACGGTGATTTCTGTAGCAAGTTCTGGGGTGCGGCAGCGGGTAAAGAAGTCATATTTCTCCTTCAATTTCATAAAATCTGGCAGGTAGCGCCCCGCCTGACGCATCATCCATACGGGTGGTCGCTCTACCGTCTCGCCTCGCAAGGCTCGCAAAAACAAATCATTTTTCATTTCTCAACGTATTGATAGCCGTGACTATCGTGTTTTCCACGGTCGCTTTTTTGGCTACGATTACTCGGTCGTAAAAACCCCTACAGGCTTGTGCCGTGGTCTCGCCTATGCAAATCGCGATGGTTTTTTTAGGGTTCGCTTTCGCGAAAGCGTAAACCCCATTAGGACTATAAAAAAGAACAGCTGCAAAGTTACGTTCAAACCTCTTGTGCGCTGGCTGACTGTCATAAACGAAAACCTCATTAAATGACACGCCATTTTCCTTCAATAGATCAGGCATCTCGTTACGCCGCTGTGCGGATGTCAAATACGTAAATCGCTGATCGCTTTTGTTTTCGACAATCCAATTCCCGAAAGCTAAGCTTTTCTCGGCCGTGTGGGCGACTTGATATCCTGCGTCCTGCAAGAGTTGAGAGGTCACCTCGCCAACGCAATAAATCTTCAATTTTTTTCTAGGAATGGGATAGGTTTCAATTGCTGAGATCGCATTCTTGCTGGTCACAATCACATTTTCACTTACGTCTTGGAAATCTGGGTTCAACTTCTCAATCCTCAGAATATCAAAGTCCACAAATCCAAAGCCCGAGTTCAAGATAAGCCCACGCTGGTGTTCAGAAAGTTTCTTGGTAGAAAGCATCGTAGCCGACATGTCCCCAAAAGTAAGGTGAATGCAACGCAATAACGCGCAAGCGCAGCTTAGATAAATACCCTCGTTATCTTTGCCACTTATATTTCACCATGGTCGTATCAATGACAGGTTACGGGAAAGCGGTCGCGCAACTCCCCAACAAAAAAATTACCGCAGAGATAAGGGCTCTCAACAGCAAAAATCTCGATCTCAATCTGCGATTGCCACAAGCTTATCGCGAGCAAGAATTGCCCCTTCGGCAGCGGTTAGCCAAAAAGCTGCTACGTGGCAAAGTCGATGTCGCTTTGCATCTCGAGCAGATAGGAACATCGGCCGCGCCGGAACTGAATTTGGAAGTCGTTGAGAAATACATGCGCCAGATGGCTAAAATTGAAGGTGTGTTGCTTGACAATTCTGGTCATAAAATGAAACTCCTTGAAATTGCCACAGGAATGCCAGAGGTGTTCACAGCACAAAACGAGGAGGTTGATGAATCTGCATTTGCAAAAGTCCAGCAGGTGGTTGATGAAGCACTTGCAAATCTGATGCAATTCAGGAAGGAAGAGGGCGATGTGCTGGAGAAGGAGTTCAATTTTAGGATCGGAAATATCCATAAGCTTCTGGAAGAGGTGAAATCTCTGGATGAGACTCGTTTGGCGGCGGTAAGAGCCCGTCTGGAAAAATCTGTTGAGGAAATCAAGGAACGCGTTGACCAGAATAGGTTTGAACAGGAATTGATCTATTATCTTGAGAAATACGACATCACTGAAGAGAAAGTCAGGCTTGCTAATCACCTGAATTACTTTCAGGAAACTATGAACTTGCCTGAATCGCAAGGTAAAAAGTTAGGGTTCATTTCACAGGAAATAGGTCGAGAGATCAATACCATCGGTAGCAAGGCAAACGATTCACATATGCAACAGATCGTCGTACAGATGAAAGATGAGCTGGAAAAGATCAAAGAGCAAATGCTAAACGTACTCTGATGGCTGAAAGTGTTCTACCCAAACTAATCGTTTTCAGCGCGCCCAGTGGTGCAGGGAAAACTACGCTCGTACGCTACCTGCTTCAGCAGCCAGAACTCAATCTCGCATTCTCGATTAGTGCCGCTTCCAGAGAGCCTAGGCTTGGAGAAATGGAAGGAAAAGATTACTATTTCTTAGGTATTCCAGAGTTCAAGAAACGTATCAAGGCAAACGATTTCTTGGAGTTCGAAGAGGTGTACAAAGACCAGTTTTACGGTACGCTAAAATCCGAAGTAGAAAGACTTTGGTCAGAAGGGAAGAATGTCATCTTTGACATTGATGTAGTCGGCGGTCTACGACTGAAGAAAAAATTTCCAGATCGCTGTATCGCTATTTTCGTAAAGCCACCTTCTATCAATGAGCTGCAAAAGCGCCTAAAGAATCGCAAAACCGAAAGTCAGGAAAAAATCGCCATGCGTGTGGCAAAAGCCAGTACAGAAATGGCAACAGCCCCGCAGTTTGATGTGATTATCGAGAACGATGATCTGGAGAAAGCAAAATCGCAGGCAATTCAAGTTGTCACCGACTTCATCAAAAAAAGGATAGATGAGTAAAAAAGTCGGGCTTTATTTTGGGACATTCAACCCGATTCACATAGGTCATCTGGCGATTGCCAATTATCTAGTGGAATATAGCGATCTGGATGAGATCTGGATGGTTGTCACTCCACATAATCCGCATAAAAAGAAGAAAACCCTACTGGACGATTATCAGCGACTGCACATGGTTCATCTGGCTACAGATGAATATGATAAGATCAAAGCCAGCAACGTAGAATTTAATTTGCCACAACCCAATTACACTGTAAATACCCTTGTTCATCTAGAAGAGAAGTATCCAGAGTATGACTTCACTTTGATCATGGGTGAGGATAATCTGAAGAGTCTACCGAAATGGAAAAACCATGAGGTACTTCTTGAGCGATATAACATCATAGTTTATCCCAGAATTTCGAAAGGCTCAGTTCCTTCTGAATTAGTTGATCATCCTAGCATAGTAAAAATCGAGGCTCCCATCATGGAAATTTCCTCTACCATGATTAGAAACGCAATTAGGGAGAATAAAGACCTGCGCTATTTCATGCACGCTGAGGTAAATAAGTACCTTGAGGAGATGTCATTCTACAAATAAAAAAACCGCCTGCAAACAAAGAATGTTTTACAGGCGGCTTCCAACCAACCAACTCTTCATGTTCCGCAGAACATTTAATGTGTTTAATAATTTGTAAGAAACTGCTTTTCTTCTTACGACACTTCAAAGATGCACTTTAAAATGTTTAATCAAATTCTAAGGTGTGTTAAACATTTGGTAAGTATATAGTTGTCTGTATTTCAGTTGTTTTCGATTTTAGTGACTCATCACTATGATTACAAAAGGAACAACCCAGTCATAACTTATCTTTTTATTGTAATGTAGGAAGCTTACAACTTGCCGTAAGTCAATTGATTACTGCTCTAATTCTCTTGATCTTCTTCATCAAGGTTCCTGATCTCCTTGTCGATCTTTCCAGCCTCCTCTATTAATGTAGGCAACACGGCAGGTGCCACAGGTTCAAGATGCGGATAGAGCAAACTACCTTCTAAAGCTTCCTCTGGCAGAATATCAAATTCTCCGCTAGCAGTATTAATGAACATGAGCGCAACGCTAGCAATAAATCCTAATTTGAGGAGACCGAATATGGCACCAGCAATTTTATTGATAAAGCTTAGTTGGACTGTCTTTATAATCTTAGTCAAGATCTTGCCCACGTATGTAATTACTAGAATAATTGCAATAAATGTGATCACAAAACTGGCAATGGTAATGTATTTCGCATCCCAATTCACATTTTCAGTTAGCCAGTCGCCGGCATAGTTTGAAAAGTAGATCGATCCATAGATGGCTGCGACCAAAGCGATAATAGTAGCAACCTCGATGAAAAGGCCATTCACATATCCTTTCCAAGCACCTATTAGGAGAAGAATACATAATACTATATCCAGCCAGTTCATAATGCAATGATACGTGTTCCTGTCATGTCTATTTAAATGCGTTGTATGGTTTATTATTGTTTCACTTATATAATTGTCACGATGAAAAAACTGCTTCTTCTACTCATATTTGGCTGCCTGATCGCATGTCAAGGTTTAGATAAAGAAAAGAATAACCCAGCTGTGTCGCAAGTTGAATCACCTCAAGAACAGGCTGAAGTGGTAAACGAGTTTGCCATAGTTATTCATGGGGGTGCGGGAACGATCAGAAAGGAAAACATGACGCTTGAACTTGAACAGCAATACAACCTCAAACTCACCGAGGCAGTTCAGGCAGGACACGCCATTCTAGACAACGGCGGTACAGCCATGGACGCCGTAGAAGCTAGCATCAGGATTATGGAAGACTCGCCACTTTTCAATTCTGGTAAGGGTGCCGTGTTCACAGCAGACGGCATCAATACCTTAGACGCAAGCTTCATGGATGGCAAGACGCTTAATGCCGGTGCCGTAGCTGGTGTGACCACCGTAAAAAATCCTATCTCGCTTGCGCGAAAGGTGATGACCGATTCAGAACATGTGCTATTGAGTAGTGAGGGTGCAGACGCTTTCGCGAAAGCGTTGAACGACAAAGACATCGAGATCGTAGACAACAAATATTTCTATACAGAGAATCGATACAAATCCTTGCAGCGAGTTAAGGAAAGAGAAAAGCAAAAGCAGTCCAAAAAAGTTTCCGCTGCTAACTTTTACGATCCAATGATCAATGACTCAAAATACGGAACAGTTGGCTGCGTGGCATTGGACAAAATGGGTAACATCGCGGCAGGAACCAGCACCGGTGGGATGACTAACAAACGCTATGGAAGAATTGGTGACTCACCTATCATCGGTAGCGGCACCTATGCAAACAATGCGACCTGCGGGGTTTCCAGTACAGGTCACGGTGAATATTTTATCCGTGGTCAGGTGGCCTATGACATCAGCGCACTCATGGAATATGCAGATCTCACACTCGAAGAGGCTACTAACAAAGTCATTCAAGAAAAGCTCATAGATCTAGGTGGCACGGGCGGTATAGTCGCACTCGATCACCTCGGCACTATCTCAATGGAATTCAATACCGCAGGGATGTATCGCGCGTCAATGAATGACAAAGGTGAGCTAGAAGTCAAGATGTACAAAGATTGATTCAAACATTATAAGGGTGTTGAAGCCTTCCCTCGAGGGAAGGTTTGGATGGGTGTAATCTCGCCTGTGGTAACAATTGAGTTCAGGAGTTGAAATCAACAAATGCACGCGACTTTTGCCTATCGGCATCGTGTCATACTATCACTATCTCGTTAGTGACAGGTAAAGGAAAATAATCCGAATATGAATTGAGGTTATAAGCTTTTCCTTGAGGCAAGGTTTAGATGGGTGTAATCTCACCTAAGGCAATAGTTGAGTTCGGGAGTTGAAGTCTATAAATGCACGCGACTTTTGCCTATCGGCATTATGTCATCCTCTCGCTTTGCTCGTAGGTGACAGAAAGGGGAATAATCAACAAATCAATGTGGGCTCTAGAAAAACCTCCTCGATGGGGTTGGGGGTGTACCGCTTCTAATGGTCATATAATTCACGGAGCTTACCCTTGACGCAAGGTTTGATTTAGTGTCGCCATACGTTCAAATCCTGAGATTGGACGTGGCTTTTGAGGCAGTCAAGAGTACTGTTTGCGGCTATTTTGCCACAGCCTGAAAACACGTTAATTTTGCACCCCGATTTTAAATGCACTTAAGACTTCCTAATGAAGATAGAACGTACTGATATTGACCAGCTTAATTCAATGCTGGCGCTTCACATCTCACAAGCCGACTACAAAGAAAAAGTTGACAAGATCCTCAACGACTACCGCAAGACGGCAAATATCCCCGGTTTCAGAAAAGGGCATGTACCTGCATCGCTGATCAGAAAGAAGTTCGGTACTTCAGTTTTAGTTGAAGAGATCAATAGGATCATCCAGGAGGAGTTGGATAAGTACGTAAAGGAAAACGACTTGAACCTGTTGGGTAACCCAATGCCAAAAGAAGACAACGAGATCGACTGGTCCGGCGAGGATTTCACTTTTGAGTTTGAGATTGGACTGGCACCAGAATTCAAAGTTGAATTGGATAAGGTGAAAGGCGTTCCTGCTTATGAGATTTCAGTTGATGATAAGGACATCGAGAAACAATTGGATCGCATCAGAGAGCAGTACGGTAAATTGGTTTCCAAAGACAAAGTAGAAGAAGGCGACGAGATCACCGTCGTCCTTCGTAACGATGATCACGAGATCAATGCAGATGCCACATTCTCAACTTCAAAACTTACCGAGGATGCTTTCAAAGCATTGGAAGGAAAAAAGTCTGGTGACAAGGTCGAGATAGGCGCGCAAAAAATGTTCAAGGAAGAGCGTGATCTCGAGATGAATCTTAAGATCGATGCAGAAAAAGCAAAAGAGCTTGATGCAGACATCACCGTTGAGATCGCAGAGGTCAACACCCGTGAAAAAGCTGAGCTTAATCAGGAGTTCTTTGACAAGCTGTTCGGTGAAGGTAATGTGACTTCTGAGGAAGAATTGAAAGAAAAACTGCGCGAGGAGAGCCGCAAGCAGTTTGTCCGGCAAACGGATCAAAAGCTCTTGACTGACGTAACAGAATATTTGATCGAAAACACAAAATTTGACCTTCCAGCAGATTTCTTGACCCGATGGATCGCTGCCAGCAGCGAGAAAGAAATGACTCAAGAAGAGGCCAAAGAAGAATACGAGAAGTCTGAAAAAGGCCTACGTTATCAGTTGATTGAGTCCCAACTGGTCAAAGATCACGAGCAGCTACAACTCAAATTCGAGGATCTTCAGGATTATTCACGCCAGATGATCAGGATGCAGATGGCACAGTACGGCCACACAGATGCTACTGATGGAGAGGTAGACCAGGTAGTAGCAAGGATCATGAGCAATCAAGAAGAAGTGAAGCGCATGAGCGAGCAGTTGCAAAATGAAAAAATGCTTACTTTCTTTAAAGAAAATGTCTCTACTGATAACAAGGAACTCAGCTACGAGGACTTTATCAAAGAGGCTTACGGAGCTTGAAATAACACATGCGTTTAGACGCAAGTAGCTACCTTTATCAGGCGTTGACTTTTTAGAAAAGAGTTAACGCCTGATCACTTTTTAAAAGGTATTATTGAAGTTATGGATGTAGCAAAAGAATTTGAAAAGTTTGCGGTAAAGGACCAAGGCGTCAACCCAAACTACTACGATAAAATCATGGGTACCATGTACCCGACTAATCTTACGCCTAACATCATTGAGGAGCGCAAGATGAACATTGCTGCCATGGACGTTTTCTCACGTCTGATGATGGACCGCATCATTTTTATGGGCACGGGTGTGAATGATCAGGTGGCAAACATCATTCAAGCGCAGTTACTTTTCTTGGAAAGTACTGATGCCAATAAGGATATCCAGATCTATATTAACTCGCCAGGCGGTAGTGTTTATGCCGGTTTAGGTATCTATGACACCATGCAATTTATCAAGCCCGATGTCGCAACGATCTGTACAGGGATGGCCGCCAGCATGGGAGCTGTTTTGCTGTGTGCAGGTGAAAAAGGCAAGCGTAGCGCATTGCCGCATAGCCGCGTGATGATCCATCAGGTGAGTGGTGGTGCACAGGGTCAGGCGAGTGATATCTTGATTACTGCGCAAGAGGTGGTCAAGCTCAGAGAAGAGTTATATACCATCATCGCAAAACACTCTGGCAAATCTTACGAGCAAGTACACGAGGATTCTGATCGTGACTTCTGGATGCGCGCAGATGAGGCGCTGGAGTACGGTATGATTGATGAAGTTTTGAGGCGCAATCAGTAGTTTTTTGTTTACGCTTTCCCGCGGGTAAGTTTATGCTGAGCCTGTCGAAGTACGAAAGCGTAATAACTTCAAACCCCCTCAATAATAAAGTGCAAAAAGTGAGGCACTAGCTAACCAACCACAGGCTGTAAACTTCTGAAGATTTCAGCCGTCAAGAATAGAAAAATGAGCAAGGAACAATTAGAATGCAGTTTTTGTGGCCGTAACAAGTCGGAGACTAATCTGCTGATTGCTGGACTGGATGCACATATTTGTGATCGCTGCATCGAGCAGGCATACTCCATCGTTTTGGAAGACAAGACCAGCGAGGACGGCGGTATCACGCGCGGTGACTTGGAATTGAAAAAGCCGCACAGCATCAAAAAATTCCTAGATCAGTATGTGATAGGGCAGGACTTTACCAAAAAAGTCATGTCAGTCGCCGTGTACAACCACTATAAACGTCTTTTGCAAAAAGACACAGATGACGACGTAGAAATACAAAAGTCCAATATCCTCATGGTAGGGCAAACAGGTACAGGTAAAACCCTTATCGCCAAGACAGTCGCAAGAATGCTCAACGTACCGCTGGCAATTGTAGATGCAACCGTATTGACCGAGGCCGGTTATGTAGGTGAGGATGTAGAAAGTATCTTGACGAGATTGTTGCAAGCTGCAGATTACAACCTAGAAAAAGCCCAGCGCGGAATCGTATTCCTAGACGAGATCGACAAAATCGCGCGCAAGGGTGACAATCCATCCATCACCCGTGATGTAAGTGGTGAAGGAGTCCAGCAAGGATTGCTGAAACTGCTGGAGGGAACAACGGTAAATGTTCCGCCCAAAGGTGGTCGCAAGCACCCAGACCAGAAATTCATCGAGGTCAATACAGAAAACATACTCTTCATAGCAGGCGGCGCCTTTGATGGAATAGAAAAAGTGATCCGCAAGCGCATGAACATGCAGGCTGTAGGTTTTAGCGCTAGTATTTCAAACCGTGGTGTTCAAGAAAAAGAAAATCTACTACGCTACATCACGCCAAAAGACGTAAAAGATTTCGGATTGATCCCAGAGATTATAGGTCGTTTGCCTGTCTTGACGCACATGGATCCGCTGGATGCTGGTACACTCAGAGCGATACTAACTGAGCCCAAGAATGCAATCATCAAGCAATACATCAAGTTGTTTGCGATGGATGACATAGAATTCAGCATCACCGACGGTGCGCTGGATTACATCGTGGAAAAAGCAATTGAGTATAAGCTAGGTGCACGTGGATTACGTTCCCTATGCGAGGCTATCCTAACCGATGCTATGTTTGAGATGCCAGGTGGCGATGAAAAAACTTTGCACGTCACAAAACCCTACGCTGAAAGCAAACTCAACAAAAGCGCGTTGCAGCAATTGAAAGCGGTAAGCTAGAGCAAATCAGTCTAGATAAATTGAGTGATCTTTGAGGTATTGAAAAATGTAACTTCTAAGATTAATCACGGCATTTTTAAAATCCACTCTTGGTGTTTCTTTGAATCGCTCAGCTTCTTGATCAGCCTTTAATTCCATAGCTATCGAAGTCTGAATTTGTGATATTAGTTCTTTGAGCGGTTTTTCCCTTGAAAACCCAGAGCGTTGCTGAAGGTCAATCAACTCATCGCCTAAATCCTCATAAGATTCAATCAATTTACGGACAGCATCGTTGTTCAACAGATCTTTGTCTTTCTCAAAAAATTCCTCAGGTTTCTGGATAGGGGTGTACAAGATCTACTTTTCTATTTCCACCAGAACCGGACAATGATCACTATGCACCGCTTCGCTGAGAATAGCGGCTCTTCTTACACGATCCTCGAGCGGTGGTGTGACCATGTGATAATCTAATCGCCAGCCCTTGTTTCGGGGTCGGGCGCCACCACGGTAGCTCCACCAGGTGTAGTTTTCTGGTTCGTCATTGAACATTCTAAAGGTATCTATGAATCCGGAACCAACAAGTTTGTCCATCCACGCTCGTTCTTCTGGTAAAAACCCAGAAGTATTTTTTAGTCTCACAGGATCATGGATATCAATTGCTTTGTGACAAATGTTATAGTCACCGCACACCACGAGGTTTGGTATTTCTTTGCGCAAATCGGTGATATAGTCCAGAAACTCATCCATGTACTGAAACTTGAATGAGAGTCTGGCATCATTAGTACCGCTGGGCAGGTACATGGACATGATGGATAAATTGTCATAATCCACCCGCAGGTTGCGTCCCTCGTTATCCATGCTTTCAATCCCCGTCCCGTAAACTACATTTTCCGGTTCGGTTTTGCAGAGAATGGCTGTTCCTGAGTATCCCTTTTTCTGTGCGCTGAAATAGTATTGATAATCGTATCCCGCTTTCGCGAAAGCGTCCTTATCCACCTGCTCCTGTGTTGCTTTGATCTCCTGAAGGCATAGCACATCTGGATCTGCCGCCTCTAGCCAAGAAATGAAATCTTTCTTCATCGCCGCTCTGATACCATTGACATTATAGGATATGATTTTCATACTTCTTGGTTTGGGAAAATTTGTTTGGTTAGCCCGATGAATTCCTCGACACTGATCTGCTCTGGACGTCGAGACATTATCTCAGATTCCCTGATGTCATCATCCAGCTGCAGCGATTTAAGCGAATTGCGTAGCGTTTTTCTACGTTGCCCGAACGCCAGTTTCACCACCTGTTTCAGTTTTTTATAGCTGCAGCCCAGCTGGTTAAAATTGTCTTTGCGTTTAAGAATCAACACGCCGCTGTGGACTTTGGGCGGGGGATTGAACGCGCCGGGCGGCACCGTAAACAAGTATTCTGCGTCGTAGTAGGCTTGTGCCAAAACAGATAAGATCCCATAGGTTTTAGATCCATGCGGGGCACAAATACGCTGGGCAACTTCCTTCTGAAACATCCCACCAAATTCCAGTACCTGATTCCTATAATCCAGCATCTTGAAGACAATCTGTGTAGAAATGTTATACGGGTAATTCCCGATAATCGCAAATTCGCAATCGCCGTAAACATCGCTTAAGTCGTGTTGCAAAAAGTCGGTTTCCAACACTTTGAAGTTGTCTGAGTTAACAATTTTTTGATGGTCGATGGGAAAACTATGCTTTAAATAAATCACCGATTCACCGTCCAGTTCCATGGCTGTTACTTGCACGCCTTTTCGCAAGACATGTTTAGTCAATACCCCGGTTCCTGGTCCTATTTCCAGGACTTTATTGTAAGATTCATAGGATAGGCAATCAGCAATATCCTTTGCGATGCCTTCATCTTTTAGAAAATGCTGTCCTAAATGTTTTTTGGCACGTACGCCTTTATCAGAGTGCGCCATTAGAGCCGGTTCTCAAAATCATAGCTATCCAGATTCAGACCGCCGTAGTTACCGCTACTCATAAAAAGGAGTACGCTTTCGCGAAAGCGTAAATCTGACAGCCACTCCTCAAATTCTACAGGATCTGTCATCACAACAAGATCGTCCTTTTTAAAGGATGTCCTGATCTGTTCTGGTGAAATATGCTCAAGCCCTTTCAATTTAACCGCGGCTGGACTGTAATAAACCGCAGCTACATCGCTAGCCTCAAGCGACGATTCATATTGCTCAAGGAACGCGGGCGTCAAACTGGAGTAGGTGTGAAGTTCGAGACAAGTTATCAGCTTGCGATCCGGAAACTGATTCCTGACGGCCTTGTTTGTTGCCGCGACCTTGCTGGGAGAGTGCGCAAAATCCTTGAACACGGTGCAGCTGTCTTTTTCAAAAATTTTCTCTAGACGTTTTGAAGCCCCCTTGAACGTGGCAATAGCCTCGTAAAAGTCATCCTCGTCAATACCCATGTGCTGGCATATCCATTTGGCACCTGCTAGGTTGTTCAGGTTATGCTCGCCAAAAATTTCGATAGGCATCGGTCCTTCTGGAGTTTCCAGATAGGTCTGACCGTTTTGAACCGTGTGTGCTGGTGTAGAATAGGCATGTTTGCGCGTGGGTTGAGTGGCTTTTTCGGCTAGGCGTTTTACCTCATCGTCTTCCTCGTTGTAAACCAGAATGCTTCCGTTTTTCATCAAATCCAGAAACTGCTCAAACTGGCTCACATAATTCTCATAAGTCGGGAAAACATTGATATGATCCCAAGCGATTCCTGACAGCAAGGCGATATTAGGTTTGTAGAGGTGAAATTTGGGTCGGCAGTCGATGGGACTGCTTAAATATTCATCACCCTCTAGTACGATGAATTCGTTGTCATCAGTCAGGTGAACCATGGTATCAAATCCTTCCAGTTGCGCACCTACCATATAATCGACCTCGCGATCGTGATAATGCAATACGTGCAGAATCATGGAGGTGATCGTGGTCTTACCGTGTGATCCACCTATGACTACCCTCGTCTTGTTTTTGCTCTGCTCGTATAGGTATTCTGGATAGGAGTAGATGGGCAATCCTAGTTCCTGCGCTTTCAGTAATTCGGGATTGTCAGCCTTGGCGTGCATGCCCAAAATCACGGCATCTAGCCCATCATGGATTTTTTCAGGAAACCAGCCCATGGCATTTGGCAGCAGACCGTACTTATCTAACCGTGATTTGCTTGGCTCAAAAATAGCATCATCGCTGCCGGTGACCTCATCCCCTTTGTGATGTAACGCAAGGGCAAGGTTGTGCATCGCACTACCACCAATGGCGATAAAATGGACTCTCATAAAGGCTTTTGGGTAAAAATAAGCAATGAACAAGGGCTGCGAAATCAATCAGCAGCTTAATCGCGATCCAATAGTTAGACCTGTTTTCCTAATCTAATCTTGTCTTGTTTAAGCCGGTCGCTGGACGGGTGGATCGCCAAAGCTTTGTTAGTGAGATATAGAGCTTTTCTAGGATTGTCCAGTTTCTTCTCATTCAATAGAATCAACTTGCGGTAAGTGGTGACGGATTGACCCACTTCAATTGCATCGTTGTAGTGCTTTGCAGCTTTATCATAGTTTTCTTGGTGCTCTGCAACAAAACCCAAAGCCAAATAACCGTCCACTGGAGAAATTTTCAGTAATTGTTCAGCGTATTCCTGGGCATTGTTATAAGACCCGCCCACTATGCCTGGTAGCTCGCAGTACATTTGCGATAGCGCGTGTCTGGCTTCGATGTGATTTTTGTCTAATTCGATGGCTCTTTTCAAATGGAATTTTATATCATCCAGCATGCCGAGAGCCTTGAACTTAGAGACCTCCTTAGCATACAGGCCTAAGGCAGCCCCATATTTAAAATGATATTCTGCGTTGTCAGATTTTGAATCAACTAACTGTTTGTAGAAGTTTTTGGCCTTTTCATACTTACCATTCTCTGCAGCCCGATCGCCTCTTCTTTCAATGCTGGCAAGACTATCATTAGTCACCCCAAAATTGATCTGATCAATTGCGACATTGCTAGCCTCAAGCGCAGATAACCCACAACAACAAAAAGCGAGAATTACAAGCATTTTTTTCATATGCATGGCAAAGCTAAATGCAATCGCCGTGCTTTTGTGCTAAAGAGTTTCTACTATTCAGTTATTTTTATTCTAATGCCCTTCGAGTTGCCTGAAAATTCAGGTGCGTACATGCTTTCAATTGTTGCGATCCCGCTAGAGAAGTCGCCAGCATTGTTTGCTTTCAATTCGTATTCAAAAACGTAAGTACCTTTTTTGATTTGGTCAAAAAAGAAATGAGTGGCGGCGTCTCTCGTGCTTTGGAAATACCCTAGACCGTCTTGGTATTTGTATTCAGATAAAACATCTACAGGTTCCAGGCCGCTTGCTCTCAAATCTTTTAAGTGAATGAAGTCCATGTCCTGATTTGATTTAATCACCAATCTCACTACAATGCGATCACCTATTTCAATGGGTGAATTTGCAGCGATTTCAACAAGTCGCTCACCTGCTTGGCTAGTTTCCTTTGTATAAAGCTCTTTGGTTACGGAAAGTTCGCCCTTATTATCGCTTACAATTTTATCCAGTTGCTCTAGATATTGCCAGTACATGGCTCCGTAACCTGGCGCTTCCCCTTTGTTTTTGATGGTTACTTTGCTGTGCTCGGGTGTTATCTCTTCTGGGGAAAGCTGTAGTTCGATCTCCCCTATGATAGAAGAAATCTGATCTAACTCTTTCTGTTTGATTTCTTTACCAGCCCATGTGATTTCTGAGTTAGGTTCTGCCTCGATCCAGTTTGTTCCTCCGTAAAGCAATGCATGTACTGCAAGCGCGGTGGCTTTTGTTGATTTCCAGCTGTTTGCTCTTTTGTTCTGTAACAGCCATGCCTTCAAATCGCTCACAAAATCCTCATCATTGCCCATTTCAGAAAAAGCCTCGATGGCAGTAGCGTGGGTCTCGATGTCGCTTGCATACCACTGATATCCATTGAATTTGTTTTTCCAATACGCACCTTTTTCATCGTCCCGCACAACGCTTTGTTTTAATCCATCAAGGATATTTTTTGCCGCATTTTTGTCGCCTTTGCGGTGCATGGCGATACTTATCAAGATTCGTTGGTAGAGAGGCAGTGTGGCTAGATCATTTTTCGCTTTCGCGAAAGCGAACTCATAAGCATTCTCTAGAACTTCAACTTCCTTGCTAGACGTAAAAAACGATCTAGCGTACTGGTAATGCCAATAGTCATAGCCAAAAAAGTAATTGTCCAGCGATTTTCCATCTTCTAGAACTTTGTCAAATTGCATTTCCCAATACTTATCTAAGTAAGAGAGTGCATTTTCTGAGATGTTTTCCAGAAACCTGTTATCCACACCCACACCCATTTGTTGCAATCTGCCTATGCCAGCCAGAATATGTCGGGTGATGTAGTCACTAGTCCTACCGCCGTTAAACCATGGGAATCCTCCGTCAGACTGCTGACGCATCGCTAGTTTTTCAATGATCTTTTTCTGTTCTGCAGTCGTGCGCTCCTGATCAAATAATTGAGCTAGTTTTTTGAGATTCTCTTCCTGTGATTTAGCCTCTAGCGCCCATGGTGTATGGCTAATCATGATGCTTTTGAGGGATTCATTCTTCATTAACTCACCTTGTAACTCACCATTAGCTGATAACTGAGCAAACAATTCTTTAAGCTCGGGATTGCTGCTCATGATATGCGACGATATCGCATTTGCCATATAGCGTGAAAACAATTGTTCACTGCACTCATGCTGATATTCCATCAGGTAGGGTAGCGATTGCACCGCAGTCCAGGCGGGATTTGTCGTGTATTCCAGCTTGAGTGATTTATTGGACAATGTGGTTGAGGTGTTGCTAGCCAGCTGATCCATCACCACAGTCTCTTCTTGTCCCTCCCGTACCCAGATATTCTTGGAAACCGTGACTAGCTCTCGGTTAGAGAGAACGGGCAGCACATTTTCCTCTCCATCAGAGAATTTTGAACTGGCAGCGATAATCCTATAAGTGATAGCTGGTATGTCCTTTGGCACATAAATTTTCCATTCTACAGAGGTATTTCCTTTTGCCGAAGCTTCAAAACTTCTTCTCGATTGAGCGTTCCCCATCTCATCATCCAGCGGCTGCATGCTGGTAGCGTCAAATAATTCAAGCCTTGCAAATCCATTCATTTTTTCTTTAGTGAGATTAGTAATTTTAGTGCTTAGTGTAATGCTATCGCCTTCTCTCAAAAATCTTGGCGCATTAGGTACAATGCTCAATTCCTTTTGCGTGACGACCGTTTTTTCAAGTTTAGCTGTATTAGCTTGCTTGTCATGACCTAGCAATCTGAATTTCCATTGGGTGAGTAGCTCGGGGCTGGTGAAATTGAAGGAGAGTTTGCCATCCTTATCGGTACGCAATGCTGGCAGAAAGAAAGCGGTCTCGTCCAGGTCGCGACGCACCTGTACATTACTGGCCATCAATTCCTGATTGATCAGGTCTTCTACACTTACTCCTTTTTTAGTAGAGATAATGATCACAACATTTGCCCCGCGGTTTCCATAGATTGCTGTTCCAGCGGCATCTTTAAGTACAGCAGTTTCTCTGATTGAGTAGGGGTCAATATTTCTGAATTCAGCTTCGGTAATTGGTATTCCATCGACAACAATTAATGGTTCTGTATTACTATTGATGCTTGCGACACCTCTCAATTGAATCAAACTATTGGATCCTGGTTGACCGCTAACTGTTTGAATCTTCACACCAGGAACTTGGCCTTGTAGCGTTTGAATGAATGAAGCATTAGGTCTATCATAAACTGTGAAAGAAGATACAGTTGAATCAGCCATTACAACTGGTGGTGCGGGCATGAGTTCCATGTCATCATTTGATTCTAAACCAAGGGCAAAGTCGTGTTCTGTCTTGTCAGTAGTCCTATAACCCGTTACCACAACTTCATCTAGCGAGGTACTTAGCATCACATTCACTATCGCCCCTTCTTTAGCATCTTTTCGCTGCGAATCGTAGCCAGTGTAAGAAAAAATTAGGGTTTGTTTCCCAGAAACAGGTATACTGTAGTTTCCATCAAAGTCACTTGTAGCAAAAACATCGCTTCCTTCAATTTGAATGGTTGCACCAAAAACTGGTTCGCTAGAAGGATCTGTAATCTGACCGACTACTTGTCCACCTACAGGCTTTTGATCTTTCAAACGACGGATTTGCTGGCTTAGGTAGCGTTTATAGCTTGATTCAAACCTCCCGAAATTCACCCCGTATAAGTTTAAATCATCGTAACTATTGAACAAATTTCTGTAGAAAGGACTGTCAAAGGATAAATTGCCATAGCCAACTCTCAGTGGTGTTAGTTCAGAGAAACTTCTGGGCGAGAAAGATCTATAGCTTTCATAAAAATAAATATCATCCCAAGTGCTGGTGACAAACTGATCTAGACTAGTGTCGTACATACTTGCCAAGAACTCAAGTTCAGGATGGGATTTTTGCTCGCTCTTGATTTCAAACGACCATGTCTCCTCCTCGCCGGGGCGTAACCTGTCCCTAAAGGTTTTGGTTATAAGCTCATATCTAGGCTTTTCAATCCTCACGGGTTTTACTGCTCCATCTCTTGTCTCTATAAAATAATTATTTCTCTGCGTGCTCAAGTCAAAATTGATATTGCGACCTTCAAACTGATCTAAGTCGTAGCTGATGGTTGTCTTTCCTCTATTGATTACCACATATTTTTGATCTACTTGCTTAAATTTATCGTAAGCCACCACATTCACCGTGACGGAATCTAGCACTGTAAAAAGATCTAGGCTGACTTTGCTGTCATCTACACTTACACGGTGATCAACAATTCCCGAATTCCCCGGTAAATTTTTATCAGTCCATACTGTTATTCTTTTTTTACTTTCTAGAGAATCAACTATTTCCTTCATACCTGCAGAAGCAATAATGAGGTATTCACCATTTTTCCAACTTTGTTCAATAGGTAATTGAAAGTCCTTTGAGCCAATGACTCTACTGGAGTCTCTGTGGACTAGCTTCCATTCTGTTCTATCCTCAGGATCAGTCTTTCTAGATTCATTTTTTGAATTAGAAACAAATTCTACAAATAACATGGATTCATGATGGAATTTGAACTGTGCATCAGGAAGTCGGTATACTTCTAGTTGTACGTGACCGGTCAGCGGTATGCCATTCAGATCTTCTAGACTTACTCCTATCTTGTGGTTTCTATCGTCAAGAAAATTGGGACATATCAATTTCAATTGGAGAAAATCTCTACCAATGCGTATTCTCTTTTCGCTATTATGAGTTTCACCATTTACGTCAGTTACTTCAACTTCAATGGTGTAGCGATAATTGGGGTGTTTACCTCGTGCAAATAGTTTCTGATCTGGTTTGGCTAAGAATTTTATAGGTATTCTTCCGCTAGCGTCTGTGATAGTATCGTAACTCGCAATAATCTCTTTCTCGCTCCTTAGGTACTCGCCATCATCAAAACTATGATAATCCATATCGCGCCTAATATGAACTTTGACATCTGCATCTGTAAGCGGTTGTCCTAATAACGCTTTCGCGAAAGCGTAAACTTCAACACTGTCATTAGGTTTGAAGGTCTCTTCAATTTCTTCAAAATCTACTTTAAAAGTTGGTCGTTTGTATTCTTCTACACGAAACTCCTTTTCATTTTGTTCGTGGTCATCAACGCTGTCCCAGAACTCAGTTTCTTCAGGACTTTCTATGTTAATAGTGAAATGGCCCGTAGGTCCATTTTGTGGGAAGGTAAAAGATCCGTGAAGAGAACCAAACTCATTTGTTTTGAGCACCGTTCCATAAATCTCATCGCCGTTGCTGTTTTCTACGAGAACTGCAAACTCTTCATTGGGAAGCACCCGGATTTTGCCTTCAGATTTCACTGCTGTTACCGCCTTGAAATAAACCGTTTGGCCCGGTCTATAGATTGCACGGTCTAAATAAATTGCAGAAGAAACCTTGACCTCGTTGTCCTCGTGATTGTTTGAGTAATTGTAATGGCTAGGATAAATCTCAGTCTTCAGGGTGTCCAGTTTGTGTGAGATCATCAGGTCGACTTTTTCACGCTTTTTAGTGCTGAGAGATACGACACCATTTTTGTCAGGATTGTGGGCTTTCCAAACACTAGAATCTCGTTTTACATGCACTACAGCATCACTTAAAGGGGAACCATATTCTCGATCCAGTACCTGTAGAACAGTCTTATTGTTTTCTTCTTTTTCAAGAAGTGTAATGTGGGTTGAATTGAAAATGACACCATCTACAATAGATTTTTCATCTTCCTCTGCTTTGAAGACCACCAAATATTTCCCCGCAGCCACCCCGCGCAGACTTGTCAGAGCCGAATGCTCATAGGTGTCCTCACTTTCTGGGAGACTGATGTTTTTAAGTTGAAGCGTTATTCCTTCTTGCTGCGCTTTTACAAGTAGGGCATGGTATAGGCTGTCCCTATCCACCTTTAAATGAGTGCTGTCTTGCTGGTAGGGGAATACAAAAGCTTTGACATTCTCTACATTTCTGTAGGTGATTTTTGCATAAACCGGTTTTTCTGGAATGACATTATTTTCTAAAACAATGGATAAGGATTTATGGTTTATCTGATCGAGCAGGTTTTGGCACCTGATTGCACCGACGGTATTTGGAATTTTTTTTACAGTCTCTTCAGCGAGTTCTTTCGCTTTGATGCGATAATCCTTTTTGTCGGTTATCTTTAGATTCGACAGATTATAGTAGTAAGCGGCTAGATTGTGATTTACTATCGCTGCAAAAGGTTGTTCAATTATTTGACTACAAAATTGCCTCAGAGCATTCTCGTATTGAGTACTAACTTTTTGGGAACTAATCTTTGCGTAAGTGTGCTCTAATCGTTTTAGTCGATTGTAGTACATGACTTCCCGCCTGTTCTTGCTGGAGGCATGTATTTCCAATTGTCGATAGAGCTTATCTACTTTATATGCTGCTGAGATGCTATCCATCAAATCAAGAGCTCTTTCTTCAATCTCGAGTTGATAGAAGTGATCAATCGGCATTTCTGACTCAGTAGAGTTGTCGAATAGATATGAATCGCTGCCTAGCAAGTCAATTGCTCTATGTACAAGCAAATCAAATAAGCTGGGTCTAAATCTGCGAGTTGCTGGCTCGTTGTCTAGAATTACTGCGTATCGATCTACTGGGATTTGTCCTGTTTGATCCATATTTTCCAGCGACTTGTTAATATGATAGAGAATTTGATCCTGAAAATTTTGCTTATCCCAAGTCTTTAAACCCTCCACCTTGGCACCCGTACTTCTCTTATTTATTTCCCATCGATTTGCTGAATAGTATTCCAGTAAGAATTGTGCGTACAAGGAATGATAAATCCTTGCCTCTGGTAAGGGAGAATTGGTAATAGCAGTTTCTAGATCTGATAGGATTTTCTCGCGTGCCTCCTCTTTATTGATCAGCGAGAATTTTGCCCTGAATAAAAAGGCTTTGATCAGTTGAGCCTGATTGTCTTTCCTAACGGCTCGTTTAGAGATACGATCAACCAGCTTACTCGCATCTTGAATTTGACTTTTAGTTTCTAGCTGTTCAACTTCATTCCACTTTTTTGCGAACCAGTCTTGTGCAGAAAGCCTAGGGGTGATTAAGAGTAATGAGAGTAGTAAGAATAAGTTTTTCATGCCGTTAGATTGAACCTCTAAACTAGCATGAGAAGTTAATGATATTTAGAATGAATTACTGAGGGATGCACTCAATTGAGTGGGAGTTGGTTGTGAATGAGTGAGCAAATTCTACTTCTGGTAGTTCTCCTTAATCCTCAAGCTAACTAACATTATCGCAGAAAGCACGGAGACACAAAGTGCGGCAACAATACTGATAGCAGCAATCTGGCTATCACCTACCAGAATATTTGAAAAATCTAATTTAAAAATATTGAATACGACGCTAGCGAGAGAAAGGGCAAGCATCGTGTAAAAAAAGTATTTCATATCTAAAACAACTCTTTGATGTTAGTCGCAAAAAGTTTTACTGCTATCGCTAAAAGTACGACACCAAAAATTTTGCGCACCACACCGATTCCTTGTTTACCCAACACCTTTTCAATTCGCCCGGATGTTTTAAGTACGAGATAAACAAAAGCGATGTTGATGATAATCGCAATCACAATATTTACTGCTGCATATTCTGAACGCAGGGAAAGCACTGATGTCAATGTTCCGGCACCAGCAATTAATGGAAAAGCAATAGGAATGATCGCCGCTGTTTCAGGAGCATCGTCACGATAAAGCTGTACCCCTAGAATCATTTCTAAAGCGATAAAAAAAATGATAAACGCCCCTGCCACAGCAAATGAATTAACGTCAATACCGATGAGATTAAGCATCTTCTCACCTACAAACATGAAGACGATCATCAAAACTCCAGCGACAATGGAGGCTTTCTCGCTTTGGACGTGGCCTACTTTTCTACGCAAGTCAACGATGATGGGGATGCTTCCCACTATATCGATCACGGCAAAAAGCACCATCCCTGCTGTAATGATTTCCTTGAAACTCAAGGCGTCATAAATCCTAGTCAGAAACTCCATGGCTGAAAATTTAAGCGCGCAAAAGTACTGCTATATTCCAGTTGGAAACGAGCTTGTTATGTTTAAAAATGATTAAGATTTTGCTGCGTTACTTGCGCTTAATTCTCAATAAATAGATAGCACCTCTGAAGCGAGCCTCGTTGTCATCGATCTTGACATTGGTCGCCTCACTTGTAATCAGATACACATCATGATTCTTTTCTCTGCGCAAAAATGTAATGGCCTCCATTTGCGAGGGCGTGCTGCCTAATTCCAGTACGTTAATCAACTTGAACTTATCGCCTGAGACCTTGACCAGAGCTACATACGGTTGTAAAGTAGAATCATAACCTATGAGAGAAAGTAAACCATCATTATTGTACGCTGCATCTGTCACAACAAAGCCTGTGTCAATGATTACATCAGAATCTAATTTCTGTTTCTTATCATCAATGTCAAATTTGTAGACTGTTGAAGTGAATGTTTTCCAGTCTTTAGAAAAGAGGTATAGATCACCGTTTATCCAGTGCATCGCCTCCATATCGTAAGGATGATTGTGCTCTTTGTACTTGAACTTTTCTTGCTTTTGATAGCTGAATTTCAGTTTCTCGGGATCAGCATTCTCGTCATCAATATCTTCTAAAGGAAGTTTATAGATAACCAAATCATTCCTGTTACCGTGATTGTTTCCAAAATCCCCTATGTAAACATGCTCACCACTAGCCGTGATACTTTCCCAATCCTCATGGTTCAGATCCTCGTAGTTAATGGTCTCCAGAATATTTCCCAAAGTATCGATCTCAAACAAACGGGCTTTATCTCCAGAATCATTATGCGTGTAAATCTTACCGTTCAGCGCTAGCAAGCCAGATGATTCTGTGAGTTTTTTAGGGGTGTTGCTCAGCAATCTTAGATCCAGGTCACCAGCGCTGTACTTATTTTTATCTTGGCTGTGACAAGTCCATGATGATAGAAGTACGACTGCGATTAATAAGTGTCTAAATATTACTGGCATGATGTGTTATTTGTTCGCTTTCGCGAAAGCGTAATTGCAAATTTCTCAATGATTAATATCAATCTTTAGATCATCTTTCTTTAGCGGGATATTTCAATTCTGAACAGTTTTCCAGGAATATTGATCGTACTACCGCCCAGATTCAGATTGATCGTTTCGCTGGTTGCATAGAAAATATCTTTCTGTCCTTCTGAATCAAAAAATGCGATTCCCTCCATTTGCGAGCCTTCTTCAAGCAACTGCTTTCTGTCAAGTAGTGCAGGATTCATACCATTTAGATCTACAGTGATTAAATAAGGGATTAGTTGGCTATCGTAGCCCACAAGTATCACCTGCGACGTGGTGCTGCTCAATGTGGCATCTGTGATCAAGCATCCGGTATCTAGAGTCGCTATTTTGTCCAACACGTAATCGCCCGAGATGTTGGGAAGCGTGTAAATAGTTGTTGTTAATGCTGTCCAGTCCTTGGTAAATAAATAGATCAAATCATCTATCACCACCATTGCCTCAACATCGTAAGGGGTGTTTTGGGGATTGTTGGTAAAGTCAGTTTGATCTAGAAAACTGTAAGTTATGATCTCTGGTGATGCTGTAGGGTCTACAAGCTCAGAAGTACGAATTTTGTAAATGGTCAAATCTTGTCTATCTCCAGCGTTGTTGCCAAAGTCCCCTATGTAAACAAATCCGCTATCCTGATAGATAGCTTCCCAATCGGTATTGTTTAGATTGTCAAATGTGTTTTCAGTCAAGATGTTTCCGGCGGTATCGAGCTGGTAAACAGTGGCATCGCTTCCAGAATCGTTAATCGTCCACAGCTCATTGGAATTGCGCATCAGTCCCGAAGATTCTGCAATGTCAGTAGGTGTAAATGCTACTTCTGCAATGGAAAAAGTTTCCGGTATGGGTGTTACTTCAATTATATCATCTTCTGAATCGCTGCATGATGCAGCTACGATAAGCAAGCCTATTAAAGCAATCGTTGATGGAAATATTCTTTTCACTGAATCCATTTAACTGAAAAACCGGAACGCCCTAAATATAAAACCGCCCGTAGCATGGCTACGAGCGGTTTAATAATAGATTATCTAAAATCAGGTGATGCTTAAGCGATAGAAACTCTTTTGAATCCTACTACATCTGCACCTTTAGAGTTGACATACTCTGCAACTGTCTTCTTTTCATCCATGATGAAGTTCTGGTCTAGAAGAGCCTGCTCCTTGTCAAGAGTCGTGTTGTCAGAGATGTAACGCTCGATCTTTCCAGGGATAATGCGATCCCATATAGCCGCTGGCTTTCCTTCTGCTTCAAGTTCTTTTTCAAACTTCATTTTTGCAGTACCCAAAGCGTCATCCGTCAACTGTGATCTTGAAATAAATTCTGGGATATTCTTCTGTGGCTTGCCTAGACGACCTAACTCGATATTGTCTTTCTCAATTGCTGCGATACGAGCTTCTGTTTCAGCTTGAACGTAAGCTGGGTCAAAATCTTTGTAAGACAAAGTAGTCGCACCCATAGACGCTACCTGCATTGAAACAGATTTGGCCACCTCGGCAGAGTTGTCGCTGTTTGTAGAAAGCGCAGTCAAAGCACCGATCTTGTTGTTGTGAACATAAGCACCTACGTAAGATCCTTCCAGCACTTCAAATCCACCGATCTCAAGCTTCTCACCGATCACACCTGTTTGCTCAACAAGCTTTTCTTCTACGGTCATGCCGCCTAGATTACTAGCTAGCAATTCCTCTTTTGTGTTGCAAGCCAGAGCATTGTCAGCAATCTGGTTTGCGAGCTCGACGTAAGAGTCGTTTTTAGCAACAAAGTCAGTCTCGCAGTTTAGTGAGAAGACTACACCGCGGGTGTTTTCATCATTGATACGAGCAACAACCACGCCCTCACTTGAGTCGCGATCAGCACGCTTTGCAGCTACTTTTTGTCCTTTTTTTCTAAGTATTTCAATGGCTTTGTCAAAATCACCCTCTGCTTCTACAAGGGCTTTTTTACAATCCATCATACCAGCGCCGGTGGTCTTTCTAAGTTTACCTACATCGGCTGCAGAAATCTTTGCCATAATTGTTTTTTAGCTCTAGAAATTCTAGAATTTATTCTTCTTCCTCTTTAGTTACTTCAGCGGCTGGTGCCTCTTTAGCGTCCTTTTTAGCTTGAGCCTTCATTGCCTCAGCCTCATCTGTTGCCTGCTTTTCACTCTTGCGCTCTTGAAGGCCTTCTACGATTGCATCACTTACTTCTTTTACGATAAGGTCGATGGACTTAGACGCATCGTCATTAGCTGGGATCACAAAATCCACGTCGCGTGGATTGGCATTTGTGTCAACCATTGCAAAAATCGGGATCCCCAGTTTTTGAGCCTCTTTCACCGCGATGTGCTCACGTACCGTGTCAACTATGAAGAGAGCAGCTGGCATACGTGTCATGTCGCTGATGGAACCTAGGTTCTTCTCAAGTTTGTCACGCATACGGTCTACCTGTAAACGTTCTTTCTTAGAAAGTGTCTCATAGCGACCGTCTTTTTTCATGCGGTCTACTAGAGCCATTTTCTTTACCGCCTTGCGGATAGTGACAAAGTTAGTCAGCATACCACCTGGCCATCTTTCTGTAATGTAGGGCATGTTTGCATTACCGGCGTGCTGAGCAACGATGTCTTTTGCTTGCTTTTTTGTCGCGACAAAAAGAACCTTACGTCCAGATGCAGCAATCTTGCGCAATGCGCGTTTTGCTTCTTCCAGCTTTGCAGCAGTCTTATAAAGGTTGATGATGTGGATACCGTTGCGCTCCATATAGATGAAGGGCGCCATGTTAGGATCCCACTTGCGGGTAAGGTGACCAAAGTGGACACCGGCGTCAAGTAACGATTTGACTTCTGTGTTATTTGCCATTGTTTAAAAGTTTACGTTCTGTCGATAGCAATGCCTGGGTGGTTGTACCATTGAGGAACGCGCCCCTGACATTTAGATGCTAAACTCGCTTGGCGGCAACCAAGTTCTGACAGCAAATTAAAAATAAATAAAGAACAAATCCCATCCCGATGAGATCGGGACGGGATGTAGGGTAATTGAATATTAACGCTTAGAGAACTGGAATTTCTTCCTTGCTTTCTTCTGACCAAATTTCTTGCGCTCCACCATACGTGGGTCACGAGTCATAAGACCTTCAGCTTTCAATTTAGGTTTGTTTTCAGCATCTGCTTCAACCAGCGCTCTAGAGATCGCGAGTCTTACAGCTTCAGCCTGTCCAGTTACACCACCACCGTTTACATTTACAGTAACATCGTAGTTACCTGTAGTCTCAGTAAGTGCAAATGGCTGAGTGATTTTATATTGAAGGACACCTGTAGTAAAATAGTCCTTGTAGTCTTTTTTGTTTACGGTAACGTTACCTTTTCCCTCACTCATGTAAACACGAGCTACGGCAGTCTTTCTTCTACCTATTTTATGTAGGGTCTCCATATTACTTTACCTCGTTAAGGTTAATTACTTCTGGTTGCTGTGCCTCGTGCTCATGCTCAGCACCTGCATATACTTTAAGGTTGCGGAAGATCGCGCTACCTAGTCTGTTCTTAGGCAACATTCCTTTTACCGCATTGCTTATTACTCGTGTAGGATCTTTGTCAAACAACTCCTGCGCGGTAAGGCTGCGTTGCCCACCTGGGTAGCCCGTGTGGCGTATGTAGGTTTTGTCATTCCATTTGTTACCGCTCAACTTGACTTTGTCTGCATTGATGATGATAACATTGTCACCACAATCTACGTGAGGGGTGAAATTTGTCTTGTATTTACCACGCAAAAACTTTGCTGCGATAGAGGACATACGACCTAGAGGCTGGTCAGCCGCGTCGATCAGTACCCAGTTTTTGGTTACTGTAGCGCTGTTTGCTGATACCGTTTTGTAACTTAAAGTGTTCACTCTTAAATCCTTTTAATAAGCGTTGTTGATTTTACTGTCTAAAATCGGGCTGCAAATGTAACGCTTATTATTTGATTGACAATCAAATTAATTATCCATTCCATCAACAAAAATTAAAGAAGTAGCTTTTGCCTATCCTGTGACCTATCTGTTTCATCTTTTGGGATTTAGCATTTCTGATAATCTTTAGAATATTTTTTATCCTTAATATTGATGGGTTGTAAGCTTTCGCGAAAGCGTACTTTTAAAACACAATAGGAATAATTATTGAGTCCCTTTTACAAAACACATTTTATGAAACGTTTACTTCTCTTTCTTGCACTAGCAGTAGTGCTCACCTCATGTGAGGATGATGAGGCTCTAGCAACAACTAGCACCAATAACACTCCTAATATTATAGGGAGCTGGGAACTTACCTCACTTCAAGCAGATGTTGCGATAGATTTCAATAACGATGGTACAAGCAATACAGAGTTGTTCAACGAGACCTTTTGTTTTGACAATCGCATTTTGACTTTTGATGCGGCAAACAACTTTTCAGTTGATCTACCAGATCTAGATACAGATGCAAATAACGTACTTTCTTGCACCGATGCTTCTTATTCTGGTACCTATACAATCGACATGAATAGCCGACTTTCTGTGACGGTTCCAGTTAACGGTGGTACGGTGACAGATGATAAGGTGATCAGCGTCACGGCCACAACAATTACATTTACCGTAACGCGTAGCGAAGTAACTCAATACTTCAATCCTGCGAGCGGTACGCCAGCTGATAACATCAACAGCATCGCCGTGACTTACACAAAGATCTAATTACTCAACGTTGACGCCTTTCCAAAAGGCAACGTATCCCTCAATATTTTTTGCGGCTTGTTTTGCCTCAGGGTAGAACCAAGCCGCATCTTTATTTGTGTCCCCATCAACCTCGATGGAATAATAGCTCGCCTCACCTTTCCAAGGACAGGTCGTATGCTTATCGCTTGACTTAAAGTACTCTTTATTAATGGATGATGGTGGGAAGTAGTGGTTGTTTTCCACTACTATGGTTTCATCACTTTCTGCCAATACCTGACCGTTCCAGCTTGCTTTCATAGTTTACTTTTTAGGTATAAATAGGTAATCCTTGAATAGTTCCTGATCGTCCTCGTAGATCTCGCTGATTGTAAGTCCAGCCTGATCTGCAAGCCATTCTACAACCTCATCATCATATTTCTGAGAGATCTCCGTATGAATGGTTTCCCATTTTCTAAAGTTGATTTTGAGGCCCAGTTTCTCAATATTGACTTCGCAAGGTTTTGTAGCGAGTAGATAACTGCTGGCCGTTCCCGATTGTGGATCATAGGCTTCCCAATGTTCAAAATCATTCACGGGAAAATCTGCCTGCATTTCTTTGTTGATGCGGTGCAAAAGATTTCGATTGAATTCCTGTGTCACCCCAGTCTTGTCTGAATATGCATTCTGAATGACTATGGGATCTTTTTTCTGGTCAAATCCCATAAAAAGCTGATCGCCGTCATGCATCAAATCCTTAAGCTGCTTAAGAAAATTAATTGCCTGCTCATGAGGCAGATTACCGATGTTTGACCCTAGCACCAGAATCAGTTTTGGTCGCTTGTTGTATCTGGCAAGCTCAGCAAGTACCTTGAAATAGGTTCCCTGCTCGCCTTGAACATCTAATTCAGGCCACTTGTTTTTAATGCTGTCAGTCAGGTCGTCTATCGCATGCTGACTGATATCGATCGGGATATAGGTAAAGTTGCATTCATGATTGTGCAGTTCTTCCAGTAGCAATTTTGTTTTTTTGCCGTCGCCTGCACCCAGTTCAATCAGATCAAATCCTGACTCGCAATCCAGCAGATTACGTAAAGTCGCGCTATGCTTATCAAGAATATTGTACTCTGCATTAGTCAGGTAATATTCAGGCAAATTCATGATCTGCTGGAACAGCTCGTCCCCGCGGTCATCGTAGATGTACTTTGAACTAAGGTATTTAGGGGATGCAGTCAGTCCCTCTTTTACGTGTTCTTCAAACTCTTGCTGAAAAGTTTCTTTCTTGGTCATAAAGATTTGGCTAGTCTTAAGCCGGTAAATTGCCACCTGAGCGGGGCATGAAAAAAGTTGCGGTAGGTATCACGGTAGTGATGGTCAGGCGTAGCGATGCTGCCGCCGCGCAGCACTTTCTGGTTTACCATGAACTTACCGTTGTATTCTCCAAGTGCGCCGTCTGGTTTTTTATAATTGGGGTAGGGCAGGTAGGCGCTCTCAGTCCATTCCCAGCGCTTGCCGTGATCAAATTTTCCACAGGCGATTTCCCATTCTTGTTCGGTAGGTAAGCGCAAGCCTTTGTATTGTGCAAAAGCAAATGCTTCATAGAACGAAATGTGTGTAACAGCGGCGTCTGGATTGATGGGCTTTACACCACCCATCTGGTAGGAAAACCAATCTCCATCTTTTTGATGCCAGTACATGGGTGAGTTAATCTGGTTTTTTTTGACCCAGTCCCAGCCTTCAGTATGCCATAGCAATGCATTCTCATAGCAGCCAGACTCCATGAACTCAAGCCATTCGCCATTTGTAACAAGTTTGTTTGAGATAGCAAACGGCTCGACAAAAACTCGGTGTTTCGGCATCTCGTTGTCATAGCAAAACTCGCTGCCGTCATGCCCTATGTGATAAACATCGGCTGGCATATCGATAAAATCAGCCTTGTGGTTTTCCACCAGTTCTTCATTCTTCAACTCGCCATACACAGGTTGCAGCGGATTATTACCCAGAATGTATTTGATATCCGTAAGCAACAATTCCTGATGTTGTTTTTCATGGTGAATGCCCACTTCCAGCACATAGCAGAAAGAATCATCAAAATGATTTTCCAGCAAATCCGTCATGTGCGCGGTTACATACTTGCGGTAATCGTAGATTTCAGAAACGCTTGGTCTGGAAAGATTGCCACGGTCTGTGCGCACGACCCGCTTGCCCATGCTCTCGTAGTAGCTGTTGAATACGTAAGCGAAGCGATCATCGAACCGCTTGTAGTTGGGTAGGTGCTTGCACAGCAAAAACTCCTCAAAAAACCATGTCGTGTGGCCTAAATGCCACTTGGGCGGCGAAACATCAACGATAGGCTGGACAACGTAATCCTCTTTTTGCAAAGGTTTACAGATTCTTTCAGAGTCTTCTCGTGTGGTCTTGAAAAGTGAGGTGAGCTGGTCAGAGTTCATTTCACCTCAAATGTAGAATTTTTTAGAAGTTACGCTTTCGCGAAAGCGTTAACCTTAACACAAATGTGTAGGTGGTAGATTACTGTTTCTAACAATGACTAAATAGCTACCACCCCCTTTATTGTGGGATGCGGATCATAGCCTTCAAGCGTGAAATCTTCATACCTGAAATCAAAAATGTCTTTGATTTTAGGATTGAGCTTCATCTTAGGCAAGGGTCTGAAATCACGAGTCAGTTGCAATTCTACTTGCTCGCGCAGATTGTGGTAGATATGCACGTCGCCAAAGGTGTGAACAAAATCTCCCAGTCCTAAATCGCAAACCTGAGCGACCATCATGGTAAGTAGGGCGTAGCTAGCAATGTTAAACGGCACGCCTAGAAATACATCTGCGCTGCGCTGATAAAGCTGGCAGCTCAATTCTCCGTTGGCAACATAGAACTGGAAAAAGGCATGACAGGGCGGTAATGCTGCTTTGCCATCTGCAACGTTTTCGGCAAAACTTTTACTGGTGTCTGGCATAACGCTAGGATTCCAAGCGGTCACCATGATGCGACGGCTATCTGGATTGTTTTTTATAGTATGGATGGCGTTTTTGATTTGGTCAATCCCCTCACTGTTCCAGTTGCGCCACTGGTGTCCATAGACTGGTCCTAGATCGCCGTTTTCATCTGCCCACTCGTTCCAGATCCTGACCTTGTTGTCCTTAAGATACTTGATGTTTGTGTCACCAGAAAGCAACCAAAGTAACTCGTGGATGATGCTGTTCAGGTGTACTTTCTTAGTAGTAACCAGCGGGAACCCATCCTTGAGATTAAATCGCATCTGATGACCAAAAATGCTACGCGTACCTACACCTGTTCGGTCCTCTTTATCGATTCCTTTGTCTAGAATCAGTTGGAGAAGGTCGTGGTATTGCTTCATAATTATCCCGTTTAAATAATGATCAGAACCGCAAGCTTGGATGCGCAAGCAATATATGCGATGGACCTGAAATTAGTAAATAAACAGGGGGGAAGTTATACCGCCTTAGAAGCAGAGAAAGTGCGCGCCCAAGATATCGCACTATCTAGATTGTCGAAATATGCAAAAGAGCCATTGTACTTAGGTTGTTCACATGTGCTTGAATCTTTTTGTCTATTCTATTGCCTACTATAGCAATTCCACAAATGCAATCATAATCTACACCATCGTACGCGCCGAGGTCGACTTTGTAATCAGTTTGTCGATTAGAAATGTAAACGATCTTATTTTTTTTGTAGTGCTCCTTAAGTTTGGCATTGACTAGTTTAGAAACATCTAAATTGACGACCGTGCCATCATAGATATCTGCAATCACGTAAGTGTCATAAAGTTGTATTGAACCAAAGTCGAAGTCAAGGCGCTGGTTTTGTGTTGCAGTTTCCATAAGCATATTTAACCTGATAAAGATAAACTAGGACCTCGTTATGATTTAAAAATTTATTTGCAGATAAATTAATTGATTCTACCTCACTTGAATCCAGAGACTTTCAGATTTCGGTTTTCATTTACTGAAACTGTGTGCCCATGAGACAGCATCTGCAATAGTCAAAAAATATGTAAATGCGCCATTGTAGAGTGATTGTTCTCCCAGAGCTTGCACTTTATGTTTGTTTGAATTACCTACGACTGCAATACCCTTAATGAGTTTGGGACTCACGAGCTTGTAAACTTTAAGATCTATGTCGTTTTGGAACGCCCTATTTGATATGTAAATTATAGAAGTACCTCTGTAGTAACCCTCTAGATCGTTCAGTATTTCTTTAGCGATAGCCGTAGTCACCTTTACATTGTCATTTATGAGCCCGATGACGTAGGTATCATAATATTTTATGTTCCCAAAGTCATAGTTAACGTCTAATAAACATTTATCTGGTGGAAAGATGGCTGGCATATCTTACTGTATTCGATACTCTTAACTTCATATAAAAGTATGAAATTTTCTGTAATAAAATTCTCAGATATTTATAGGAGTTCTTATCCAAACAACATTCCAGCGATAGTGGCTGTGAGAAGCGCAGCACAAGTACCACCGATCAATGCTTTGATTCCAAATGCAGCCAGAACCTTACGCTGTCCTGGTGCGAGAACTCCAATACCACCTATTTGAATCCCTATGCTGGCAAAATTGGCAAATCCACACAGCGCATAAGTAGAAATCACGATACTTCGATAGTTGGTCAGCGTCTCCGCGGCTTTCATCTCGCTTAGAGATTTGTAAGCAAAGAATTCATTAAGGATTGTTTTTTCACCTAGCAGCTGTCCCACAGCAACAATATCACTCGCCGGTACACCAATAATCCAAGCCACAGGCGCAAAGAGATTACCGAGAATGTATTGCAGCGACAATTTCTCGTATCTACCGTTTGTAGCATCATCGATGATACTATTCAGTCCTAACTGATCACCAAGTAGATCTCCCAAGAACCAGTTCACCACCGCAATCAGTGCAGTGAAAACAAGCAACATGGCCCCCACGTTCACCGCGAGTTTCAATCCGTCAGTTGTTCCTATAGAAATGGCATCCAAAATATTTGATCCTATCTTGTCTTTTGAGATATTTAATTTTCGGTCGATGGCATCAGTATTCGTCTCAGGGAAAAGAATTTTTGCCATGACAATCGCGGCAGGCGCGCTCATGATGGATGCTGTGATCAGGTGTCTGGCAAACTCAGCTTTTGAGGCTGGATCCTGACCGCCCAAGAACTCAATAAACGCCGCCAAAACTCCACCGGCAATCGTTGCCATACCACCTACCATCAAACAGAGAATTTCTGACTTGGTCATTTTTTCCAAATAGGGCTTTACCACTAGCGGGGCCTCAGTCTGACCTATGAAAATATTCGCCGCAGCGGCAAGACTTTCTGCACCACTTAAGCGCATCGTACGGCTCATCACCCATGCAAATACATAAACGATTTTTTGAAGAATCCCGAGATAATAAAGCAGCGATGTAAAAGCCGAAAAGAATACAATCGTGGGCAATACTTTGAAAGCAAAAATGTAGCCCAGCGATTGCGACGGATCCACGAGACCACCGAATACAAATAACGCCCCATCTTCAGCAACGGTCAAAAACTCCACTACTTTTTCTGCGATCCATTGAAATACTGTAGCAACTTCTTTTACTTTGAGGAATAGAACAGCAAAAGCAATCTGAAGGCTCACGCCTATACCGACCAGTTTCCAATCGATTTTCCTGCGATTGGAACTCAACAAAAAGCAAAGCCCTAGAAGAAATATGATACCAATCGCTGCGCGGTAAACACTTTCGAAAGTTATGCCATAATCATCTGAAAAGTTTGCTTCCACGGCTGGTGTCAGTTCTACACCCTGAGCAATACCAATTGCAGGAAACAAGAAAGCAACAAAAAGCAGAATTATATACTTCAAATCAAATGACGGCAAACGCATCAATTCTAGCGTTTTGAGATTTCATCGCGCAGACGTGCAGCCAACTCATAATCCTCATTTGCTACCGCCTCTTTAAGCAGTTGGTTGAGGTCATTTTTGGTCATACTTGAGTAATTGCTAGAGCTACTTTCAGGATTGTTAATCAAGTCCTCAATCAATTCCTCTTCACCCATCTCTTCCACATCATCAGACAATTCTTTATCCGGTCTGATATTCTGCTGGATTCCAGCCTCTTCAAGAATGTTGACGTAAGTGAAAACTGGCGCCTTGAATCTGACGGCAAGTGCAATGGCATCGCTAGTGCGTGCGTCAATTATCTCCTCAATACCGTCTCGCTCACAGATCAGGCTACTGTAAAAAACACCATCCACCAGTTTATGGATGATAACCTGTTTGACCACAATAGAAAAACGCTCGGCAAATGATTTGAAAAGATCATGCGTAAGCGGTCGCGGCGGGCTGATCTCTTTTTCCAAGGCAATCGCGATACTCTGCGCCTCAAATGCACCGATCACGATGGGCAATTGCCTATCACCTCCCACTTCTTTTAGGACAAGCGCATACGCACCGTTTTGGGTTTGGCTATAGGAAATTCCTCTGATGGAAAGTCGTTTGAGACTCATGGAATTAGAGATTCAAAATTTTTGCAAAAGTCGGACATTTATCTCGCTTTACCATCGGCATTTTCATTTCGTATGTCTGCTTCCTTGAAAGCGTAATTCTCAAATATACCTGCTATTTTTTTACCATGCTACTTGAGATACACAAAGAGAATATTGACCAACAAAAAAGTCCCAGAATCTAAATTCTGGGACTTGAATAATAAATGGCTTTCAATTTATGCGTTTGCTGCTTTGAAAGCTTTCAATTTTTCAATTAGCGCAGGGACGACTTCAAAAGCATCGCCTACTACACCGTAGTCTGCGGCCTTGAAGAATGGTGCCTCGCTGTCTGTATTGATTACAACTTTGGTCTTACTGGAATTGATCCCTGCAAGGTGCTGAATCGCACCAGAAATACCGATCGCAATGTAAAGATTGCTGGCAACTGGCTTACCGGTCTGGCCTACGTGCTCGCCGTGCGGTCTCCATCCCATATCACTTACAGGCTTGGAACAGGCTGTAGCTGCACCCAAAACATCTGCCAGCTCCTCGATCATGCCCCAGTTTTCAGGACCCTTCATTCCGCGACCGGCACTTACGACCACCTCTGCATCTGCGATGGTGACTTTGTCGGTGGCCTTATCGACTGACTCTACATTTACTTTCAAGTCATTGCTGTCGATACTTGGATTGAACTCGCTTACCGTGCAATCGGTAGGATTTTCTTTTAGTCCGAAGGCATTTTTGGAAAGCCCTACGAGCTTGACATCTGTTGAGATGGACGTATTTGCAAAAGCCTTGTTCGTAAATACCGTGTGTTTTACAGTGAATGGATCAGCTGATGCGGGTAGTGCAGTCACGTTTGAAACGTATCCCGCATCTAAGTCTACGCTCAACAACGATCCGAGGTATTTACTGTCTGCGCTGCTCGAGATGACTACGACTTTTGCATTTTCTGCTTTTGCAGCTTGCGCAATGGCATCTGCGTAGGCGCCAGCGTTGAACTTGGCTAGTGAGTCATCGCTCACGTGGTGCAACCTGCTCACACCGTAAGTACCTAAGTCGCCTGCGCCGTCGCTGTTGAATGCGATAGCCGCTACATCTGTTCCCAGCATGTCTGCGATTCCCTTGGCATAACTCGCCACTTCGTAGGCGGTCTTTTTAAAATTTCCGTTTTCTGATTCTGTATAAACTAGTACTGACATATCTGTTGTTTTTTAAGTGGTACGCTTTCGCGAAAGCTGACTCTTTAAAATGCTCCCGCGCAATACCAGTAATTATTTATATAGCCTTTGCCTCGTTGTGCAACAGGTCGATGAGTTTGTCAAGATTATCGGCATCCACGAGAGTAACCTCACCTTTTGGCGCTGGCTTCTCAAATGTCTTGGTCTCGGTAGCGGCATCAGCACTTACGGGCTGTACCACATTCAATGGCTTTTTACGCGCCATCATGATCCCGCGCATGTTAGGAATGCGTAGATCGCTCTCCTCAACAAGTCCTTTCTGCCCACCGATCACAAGTGGAAGAGTAGTACTGACAGTCTCTTTACCACCGTCGATCTCACGTACAGCCGTCGCTTTATCACCATCAATTTCTAAAGAAATACAAGTATTTACGAAACTCGCACCGGTCATGGCTGCTAGCATGCCCGGCACCATACCGCCATTGTAGTCGATTGATTCACGGCCAGCGATCACTAGATCGTAACCACCGTTTTTCACCACCTCGGCAAGTTGTTTTGCCACGCTGCGGCCATCAGTTGCTGCTGCATCCACACGTATTGCGCTGTCTGCTCCGATGGCAAGTGCTTTGCGCAGGGTAGGCTCAACATCTGCGCCACCTACGGTGACTACTTCAACGCTCGCGCCTTGTTTCTCCTTGAACCACATGGCTCTTGTCAAACCAAATTCATCATTAGGATTAATGACAAATTGAACGCCGTTTTTATCAAACTGCGTATCGCCATCGGTAAAGTTGATTTTTGACGTGGTATCAGGTACGTGACTAATACAGACTAATATCTTCATCTAATCGATTTTTGTAGTTTTTCAAACGTTTGCGAAGTTAAAACAAAGCACTTAAATAACTATGCGTGCATAGTAAATTTTAAGAGATTTGCAAGTGAGTCGTGAAATCAGATATAATGTCTCAAAATGAAATGATAAGATTTTCATTTTGGACTATTGTTTCAAGTACAAATCAAATTTTCACCCGAATACCGAACATCGTACCTTTCTACTCTCAAGCCACCCGAAACCATGCGTCCAAAATCCCATTTCACTGCCGCGTTCTCATTTTTGGTAATCATCTGCCTCGTCTGGCATTCCTTCACTTCCCAAACTCCAGATGGCGATCTTGATGAAGATATACCGCTCAATGAGTGGTCGACTGCGCGGGCGATGCAGCATGTCAAACAAATAGGACAGGAAGCGCATTACACCGGTAGTGAAGCTAACGATAGGGTGAGGGATTACATAAGCGACCAACTGAAATCGCTGGGTTTGAATCCGCGAACCCAAAGAGGCTACGCGCTGGATCCCTATGGCAACATGGCGCGACCTATCAACATCATGGCGCGTGTCAAAGGGACAAATTCTTCTGGTAAAGCACTTTTGCTGATGAGTCATTACGACAGCGATCCGCACAGCGCGATAGGTGCAAGCGATGCTGGAAGTGGTGTGGCGACGGTGCTGGAAGGTGCCCGAGCATTTCTGGCGCGCAATCAGCAGCCCAAAAACAATATCATCATCCTCTTCACCGATGCCGAGGAACTTGGACTTGTAGGTGCCCAACTATGTGTGGATGAGCATCCATGGGCCCAGGATGTGGGTATGATCCTCAATTTTGAGGCTAGGGGAAGTGGCGGCCCCAGCTACATGCTGGTGGAAACCAATGGCGGCAACCGCAAGATCATCGAGGCTTTTGACGAGGCAGGTGTGGATTATCCCGTTGCCAACTCGCTTGCGTACAGTATCTACAAGATGATACCCAATGATACCGATCTCACCGTTTTCAGGCGCGATGGTGATATCAACGGGCTCAATTTTGCGTTTATTGGCGATCATTTTGACTATCATACTGTATTGGATGTTCCTGAGCGATTGGATACCAATACCCTCGCGCATCAAGGTGCTTACCTCATGCCTTTGCTGGACTATTTATGTGAGGCTGATTTAAGCAACGGATTGCAAACCGCCGTGGGCGACGACCATGTCTATTTCCCGCTGCCGATTTTAGGACTGATTCATTTTCCGTTTAGTTGGCTAGGGATCTTGATCATCGCGGCTGGTCTAGGATTAATTGCGCTGGTGATAGTAGGGATCAAACGTCGGCGGATAAATTTTAAGGACCTATTTCTGGGTTTTGTTCCGTTTCTGGGAGGTCTGGTTCTGTCCTATTTAATCATCAATTATGGCTGGAAAGCTGTTGCCGGTGATTATTTCTACCTGAATCGCATCAGGGTTTTTCCCTATACTGGCTATTGGTGGATTGCTGCTGCCGCATTGTTGTCTATTGCGATCTCGTTTTTTCTGTACCATAAATTCTACCACCGCAATCGCATCGCCAGTCATAGCGTTGCGCCTTTGTTTTTTCTATGGCTGGTTGTTTTTCTAATCGCTTTTCCAGTTGGCAATGGCGGGATTATTCCTAATGTTTTCTTGCCTGGCGCAGGCTTTTTCGTTGTGCCTTTAATTACTGGGCTTTTAATGCTCTGGCTGAATATCAAGTCGCTTCGACCCAGTTTTATTGTGCTGATGGTTTTGGCGTTCCCCAGCATCTACATTTTCGTCCCGTTCATTAAAGGTTTTCCAGTCGCGTTGGGCATGAGTATTTTGTTTGTCGCAGGGATTTTGAGCGCATTGGTTTTCGGTTTGTTGGTGCCCATCATAGGACATTATCGCAAAAAGCATTTGCTGGCGAGACTGGCTTCGCTATTTGCGGTCGGATTTATTGTTACCGCTTTCGCGAAAGCGGAATTCTCAACAACTCAACCCCGAGCATCTAGTCTTGTGTTTTTTCAGGACATGGACAGCAATGAAGCGCAATGGGCGAGTTACGACCGACAACTGTCACCATGGGTGCAGCAAAAAATGGGATCAAATGCTGAGGATGCTGGATCGCTCGCCAGCAACACAATCGATTCCAAATACGGTACCCGATTCAGATTCAGAACCGAGGCGGAACCAGTCAACTTAGATCCGATTGATTTTGAGATCTCCAACGACACGACAGCCGCTGAAATCAGAACGGTCTCATTTGAGATTTCCAGTCAGGCCACGGTAAATCGGTACGAGATTTTTGCTGATTCTGCCTACCGATTCAATACAGCGACAATCAACGGTAAAAAAGCTGTTCTAGATGAGGAATCAGGTGAGGCATTAACCTATAGACGCGGTGGAAGGATCTTGAGCATCTTCGTCAGCGAAAACGAGCCAGTGAAAATCACGCTAACATTCGAAGCAAAACAAAAACCGGAGCTGTTGATTTACGCTGCGTCTTATGATTTGCTAAACAACAAATCTCTAGATGTAAAGCCTAGACCGGAAGCAGAAATGCCCAGACCATTTGTACTAAACGATGCGATCGTTAGGAAAAAACTGATCAAGCTATAATGTTGAATCAAAAGCCTTTAATCGGGATTTTAGGTTGCGGCTGGCTGGGGTTTGACTTGGCTAAAAGTCTGATCAAATCTGGATACACCGTTTACGGCACCATACGCCGAGAAGAAGAAATCGAGAAGCTTCAACAGGCAGGAATCCGAGCTTTGCAAATCAAGATCGATGGCAAAAAAATCTACGGCGACCTCAAAGCCTTTCTTGAACCAATTGATCACTTGATCATTACCCTGCCACCAGATCTAAAAAACCAGAACTCATCGATGGCGTATCGGCTAAAGATGATCCTAACTTTTGCTGAGGTTTATGATATTAAACGAGTGTTGTACACATCAAGCATAGGCGTTTTCAAAGACGCAGAGGACATTCCAATTTATGATGAAAATTCTACACCTAATGCTACCAGCGAGCGAGCGATCGAATTATTTAAAGCTGAAAAAACTGTTTTTGAAATGGCGGTTGAACCAATTGTTATTCGGTTAGGCGGACTGATCGGAGGGGATAGACATCCTGTGAAGTATTTGTCAGGTCGAGAGGATGTTCCAAATCCCGATGCACCGGTGAATTTGACCAATCGTAATTATGCGATTGATAAGATGATCAAAATACTTGAATTACCTGCGCCCAAAAAGATTTACCACCTAATTAGCGAATCGCACTCGAAACGATCAGTTTACTATGCTCAGGAAGCGATGAAAAGAAATTTAGAAGCACCTCAGTTTAGCAAGGATGGAAAAAGTGAGGGTAAGAAGATAGTGAGTGTTTACCTGAGTGTGCCTTCCTTTTGAGTGTACCATCCCGTAGTCTCGACTTTAAGTGCACCGCTTTTGACATAGGGATCCAAGTTGGCGAGACTATCCGCCATCCGCAAAGTTGGAGTGTTGAATACTACAATTCCACGCCAGTTCCCGCCATCACTCATAGGACCGATCAAGCTCGCATAGCCTTCTTCATACATTCTGCCTAAATATTCCATGTGAAGGGTTTGCAGCTTTTCCAATTCTGTTTTTGGAATTGTGTCATTAGGCCCAGAAAGCAATCGAACCATATAATATTCCTGCATCAAGAATTCTGTCTCACCTTCTTTATAGGTGAACACATTATAACCCGCAGCTTTCAACGAGTCAGCACGCGCAGAAATGTCAGCTTGAATTTCTTCCGGTTTCTTGTTGTTGTCCTCAGGTTCATTTTTCTCTGCACATGCAATGAGTAGAAAACAGGCGTGAATGTAAAAGAAGTTTCTCATTTCCAACTCTTGAATGGATGCTGACTAAGGTAGGCATTATAGTATCGCTTGTCGCCAGTTACTTCGTTACCTATCCAGTCTGGGCGATCAAACTTCTGATCTTCTGATTCCAATTCTATTTCGGCGAGAATAAGACCGGCATTATCAGCATGAAAAACATCGATCTCCCAGACAAAATCATTTTGTGAGATTGTAAATCTTGTTTTGGAAATTACCGTGGGCAGACATAGTTTGAGTAGCTCTTCAGCTTCTGATAAATCTATCTCTTTTTCCCATTCAAATCTAGTCGTACCAGATTGATTTGATTTCCCCTTGACGGTCAGAAAGCCTTTATCGTCAGAAATTCTAACTCTTACCGCCCGTTCAGGATCTATGGATAGATATCCTTGCGCAATAGCTTTGCCTGTCAGATTTTCCAGGAGGCTGGCATCCTCGATTAAAAACTTACGTTCAATTTCTTTCAAGCCGTGCTAGTTTTTTAAGCTGGTCGCTTTCAATCCTATTTTCAGGATAACCGTGCTTTGCTAGATAGATCATCGATTGTGCGATAGTGTCAGGTTCGATGATCCTATACTTTTTCAAAAAACCAACCAGCAGTGGATCAATTACACCTTGAAATCTTTTCCAAGCGCTCTCAAATGGCCTCCTCTCATCTCTCTGACCACCTATGAGTGCTGGCTGAACAAAATAACGATCTTCAAATCCTAGTGCCTCAATATCTCGTTCCATCTCACCTTTACCGCGGTTGTACCTAAACCTGCTTTCTGGATCTGCCCCCAAGGCACTTACCGCAACAACAGTCTTGATCCCGTTTTCTAGCGCAGTTCCAGCAACCGTAAGAGGAAGATCATGCTCAATTCTGTAATACTCGTCCTGATCAGGTGTTTTGGCCTGCGTTGTTCCCGTGCAAATAAATAAATGGTCACCGCGCAATTCTTCTCGATAAGTCTCTGGATCAAATAAATCTGCTAGGTAATTTTTGAATTTAGTGGAGTTTTTGTGGGTACGCTTTCGCGAAAGCGTAATCACTTTATCATAACTACCATCATCCAACAATTGATTCACGAGAACACCACCTACTAGTCCCGTGCTGCCCACAACTAGCGCAGTGAGTTGTTTGTCTACGCCAGCCATTGATTCCAAGGCAAGCGAGAGAGGATTAAAATGAAGGAAATTGTGTAGAAAATAGCGAGCATCTTGAACTTTCCGCGACTCACGATTTTCTTTTTATGTTTTGAATAACCTATGGTAAGTAGAGTAACTGCAATGATCATGGTAAGTGGATGCTCTAGTGCCAGCAATCTTGTAGCTCTCATTTCTGGGGTCATCAAACTCCCAAAATCATTGATCAAGATCTTGAAATAGGGTCCCAAAAACCACAGTGCTAGTCCCAGTAATAGCTGGATGTGAGTGACGATTAATCCTATCAATGCCAGACTGAAGTCCCTGTTTCCAAATTCCTTTTTGGTAAAAAAACCGATTAGAGAATTTATTGTAGCGATCGCCAATACCAGCAAGAGCAAATATGCCCAACCAGAATGGGCGTGTTTCAAAATTTCCATAGTCCAGATTGAGTTGTAAAAATAGCTCTAAAGTAAAAACCCCCGCACAAGGCAGGGGCTTTCGTTGACTAATCCAAAAAATTACTGAAAAATATAGCGCAGGCCTATTTGCGCTTGCCATCTTGATGAGATGATGCCATTATCATCAAACTCCCTAAGATTATTCTCAAAATCTACATCGTAATTGAAAGCAGGATCAGGCCCACCGCTAACAGTTGTAATAGGGGCAATTTCATTGAAATCGCTTGAAAATTCTTCAAGAACACCCCAGTCTTTGTTCAAGAAATTCAAGAAGTTGAAAATATCTGCGCTTACTTGAAAAGTGTGCTTTTTACCATTAAAATTCAGGCTGAAGTCCTGAAGGACTTTTAAATCCAGCGTGTGCTGCCATAGGTTGCGATCACCATTGCGCTCTGCATATTGACCTCGTCGCTCGCTTAGGTAATCATTTCTTTCAATGAAACCATTCAAAGCAGCCCACTGTTCGTCTGGGCCTACAGTCCTGATAACGTTATTGTTGCTATCTGTGATGTCATAAGGGACTAGATTAATCTCACTCTGATTACGTGGTACATAAATCAATGCGTTGTCACGCGAATCATCACCTAGTAAATCACGTCCCTCATTATAAATGTAGCTGATGGTACCACCCTGTTGACCATTGTAGAAGAGGCTAACCGTAGTTGCAAAGTTCTCGTTCCAGTCCATGCGATAGGAAGCGTTAGCAGAAATTCTGTGACCCAATGCAAATTGAGAGTTACCTACTCGTGCTAGGTTCTTACCGTTCACGGTTACTACGTTTCTCCATTGCGAGCTGTTCTGGGAACTAGTACCTTCAAAAACCGATTTTCCCTGTCCGTAACTATATGCTACTTGTCCAGCAAAACCGTCTTCAAAGGGTTTTGTGAGTACAAAACTTGCATTGTACGACCAGCCCTCGCTTGTGTTTGATCCCAGGATGATTCTAGAATAATCATCTACGATGCGATCACGGCTATTCCAATAAAATCTGTTGTCCGCTCCATTGAGCGTACCAACTGGCTCGCCAAGGTTGAGGTTTTGGTAGGTGACATTATTAATAGTCTCGTTGTAGATAAAGTCTGCACTGGCGATTAATCCCCAGATTGGTAGTTTTTGATCCACCCCGATAGAATATTTTGCCATTTGCGGCAGTTTGAAATCTGGTGCAAACAGGTCAATTTGTCCACCAAAAGCCCCGCTCCCCGGCGCAGCGCCGTTCCCGATGGGCTGATTGAAAGGATCTGGTGAAAACACCAATGGATTGCTAGCATCAAAATCCCCCTCATTTACACCACCGACAGAAACACCGTTGTTGTTATATGTTCCACCCGGCCATACCAGAGGTATACGAGAAGTAAATATTCCTAATCCTCCACGAATCTGAGTAGATTGATCACCGAAGACATCCCAGTTCACGCCTAGACGAGGTGACACGTGGATCTGACTTTTAATTTCCTTTCCTACTCGTGCACCCATCAGATCTTTCCCTGCAGCTTCTAAAAGCGGGATAGCATTATCATTGAAGTCAGGGTTTGCAGTTCCTTCTTCAAAGAATGGAACGTCAAATCGCACACCATAGGTCAATCTGAAGTTATCTGTGATATTCCACTCATCTTGAGCGTAAAGACCCATTTGCATCAAATCAAATTTTGCCGCTGCGTTTTGTGCTGCGTCTCCAGTGGTTCCAGCGGGGTCAAGTAATGAATATGAGTAGTCATAATCCAAAGGTTCAGCACCGTTCAGAAAGTCATTTAGACTAGCAAATCTGTACTGTCCGAAATTTTGGCGTATAAAGACATTACGGATTCCATAAGCTTCAAAATTCCCGCCCAAAGTAATGTTGTGCCCACCTTTAGAAATAGTGAAGTTATTCATGACTGTCCATACATCTTGATCTAGAATATTTCCGGTCGAGAATGGTTCAGATCCAAAAGTGATGCTACCAGACCCATCGTTGATAATCACTCGTGGAAAAGGATCGCCTATCGGGTCACGGTTATCACGCACAGCTGTGTAACTTACCACTAGATTATTTGCTAGTGCATCACTTATTCTACTGTTCCATTCAAAAGTGCTGAAGTTTGTCTCAGATGGGAAGAAGATCCCCCCATTTGCAAAGTTGATTGACCGATTACTGCTATTTGAAGGGGACGTGGACTCACCAAGTACATAATTATGTTTCAATGTGAAGGTGTTGTTTGCATCAGCATTGAAGTCAATTCTTGCTGTAAAGCGATCTGTGTCTAGTGTACGAACAGTGTTCTGAAATCCACCAGGATCGTATCCAAATCTATTTCTCACATCATTTGCGAGTTGATTGATCTGATCTAGGGTGCTGTCCCCAGTGTAGTTTGCTGCATTAAATGGTCTAGGAGTTTCCTCACGCTCTATTTCTGCATTGAAGAAGAAGAACAATTTGTTCTTTATGATCGGTCCACCTATTCTTGCACCGTACAAATTAGTGCTGAATTCATCTAATCGTTCACGACTTGGTGCTGGGTCAGCTCCGTTATTCCGGTCGGTCTGATCGATTACTGCTTGCGGTGTTTTACCAGCAATGTTTTCATTTCTGAAAAACCAGTAGGCGCTTCCTTCCCAATTGTTTGTACCTGATCTTGTAATAGCATTAATAGCCCCGCCAGCAAAACCTGATTGTCTTACATCAAATGGTGCAATGTTTACCTGAAAGGATTCAATCGCATCCAGTGAAATAGGGTTGATTCCTATCTGTCCACCATTAGTTCCTGTTCCCGCTAATCCGAAAACATCATTATTAACGGCACCATCAATAAAAATAGAGTTGTAACGGTTATTCTGACCAGCTATTGAGATAGCGCCACCCTCGCTCACTTGAGCCTGAGGTGTCTTTCTCAAAATACTCCCGATGCTACGATCAACTGTGGGGAGGGTGTTGATTTCACGAGTAGATATATTTGTTTCTGGTCCAGTAGTGCTACTGTCAAAGATTCCATCACGCACTGCTGTGATGGTTACTTCCTCCAGAGCATTAGCCTCGTCTTCCAGCGTTAAGCTTATGTTTTCTGATTCACCTAGCTCTAGATTGATGTTGTTAAGTGTCTCAGTTCTTTTGCCTACGTAAGATATAGTTATTGTGTAGGGTCCACCCACTCGCATGTTTCTGATACTGTAGTAACCCTGCAGGTCAGTAGAGGTGGCATATTCAGTTCCAGTAGGTGTGTGCACGGCTTGTACCGTTGCACCTAATAGTGGTTCGTTTTCGGCTTCAAGAATACGTCCATTAATGCTGGATCGCGTAACCTGCGCCATGGCAAATGTGCTACATAGCAACAGCGCGATAATGGTAAAAAATTGTAGAGTTCTGTTCATCGCAGAATGGTTATAGTTTGTAGTTCACAAAACTATTTCTGCGATTATCTGGATAGCTTTAGCTAGTATTTACTAAAACCTGAAATAACAGTTCAATTATTCTTAAGGCAGCTTAATTTACTTATCAGATTTGCTTAGAAAATGGTTAAGCAATTGTAAAGTGCTACCATCGTGCTTTTCAACTTCCCCAGAATCAAGTTCTTCTAGGATATTGTCTGCAAGTACTTTTCCTAGTTCAACCCCCCACTGATCATAACTATAGATATTCCAGATGACGCCTTCAACAAAAATCTTATGCTCATACATTGCTACTAACTTGCCTAGACTTTCAGGAGTCAATTCATCGATCAGGATTGTAGTCGTAGGATTGTTTCCTTCAAACACTTTGTAGGGTAATAGCATTCTCATTTCTTCGATGGTCTTCCCACTTTTTTCAAGGTCTCTGCTGGCCTCCTCAATCGTTTTACCGTTCATGAGCGCCTCGGTCTGGGCAAAGAAGTTGGCCATGAGCTTGTTGTGGTGATCTGGGTTTTGATATTTCGCTTTCGCGAAAGCGATAAAATGAGCTGGAATAAGCTTTGTGCCCTGATGGATCAACTGAAAGAAAGCATGCTGAGAATTTGTGCCAGGCTCACCCCACACGATATTCCCGGTCTGATAATTAACCTGCTCGCCATTGCGATCCACACTCTTGCCATTACTTTCCATAATGGCCTGTTGTAGATATGCGGGAAGGCGGTGCAGGTATTGGGTGTAAGGGATTACGGCCTCACTCTCGGCACTGTGAAAATTGTTGTACCAGATGGTGAGCAATGCCAGTTGCACTGGAATATTCTTGGCAAAAGGGCTCATTCTAAAATGAATGTCCATTGCCTCGGCGCCATCAAGTAGCTTTTGAAAATTTTCAGTTCCTACACCTAGTGCGACTGACATCCCGACTGTGCTCCACAGCGAAAACCGACCACCTACCCAGTCAAACATGGGGAAGATGTTGAATTTCCCGATACCAAAAGCAGTTGCTCTATCCACATTGCTGCTTACCGCGATAAAATGGCTGGAAACTGCTTCCTGACCTACCTGCTCAATAAACCGCTCGCGGATTGTAGTGGCATTAGTAAGGGTCTCTTGCGTTCCAAATGATTTAGACACAATGACAAATAAGGTGCGGGAAGGATCAATCTGTTTTAGTACTTCTTCAACATGGTCGCCGTCCACATTTGAGACAAAATGCAGTTGCAAGTCATTTTTATAGGCTTTAAGTGCCTCATAAATCATAACTGGACCTAGGTCACTTCCACCTATACCAATGTTGACTACAGTGGTGAAGTTTTCACCATTAGCCGCGGTGATCTCGCCCTTGTGGACTTTTTCGACGAACTCAAACATGCGCTGTTTGCTTTCAAGCGCCACGTTTGCGTTGTTTACAATTTTAGGCTCTGGATTTTTTATGCGCAGCGCGGTATGCAATACCGCGCGGTTTTCGGTTTTGTTAATTTTCTTTCCTGAGAAATAACTGTCGATTGCTTCTTCTAGATGACACTCATTAGCCAGCTCTGTGAGCAGTTCTACAGTTCTATTGTTAATCAGGTTTTTAGACAGATCGACTAGAACATCCTCTAATTGCAGCGTCAACTTTTCGGCTCTATCTGCATCATCTTCAAACGCATCACGCAGATTGACGTCCTTGATTTCCTCAAAATGTCTTTTGAGTTTGTTCCATGAAGTAGTGCTGGTAGGATTGATGTTTCTCATGATCTGATCTTGAAAAGAAATCGCAAGATGCTAAAGAAAATCCTAGTCTTTAAATAAAGCAACAATAAAAACGACTACAGCGTTTGCGCTGATAAAAAATCTAGGCGATACTCAAATCAGATCGCTTTGCCTGCAGGTACTCAAGCCAGACCTCACGCTCATTTACATTGAACTTACAAATTTTACCGTCGCTGACTTTGATGACCATCATAGAATCAAAAAGATTGAGTGGCGATTTGAGCGTAATGTTCTCAATCTGATCCAGTTCGATATTGATCTGTGGTCGATTGAAATTGTATTTGTGACTTTTAAAGATCAACCGATGGTCTGTGATAAATAATTTACCGCCCACTGCTACCCAAATGTTGGCATAGTTTGCTGGGCCATAAACTTGTATTTCCTCTTTTTCCAGGAGTTTTGGATTGACGGCAACTTTTTTGTTCCATCGCTTAGCAAAATATTCCATGAAATACAGGTAGCCCAATCCCCAGAAAAGGCCAAAGAAAACTGCGTTGAAAATGTAATAGTTCAAGCTTTCGGCCTCACCAAATACCCAATTGATGCACCACATCAACAGCGAAAACAATAACCCACTTATCACACAAAATATAATGCGGAATTTCCAGGTGAATTTTTGAGGTTTAGTTCCTATTTCTTTCATTGCAGCGCAAGTTGAGCATCCAGATTTTTAAGCCACGCGGAGTCGTCTAGGATCATGAAGCTGTATGAATTGTATTGTGTTTTGACTTTGATAATCGGGACACCTGTCCATATTGAACTAACCGCTTTGTAGCTGGTTATCTTAGCTAGGTCTAGAACAACAGATTTTTGACTTTCTGTCGCTTCAAAAAGTAATTGGGCGCTGGTCAAGCGCAAGATGCCAGGATCTGCACTGAATGAGTTTTGCCAGGTTACTGCACCTTCCAACAATGAATTATCTTTTGAATGATCAAAATCATCCTGGATCTGCTGCATTACTTTCGGTTTAGGCAAACGCCCTATTACAGACATAAGGACTACCACTGACCAAAAAATACACTCAATAAGAAACCAGGCAGGGTTAAAATCGTTATTTGTAGCAAAGAAATACCTCAACAAATTCTGAGTAGTGGCTACGCCCAGTCCCCAACCTATGCTGTAGACAATCCGTTCTCGAGAGGACCAAAATCTAACTCTATTGATAAAACTCATCTTACGAAAATACACTGTGGGAAAAAGCTTTGCAAGTGAGCAGTAATGACAAAATTGGGATGAGGCAGCTCAAAAATCTACCTTAAGTTTGCTTTACTTTCTGGCCCCGTAGTTCAACGGATAGAATAAGAGTTTCCTAAACTTTAGATCCAAGTTCGATTCTTGGCGGGGCTACTTTTTATTTCACAAAACTTCATTTATTTCCTCTCGAGGATAATTATTTGGTTTCCAGATTCCGTGAACAGTTCAATGATCAGGTTGTTATCTTTCAGGTTGGCCAGTCCATTGAAATCTCCAGAGACTAGATAGGATCCGCTTTGGCCTTTGCGCAAGCGGGCAATCATTTCTTCATTATTGAACAATTCAAAACCTAGAGTAGTAGGGTATGCTTTGTAGAGCTTATCGACACTTTGGTAAGCAGCCTTGCTTATTTTTACATCAGATCTGATTTGCTTCTCAGAGATAGCTTCGTCTGTTACCGCAGGCTTCTTTTTTTTTTCAGTCTTTTGCATTTTACGTGGTGCGCGGTTTGATGCTAGGTCAGGCAAATACTTATAGTCGAGCTTTTCAAGTCCAGCTAGTCCTTCTCGCACAGCCTCGTAGTAGGCTCTTTTGAACTCTTTTTTTCTGCTCATTCCCTGAAGACGCTGAACTTCGTTCTCATTGCAATCGTAAAAAACAAAGTCTAGTTTGGTTTTTAGAAAACCCGTTTTAACTACGTCTAATGTCAACACATTGCAGACTTCTTTATTAAAATCTGCAGGTTTTACAGCGCTTGTTTTGAAAGCCTCAAAGCCGTATTTCTTCAACTCAAAAACAATCAGGTCGTTGAGATGGTAATCGTTTGGATCAGATTGAAATTCGTATTGGTTGGCTACTAATACGTACTTGTAGGAGTTGAGTGATTGCGCTTTCGCGAAAGCGGAACAACACAACAACAGAAAGACAAAAGGGCGCATTGCTTTTTTTACAAATGTAATTGATCGGGTAGCTTTGCATGGTTATGGAAAAAGAGCTTACAGAAGCATTAGCGCCAGGCTACTTTGGGATAGGCATCGCGAACGGAAAGACACCAGAAAACCTGGGAGTGCTGTGGCGCAGTGCGCAAAATTTTGGGGCGAGTTTCATTTTTACCATAGGTAGAAGGTATGCAAAACAGGCTGCTGATACGCATAATGCGGTAGCTGCCATTCCTTATTTTCATTACAAGGATCTGAATAGTTTTCTGTCAAATCTGCCAAAAGGCGCCATGCTGATAGGTGTAGAACTGGACGAGCGTGCGCAGCTGCTGGAAGATTTTCAACATCCTCGCAATGCAGTTTATCTGCTGGGTGCAGAAGATCATGGATTGACAAATGAGGCAATTGAGCGCTGCCAACATCTCGTAAAGTTTGATACGCCGAAAAGTCTAAACGTGAGCATCGCAGGCAGCATCGTGATGTATGATCGCAGTGTAAAAGGTGCAGTGCCCTACGTGGGTGGTAGACCTAAGGGGTGATTATTCCATAGTTACCTCACCACTGGCTTGCTCGATAATCTCTTTGCCCATATAGACAAGATACTCCCCTTCCTCAACTTCCATTTTAAGTGAGTGCGATGGGATGACCTCGATGGCCTTGCCATTGCGTATAAAAAGAGGTACGATGTCATCATCTGTTTTTGTGATCTCAATAAGCGCCTCATAATGTTCCTGGGATTTAATGGGCAGTTCATGGATATCTCCATTAAAGCGTGCCACTTCCATCATACTCACATAATCATCTGTGGCAGAGAAGAGCCCTTCTGCTGGATTTTCCGTTGGATTGCGTACTTCGGTGCTGTGGACCAGGCGATAAGCGCCATGTTCACCAAAACGATCGCCGAACCGTTCAATCGCGTATTCATTGATTGATGCATTTCCTGTCAATGCCAGCAAAAATCCTATGTTAGAAAACTCTATGTCATCGGATAGGGCATCTGCATAGATGTCTGCAGCCATGGCGTCCAAGCCGTTCTCTTTGGCAATACGTATGTTATTGGTATTTGAATCCACCAGCACCACGCTGCGATCATGTTCTTTAAGGTACTTGGCGATTATGCGCGCAAACTTTGAAGCACCCACGATCATGATTCCCTCTGAGCGCTTAAGGAATACACCTACGATTTTGGCGAAAATCCTAGCGGTGGTCGCGTTGAGCAGTACTGTTCCCAGTACGATCATGAAGACTAGAGGTGTGATAAAACGAGCTTCATTTGCTGCCTCTAGGTCACCCATAAATTCAAACTGAGCAACAAGTTTGGAACCAAAAAGCGATGCGATACCTGCTGCTACGATACCTCGCGGACCTACCCATGAGATAAAGAGCTTTTCGTTTGTCTTTAGATTACTTTTGAAAGAACTTGCAAAGACGCTCATCGGTCGTAGAATAAAGGCAACTACAACAAAAAGTACTGCCGTTTCCCAGCGATAGATCAGGTAGAGATCTTCCATCTCAATATTTGCCGCCAGCAGGATAAATAGAATGGAAATTAAAAGGACGCTTAATGATTCTTTGAAATAGAGTAGCTCCTTTATATTGGGCAGGTTGATGTTTCCCAGAACCATTCCCATGACCACGACAGACAATAGTCCCGATTCATGGGCAAAAGTGTCACTCAATACAAAGACACCTAGAACAGCGGCAAGTGTGAACACATTGAGTAGGTAATGAGGAACTAACTTTTTTTTGATCGAAAAAGCCAATGCATGCGCAAATGAAAAACCGAAGGTGAAGCCAAACAACACGATCTTACCGAATTCCTCCAGGGCGGTTTTGGTAAACTCTGTACCCGCGCCGGCGCTGATAAATTCAAAAACCAATACGGCAAATAGCGCCCCAATAGGGTCGATTAATATCCCTTCCCATTTTAGAATGGAACTCACGTCTTTTTTTAATGGGATATTCCTCAGAATAGGTGTGATAACAGTTGGGCCAGTCACAATGATCAACGCACTGAATAGCAGCGCAATCTTCCAACTAAATCCAAAAAGATAATGTGTAGCCACACCACCACCTATAAAGGTAATAAGAACACCCACAGAAATCAGCTTACCGATCACACCGCCAGTGTTCAGGATCTCAGCTCGTTTTAGGGTTAGGCCGCCTTCAAAAAGAATGATGCTAATTGCAAGGGAAACAAAGTAATACAGACTTTCGCCAGGGAACAGTCCCACGTCGTTAGTAAATCTGGGCTGGATCAATTTTGTCCCTTCTGCTGTATACAGTGTTGCAATGGGCCCGACCAATAATCCTATAATAATCAGTGGGAGAATCGCGGGAATTTTCAGCCTCCACGCCATCCATTGTGCCAGTATTCCCAGAATGATTATTCCTGCTAGTTCTAGCATGAAAATTCAATTTTTGCGAAAAATACATCTTTTAGCCTGCACCACATTACAAAGGAAATTTGCTATGGTTATAGCTGTTTTTATTCCGCTTTCGCGAAAGCGAACAATATATCCCGCTTACACTTAAAAAAGTGCTAAGAACTTTTTAACATGCGGCTTTAATTGCATTTTTGAGGCTTATGAAAATTTACCCCGTAGAATCAGGGAACTTTAAACTGGATGGTGGTGCCATGTTTGGTGTGGTGCCCAAAAGTTTGTGGCAAAGAACAAATCCTGCAGATGCAAATAACATGATCGATATGGCAGCGCGTTGCCTATTGATTGAGAATGGTGATAGGCTCACTCTTATTGACGCCGGTATGGGCAACAAGCAAAGCGAAAAGTTTTTCAGTTACTACTACATGGATCATAGGTTTGATCTAGACTCGTCGCTTAAGAATCTTGGTTTTTCAAAAGATGACATCACCGATGTTTTTCTCACGCACTTACATTTTGATCATTGTGGTGGGGTGATTGAGCGTCATGGCGACCACTTTAGACCAGCTTTTAAAAACGCGCGTTTTCATAGCAACGAGAAGCACTGGAAATGGGCAACAGAGCCCAACCGCCGTGAGAAAGCTAGTTTTTTGAAAGAAAATATTTTGCCTATTCAGGAAAGTGGCCAACTTAACTTTATTAAGCAGGATGGGGATTTTCAGTCGAATACTGGATTGGACTTTGGAGTGCTTTTTGTCAATGGACATACTGAAAAACAGATGATACCGCATATTACGATTGGCGATAAAACTCTTGTTTACATGGCAGATTTATTACCAACCGCAGGACACTTGCCACTACCTTATGTGATGGGGTATGATACACGGCCTTTGCTTACACTAGATGAAAAGGAGGCCTTTTTAAATAAAGCAGCTGATAATAACTACTATTTGATTTTAGAACACGATCCAGAACATGAGATTATTACTGTTAAACACACCGAAAAAGGCGTGAGACTGGATCAAGTATATACTTTTCAAGAACTTTTTAATTAACAATAATGAATAAAAATTCAATTTTTAAACCTGTCTTAGGGTTGGCAGTAGCTGGGATGATTGCAAGTTGTGGAAGCGGCGGCGCGATAATCTCCCCGCCTATAGAAGCCATAGATGCACAACCTCTAAAGACTCAAGAACTCACAGAAGTCCAGAAGAAAAACTGGAAAGACTACGATCTGATTCAAGATACCATCCCAGGGATGAGTGTAAATCGCGCTTATGAAGAAATTTTAAGCAAGCGCAAGAATGGAAAGACGGTAGTAGTTGCAGTCATCGATTCAGGTATTGATATAGATCATGAAGATCTTGACGATGTGATCTGGACAAATGATGACGAGATTCCTGGCAACGGTATCGACGATGACAAGAATGGGTACATAGATGATGTGCACGGCTGGAATTTCCTAGGTGATATTGTGGATGAAAATCTGGAATATGAGCGTATTCTGCGGGATAAGGATAAGCTCCCAGCAGACATGGTGGCAAAAGCTCAAAAAGAATACGACAAGAAAGTATCTGAGGCGCAAGCAAGTACTCAACGTTATGAAGCTTTTCTTGCTCAAGTAAACACTTACCATCCTATACTGGTTGAAGCGACTGGAAAACAGGATTATACAAAAGCAGAAGTAGAGGCTTTGAAATCTGAAGATGAAAAAGTTATGCAGGCTAAGCAATTCGGTGCATATGCGCTAGGTCTAGGTGTAGACAGCATGCCAGAATTAAAAGGCGAGCTGGAAAAATTAGTGGACGGAAACAAAAAACTGATCAGTGGGGAGAAATTGAAGACTAACTACCGCATGGATATCTTAAAAGATGATCCATACGTATGGGATACAGGAATGTACGGAGATAATCAGTATTCTGGTCCAGACCCTGAGAAAGCAGATGCTTTTCACGGAACGCATGTTGCTGGTATCATCGCAGCTGAACGCGATAATGGGCTAGGTGTCAATGGTGTTGCAAACAATGTTGAGATCATGGTTCTACGCGCAGTCAGTCAAGCAGATGAGTATGATAAGGACGTGGCTAAAGCCATACGCTATGCCGTGGACAATGGTGCTAGAATTATTAACGGTAGCTTTGGTAAATATCATTCCACCAACCCAGAATGGGTATGGGAAGCGCTGGAGTATGCTGCTGAAAATGACGTGTTGTTTGTAAATGCAGCTGGAAATGAGGGATTAGATACCGACTTTACTCAAGTATATCCGCAAGATCAAGAGCTGGATGGCGAAGAAATTTCGACCACCTTTCTAACTGTAGGTGCATTGAATTATGAGTACGGATCTGATCTGCTAGCCAATTTTTCAAACTACGGAAAAAGCAGTGTTGATGTATTTGCACCTGGTGTAGCAATCTATTCTACTGCACCTAATGATAAATACCGCAACGCAGGTGGTACGTCTATGGCAGCGCCTGCAACTGCTGGGGTTGCTGCTGTTATCATGTCTTATTTCCCAAAGCTTTCAGCGGCCCAGGTCAAGCAAGTGATCATGGATAGTGGTTTGTCTGTTGATGCTGTCGTGAAGCTGGGTGGGGATGGTGAGAATACAAAAGCTTTTAGGGAGACTACCAAATCTGGAAAAATGGTTAATCTTTACAATGCTCTGATTCTTGCTTCAAAACTGTAACTGATTTATAACAATTTCTTTAAGGGTGCTTTGTTGTAATAAGCTACATGAACAATTACATTTGCAGATTCATTGTGATAACAAGATTATTATGTTGAACTACATGACATCACTATATTTTGCGCTACAAGGCTTCCCGCCACCGCCGCCTAATGAGAACGTACCTATTGACGATTATTTATGGGTATTGGGGGTAGCAGCAGTCTTGCTAATCGTAGTTTTTACGATTTTGCGTAACAGAAAAAAGTTGGTCTTCTAATCTTTTGGCAGAAGACGAGCCACGTATTTACCAATAACATCAAATTCGAGATTCACTCTCGTACCGATTTTAAAATTTTTAAATCCCGTATGCTCATAGGTGTACGGGATTATTGTTACCGAGAATTCTCCGTCTTTTGAATCTACCACTGTAAGGCTTACGCCATTGATACAGATACTGCCTTTTTCTATAGTTACATTTCCTTTATTAGTGTCGTAGGTAAACGTGTAAAACCAAGAGCCGTCTCGAGTTTCTACCATGGTGCAATTTCCCACTTGATCTACATGACCTTGCACAATATGACCGTCTAGCGTGCCATTCATAAGCATTGCACGCTCGATGTTGACTAGGTCGCCTTTTTTCAAATCGCCGATGTTTGTTTTTTCTAGGGTTTCCTGTACAGCTGTCACTGTATAACGATCTCTATCAAGGTGAACAACCGTCAAACAAGCACCATTGTGCGCTAAGCTCTGATCAATTTTAAGCTCTTGTGTGATAGGTGAAGAAAAGGTAAGGTCAAGATTAGTCCCGTTGTGTTTGATCTCCTCAACCTTGGCTACAGCTTCAATAATTCCAGTAAACATGCTAAATTCCTTGTACTTTTAGGCTTCCAAAAATACATGCTAACCCAATCTAACGAATGCAAAAAACTGATAAGATAAAAGTGGGGATTTCCCTGGGTGATCCCAATGGTATAGGCGGTGAAATCATTTTGAAAGCATTCCAGGACAGTCGGATGCTGGAATTGTATACGCCAGTTGTCTTTGCTAGCTCAAAATTGATGAGTTTTTATGTAAAGCAATTCAAAATCAATATCAAAGTCCATGGAATCCGCAGGCTAGAGGATGCCATAGAGGGGCGATTCAATGTGGTTCGGCTATTAGACAAACCTTATCAAGTGGAGTGGGGTAAAGTGACTGCCAGCGCGGGTGAGGTTGCTGTAAAAAGCCTCACCCATGCTGTTTCGGCATTAAAAGAAGACCAAATTGATGTGCTAGTAACCGCACCTATCAATAAAGAATCAATTCAGTCTGATGAATTTCAGTTTCCTGGACATACAGATTATTTGAATCAAGAATTAGAAGGCGACAGTTTGATGTTTATGGTTTCCCGTCAGCTTAGGGTAGGTTTAATAACAGATCACGTCCCCCTGAAGGAGGTTGCTGCTCATATCACGCCTAAACAGATAAAAACAAAAATCGGCAGCATTAAAGAGTCGCTCAAAAAGGATTTTAGGATCACTAAGCCTAAGATTGCGGTGCTGGGGATCAATCCTCATGTAGGAGATAACGGTGTGATAGGCAATGATGACCAGGAGACCCTGATACCCACACTAGAAGAATTAAGGGAAGACGGGACATTAATTTTTGGCCCTTATCCTGCTGATTCTTTTTTCGGGAACAAGAAACACCTAGAATTTGACGCTGTTTTGGCAAGTTATCACGATCAGGGGCTAGTTCCATTTAAGACGTTGGCTTTTGGTAGCGGTGTGAATTATACAGCTGGCCTGAGTCATGTGCGCACCAGTCCTGACCACGGGACAGGGTTTGATATTGCTGGGCAAAATCTCGCAAACCCATCATCGTTCATCAATGCCATTCATTTTGCATCTGACATCTATCGGGCGCGAGAAGAGTATGCAGAAATAAGCAGTGATCCTTTAAAGAAGCTTTCGCGAAAGCGTAGATAGCAACCGCCTGCCGGGCCAGTCATAGTCACAATTAAATCAGATTTGCAGCATCGTGATACTTTTGTATCTTTGCGCGCTCATTAAAGGTGAGGATCATTATGGAACTCAAGGACTTTGACATTTCCTTTGTCGGGTTAAAACAAGGTGTTCACGAGTTTCAGTACGATCTTGACAAAGCGTTTTTTGAAAATTTCGGTTTTGACGAGTTCAATTCCGTTGCATTGACTGCCGCTGTTGAGTTAGATAAAGGTTCCACGTTAATGGATCTTTCTCTCAAAAGTACGGGCGCTGTAAATGTCAATTGTGACGTGACTGATGAACCATTTGACATGCCTCTTTTATCTAGTATGGATTTGGTGGTCAAATTTGGTGAAGAGTACAATGATGAGAACGAGGATATACTTATTTTGCCTCATGGTGAATATAAATTCAATGTGGCGCAGTATATCTACGAAATGATTGTTTTGTCATTACCAGCAAAAAGAGTTCATCCGGGTGTTGAAGACGGTAGTTTGCAGTCTGACGTGCTGGATCGCTTGAATGATATGAGCGTGAGTGAACCAAAAAGTAATGATAGTGAGACAGACCCGAGATGGGATGTCCTTAAAAGTTTAAAGAAAGATAATTAGTAAGAGCCATGGCGCATCCTAAAAGAAAAATCTCTAAAACGAGAAGAGATAAAAGAAGAACGCATTACAAGGCAAGCGTTCCTCAAATTGCTACAGATTCTACCACTGGTGAAGCTCACCTCTATCACCGTGCTCACTGGCATGAAGGTAAATTATATTACCGTGGTAAGGTACTAATTGACAAAACTGAAGAAGTAGAGGCTTAAAAAAATCATTCGTATACTTTCAAAATGACATGAGTATTATGCTTGTGTCATTTTTTTATTATATCGTGTTGAGAATTCAAAGCAGGAAATTTGCCGAAACTCGCATGTTTTGCGTCAAAAATGAAAAAAAAAGGCTGTTTTAGCGCTTTTCATTCCTTTTTTAGTAGCTTTCACGGCTGTAACAAAATTCACGGTTACTTGTATGAGTAATACAAAAGCTGCCATCACCGCAATAGGTGCGTTTTTGCCAGAATACCGCCTGACTAATGCGATTCTGGAAACTATGGTGGATACCAATGATGAGTGGATCACCACAAGAACGGGCATTAAGGAACGCCGTATTCTCAAAGAACCCGGTGAAGGCACGTCTTTTTTAGCTATAAAAGCAGGCGAAGATCTAATACGCAAAAAAGATCTCGATCCAAAAGAAATTGACTTAGTCATCGTGGCCACGGCCACACCAGATATGCCAGTCGCTAGTACAGCAGCATATGTGGCGTCCAAGTTAGGCGCTGTGAATGCATTCTCTTACGATCTGCATTCTGCCTGTTCCAGTTTTTTATATGGGATGAGCACTGCCAGCAGTTATATCGAATCAGGGCGATATAAAAAGGTGCTTTTAATAGGCGCTGATAAAATGTCCTCAATAATTGACTATACAGACCGCGCCACTTGCATCATTTTTGGAGATGCAGGTGGCGCGGTTCTCTTTCAGCCCAATGAGGATGGTTACGGCTTGCAGGATGAAATACATCGCACAGATGGGATAGGACGTGAGTTTCTGAAAATAGATGCCGGCGGGTCTATACTTCCTGCCTCTCACGCAACTGTAGATAAGAAACAGCACTATGTTTTCCAGGACGGCCGCAATGTCTTCAAATATGCCGTGTCGGGAATGGCAGATGTCTCAGAACAAATCGTAAAGCGCAATGGGCTTTCTAACGACAAAATTGACTGGCTTGTTCCCCATCAGGCAAACAAACGGATTATAGACGCAACCGCAAAGCGCATCGATCTTCCTGAAGAGAAGGTAATGATGAATATACACAAGTATGGAAATACCACTAGTGCCACGCTGCCGCTTTGTCTCTATGATTATGAATCTCAATTAAAAAAAGGCGATACCCTAGTTTTTGCCGCATTCGGTGGCGGATTTTCTTGGGGCGCGATTCTGCTCACTTGGGCATATAATTAATACGTAATACACTTACCATGGAACTAAAAGAAATACAGAACCTCATCAGATTTGTCGCAAAATCAGGTGCTAGTGAGGTGAAGCTAGAAATGGACGATGTCAAAATCACCATCAAAACTGGTAGCGATGAAAGCGAAGTGAGGTATATACCACAACCTGCAGCCGCACCAGCAGCGCAGGCTCCAGCACCTACGCCAGCGACTCCTGCTCCTGCACCAGCAGCAACCAGCGCAGAGGCTCCTACGCAGTCAGCTGCTGATGATAAATACGTAACTGTAAAATCACCGATTATAGGTACCTTCTACAGAAAACCTGCGCCAGATAAGCCAGTATTTGTAGAGGTAGGCGATTCCATAAAAGAAGGTGATACACTTTGTATCATTGAAGCCATGAAACTTTTCAACGAGATTGAAAGCGAGGTTTCTGGAACTATCGTAAAGGTGCTTATTGATGATTCTTCGCCAGTTGAATTTGATCAGCCGTTATTCTTAGTTGACCCATCGTAGGTAATTAAATAACATGCTGTAATTAGATGTTACGCTTTCGCGAAAGCGTAACTAGATATAGCAGTAAAACATTTTCTATGTTTAAAAAGATCTTGATTGCAAATCGTGGAGAGATTGCCCTAAGGGTAATCAGGACATGTAAGGAAATGGGGATTAAGACCGTTGCCGTTTACTCTACAGCAGACGCAGAAAGCCTGCATGTAAAGTTTGCAGATGAAGCCGTTTGTATAGGTCCACCGCCCAGTAGCGAGTCTTACCTGAAGATGAGCAACATCATTAGCGCTGCAGAAATAACAAATGCAGATGCGATCCACCCGGGTTATGGATTTCTATCTGAGAACGCAGATTTTTCCAGAATCTGTGAAGAGCATGACATCAAATTCATAGGTGCCAGCGCAGAGATGATTTCAAAAATGGGAGACAAGGCCACGGCAAAAGCTACCATGAAAGCTGCCGGCGTTCCTTGTGTACCCGGTAGCGATGGGATTATTGAGGATTTTGAGGAGTGCCAGCGTCTTGCCAAAGAAGTAGGCTATCCAATAATGCTCAAAGCGACTGCTGGTGGAGGTGGAAAAGGAATGAGAGCCGTCTGGTCTGAGGATAAGCTGAAAGATGCTTGGGACAGTGCTCGTCAGGAAAGTAAAGCAGCCTTTGGCAACAACGATATGTATATGGAAAAGCTCATAGAAGAGCCTAGGCATATCGAGATCCAGATCGTAGGTGATGCTTATGGTAAAGCGTGTCACTTGAGTGAGCGTGATTGTAGCGTCCAGCGCAGGCATCAAAAACTGACTGAAGAGGTGCCGTCACCATTCATGACCAAAAAATTGCGCAAGGCGATGGGTGAGGCTGCCGTAAGAGCAGCAGAGTACATTGCGTATGAGGGCGCCGGCACAGTAGAATTTCTGGTAGATAAGCACAGAAACTACTACTTTATGGAGATGAACACCCGTATCCAGGTAGAGCATCCTATTACAGAACAGGTAATAGATTTTGACTTGATACGTGAACAGATTTTAGTCGCCGCTGGAGTCAAAATCTCTGGAAAGAACTATGAGCCTGCTTTGCACAGTATTGAGTGCCGTATCAACGCAGAGGATCCATATCATGATTTTAGGCCTTCACCCGGAAGAATCAACGTACTCCATTCTCCTGGAGGCCATGGTGTGAGACTAGATACACATGTTTACGCAGGCTATTCCATACCGCCGAACTATGATAGCATGATTGCAAAGCTGATCACTACTGCGCGCACGAGACAGGAAGCCATTGACAAGATGAAGCGCGCTCTAGATGAGTTTTACATAGAAGGCATCAAAACGACAATACCTTTCCATAGACAGCTGATGGAAGATCCAGATTATGTTGCTGGGAATTACACAACAGCTTTTATGAATGACTTTAAGATGAAGTAAATTCATCCAAAACATCAAAAGCCCTTGATCATCGCGATCAAGGGCTTTTTTTTGTCAAATTTTCAGCGTATTCTCGAATCAGATCACGTCATCGTCGCTTTTCTCTTCCTTGAATGGTAATAGATCAATTTCCTGTTTGATATCCACAATCTCTTCTAGATACTGTTCCCTGATCTTTTGAGGCAATGGTTTTGCACTCGGTAAGTTTTGTCTATAGGGATCAACTTGGACGCCATTCACCCAAAATCGATAGCACACGTGAGGGCCAGTTGCTAGGCCTGTACTACCCACCGTGCCGATGGTTTGTCCTTGCTTCACACGCTGTCCTACTTTGACAAGTCGTTTAGTCATGTGTAGGTACTGGGTCGAGTATTTTTCACTGTGCTTTACTTTGACGTAATTGCCATTTCCGCGCGTATATCCTGATTTAGTCACTACACCATTAGCTGTTGATACAATGGGTGCACCATAGGGTGCAGCATAGTCGGTTCCTTTGTGCGCCTTCCATCTTTTCTGTACTGGATGGAATCTACGTTTAGTAAACCGGCTTGAAATGCGGGTGTAGTTTACGGGTGCCTTCAAGAAAAAACTGCGCAAGGGTTTCCCAGTTTCATCGTAATAGTCGTCCAGATTGTTGACGCTGTCAGTTACATAGTTAAAAGCGTAAAATGGTTGTCCATCTGTTTCAAAAACTGCAGCGTCAATGCTCTCTATTCCAGCATACAGCGTGTCATTGATATATCGCTCTTTGTAGATCATTTTAAAGCGATCCCCTTTCTGAAGCTTAAAAAAGTCAATTGACCATTTATAGATGTCAGACAGCTCGTAGATAGCGCTCATGCCCAGACCCTCATCTTCCATCGCTTCTGACAACGTACTGGTGATAATGCCACTTGCTGTTTTGCGTTTGTAGCTTATGGGATGGCTGGCTTTAAAGGCAGACAAGCTGTCTGCCATGTTTACAACCACGTAATCCATTACGTTGGGCTCATAAATAAAGGCCGCAAGCGTTTTTATACTATCCTGTTTCTTAAGAATTGTATAGGGTTTACCAACTTGAATTCTCCTTACGCTAAAGACCTCGTCCATCTTTTGGGCCGCCAAAAAAGAACTTTGACCACTTACAAGGTGATCGTCGATAAGATTCCCAAAAGTGTCACCGCTTTTTACTGTATCAGTAATGACCTCATATTCATCATAGTTGTAGCCGAATTTAACTAGAGGTTCCTTAAGCGGGGTCTCGGGAGTTGCTACTTCTACAGGGGTTGTTTTTTCAGTTTCAGCATCATTACACGAGACGGCTATAAAAAATGTAACAAGAAAATATGTAAAAACTCTCAATCTCATTTTGTATTCAATGTGTGTTCAACCCATTCTTTCCCCCAGTTGCTATGCTCTTCATCTGTCCATAGGCTGGGGAAAAACGTTATTTTCTGAAAGCTGGGAGGTAAAAATTCCTTCCAGTTAGTTCCACCTGTCGCGGCGACAGCTTTGCCCTCTTTTCTCAAATACCTGTGTGCAGCACCCATGTGCATGAGCAACCAATTAATATTTGTATTCTGATCAAATTTCCTAAGCGATTCTTTCAATTCTTCGGTTTTTTCACTTTCCGGTAAGTTCAGGAACCGCTGATTAAGATTGCTGTTTTGCATATCATCTGCTATGCGCAGGAATCTAGGGGTGTAACGCTGTTCAAATTGTTTTAGTGTGAGTGTTTTTTCACCGCTTTTTAGATCTATACCGCCCCGTTTCCAGTAGATGTTCTCATACATCTCGTCTCTTGAATCAGTGTAGCTTTTGTTGATTGCGCTTTCGCGAAAGCGGGATCTCACAGAATTATGCACTAGATTGATAAGATCTGTACTGTACAATTCTATCATGCGGTACTGTGCGCTTTGGAATCCACTTGCGGGCAGGAGTGACATTCTGAATTTGAGAAACTGTTCCCTTTCCATGCCGCGTATCATCACGTCAAATGAATAGATGAGCACATTGAAATACCTATTCATGCGATCTACCCTTTCGGTAAAAAATCCAGCATCTAGATCTTCTTTCTCAATCACCTGCAGTTGTTCGTGGATGATAAGCTTGAAATAAAGCTCAGTAATCTGGTGGTAGCCTATAAAAATCATCTCGTCCGGAAACTCGGTCGAGGGTACCTGTAGGCTGAGAAGCGTGTCTAATCTTATATAGTCCCAGTAGGTGGTGTAGGTGTCATAGAGCAGGCCATCAAGGTATGAAAGCATGTCCTGTCCAGAATTTTTGAATTTCTCCTCAAGTAAATTGATGCGTTGAGCAATTTCTGGACTAATCTCTTGACTCATAAGATTTGTTAAAATTCACTCGTAAAAATACAACTACTCCTGCAATCAGAGCTGGTGGAAGTCTATTTGGGTATCACCTGAAAAGAGTGCTTCAATCCTTTGAATGCATCTAGATCTGCAGTAATCGATCCTACTAGAATGTCTGCTTTGATTTTAAGAGGAATTTTATTCTCATCTGCACTAATCCAAACGGTCAGTGCTTCCTCCTCCTCAAATACGCGACCTGATTGAACAAACGGCCTGAATTTACAGGCACGCACCTTACCAAATTTCGTCTTCACATTCTCGTAGCCCAAAAACTTAAGCTTGAAGTCGTAGTTCTCATTGTCAAAAAACATTGGAAGAAGAAACTCGTCGCCTGGCGTTAGATCCTTTACGTCCACTGTATTGCGCAAATGGTAGAAAGCACTCACCATGTCCTGGGTCTGTGGTTTGATTTCTAACGTCTCTTTGGTATTGTATTTTTTATTGTGAACTAGTGCTGTACCAGCATCGTGGTCGAAATCAATCTGAATATCTTTGATGTGCCCGCCTTCATTGATCTTACGAATAAACCGATACGGCTTAACAACGTCCCTATCAATATAGGTCTCGTATTTATCATCTACCTTGAAGAACAAATCGAGCAGTCCAGTACTCTCGCCTTTGCCTTTAATGTGATAAACCTTATTGCCTTTCAGTCTTTTTTTCTTGATTTCTAGCTCGGCATAACTGGCATTGAAAATTCCATAGTGAATTCTGAACTTGAACCATTCACCATCTTGAAAAACCATATTGTTCTCCTCTGGGGGTGTCTGGTCATATGTTCCAAAGCTGCTGACCGTCAGTAAGAGTATGAGTAAAAGAAGTGCCTTTTTCATGCTATTCAAAAATAATCATCTTTAATAGCTGTTTTACAAAGGCTGTTCCGTTTTTCATGAGAAGTTATATTGCGTTCTTTTACAGGTCTTTGAACCATCCGCTCAGCATTCTCTGGATACTTTTTGATTTCACACGACATCACTCACTTAGCTGATAGTACTTTCTATCTTTGCCGGAACGGGTCAGGCCATGCAATTTACCATTTCACCAGAATTTATTGAGCAGATTGAAGAGCTTATCGAGGCTCAGGAAAGCACGCGCCTTGATGAAATCCTTAAGGAACTCCACTTTGCAGATGTTGCAGAGATAATTGATGAGCTCAACCTGGATCAGGCTGTTTACATCATCAAGCTGCTAGAAAGCGACAAGACCAGTGAGGCGCTCATGGAGCTGGATGAAGACCAGCGCGACAGGATCTTAAACGCCCTGAGTCCCAAAGAGATTGCTGGCGAGCTGGAAGAGATGGATACAGACGATGCCGCTGATATCCTCAATGAGCTTCCAGATAATATTGCCCAAGAGGTCATTAATGAAATCGAGGATGCGCAACATGCTACAGATATTGTGGATCTGCTGCGATATGACGAGAATTCTGCTGGTGGATTGATGGCAAAAGAGCTGGTGAAGGTTAACGAGAACTGGACAGTGGTAGGTTGCGTAAGTGAAATGCGTGCACAAGCAGAAAATGTAACACGCGTCCATTCCATTTACGTGGTGGACAACAATAACAAACTTAAAGGAAGACTGTCGCTCAAAGATCTTTTGACCAGTTCAGAGAACACACCGATAAGCGAAGTCTACATTCCCAAAGTGGATTATGTACATGTGAATACCAGCGGTGAAGAGGTTGCTAGAATCATGCGTAAATATGACCTAGAGGCCATTCCCGTAGTCGATGAATTAGACAGGCTGGTAGGCCGCATCACCATTGATGATATCGTGGATTTTATAACAGAGGAAGCCGAAAAGGATTATCAGCTGGCAAGCGGTATTTCTCAAGATGTAGAGGCAAATGACAGCATCTGGCAGCTTACACGGGCTAGACTGCCATGGTTGGTTTTGGGATTGGTAGGTGGAGTAGGAGCAGCTGCGATCATGGGCGGGTTTGAGCACATGATAGAAAAGCATGCGGTACTTTTTCTGTTCACTCCATTGATTGCAGCGATGGCGGGTAATGTGGGGGTGCAGTCCAGCGCTATTATCGTGCAGGGAATCGCAAATGACGATTTAAAAGGAAGCATAGGAAACCGATTGCTTAAAGAAGTGTTGCTAGCCATGCTTAATGGAATTATACTAGCAATTTTATTGTTTATTTACACATTTTCAGTGAATGGCGCATTGCTCACCAGTATCGCAATTTCAGTGTCGCTTTTTGCAGTGATTATTGTTGCTGGATTAATTGGGACCTTTGTACCGCTAGCGCTGCACAAGCGTGGCATAGATCCTGCCCTTGCCACGGGACCGTTTATTACGACCAGCAATGACATATTTGGGATATTGATATATTTCCTCATTGCTCGCAGCATTATCGGTATATAGTTTTTGATTAGGCTTTCGCGAAAGCGTACAAATCGCATCTCATGAAAACAGCATCAGCAAAAGAGGTAAGAGATGATCTCAAGCACCGCACTCATCAGGAGCTTATGGATATTGTATTGCGCCTGTCGAGATTTAAAAAAGAGAATAAAGAGCTGCTGACCTATCTGCTTTTTGAAAGCGAATATGAGGAAGGATACATCGATTCAGTCAAGATCTTTATGTCTCAAAACCTAGAAAAACTGGAAAGCAAAACAGGATATCATCAGAAAAAGCGAGTACGCAAAGTCCTTAGGGACACTAAAAAATACATCAGGTACAGTGGCAACAAAGAAACTGAGGTGATTCTACTGACCCATTTTTGCAAAATCCTAATTCAGGATTACCCTCATCTCATGCGATTGAAAGTCGTAAGAGATGTGGTGCACCGGCAGATGCTGCTCGCCCGGGTGCGTCTTTCTACCCTACATGAGGATTTGCAATACGATTATGAGCGAGAGCTGGACCTCCTTGAATAAACACGGGGCATTTGCCGATTATATTCTGCGATATGTAATTCGCTTAGATTTGTAGGCATGAGCGCAAACCGTAGCATTGCGAATAATCAGAAAGCTGATTCTAAACTTGTCAAAGTGCTGGGCCTATTTTCTAGTGTTCGGCTATACAATATTGTGATCATAGCCATCGCTCAACTGTTTGCTGCTATTTTTATTATTTCTAGCAGTCAGAGCGTTACTGCGGTTGTCCTAGATTATAAATTATGGTTATTGATCATTGCCAGTAGTGCTGCCATTGCCAGTGGTTACATAATTAATAACTTTTACGATAGAGAAAAAGACCTTATCAATAGGCCTCAAAAAACAATGCTAGAGAATCAGGTGAGTAGGGCGACCCTCTGGTCAGTTTATTTTACCTTGAATGCGCTGTCGTTTATTCTGGCTTATTTTGTTTCTTGGAAAGCAGCAGGATTTTTTGCGTTCTACATCTTTGCTATGTGGCTATATTCTCACAAGCTTAAACGGGTTTTGTTTCTAGGTAATCTTGTTGCTGCCTTATTGGCTATCACCCCATTTTTTGTGCTTTTCCTCTATTACAAAAATTTCTACAGCGTGATTTTAGTTCATGGGTTTTTTCTGTTCTTGATCATCGGCATGCGTGAAATTATAAAGGATCTGGAAAATTTGAGAGGGGATCTTGCCCACGGTTACCGCACCATTCCCGTCGTACTGGGTGAGATTACTGCAAAGCGATTCTATTCTGTTCTTACGCTAGTAGCATTGATCCCTATTGCGGTTCTGATTTTGTACTACGAGATCGGTTACATGTCTTATTACTTTGCCATGATCGTGGGTGCGCTCTTGGTCTGTTTGCCACTGCTATGGTCATCAGGACGACGCCGGGAATATCTTCTCAATCACCTAGTTCTGAAAATAATCATCGTGGTGGGCGTGTTTTCAATTTTACTTATCGATCTGGATACTATCATTATCCGCCTACAAAACTTCTCATAATGGATACACAGATAAAAGTGGCACTTGCTCAGCTTGCGCCAGTTTGGGGCATGAAAAACGCGACTCTCGACAAAATTCTCGACAGCGTCACAGAGGCTGCTGATAACGGTGCCGAGCTCATTGCTTACGGCGAAGCACTGCTGCCTGGATATCCATTTTGGCTCGCATTGACAGATGGTGCAGCCTGGAATAAAACAATCGTTAAGGAACTGCATCGTCATTACGTGATGAACAGTGTATGCTTAGAAAAAGGTGAATTGGATGAATTGTGTTCGCTTTCGCGAAAGCGTAAAATCGCCATCTACCTAGGAATTATTGAGCGGCCGCTGGATAGGGGTGGTCATTCCATTTATGCCAGCATGGTTTATATCAACCAAAACGGCGAAATAAAAAGCGTGCATCGCAAACTCCAGCCTACTTATGATGAGCGCCTGACCTGGGCACCCGGTGACGGGCACGGTCTGGTAACCCATCAGTTGAAAGAATTCACGGTAAGTGGATTGAATTGCTGGGAAAACTGGATGCCATTGCCTAGAGCAGCAATGTATGCTCAGGGTACAAACCTGCACGTGGCCTGCTGGCCTGGAAGTGACCATAATACACGCGACATCACCAGATTCATTGCCAGAGAAGGAAGATGCTACGTATTATCTGTGGCTAGTCCCATGAAGAAAGGAGATTTCCCAATTGATACCCCTCATCTAAACGAAATATTAGACAATTGTTCCGAAGTTCTGACTAATGGCGGTAGCTGCATTGCTGGCCCAGATGGTGAATGGATTCTTGAACCTCAGGTAAATGAGGAAAAATTATATTATGCTACTTTGGACTTGGAAAGGGTTTATGAGGAGCGTCAGAACTTTGATCCAGTAGGCCATTATTCACGTCCTGATGTGACCCAGCTTTCAGTCCACAGAGATCGACAAAGCACGGTTGTATTTCCGAAAGGCTAAAATCTTTTAAAATCGCATTATTTTTTTGCGCAGAATTCAGAAGAATGTATATTTGCCCTCGCTTAAGCAAAACCGCTTGAGTTTGTGTATATCACAGTCCTCCTTAGCTCAGTTGGTTAGAGCATCTGACTGTTAATCAGAGGGTCCTTGGT
>CAYZJT010000015.1:0-79272 GCA_964478845.1 uncultured Flavobacteriaceae bacterium | reverse complement strand
ATGGTGGGTTTTCTTGGAGCAAGGACAGCAAAGGAAATCCTTTTGTGGCCACATCTAATCAAGGACTGGGTGCTAGCGTATGGTGGCCTTGTAAGGACCATATGTACGATGAGCCTGATCGTGGCATGGATCATTCAATATAGAAACAATATAAAGTCTCAATGCCTCTTCTTCTGGTGAATTACAGCCAAAAAAGATGAAAAGTAATATTATGGCATAGATCAAGTTTCTCATTGTATATCTTACGGCAAATCAAAAGCGTTCAAAAACTCTTCTCTGGTAATCGTATATAGATAAGTGCCATTTGATTGAAGAATATAACTATTACTATTAACTAGGTTTTTTTCATCTGTACAAAACTGATTTTCACTCGCTAGTGGTTTACAAACATAACCATCACCATTAGCGAATTCCATTCTTACATCACCGAATTGCATTCCAGTAAAAAATCTAGCTCTATAGATATAAGGTTCACTTGACTCACCAGGCAACAGACTAAAACTGACACCAGGATCAAAGTCACCTTCCAGTCTCGTAATTGTCACCTCTTGACCTGAGTCATTAAAGACAGCAGCAACAAATATTGTATCAGACGGTTCAGGTCCATCGCAAGAGAAGAGGAGTAAAAGAAGGCATAGCCTTAAATGAAATTTGAGTGTTCTCATAATTATAAGTTGGTACGAGCTACTCTAGCATAGTCAAATAATTCTGTCAAATTATTTTCTGTAGCATTAAAATGTTGATTACGAAGGTTGTTTTCCCAGTCAGTAATTGATCTTCAATTATTCAAGGATGACATATTTCTTATTTTGAAAACACTTACTTAACCCTTTTTCAAAACTATCTGAAATTGAGCTCTAAGGAATTTGCAATCCATTTTCTGAATCTTGCTGAGTTATCTGGAACACAAATCTATTCCCATCAATAGATTGATAATCTCTTACAAAAAATGGATTTTTAGAATCAAAACACTGACCCGCATCTGTAGATAAAGAACAGATATACCCTGTATTGTCATCAAATCGGAAAGTCAGCATTTCAATGTTACACAAAAGAGCTGAAAATAAAACTTCCTCATAGACACAGATGCTGGTAATATCGCCAGCGGCAATATCAACGACTTGCTCTCCCATATCAAAAGTTGTTATCGTCAATTCCAGATCTCTATCCGAGTTATTTTGAAAAATTACCTCGAAAAAAAATCTATTTTCTTCGCTCGAACCGCAGGATAAACAAACGATCAAACAACTTAAATATAATACTAGTCTTCTGAACATCGGAATGGATTATTGTTTTGTCTTGCTAATTCCATATAATCAAACAATTGTACCAAATGCTGCGATGTAGGATTGACGAACATGTTTCTTAAATTATTTTCCCAGCATTGGAAATTCCTACAATTATTAAGGGCTGTCTGGATTTGAGAAAGATTATAATCACTTACATTATCTATTGGGGGAATACCGAAAGGTGAAGCTATAGTATTTTGGTTTATATTGTCAACCAAGTCTGTCACAATCGGTGTGTATTCTGTCATAGATTGAATTGGAAGAAGCTGATAAAAATGATTATATTCATTATTTAAGTCTCTAGCCTGCGAAGAAGTATAGCTCCCACCAGTTAGAGCATTAAATCTCTCATTTACTAGAATTGTTTCCACACCTTCAGCCCATGTTTCTTTCATAAAATCTCGTGTGCATGACCCTGATTGAAACCATGAAAACATACCTTGATCCATATTTCTATGTCCTCTGTGAGTTAGTTCATGAACTGTTGTTCCATAAACACCATCGCTACCACGATAATCCCACTTCTGCCATTTACTGACTCTGATATCGTGATGAAATGGACCATTGTAAGCATAATGTCTCGAGCTAGATCCTGGCCTTTCAGCATTCGCAACTATCGTCATGGTGAGCCTAGGGCTATGCAGTCCGTGTTGTGGTACAGCTCGGACGTAATAATCCATTGCAGCATTATGAATATGAGACCAAAATTGGTGATTTCCTGTCCAAAGTCGCCTGAAAAATCCACGACGAGTATGGGTTTCGCTTGATCTATATTTTGCGAGCACCCAAAAATATCTTTGACAAATACTAAATATTGGAGACCACTGGAATAGTACTGTGTACTTGACCCTCTTTGTCCTAGTCCCACTAGCAACAAACCAACCATTAATATCTGTTCGTGCATCCCTAATGACAAGCCATCCCCATTTTCTGACATTTATTTTTGCGAAAAACAACCCTACATCCTGATTAATGGCATCTTCAAAAACCGTCACAAAACCAAAAGGATTCCATCTTGTTCTTCTTTTAAAAAAGTTTGGTTCAGTATAGTCTGCGTCATTAAAATTAATGATCAGTTCATTTAACGGCAAATTCTGGGCAACGGCCTGATCCCAAGTTAACTGTTCAATACTACCATCTGGTTGATGAAAAAAGTAAAGCAGTTCCTCCTGTTCCTCCTCTTCGAGATTACCACTTTCAAAAAGCGCCTCCATATTTAGGTCGTGATAGAAATCCACAAGTTGAAGGTCAGTTTCAGATGCGTTTTCTGGTATCTCATCTTCTGCTGTGAAATGGAGGTTAGATACTATGGTGTGAGGGACGTTGTTTGGTAGGTCATAATTGATATCCACAACACTGTAGTAATAGGTGAAATCCTGACCCTCATAGTCTGGATGCTGATAGATATCACCCTCTACTTCTAATTCATATTCAAAAGGAACATCAGAAATTGCCAGTATACTATCGCGTGCTATTGTCACATATTGTAAAGAGTCCACAGGCGCAAACTTCACATAATAATGTGTTGTGTTTACTTGATACGCACCGCCTGAAGAATGGGTTGTTGTTCCAGAATCTTCTAAATAGGAATCACCAGGATGTTGCGACGCGGTAGGGTTGTTGCGAATTGCATCATAAGCGCGTTGCATATTCTCAACCGAACATGGAATTTGCTTTTTCTTACCTAATTTGGTGTATGTAAACCCCTGATCAACCGCTGTCTCAGTATCTTGAGCAATCAGTTCTTGGTCGTCAAGCGTGCAAGACGTAATTGTGGCTAAGGCAAAGCAAAGCAAAGCAAATTTCTTGAGCATTTTATAAGTATTTTGGTTGCATTAAATGTAGAAGAAGATTTTACATATTTTTAAGAAAACCCTAGATTTAACCATTTGATAACATTAAAATTTGTGATTGATACAGGTGAAAAGAATTCTTACAGATTATCCTACTTGCTTTTGTTGCTACCCTTGTTTTATACAAATGCCCAACTGCTTCAAAACAAACAACAATTCAGTCGTCAGGACAGTTTGCGAGGTAGCATCACTGCCGCAAGATCGTGGTGGGACATCCAGCATTATGATCTTTCTGTAGATGTGGATATCGAGAATCAAACCATATCTGGGACAAATGTGATTACTTATACCGTGGAACGTCCTTATCAAATCATGCAGATCGATCTGCAGGAACCCATGCAATTGACCAGCGCAATACAGAATGGGCAGGAATTAAAAATAAGGCACGACGGCAATGCGCATTTTATCACATTACCAGATCGCGCGATGAAAGGCAGCCGTCAGCAGATATTACTGGAATTTGAAGGAAAGCCACGTAGGGCGAGAAATGCGCCTTGGGATGGTGGGTTTTCTTGGAGCAAGGACAGCAAAGGAAATCCTTTTGTGGCCACATCAAATCAAGGACTAGGTGCTAGCGTATGGTGGCCTTGCAAGGACCATATGTACGATGAGCCTGATCGTGGCATGGACTTGAAGTTTACAGTACCGCAGCCTCTGATAGCTGTAGGCAACGGGAGACTGATTAATATTGAGGATAAAGGCGATAAAGCCACCTATCACTGGCAGGTAGTCAATCCCATCAATAATTATGGAGTTAATGTCAATGTGGGTAATTATGTAAGCTTTCGCGAAAGCTATAAAGGAGAGAAAGGCAATCTGGATCTAGAATATTACGTGCTGGAAGAAAATCTTGACAAGGCTAAGGAACAGTTCAAACAAGTTCCAAAAATGCTGGAGGCCTTTGAGCACTGGTTTGGGCCCTATCCTTTTTATGAGGACAGCTTTAAACTGGTCGAGGTTCCTTATCTAGGGATGGAGCACCAGAGCAGCGTGACTTATGGCAACAAGTACAGAAACGGTTATTTGGGGAGTGATTTATCGGGAACTGGCTGGGGATTGCAGTTTGATTTTATCATCATCCATGAGTCTGGACATGAATGGTTTGCAAATAATATTACTGTAAAAGACATCGCAGATTTATGGGTCCACGAGGGTTTTACCGCTTATAGTGAGAGCCTTTATCTGGACTACCACTACAATCGCGATGCAGCGAGAGATTATATCGTTGGGACAAGAAATTCTATACGAAACGATCGCCCACTAATTGGGAATTACGATGTGAATCACGAGGGAAGCGGTGACATGTATTACAAAGGCGCAAATCTTCTACACATGATACGCACGCTGATTGATGACGATAAAAAGTGGCGTGAGATTTTGAGAGGTCTGAACAAGAAATTCTACCACCAGACCGTCACCACCCAGCAGGTTGAAAGCTATATCAACGATCAAACAGAGATTGATCTACAGCCCATTTTTGACCAATACTTGAGGACAACGCAGATTCCCGAATTGGAGATACGCTTTCGCGAAAGCGAAAACTCCTACAGTTATGTATGGAACAATGTCATTTCTGGATTTGAGATGCCGGTGGATGTCATCATTAATGGAGATAAAAAAAGGATTTTCCCTACTACCAGAACTCAAACATTAGAATTTGAACCTAGCAGAATTGAGTCGTCACCAGACTTTTATATTAAGCTAAAGAAACAATAAACTGGATTTAGAGCAATCCGGATTGATTTGTAGGATTTTTACCCATTTATTAACTTTCAAATAAGCAAATCTTAGGTTTAACTCTCTACATTGCGATAAGAGAATGTAAAGATGAACCCCCTGATTTCCCAAAGCACACTTACCGAGCCTATTCCTGTCACTAGACCTTTTTTGCCTAGTAAAAAAGAATTTATGGAGCTAGTCGATAAAATCTGGGAAAATAAATGGATTACCAATAATGGTGAGCTTTCCAGAGAACTGAATATGAAACTGCAATCAAAACTAGATGCAGATTTTTTTCAGTGGACTTCTCATGGTACTAGTGCATTACAGATTGCTATCAAGAGTCTTGAATTCAAAGGTGAAGTCATCACTACACCCTTTACCTATGTCGCTACGGCAAACAGTCTGGTGTGGGAAAACTGCAAACCTGTTTTTGTAGATATTGATCCTGAGACACTCAATATTGACGCTAAAATAATTGAAGAGAAAATAACAGATCAAACTTCTGGAATACTTCCCGTACATGTTTTTGGTTATCCCTGTGACATTGACGGGATTCAAAAAGTTGCTAAGAAATTTGATTTAAAGGTACTCTATGATGCCAGTCATACGTTTGGCTGCGAGTACAAAGGGAAATCGCTTACTGCATATGGCGATGCGGCAACGCTTAGTTTCCATGCGACAAAAGCTTTTCATACCGTTGAGGGTGGCGGGATTGTTTCTCACACCAGTAGGTTGAATGAGTCCATCCATCTATCTATTAATCATGGACACCATTACGACAGTTTTGAGCAGGTAGGCATTAATGCAAAAAATAGTGAACTGCATGCTGCTATGGGGCTTATAAACCTGAAGTATTTTGACGCTATCGTGAGTTCACGCAGATCTATTTTTGAGTTATATCAAGATGCATTTGCATCAACGAGGCTGCAGTTTTTAAGTCCTGATTCATACGAAGATTTCACGTATAACTATGCTTATGCGCCATTGGTCTTTCCCACTGAAGATATGCTTATTGCAGCTGTTGGAGAATTGACAAAACTGGACATTCATGCAAGAAGGTATTTTCTACCATCTCTGAACACTCTTGATTATTTAAATCCTAGCAGTTGCCCCGTTTCGGAAAGTATTTCTAAAAGAATTCTCTGCCTACCGCTTTTTCATGATTTGAAACCAGAACAAGCCAAGCTAGTAATTGAGGCTGTACTTAAAGCTATCAGTAATGCCTAGCAAACCGGTAGCGGTAATGCAACCTTATCTATTTCCTTACCTGGGGTATTTTCAGCTGGTAAGTCATGTGGACGAATTCATCTTTTTTGATGATGCGCAGTATATCAGGCGAGGGTTTTGCAACTCAAATTCAATCCTTCTCAATGCCCGTGCGCATAAATTTAGCCTACCCATAAAAAAATCGCCGCAAAAGACTCCTATTAACAAAATTGAAGTTGACTTGAGTCGATTTGAATCTTGGTATGAAAAATTTCTAATTACTCTGGAACATGCGTACAAATCAGCACCGCATTTTGATAATACTTACGGTCTTATAAAATCAGTGTTTGATAAGCATAGTAATCTATTAGTCGATTATTCAATCAGTTCAATTGAAATCACAAGCGAGGCGCTAGGAATCAATTCTAAATTTAGCAGATCTAGTCAAATCAATTATGAGAAGAATCAATCAGCCGAAAAAAAAATTTTAGAAATTTGTAAAGAGCTGAAGGCTAAAAGATATGTAAACATGATTAACGGTGCTCATTTATACGATGCCCAAAAGTTTGAAAATGCTGATCTAGACTTAGGGTTTTTATCACCTACCATGAATGCTTATCCTCAATCTTCAGAAGAATTTGTAAGCCACTTGTCTATCATTGACATGATGATGTATTTGTCACAAGATGAAATACATGAGCATCTCAATCAGTATAGCATCGAGAGCAAAATAGCGATGGCATGAAATCAAAAAAAATAGTGATCTACGGTGAGAGTCAGCTGGCAAGTCTAGCTCACTTTTATTTTGTCCATGACTCGCCTCACGAGGTTGTAGCTTTTACAGTAGATGATGCGTATCGAGATAGCGATACTTTTGAAAATCTGCCACTAGTTGCATTTGAAACTGTTGAAGAGCATTACCCTCCAAGTAAGTATGAGATATTCCTGCCTATCAGTTTTAAGAGGATGAACCGCTTGCGCGAAAACAAATTCAATCAAGCCAAAGAAAAAGGTTACACCTGTGTGAGTTATGTAAGCTCAAAAGCGACAACATGGCCCGGCCTAGAAATAGGTGAGAATTGCTTCATTTTTGAGGACAATAATATCCAGCCCTATACCAAAATTGGTGACAATTGTATTTTGTGGAGCGGTAATCACATAGGTCATCATACGGTTATCGGGGATCATGTTTTCATTACCAGCCACGTCGTGATAAGCGGTGCTTGCGTAATTGAAGATTATTGTTTTTTTGGCGTGAATGCGACCGTACGGGATGAAACAGTGATAAGAGAATCTACGCTGGTAGCAATGGGCGCAAATATCCTTGGAGACACTGAGAGTGAGAGCATCTACTTAGGTGCAAAAGCTAAAAAGATTGACAAAAAAAGTATAGACTTAGACAGTCTATCGCACAAAAGCAGCGGCTGATGAGTTGGGTTAAAAAAGGTAAAATCTTTGACGCGACTGAACACGATATTACTTGGGCAAAGTCGCATTCCTGCGTACCTACAACTGTTTTGTTAGGAGACCGCATCAGGATATTTTACTCACCACGCAACGATAGTGGACAGAGTGTTCCTACCTACTTTGATGTAAATCCTGAAGATCCATCTCGGATCCTTTATGTTCACACAGAGCCAGTTATGTCACTGGGTGAACTAGGTACATTTGATGATGGTGGCATCATGCCTTGCTGTATTGTTCCTGTAGGTGATGAACTTTTTCTGTATTACGTAGGCTGGAATCCCAGTGTTTCTGTGGACTACCGCAATGCAATAGGCCTAGCTATTAGTACGGATGGCGGAAATACCTTCAAGCGTAAATTCCAAGGTGCTTTAGTTGATCGCTCGCGAGAGGAGCCTTTTTTTACTGCATCACCGTGGGTAATGAGGGAAAAACCTGATCTCTGGCACATGTGGTACGCCAGCAGTACAGGATTTGTAAAAATCAATGGCAAACCAGAGCCTCTATATTTGATTAAATACGCCAGCTCTAATAATGGTATAGATTGGAACCGGAGCAATAAGGTCTGTATTGAACCACTGCATGCCGAGGAGGCAAATGCAAGAGCCACGGTAATCAAAGAAAACGAAATCTATAAGATGTGGTTTGCCTACCGCGATAGCAGGGATTTCAGAGACGGTCCTGGTGCATATCGCATAGGATATGCAGAATCTCGCGATGCAGTGAATTGGAAAAGGATGGGTAAAAACCTTATCAGCAAATCACAAGTTGGATGGGATTCTTCCATGCAAACCTACCCAAATGTGATTCAGGTGAAGGACAAGCGGTATCTCTTTTATAACGGCAATGGTTTCGGTAATACGGGGATAGGATACGCGCTATGGGATTCTCAAAATTAGACTGGTGTTATGACAATCAATAACTATTCAATACAAGAATATCCTTTTAATAAAATTATTTCCCAACTTATTGGATATGAAGATTTATGCAATTTGAGTGCCGGTGAAATTGAAATGGATCCCACTAATTCAATTTACAAAAACACAGAAACTACTAAACACCACCAGCGTCTATACCAAAAATTACAGAGTACAGAGGGCGATGAGTTCTACAAGCTGTACAATCATTTTATCAAAGAGATAGTCAGACCGCAGTACGATGAAGCGATCTACTTTCAAAAAAAACCATCACATCGCATCCATTATCCAGAAGTACCCGGCCAGACCAGAATTCACCGCGATAGCGACTACGGTCACAATCCAGCAGAAATAAATTACTGGGTGCCACTTACAGATGCTTACGGGGATAATTCAATACGCCTCGAACAAGAAAACGGAGAATTGGTTCCTATCAAAATTGATTTAGGTCAGTATCTCATTTTTGATGGTGCAAACAAATATCATGGAGCGGTAAAAAACTCGACTCCTGACTGTCGTGTTTCTTTTGATTTTAGAATCATTCCCGCAAAGGACTACGAAAAAGAACTTGAGCAGATTCGAGCCACCACAGAAAACAAAGACAATTCCAATCCAGTAATGGCAAACGCCAGAATCTTTGAGCGCTGTGACTGATTAATTTAAGTGCTCTACTCAAAAAATTGCTCTATCGACTTTACTACTTTTTCAATTTCAGGTTGCTCGAGTTCTGCGTACATGGGAATGGATAGGGTTTCATTCTGGATTTTTACAGCTACCGGAAAATCATTTGGCTTGTATGATAATTCATCATAGCACGGTTGTAAAGGTGGTGCTACTGGGTAATGAATCCCACAGCCGATTCCATTGCTTTCCAAATGGCTTTTGAGTTGGTCTCGTTGGGAAGTGCGTATGGTAAACAGGTGCCAACTGCGCCTTTCGTCAGGGCGATTGGCTCGTGGTAATTTTAAATCACCAACTCCTTTTAGATTTTCCATATAAAATTCCGCATGCTTATTTTTTGCATCGATCCAGCCTTCCAAATAAGTAAGCTTGACCGATAGCACGCGAGCCTGAAGAGCATCCAGGCGGCTATTGCGGCCGTGAACGAGATGTGTGTTTTTTGATTCCTGACCATGTCTCGCAATCAATCTACATTTTTTGGCGAGCGCAGGGTCACTAGTGAAAATACCGCCTCCATCGCCATAGCAGCCTAAATTTTTACTTGGAAAAAAACTATAGCTTCCTGCTGTTCCCATGGTGCCCGTTTTGCGGCGGTTTAAGGAAGATCCATGAGCCTGTGCGCAGTCCTCTATGATGTGAAAGTTATGCTTTCGCGAAAGCGGAATCAGTTCATCCATATCCACACAATTCCCGTAAAGGTGAACAGGAATAATGACCTTTGTTCTCGTATTGATGGCATTTTCAACAAGCTGAACATTGATGCACCCATCATCTTCCAAAACATCTACAAAAACAGGTCTTGCACCTCTGGAAGCCACCACCTCGCTAGTAGAAATCCACGTCATGGCTGGCACGATCACCTCGTCGCCAGGCCCTATATCCAACGCAGAGAGCAGAATCTCAAGGCTGTCTGTTCCATTTCCACAGGAGACCAGCTCGCCGTCGCCTAAATAATCAGCAAACTCCTGCTCAAATCTGTTCACTGAATCACCACCAATAAAACTCGCATTTTCCAGTGTTTCAGCCACCACTGCATCAATTTCTTTCTTTAGTTGTTGATACTGTTTTTGTAAATCAATCAGCTGAATTTTATGGCTCATTTCTAAAGTATTTAAGCAGACTCTTCTCATCAAAAGAGTTCAATGCAGTTAACTGTAACGCAATGCCATTAGGAAAATAAATAGTGACTTCTCGGTCTTCGATTTTTTCAATCACAGGCATATCCGGTGCATTTTTTGAATTGCAGGTAACTCCTTTCACTACAGAGATTTTAAGATGTTCATTTTCGCTTAAAGCGATATAGGCAGGATGATCTTCTGAACGCAAGGCGTTGATTTTGCGATAAATCAAATCGGGGTCATTCCATTCCGTGAGCTTACTATCACCTGGGAACCGACGAGGCCAATAATCCTTCTTATGATATTCAATCTCTTTTTTTGAAAACCCTAAAGAAGGTGATAAAATAGAATTGATTACACCGGGAAAGTTTTTCTCAAGGCTGCGCATTAGTAATTCTCTAGTTTCAGCAACGCTCATGTTTTCACTAATGTTCACCTTTTCCTGCCAAAATATCTTCCCTCGATCATAGTATTCAGTCATTTTATGAATTGAAATACCATGATAACTTGCGCCAGATATCAGAGCCCAATGGATAGGATGCCGCCCTCTGAAGTATGGTAAGTAGCTGGGATGCACATTGTAGCAATCGTAAAGGTGCAACAGCCGAGTAAATTTGAAATTAGCAAAACAATTAATCAGCACATCAATTTCATAGGAGCTAAGCAAATCGATCAATTTTGCCTCATCAAATTCATCAAAAACTGGTACTTCAGATAAATGAGTGTAAAGCTCACCAAGTTTATTGGATAGGGGCTTCTGGAGTCCAATGCATTGCAAACTAGCCATAGTATCTGTGCCCATCAGGCTTTGATAGAGCCGAAAGGGACCGTCATTGTTTCCTATGATGGCAAACTTCCTCATGCAAAGTACCTATAGATATTTTCGCTCAATTGATCCAATTCTTCGATTGTTGAATCTTTCTCAACTGCTTTAGAGACCAACTGATTAATTCTGGATTTAAATGCGGTTTTTGTCTTATCAAACTCGGGGTCTGAAGTACTTATTTTAAAAATAGGAAATTCTTTACCGCCCATCTGGCTTTTCCATCGCCGCAGTCCAGCATACTCATCGCCGACACCACTAGAGCCTAAATCAAGCTCTGAGAATCCTTTTTCATGGAGATTGTTAATCAGGCTATAAAACAATAGATTGTTTGGTTTTTTATCCAATGCCTCAATAGCAGAACAACCATATTTGTAATAGGCTATGTTCTTATGGTAAAGAACTATCGCTGAAGCAACTATTTGATCACCGTCCCTTACCTCTGAAATATGACCTTTACCGCTTAAAATAAATTCATCAAATACTTTTCGGAAAAAAGATTTTGGTTGGGGAATACTATCAAACTTCTCGACTCGCAATTTTGCATACAGCGTATAAAATGATTCCAGACTTTCTTGGCTTCTGGATTCAGTATAATTCAGTTGCTCCTTTTCTGCCTTCTTTACACCTCTTTTGAACGACTTGTGGAAGTCAGGAAGATCAGATCGCAAGTCAATTTTGTGATAAACCGCAGTTTGTTTTACAGTGTATTCTGAGGTACGCTCTTGTAATGAATTGAACTTTGCCTTGAGCTTAAAATCTGGATAGTTTGTTTTAATTTTCTCTAGTATAACCGGTAAGGCTTGTACGGATGCTTGTGAGAGATCGCAATAATCCGAAAACGGGATACTGATCAATCTTTTTCCCATTTCATCATTGATTTTCGCGACTGGGAATAGATATGAATCATTTTCAAAAATTAAATTAATCTCAAAACCATATTGTTGCTGGATAATGCTGATCCAGCTAGCTGAGCTATAGATATTTGAAGCGTCAAACGCTTGATTGCTTTCAAGCGGAAGAATTTTGATGTCAGCTGCTGTACTATTGTCCGCCATAAATTTTTTCAATCGCTTCTATAGCCTTCAATCCTTCTGGCCCTTCCACCACTCCACGCCTGTCCTGAATGATTTGTGAGATCAGGTCATCCACAAGCTTGTCGTGGTTTGAGCTAGTACCCTGATAATGACTATAGGTATTGGGCTTGTCATTAAATTCATCTTTATCGGGCATAGGTGTAGACTGCACATCCCAGTACTCGATTTTATTGAGGTATCGGCCACCTATTTTAACGGTGCCCAGCTCCCCGATTACTGTTATACTCCCCTCGTAGTTTGCATTGTAAACACAGGTGGTCCAGTTGAGCGAACCCAAAGCACCGTTTTCAAACTTCAGAGCAGACACACCACAATCTTCTATTTCTATATCGTGATTTAAAGTGCTGTAAAACGACTTTGCTTCAACTATATCGCCGAACAGCCAAATCATAAGATCTAAAAAATGGCTGACCTGTGTGTGTAATGCGCCGCCCTCTTGAGACTTGCTTCCTCGCCATGGTGACTCGTTGTAATACCGCTGGTGGCGGTTCCAGAGTACATTTGTCTGCACCATAAAAATTTTACCCAACCTACCCTGATCAATCAGGTCGCGCATGAGCATAATGGGTTTGTTATACCTGTTTTGTTTGACTACCCATAATTTTACACCCTCCTCTTTTGCTCTTTGAATCATCGCTTTCGCGGAAGCGGTATCAAGCGCCATAGGTTTTTCTACCAGAATCTGCTTTTTTGCTTTTGCCGCCTGGTTGGTCATAGGAGCGTGCAGAGCATGAGGGGTACAAATACTAATGATTTCAAAATCTGCTTTTTCAAGCATAGACTCATAGTTTGAGTACACCTGTACGCTATATGTCTCCCCAAGCTTTGACAACTCATCTTGATCAATGTCACAGATAGCAACCAATTCTGCCTCTGCGCATTTATCAAGAACGGCGATGTGTCTGCGCCCTATGTTTCCGCAGCCTACTACGGCAAATTTTATCTTACTGTTCATTTGAGTTGAATATTTTGGACTGCATCTGATCGGCAGACTGATTTTTGGCAGGACTGACTTCCTGCTGGTATTCGAGATAAAACTTGTATGGAAACTGACTGGCTACCTGTCCTGAGTTGTAGAAATCGTTACCCTGCACATGCAGTACAAAAGCATCCTCAAGGTGATCCTGAATTTCATTCCCCATGGTTCCGTTTTCCATGTACAGATTTAAAACATACTCGCCCTCGGGGATGGTAAGTTTATCTATTTGAAACCTGACCACATCTGTTTGTTGGATCCTGACAAGTTTACCTTTGGTCCAGCTAGACATCATTGTGATCATCTCGCCTTGGGTATCCTTGATTGCTAAACCTACGGAACATTTATGATCGTGACCGATTCTGTTTTCAACCGTGAGACAAATGTTGAGCGGCTTGCCCACCATAGCCGCAGAAATGATTTCGCCATCCTCATCTTCCAGCCAGGCATCAACAAACTTTAATTGCTGCCTACCTTTTCTATCCGTACGATCTGCAATAGATCGATGTTCTGATTTGCCTATCATCTGTGAGGAATAGACACTTATGCCTTTTTGCGTGGGACCATCAAATGATACATGACCGCTTTCCAAAACAATCACTCGACTGCACAATCTGGAAATGGCGTCCATATCGTGAGAAACAAAAAGTACGGTTCTACCACTCGTCTCACTTACCTGTTTCATCTTGCCGATCGCTTTCTTCTGAAATTTGATGTCTCCTACAGCAAGTACCTCGTCTACTATGAGAATATCAGGCTCGAGGTGTGCAGCAACGGCAAATGCCAGCCTTACCCGCATTCCAGAAGAATAACGCTTTACGGGTGTGTCCAGATATCGCTGCACACCACTAAATTCTACAATCTCATCAAGTTTTGAGGCGACCTCTGCCTTGGTCATACCTAGGATGGTTCCATTCAAGAATATATTTTCCCTGCCTGTGAGCTCATCGTGGAATCCCGTGCCCACCTCAAGCAAACTTGCAATACGGCCTTTTGCTCTAAAACCACCAGTAGTTGGTGAAGTCACCTGAGACAGAATTTTTAGTAATGTGGATTTACCAGCGCCATTTCCACCTATTATTCCTAGGATCTCGCCTTGCTCAACTTCAAAATTGATGTTATGAAGTGCCCAAACGTAACCGCTGTTAGAGGCGGTAGAGGTGACATTGCGCTCACCTACTTTGAGAAGCGGATCCTCTTTCCCTCTAGCCAGATGCCACCAGCGCTTTAAATCCTGGCCTATCGTTCCCGTACCTACCTGACCCAGGCGGTACTGTTTTGATAGATCGTAAACTTCCATGGCAAGCTTTCTCATACCGTATCCATAAAGTTGCGCTCTGTGCGGTTAAAAACAACCAAGCCTATAACAAATAGAGCAACAGCTACACATGCACTGTAAAGTAAATATCCAGGATGGTGGGATCCCGCACCTATCAGAACTTCTCTAAATCCTTCAATCAATGAGGCAACTGGGTTGAGCAGCATGAGTGATTGATACTCTTCTGGGATAGTGGATAGTGTATAAATGACTGGTGTAGCGTACATGAAAAGCTGAACACCAAATGAAACCAGCATCTGTAAATCCCTGTATTTGTACGTAAGACTACTGATGATCAAACCTACCCCCACAGACAAGACCGCCGCGATAGCCATGTAAACAAAAAGCATCAAGACTGAAAGATCCCAATCGACATTGAAATCTTGAAAAAAGATGAAATAGCATAAAATGAAAAGGAATACGATAAACTGGATACCTAGCTCAAAGATTGAATTGAACGTATTGGCCAAAGGCACCACCGCACGAGGGAAATAAACCTTTCCGAACAATCCTGCATTTGCGCCAAAACTGTTGGAATTTACTTTAAGATTTGAAGCAAAAAAGGTCCAAAGAATCACCCCGCTCATCTGGAACAAAACTGGTGGCACGCCATTAGTTGATAAATTGGCAATGTTATTGAAAACGATCACAAAAGTAGCGGTGGTAAGCAGCGGCCGTATGATCAACCAGAGCGGTCCTAGCACAGTCTGCTTGTATTTGATAATTATATTGCGCTTGACTAAAAGAATAATCAGGTCCCGATATCGATAGATCTTGTCTAGATTCAGTCGTATGAGCGGCGGCCTCGCATCTACCTTAATATCCCAATGTTGAGCTTGTGAACTCCTATCCTGCATGTAATTCTGGTAGCTAGTAATACAATATTAAGAGTTCGTTTTGGCTTAAAACATAATTGTAAGTTATATCTGTTGATCATGAATTGAGCTAAAGTTGATTTTAGAGGTGTCTTCATTTGTTCGCTTTCGCGAAAGCGTACTCAATCGCGACCTGATGAAGCAAAACTGTGTAAGTAATTTTTACAAGCAGACACAAATTACCTTTGCAAATAAAAGTGGCACCCAGACCGCCCAAGTCTCTCAAAGAGCAACAAAAAAAGAAAAGGCTATCTCTAAGCGCGCTTAAAAGCATACCTCGGTTTTTTAGGGAAGTGTGGGCAGCCAGCCCTAGACTTTTTCTGGTCAATATGATAGCAAGGATACTTACGGCTTTCACGCCTATTGTACTCCTTTGGGTGGGTAAATTGATCATTGATGAGGTAATCCTTCAGATTTCACTTGAAAACCAAGATTTAACAACATTATGGACCTATGTAGGGATCGAGCTGGGCGTAGCCATCGCTTCAGACCTGCTCAACCGCCTGATCAACCTTACCGACGGATTGATAGGTGACCTCTACTCAAATGCTTCTAGTGAACGCATCATCAGAAAAACCAGCGAGCTAAGTCTAGAACAGCTGGAGGATCCCGAGTTTTATGACAAACTGGAAAGAGCGCGCCAAAAAACTACCAGTCGCGTGTTCCTCATGAGTGCAACCCTTGAACAAGTGCAGAGCATCATTTCAATTATCTCGCTTATTGCTGGTCTTATCTATTTTGAACCATTGCTGATTATCCTACTGGTGTTGAGCATCATTCCATCATTTATTAACGAGATAAAATACAGCGGCCATCGTTACAGTGTTGCTCGCAGCTGGACGGCAGAAAGACGCGAGCTGGATTATCTGCGCTATATAGGTGCAAACAACATGACGGCAAAAGAGGTGAAGCTTTTTGGCCTGACCGATTTTATTGCTACGCGATTCAATACACTTGCGCATCGCTATTATTTGGTCAATCGCAAGCTTTCGATCAGCCAGAGCATCTACGGTTCGCTCTTCAATATTCTAGGTGTCGCCTCATATTACGGCGCCTATGTTTTTATCATTTTCAAAGTCGTGGCGGGTGTTCTCACCGTGGGTGAACTCACGTTCCTATCTGGATCCTTTAACCGATTGCGGTCTAATCTTCAGGGATTCTTTTCTAGGTTTTCACAGATTACAGAAAATGCGCTCTACCTGCGAGATTACTATGACTTTCTGGACATCGTTATTGCAGATTCAGCAAGTGAGAGCCTCCAACTTCCAGATCAAATCATTGAAGGTTTTGAACTTGTGGACGTGCATTTTTCCTATGCAGGCAGCGAGATTGAAGTTCTCAAAGGGGTCAACTTAAAAATCAGAGCTGGTGAAAAAATGGCATTTGTGGGCCAGAACGGTGCAGGGAAAACCACGCTTATTAAATTAATCCTCAGGTTTTATGAACCTACTGAGGGTGAAATACTGCTGGACGGCGTGAACATCAACAGGTATAATGTTGAGGAATACAGGAGAAGATTTGGGGTAATATTTCAAGATTTCTTTAAATATGAATTCCGCTTACGCGAAAACATTGCAGTAGGAAACATTGCCGAACTTGAAAACGATGAGATGATAGGTGACGCAGCGCAACGTAGCTTAGCCGATCAGGTGGTAGCGGTTCTCAAAGAAGGAATCGACCAGCAACTGGGACGCAGGTTTGCAGCTGGTCAGGAATTGAGCGGTGGGCAGTGGCAGAAAGTAGCCCTAGCCCGGGCTTACATGAAAGATGCAGATGTAATCGTTCTCGATGAACCTACCAGCGCACTGGATGCCCAAGCAGAATACGATGTATTTGAACGATTTATAGGATTGACTAAAGGCAAGACCAGCATCATCATTTCCCACCGCTTTTCAACCGTACGCATGGCTGATAGAATTCTCGTTCTTGAAAATGGAAAAGTAGAAGAACTAGGCACTCACGAGGAATTGATGCAGAATCAAAAAACTTACGCTAGGTTATTCAATCTTCAGGCGGCAGGGTATCAATAATTATTTGAGCGTCCCCGTGAACAACCATGCAGAATCGTAGCCTTGCTTGCGTAAGCGATAAAGCTCGTTAATCGCGTCATCACGTTCCACAAAACTTGCAAATGCCACATTGTGAAGGCCGTATTTATTAACGCCTATATGGCGTGCGTTGTAGCCTTTCGCCTTGAGCTGTGCTACTCTTTTATCAGCATTTGCCGGATTGCGGAATGCACCTGCGATGATGTGGTGGGTACGTTCTAATGGTTGTACCTCAATATTGATTGCCGGCAAGGGTGCGGCGATCGTAAATGTAGATTCCTGTACCTTATCCTGAAACTGCTTAGCTGCTTGAGCTGCGATTTCAGCGTCTTGCTGAGCAACTTGCTGTTGATACGAATGGTTGCCAAAGAAACCTAATGCACAAATAACTGCAATCGCCGCAGCTACTTTCCACCATCTGTTGACCGAAGTTTTTTGTTCTGAAACCTCTTCTTCTGTAGCTGTGGCTATCGGTATAACCTTGGGTTCTGCTACATATTCTACTGAAACAGGTGTTGCGGATTGCATGGACAAACCAAATGCCTCAGGAAGATAGTTTATAACATTTACCGCGGTAAACTGCAGCACACCATCACTGTTCTTCTTAAGCTGACCAATCCTTGAGAAATTGAAGAAACCTTGATCATCAAGCTCATTTTGCGCGGCAATCACAAAATTTTCGACTTCAATTGCCGCAGCTTCATAAGATAAGCCTTCAGCACTCGCGACGTAATTGATTAATAAGCCGTCGCTCTCTTGGATACTTGGGTTGAATCCTACGTATTTTTTTGGTGGGTAGATTGTATTGTTGTCCCTATCTAAATGCGCGGGAACCCGTCTAGACACAAAAGCTCCTATACCAGGTAAGATCACGCATTCATGGCGATAGATCAAATCAGAAATGTGTTGAGCAACGTTCATCAATACAAACATAAACATATCTAGAAAAAATCTGTGCAGATGTTGATAAAGTCCTCTCGACCTTTAGAGGCACTACTGATTTTATAAGAAGTAAATTTGCTGCGCTAATTCACGATTATGCTGGAGAGAGTAAAAGAGCATTTGCAAAAGGTTGAGGAGTTCAAAGCAAGTTCAAAAGAGGCCGTTGAAGAATTTAGAATAACTTATCTGGGATCAAAAGGCTTACTTAAAGAGTTATTTGCAAGCTTCAAAGAAGTACCTGGCGAGCAAAAAAAAGCTTTTGGTCAGGCCATCAACGAGCTCAAACAAAAAGCAACCGACAAGGTTGCTGAATTGAAAGCTCAGCTGGATGAATCTACAGTTAGGGCAAAGAAATACGATGATCTTACTAGGCCTGGTTATCCTTATCAGCTAGGTTCACGTCACCCCATATCTATCGTACGCAACCAGATGGTTGAGATTTTTTCTAGGATAGGTTTTAACGTGAGCGAGGGGCCCGAAATTGAAGATGACTGGCACAATTTTACCGCTCTCAACTTGCCAGAGCACCATCCTGCCAGGGACATGCAAGACACATTTTTTATCCAGACTGATCCTGACGTACTCCTACGCACACACACGAGCAGCGTACAGGTTAGATACATGGAAAATAATGAGCCACCGCTTAGGACCATTTCCCCAGGACGGGTTTTCCGTAATGAAGCGATAAGTGCTAGGGCGCACTGCATCTTTCACCAGATTGAAGGCTTATACATTGACAAGGATGTAAGTTTTGCAGATATGAAGCAAACCTTGCTCTATTTCACCAAAGAGATGTTTGGAAAAAGTAAAATACGACTGCGTCCATCCTATTTCCCATTTACCGAACCCAGTGCAGAACTTGACATTTACTGGGGTCTAAAAACCGAAACTGATTACAGGATTACCAAAGGTACCGGATGGCTTGAGATAGGGGGCTGCGGAATGGTGGATCCAGCAGTACTGAAAAATTGCAACATCGATCCTGACACCTATTCTGGCTTTGCGTTTGGGATGGGAGTGGAACGCATTGCAATGTTGCTGTATCAGATAGGTGACATACGTATGTTTTTTGAAAACGACGTGCGTTTCCTAAAGCAGTTTTCAAACGCACTGTAAATGTCAAGACATCTAATTTTTGTCTACAATGCAAATTCTGGATGGTTAAATGCAGTTGTCGACAGCGCGCATAAGATGTTGAGTCCGCAGACCTATCCCTGCAAACTTTGTGAGCTTACCCATGATGCAACTGGGCAACGGGATGAATGGCGACGCTTTCGCGAAAGCGTAAAAAATACAGGCACTACACTTGAATTCCTGCATAAGGATGAATTTGAAAAAGTGTACTGGTCAAAGTGGTTACCAAAATATACCTACCCAATTATTCTGGAGAAAACTGCCGGGATTGACGCCTACAACGATTCACCAGTAAGTAATTCTGGATTTGAAATTCTGATGGAAGCCAATGAAATGCGAGGATTACAGGACACCAAACATCTGATTGACCGACTTAAAACGATGCTCTAAAATGAGAAAAGATATTGAGATCCCAGAGGTAAAGGATGTTTACATAGGCATTGTCAATAGCGAAGAGGATCCCGATCAATGGATCGTCTATCTAATCAATAATGGTCTGGAACCGATTGAATCCTGTATGCTGGTAAGTAGAGGATCGCACAGTGACGGCAGGAAAACCTCAACTTTCAGGCACGCCTACAAGGTGATCCCTGCGCTATCCAACCAGAAAGTTGAGTTGATGATAAGAGAGGTCTTTAATTTCAAAAATGAATTTCTACTAACCTACTTCCAGAACGGAAAGCTATACGATAAGACCTTTGTAGCCCAGGCTAATATTTTAAAACTTCAACCTACTGAAAAACTGCCTACAACTGATTTCACAGGTATTTTATTAAAATAAACGACCCTAACATCTGTCATTTTAATAATTAAAAGGACGATTATCAAAATGATAGGCGGGAAATGTATTTTCGCTTTTTCTTAACTTTTAATGGTCTTTAGTAGTTCCTACTTTCTTTTTCTATTCATACCGATAGTATTTCTAATCTATTTTACAGTACCTGCTAGGTTTAGAAATTATATTTTGCTAGCTGCAAGTCTATGGTTCTATACTTATGGAGAGGAAGCCCTGGTACTGATCATGGTCTTCTCTACAATAGTTGACTTTTATGCAGGACAGCTCATTGAGAAAGGTCATCGAAAACTGGGACTCAGAATTTCAATTGCAACTAACCTTACAACACTAGGATTCTTTAAATATTTCAATTTTGGGATTGATAATCTCAGATCGATTCTCGTGGAATTGGGTGCAAATGTAGATGTTCTGGAAGGTGCCCCAGAAATACTGTTACCTATGGGTATAAGCTTCTACGTTTTTCAAACCATGTCTTATACCTTAGATGTTTATAGAAATCAGGCTAAAGCAAGTTCAAACTTTATAGAGTTTGCAACCTACGTGACTATGTTCCCTCAACTTGTAGCGGGCCCTATTGTGAGATATGTTGACGTTCAGAGGGAATTAGGCCATCGCACTTACGACTTAAAGAATTTCTCACTTGGCCTTGAAAGGTTTATTATAGGCTTAGCGAAGAAGGTAATTATAGCTAACAATGTTGCATTAATAGCAGATCACATTTTTAATACTGATGTGCCAGAAATGGCTACTTTAGCTGCATGGGCTGGTCTGCTTGCTTATTCCCTGCAGATTTACTTTGACTTTTCTGGTTACAGCGATATGGCAATCGGGCTAGGGAGAATGATGGGGTTTAAAATTCCTGAAAACTTCAATTACCCGTATATCGCAAGAAGTATTCAAGATTTCTGGAGACGCTGGCATATCTCCCTGTCTACTTGGTTTAGGGACTACGTATATATACCGCTAGGTGGCAGTCGCATGGGATCTTCACGTACATACATAAATCTCATTATTGTTTTTATAGTTACTGGATTATGGCATGGTGCGGCATGGACATTTGTGATATGGGGTCTGTATCATGGCTTCTTCCTAATACTAGAGCGATTATTTCTGTCCAAAATTTTAAAGAATAGCGGCAAGGTTATCAGTCATTTTTACACCCTGTTTGTTGTGGGTATTGGCTGGGTGATGTTTAGATCAGATGATTGGGAATTTTTTCTCAATTACCTGAGACCATTGTTTATTTACTCTGAAGGGGATCAAACTTTTAATGATTTTTTAGTAATGCTAGATCATCACTTCTATCATTACCTCATTACGTTATCAGGCATTTTTCTGTCATTACCTATTTACAGAAAGTTAGATAGTGTGTTGCACTCTAAAAGAGTTCAACCCCTTTACTACACAGCGTTGATCGGTTTGTTCTTACTATGCCTGACCTACATTGCATCTGGTAGTTATAATCCATTCATTTATTATAGATTCTAGCAAATGAAAAAACTACCCTGGTCACTAAACTCAATGCATTACCTAATCCTGTCGATTGGACTAATGATCTATACACCATTGCTTTTTTTGGCGCTCGGTTTGAAAACTGAGCCTATAAACGAGGGCGATAAAAAGATCAATTTGAACTTTGCTCGCAATTTTCCTTTGAAGAAAGAACTGCTAGAAAGCCATCTTTTCATGAGAACTGAAGTCTTCGGACTTAGACCACTACCACACAAAGTTTTACAACTAGATGATGGATGGATGATTGCAGGTGATGATTTCAAACTATCGTTGTCCTCATCCTTGAACCTACAACGATTCACATCTAAACAATTGCAAAAGATCAGGCAAGTTCTTAAAGAAAACAAACGTATCGCAGAATCAAATAATTCGAAATATTACCTAGCTATTGCGCCAAACAAACTACAAGTCTATCCAGAGCTATTGGGAATCGAACCTTATAAAACAGTTTCAAAACAAGAGCAAATAAAATCAATTTGTTCCACACTTGAAATACCGTACATTGATCTAGGAAGAGATCTTGCTGATTACAAATCTCAATATCGCCTATACCACAAGACAGATACTCACTGGAATCTCGTTGCAGGTTTTATTTCACATTGGGCTGTATTAGATCAAGTAGAGAGAGATTTCCCGAATACCAAGTTCAATCGCTATGATTTTTCAGACGTCAAAATTGACAGCTTATGGCAGCCCGTCGGGGATCTAGAAGACATGCTTATGAGGCCAAAAAGAGAAATGGTGTTACGAGCACTTCTAGATCCCCCAGCTGACTTCTCGGTTTCTCAATACAATCTGTCCGAAGAATTGAGAAAGGAAAGGTATTCACGCACTGCAAGTACAATCAGTCAAAGTGAGGTAAATAATTTAAAGTTAATGGCAGTACATGACTCATTTTACCCTTTTGTAGAACCTATTATCAGAGCAAATTTCGGCACCACTATTTCCCTGTGGGATTATGAGCTCAAGCAGCAGCTTATTCAAAAAGAAAAACCAGACATTATTCTTCATCAGGTAGTTATAAGAGAGTTTGATCGTATTCTCGAGTAAACTCTCTAAGAATAATATTTAGGATTAATTCATATACAAAACATTAGCTCATAAGACATTTGCCTAATCTTACTATCAGAGCACTCATTGCCTTTTTGACCATATTATATTTGCAAATCATTAACAATTATGGTTTTCAGCTCTGCCTATTTCGTTTTGCTGTTCCTTCCTGTAGTATTCCTTTTATATTTTCTGGTTCCTCAGAGATATAGGAATCATGTTCTACTTGCGGCAAGTGTATGGTTTTACACCTTCGGTGAGGAACTGTTAGTCCTTATCATGTTGTTCTCCACGGTTGTGGATTTTTATGCTGCCCAGATAATCGAAAAAGGCAATCGTAAGCTAGGACTGAGAATCTCAATTGCTACCAACCTGATAACGTTAGGATTCTTTAAGTATTTCAATTTTGGAATTGATAACCTGAAGCTTGTCTTGAATTCTGCAGGAATCAATCCAACTGTTTTGGAGGGTGTGTCAGAGGTAGTTTTACCCATGGGCATCAGTTTTTATGTTTTTCAGACAATGTCCTATACGATTGATGTCTATCGCAATCAGGCTAGGGCAAACAAAAATTTTGTTGAATTTACCACTTATGTAACCATGTTTCCACAATTAGTTGCAGGGCCTATCGTAAGATATACTGACATAAAAGATGAGCTTAGATCTAGGTCAATCACTCTTGAAAACATTAGCACAGGCGCCGAACGATTTATCATAGGACTTGCAAAAAAGGTCATCATAGCAAACACCTTTGCTAGTGTAGCTGATTCAATATTTGCACATAGCACAAATGACTTATCTACTGCTATGGCTTGGTTAGGGGTATTTGCGTACAGCATACAGATTTACTATGATTTTTCAGGGTATAGTGATATGGCAATAGGACTGGGTAGGATCTTAGGTTTTACAATTCCAGAGAACTTCAATTACCCTTACATATCAAAAAGCATAACAGAATTTTGGAGAAGATGGCACATTTCTCTGTCAACGTGGTTCAGGGACTACCTATACATTCCGTTAGGGGGAAATAGAGTTTCTACTACAAGAATGTACGTTAACCTATTTGTTGTGTTTTTCGTTACTGGGTTATGGCATGGAGCTTCTTGGAATTTTGTTTTCTGGGGATTATTGCACGGTACGTTCATTTTAATTGAAAAGCTGTTTTTAGGTAGGGTTCTGAAAAAGATTCCTGCGATTATTTCTCATGCGTATCTATTAGTTGTCATACTCACAACATGGGTTTTCTTTAGAATAGAAAGATTTGACGACAGCATAGTTTACTTGCAACGACTTTTCATCTTTGATAGTGGTTCTCAAGAGTTGACAGATTTTATACTTTATTTCAACTGGAACTCATTGACATTAGGTGTAGGAGTTATAGCGATCGCCTTTTCCATGCCTCTCTATAATCTCTTAAAGAAAAATCTTAAACCATCTATTTTACTTGTTCCTAGATATGCATTAATCCTAAGCTTATTTTTCCTTTGTTTGACCATGATAGCAGTAGGAGGCTATGATCCATTTATTTACTTCCGCTTTTAGTGATCAGAAATTATGAAGAAAACAATTATAAAAGGTTTCTTGATTATTCTTTCTGTAGTATTGCTTGCACCTGCATGTTTAACTATACTGAACATCAAAACAACACCACGAGACCCTTTTGAGAAAAAAATCAGTTTGAATTTTAGGCGTAACTTCCCTTTTAAGGCAGAGCTTGTTGATTTCAATAATCACATTAAAAATCATTTTTTAGGAATTGATCCGTTGCCTGGAAAAGTTGTCGATGCAGGAGATGGATGGAAATTTCTAGGCGACGATTTTGGTGATGCCTTCTCAGAATCAAAGGGGATGGTAGTTTTCAATGCGTCTGAGTTGAATACCATCCGAGAGAACTTACTATATCGCAAATCAGTATTGGACAGCTTGGGCAGCAAGTTCATTTTAGCTGTTGGGCCAAATAAACTGACAGTCTATCCAGAAAAGTTCCCACTCAAGAACTATCAACGTAAGACCAAATTGCAACAGATAGATTCACTCTGCAACGCTATAGGAGTAGAGTTTATTAATTTGGGTGAAAACTTTGAAGCCAATAAATCAAAAATGAGATTGTATCATAGAACTGACACGCACTGGAATGATTTTGCTGGGTTTCTCGCAAACCAAGAAATGATGAAATCTGTGATTTCGACTTTTGCAGATAAGGAGTTCATAAAATTTGAGTTGGAGGATATGAAGATTGACACCACGCTGGACCCGATTGGTGATTTGAATCAGATGCTGCGCATTAAGAAAGAAGAGGCTTTTATCCATTTTGATTTTAAAGACAAACAAGATTTTGAAATTTTGGAGCCTAGATTACCTATCAGAAAGGACTATCATAAGGATCCCGCATTTTATGAGTTGAGATATCGCAGTCCTCAGAATGATTTGAAACTGGTAATGATCTGTGATTCCTTTTCAGGTTACTTCAGACGATACTTCAAATGTAATTTTGGAGAGACCCTGATTTTATGGGATTTTGTTTTCAATCCAGATATCATGAAAAGTGAGCAACCTGATATTGTCATTCATGAAATTGTTGAACGTGACTTGGATTTCCTGATGGAAACCTATTATTAAAACTCCGCTTTCGCGAAAGCGTAAAAATTCAATATTCAGATACATGAGTACAGCCTTAGTTTCTATTTGTATACCCACCTATAATGGCATGAAATACTTCAAAGAAACAATTGCGTGCGCAAGGGAACAGGACTATCAAAACCTAGAGATAGTCATTTGCGATGACCACTCTACCGATGGTACTTTTGAATTCTCAAAAAGACTGGCAAAAGAAGATTATCGAGTCAGGGTATTCAGAAATGACAAAAATGTAGGTTTAGTTCAGAATTGGATTAATTCTATCATGCATGCGCAGGGTGAATGGATAAAATTTCTGTTTCAAGATGACCTAATGGCATCAGATACTGTTAGTAGAATGGTTAACCAAGCAGTGATTCATGACGTAGGAATAGTGGTTTGCGATAGAGAATATTTTTTTGAGAGCGGTTACGACGAAAAGTTGAAACGATTTTACAATGAAAAACTCCCTAAGACATCTTTGATTTTCCCAGAATGCAGAGCTTACTCACCAGAAGAGACTGCTTCGAGAATAAAGCCTTACGTCTTCAAAAATTGTATGGGTGAACCACCATGTTTCATGTTTAAAAAAGAAGGATTCGATGTTTCAGACATGCCACTCGATTTCAAGCAGTTGATTGACTACGTATTCATTCTACGTAAAATCCTGAATGAAAAATTTGTTTACATACCAAAGAAACTAGTAAAATTCAGAGTTCACAACACCTCAGAGTCTAAACGCAATTCTACAGTTAATCAAGACAATAAAGATTCCCTCTATAAATACTATTACATTAAGTACTACGAGAAGTTGCTGCTGGCCTATCAAATTAAAAACGATACTGCATTTGCATCACTTGACAAATGCATAGATAACACAGATATTGAGATCCTTAAAACTTTTTTTATTCTGCAGTCCTACAAAAATGAGGGTTTTAAAAAGATTTATGACTTCTATAGATCAACAGACATTAGCAATTTCTTGATAAGTCCTAAAACTAACAGTTATAGTTACTTGAAATATAAAACATTTAAAATCAGACATAAGAACATCATCAAGCGATATAGAATCTAATGAAAGGGCATACTGTAAGCATCGTGTTGTGTACTTATAACGGCTCGCTCTTTTTAAAAGAACAGCTTCAAAGCGTTTTAGATCAGACTTATATAAACCTTGAGATTATAGTTGTAGACGATGGATCAACCGATGGCACACGTTTGATTCTCTCTGAATATGCTCAAAAGGACAACAGGGTTCAACTGCATTTCAACAAAAAGAATTTAGGCTACATCAAAAACTTTGAAAAAGGGATGCAGCTTGCAAGTGGGGAATTTATTGCTCTTTGCGATCAGGATGACTTTTGGCATCCCAATAAGATTGAAGCGAGCCTACAAGAAATTGAGTCATATGATGCAGTATATTGTGATTCAGAATTCACCGATCAAAATCTTGAATCGACTGGAAAATGCATGTCGGACGAAAAAAACATGTACGCTGGGATGGATATCAGGCCCTTTCTACTCACTAACTGTGTATCAGGTCATGCAATGATTTTTAGAAAATCCATTTTGGGAAAAGCACTTCCATTCTCAGATATTGTTCCGCACGACTGGTGGATAGCAATTACAGCCGCTGCTCATCAAGGAATAATATATATAGACCAGCCACTCATCAAGTATAGAAAGCACGATTCAAATGTTATCCTAGGTAGCAAAAAAAAGCAGTCCAACAAAGAAAAACAAAAATTCAGAAAGCAAAGAACCCTGGCACTTTGTAACCACGTAAAAGATTATGATGCTACTGGTTGCGCAACTATTCTTGCAAGTGCTTATGCCGGAGGTAGTATTTCACAAAGAATAAATAGAGTCTTATTAGGATTGAAGCATCGTGCAGAACTCTTTTATATTTTTAAAAAGAGTGGATTTTCAAAATTTTGGCTCCCGATATCATTATTTTTCAAGCTTAAATAAAGCAATTACTTGGCCGAGATTAATTCTGAAATAAAGAAAATTGCTGTAATTGGGCTTGATCAATGGGGTTATAACAAGTATATCGCCCGTGCTCTTGAGTCCCATGGACACACGGTACAGTTTATAGATTATTACAAATTAAGATACAAGTACCCTGGAATGCTGCATAAAACAGGGAACTTCCTGACTAAGAATCTCTTTGGCTACAACTTTAAGCGAGCGCACCTGGATATTGTGATGGAACGGTTTTTAGAAAACATGGAACATCAGGATGTGATTTTTGTTATCAAAGGGGATGAGCTCTCTGCCAAAATTCTAAGTAGGTTGAAGAGCAAAACTGACAGATTAATAGCTTTCTTCAATGACTCAGTCAAACGATATCCTAGGATGAAAAAGATCGCTGATTATTTTGACGAGGTTTATTCGTTTGAATTGGAAGACGTTTATAATTATGGCTATCACTTTTTAAGCAATTACATCTACTTTGATCCAAAAGAATTTTCAGAGGTAAAAAATCGATTCAATATTTTTAATATAAGCTCTCTAAACCAGCGCAAGAATTATGTTCAACGTTTTGCGAGCTATTTTGAAGACGTTAATCAAAATCACAAAATCATTGTGTTGGGAGACAGGCCTGTTGTTGATAACGGCACTTGTATAGAATATATTGAAGAACCTATACCGCTCAACGAGGTTTTGAGAGATTATGTTGCAAAAAGTAGAGTTCTTCTGGACATCCAGCGTGCTGGACAAGATGGATTATCCTTCAGAATATTTGAATCTTTAGGACTAGGCAAGAAACTAATTACCACAAACCGAGCAGTAACAAAGTATGACTTCTACGACCCCATCAATATCTGTGTGGTTGATCCAAAAAGAATTGAGATTCCAGAAAGTTTTTTTCTCACAGATTACAATCCAGTCGATAAAAAAATTGTAGCCAACTATAAAATTGAAAATTGGGTTAAGTTTTTAATCCAGTGATTTTAAACCAGGGATTGCATATTAACTAGGCTGTAATAAGTCGTTTGTTGCTGCATTAGCGATTTATGATTCCCCTGTTCAACAATCTGTCCTCGTTCCAATACAACGATGTGATCTGAATTCTGGATAGTACTTAAGCGGTGGGCGATAACGATTGATGTGCGATTGCGCATCATTTTTTCCAATGCATCCTGAACCAGACGTTCGCTTTCAGTATCTAGCGCACTGGTTGCCTCATCCAGCAGCATAATGGGAGGATTTTTAAGTACAGCCCTAGCTATACTCACCCTTTGTTTCTGTCCACCAGAAAGCTTTCCACCACTATCACCTACATTAGTATGTATACCGTTAGGAAAATCCTTGACAAATTCCCAGGCATTGGCAATTTTCAGGGCCTCAATCACCTCCTCATCTGTGACGTCTTCTTTGCCTAAGGTTACATTATTCTTGATCGTTTCATTGAATAGAATGGAGTCTTGGGAAACAAATCCTATCAAATCTCTCAAGGATTCTTTTGTGAGGTTTCTTATATCATAACCATCAATTTCAATACTGCCTTCACCTACATCATAAAAACGATTCAACAAGCTAGCTATGGTTGATTTACCACTTCCAGACTGTCCCACAAGTGCCACTTTTTGACCCTTATTTACTTTTAGCGTGAACCCTTTTAAAACAGGAAGCTCCTCATAAGCAAAGGTGATATTGTTGAACTTGATATTGTCATTAAATGACGCTTTCGCGAAAGCGTCACTCTTATCCTTCAAAGATGATTCCTGATCCAGCAACTCTAGAACACGATCTGCGGCCGCATTTCCAGCCTTGACCATATAGCTGGCCTTACTAATGGCTTTCGCAGGGGTCAGGATCTGGTAGGAAAGTCCCATATAACCGATGAACGCCCCACCACTCAACGTGCCATCCACTAGCACCATGGTTCCACCATACCACAGAAGGGCTGCAATTGTTGCGATTCCCAAAAATTCTGAAGTAGGCGACGCTAGGCTCTGTCGATGAGCCAGTTTCACCGAATAGTCATTGAACCGTTGAGTGGATTCCTGAAATCTTTTAGTAAAGAGACTTAAAGCGTTGTAACTTTTGATTATTCTCAAACCAGTTAGTGTCTCCTCCAGCGTCGAAAGGAAAACGCCTTGCTCTTCTTGGACTTTTTGGGATTGCTTTTTTAATTTTTTCCCTAATAGGGATATGAGGAAGCCAGCTATTGGAATGAAGATGAAAACAAAGAGGGTAAGCTTCACACTAATTACAAACATGGCAATAACAGCAAACAGGATAGTAAGTGGCTCACGCACGACGAGTTCAAGCACGCTCAAAGTGGAGGTTTGAACCACACCCACATCAGCTGAGATTCTTGAAATAACGTCACCCTTTCTTTTTTCTGAATAAAATGAAACTGGCAACTCAAGAATCTTAGTATAGACATCATTGCGCAAATCTTTTAATACTCCATTACGCAAGTAAGTAACGTAGAATACTGCCAGGTAGTTGAAAAGATTTTTCAATAAGAAGAATGCAATGATCATGATGATCAGATACATGAGTGCGGTTTCTGGTCCTGCTTCTTGAGACGTGTTGCGCACTAGGTCATATAGACTATTTTCAAAATAGGTCTTGATATCATCAAAGTTTGTCATGTCCAGTTCCTCGACTTGCTGGATCTTCTCACTTACCTCTTCTTTATCAGCAAACAGGATATTGATCATGGGCATCAGGGATACCATGGCCAGGGTACTGAAAAGAGCGTAAAGAATATTAAAGAAGATGTTTAGGTACACGTACTTTTTATAGGGTACGACGTACGGCCACATTTTTTTGAGGTATTCCATGTAGAAAAATGAGCTGCAAAGTTAATCGATATGCGATCGCCCACTTAAGAGAACAAAGCGTCTGAATTCTGAGTGAAAGTCTAACCCTTTTAACTCACAAATCGCTCGTCGACTTCCATCACAGTGCCGCAATTGTTGCAAGTGCGCAGTTCCTTGCTGCTGTAGAATTCTCTGAACCTGGGCAAGAAATCTTTTTCAATGTCATCGAGTTTGAAATAGGTCTCATGCAGTTTATGATTACAATTGTCACAAAACCAGAGCAAGCCATCTACCGCATTGGGGTCAGTACGCTTCCTTTCAATCACTAGGCCTATCGAGTCTTTGTGTCTTACTGGTGAGTGCGGCACTTTACCAGGGTGCAGATACATATCACCTGGTCCCAAATGCATAGTGCGTTTTTTGCCTTCATCCTGAATGTGGACCTCAATCTCGCCTTCCAGCTGATAAAAAAGCTCCTCGGTCTCGTTGTAGTGATAGTCCTTTCTGGCATTAGGACCAGCTACGATCATAACGATGTAGTCGCCAGCATCCTTATAGAGATTTTTATTCCCTACTGGTGGTTTAAGCGATTCACGATTCTCATCTATCCACTTATTTAAATTGAAAGGTGCTTGTATGGCCATGATATAATTTTAGGCAACAACGGTCATTTGCTGTCGTAGTTCAAGTAATTCTTCTAGATAGTCACGTTTATTGCTCAACCTTGGGATTTTATGCTGTCCGCCCAGTTTCCTCTTCTGCTTTAACCAGTTGTAGAACAAATCCCGTGGTGCTACATTCAATTTTAGCTCGTGCAGGGTAGTGTCGTTGTAGCGCTTTGCTGCATAGTCTGAGTTTACAGCCTGTAGATTTTGATCTAGTGCTTGCGCGAAAGCGTACTCATCAACGGGACCTTTCTCAAATTCAATCAACCATTCATGTCCACCTTTATTCCTACCATCCATAAAAATGGGAGCGACTGTATAGTCTTTTATGATGCAGGGCTGGGTCTCGATTGTTTTCCTGAGCGCGGTCTCTGTGTTTTCAATGATCAACTCTTCACCAAACACGTTGATGTGGTGCTTTGTCCTACCCGTAACCTTTATGCGATAGGGCGAGGTACTGGTGAACCTAATTGTATCACCTATCCTGTAGCGCCAAAGGCCAGCATTAGTAGTGATGACTATTGCATAATTCTTCCCTACCTCTACCTTACTCAGCGGTATTAATTTCTGATCTGGTGAGCCGTAGGTTTCCATGGGAATAAACTCATAGAAAATCCCGTAGTCCAGCATCAGCAGCAGTTCCTTGCTGTTATTGCTGTCTTGAATGGCAAAAAAGCCTTCGCTGGCATTGTAGGTTTCGTAATATTTAATCTTAGGATCTGGCAGAAGTTCCTGATAGGGTTTTACATAAGGTTCAAAACTTACCCCACCGTGAAAGAATACTTCCATGTGCGGCCAAACCTCGAGAATATCTTCTTTACCTGTATAGTCTAAGACACTGTTTAAGAGCACCATCATCCATGAAGGAACTCCCGCCAGGCTTGTCACACGCTCGTTTACGGTTTGCCTCACAATTGCGGGCAGTTTGTATTCCCAATCAGGCATCAACGCAACTTCGTTATCTGGTGTTGAGCTGTAATCTGCCCAGAAGGGCATGTTGTCAATCAGGATGCTGCTCAAATCACCCGCAGATGTTCCACTGGACTTATCCAGTTTTTTGCTTCCACCCAGTCGCAAACCCTTGCCACGGAATAGTTGTGAACCAGGATTGTTGTGCAGGTACATACACAACAAATCCTTTGCGCTGGCGTAATGACAATCCAGCAGCGAGGCCTGACTTACCGGAATAAACTTACTGCGATCACTAGTTGTACCGCTGCTCATTGCAAAAAACTTGATATCTGTAGGCCAGAACAGATTGGACTCACCCTTCCTGCAGCGATCTATATCATCTTTTATAGCCTCATAGTCAGTAAGTGGTAACCGTTGTGAGAAATCGTGATAACTCTTGATACTGGAAAAATCATACTTATGCCCTACTACCGTATTTCTTGCAGTATAGAGCAGATCATTAAGTAAGTTGTATTGCAATTCCTGCGGATGCTTCATAAAAAGCTCCATGTCGTGGATACGTTTCTTGAGAAACCATGAGACTACAGAATTGAGCAATGCGTTTGCCATGGGGTAAGTGCTATTTTTGTTGCACCACTCTAAGGGTAAATATATAAAAATCACTAGATGAAAGTCACCGGGACGATACGCAAGATGCAGACAGAATTGAAAGACGAGGTTCAGTACTACCTATCGTTCAGAGATCACTTCTTGCATGTCAATCAATTGCTGGACAAAAGACTTTCCATAAAGCATATAGCAAACGAGTGTCTTAATTGCGGTCTGGACAAGCGCATCTGGAGACAGGGTTTTTGTTATGACTGCTTTAGCCAGATCCCACAGGCGGGGGATTGGATCATGCATCCAGAACTAAGCAAGGCGCATCTTGATGAGGAAGACCGCGACCTTGAATATGAGAAGCGTGTTCAACTACAGCCACACATCGTTTACCTAGCCAACAGCAGCAATGTAAAAGTAGGTGTTACGCGCAAGAGCCAAATCCCAACGCGCTGGATTGATCAAGGTGCGCACGAGGCGCTAGTGATCGCCGAGACACCTAATCGTTACCTCGCTGGAATTACAGAAGTCGCCCTCAAAGAAATTGTTGCTGACAAAACTAACTGGCGCACGATGCTCAAAAATGAAATTGAGGATGTTGATTTGGTACGCTTTCGCGAAAGCGTACTTGACAAAATCCCCGCCGAAGCTCAAGAATACATTGTTACCGACATGGGTGAAACCAACATTACATTTCCTGTTATCGAGTATCCAAAAAAATTAAAAACCATCAATCTCTCAAAAACTCCCGAGCATCAGGGAATTCTAAAAGGTATCAAAGGTCAATACCTGATTTTCAATGATGGTCACGTGGTGAACGTGCGCAGTCATGAAGGTTATGTGGTTGAAATCAATATTGCTTAGACCTCATCCAGATCTGGATACAAAAACTCATTATAAGGGAATCGTTGTACATGAATTGAGCGTACCTTGTCATAGACCTTTTTCCTAAAGTCATCTAAATTATCTTTGTTGATGGCGCTTATAAACACAGCGTCTTCGCCCATTTTGTTCATCCAGGTCTCTTGCCACTCCTCTAAACTGTAATGCGCGCTGGTGCGTGGTTCTATGAGGTCTGTCTCATCATAGTCCTGCGGCTCGTATTGGTCAATTTTATTGAACACCATAAGCGTGGGCTTGTCAATGGCATCGATTTCAGATAGAATGCTGTTCACGCTTTCAATATGATCTTCAAAAGAGTCGTGAGAAATATCGACAACATGCAACAGGAAGTCAGATTCCCTTACTTCATCCAGAGTTGACTTAAAAGATTCTACTAGCTGGGTGGGTAGTTTTCTGATAAATCCTACAGTATCGGTGAGCAAAAACGGTATGTTCCCGATCACCACTTTGCGGACAGTAGTATCCAGCGTTGCAAAAAGTTTGTTTTCTGCAAAAACCTCGCTCTTTGCCACCACATTCATCAGCGTAGATTTCCCAACATTTGTGTAACCTACCAACGCAACTCTAACAAGTTTACCGCGATTACCGCGTTGGGTAGCCATCTGTTTATCGATGGTGGTTAGTTTTTTCTTGAGCAATGAAATGCGATCGCGCACGATACGACGGTCAGTCTCGATTTCGGTTTCACCTGGGCCGCGCATACCTATACCACCTTTTTGGCGTTCGAGGTGCGTCCAGAGACCTACAAGTCGCGGAAGCAGATATTCATATTGCGCAAGCTCTACCTGGGTACGCGCATAACTTGTCTCGGCGCGCTGGGCAAAGATGTCTAGAATTAGATAGGTACGATCAATGATTTTGGTCTCCAGAATGCGCTCAATGTTTTTCTGCTGAGCGGGTGTTAACTCATCGTCAAAAATGACGGTGTCAATATCATGAGCTTTGACATATTCTGCAACCTCTTCCATCTTTCCGCTACCTATAAAGGTACGCGGGTTAGGATGCTGCAGCTTTTGCCTAAAACGTTTAGAAACACTGGCTCCCGCAGTATAGGCTAGAAATTCAAGCTCGTTGAGGTATTCCTCGAGCTTGTCTTCATCCTGCTGTTGAGTGATGATACCTATTAAGATTGCTTTTTCGTACTCGTGCTTTTTCTCTTCTAGCATATAATATAATCTGTTACAAAGATAGAGGGAAGCAATTTGCTGTTATCCTAAAAGAAATGGGATAAAAAACCAGTTTTGTTCCTAGAATCCTTATCAACCATAAAAACAAAACCCCGTTATATGAACAATAACGGGGTTCGTTAAAAAAGTTAAGTACCTCAGGCCGGAATCGAACCGGCACGCCGTGAAGCATTGGATTTTGAATCCAACGTGTCTACCAATTCCACCACTGAGGCAATTGAAATAAACGGACGGCAAAGATAACTAGCTTTTTCCTCTCCCACAACGCTATTTACGGACCAGAATCCGATAGACAGCAGACTATCCTGCAAGAAATTCAACGAGCTGTTCTGCAGTCAAATACTCAAAGTATCGCTGTACGACTTTAAAATCTTTATCCAGTATAACCAAGGCTGGTAGAGTAAAGGAATGATCTTTTCTTGAAGCAAGGAGCAATGCTAGCTGATGGGTAGGATTACGTTTCTTTCCTATCTCTTCATTGTAGAAAACCTGACCGTCAAAAGAGATAAATTCCTCAGACTCGGCATTCATTTTTACTGCGTGATATTCCTGATTTAGGATCCTCACCACTTTTAAATCTTCAAAAGCTACATCTTCCATCTTTTTGCAGTAGGCGCACCAGTCGGCGTAGAAGTAGATCAATATTCTCTTTTCTTTACTGTCGGTGTCGTTATTACGCTTTCGCGAAAGCGTAACATCTAATTGCTCAAAATCTATCCAGTCGATACTTTTCTCAACATCACCCTGCGCTAAGGCTGTATCACAGGCAAAACAAAATACAATCAGTAAATAAGCGCAAAGTTTCAACAAGTTTAAGTTTTAGTGCAACTGACCAAATTTAATACCCACAAAAAATGTACGTGGCAGAGCTGGCCCGTACACGTAATCTGAATCTCGGGTGGGTCCGCGATCAAAATCATCCTGAAAACTATCAAAAACATTGCGCACACCACCGGTAAGGGTCACCATAAAATCCTCCGTGAAGTCAAAATGCTTTTCCAATTTCAAGTTCAAGTCAAAAAATGGATCGTTTTCATTCAAACTCAAAAATCCAGTATCGCTCACCACTAGCGGGACTATCATTTCGCCGGTATAAGTTCCTGTAAGATCTATGTTGAATTTTTTGTTTGGAATCCACGTTGCGTTCAGATAGCCGTAAAGATTGGGAACACGTACGAATTCATCGATCAGAATGTCAGCTTCCCCGGCGTTTGATCCGTCTGATTCAAAAAGCAATTGCGGTTCTGCATAGCGGGTTTGCTGTAATGTACCGCCTAGCTGAAAACGCCATTTAGGATCAGGCGAAAGTCCGATCTCAATATTAGAACCAAATACCGAGGCACGCTCACCATTGCGGACTTCTTCCAAAATCGAGCCGTTCCCAAGCGTTGCAGCTGTACTTACCAGCGTAAATGGATCTTCTATGCTCGTGTAAAATCCTTCCAGCAGAAAATCAAATTGCAGAAGATCCCGCGTTTTGGAATAGTTGAAAGAAGCAGTAAATGCATTTGAGTATTCCGTATCCAGATCATCGGAAAGGATGACAAACTGTGGTTCACCGCCCACGCTGGAAATGTGTAAATCTTCATTGAAGGCTTGTGGCGCTCTAAAACCACGAGCATAACCACCTCTTAATCTAATTTCTTCTGTCAACAGGTAAGACAATGTCATTCTAGGCGATAGGGCAGTTTGCGTGATGTCAACCTCACGTGAGATACCGCCGATGGTATAATCACCATCGACAACCACATTGTCCAGTCGGGTTCCGATTAAAGCAATAAAATTATCGTTTGGTTTCCACTCGTATTGAGCATAAGCACCTAAGGAATTTACACTTTGGTCAATCAACCGGTTATAGCCTGGGATTACATCTTCGGTACTTGTGATATTGTATTCTGCACCAGTCGTTAACACGTCAGCGTTTTTAAAAGTTTTTGTGAATTGAGCACCGTTTACCCATGCGAGATCTTTGGTAGTTCCAAATGCATTATTTGCAGTCAGGCTGTCTTGTCTGGTGCGGCCACCACCCAGACCACCGTAGTAGCTGTATCGATTTGTATAGGAAGCAGATGAGTAGAACTGAAATTTTGAGGAATTGTCCTTGGTACTGATCTCGTAATCCAAACCACCGATAAAAGTATCATGATCCAATTCTTCAGTAATGTCTGTGAACTGAGGTGCCAACTCCAGTCGATCACCGCCGCGACGGTATTCCCGTATCGCATTGAGGTTGACAGACAATCTACTGCGGTCACTGGGTTTATAAAAGGCATTAGCCCCTACTGTTGTATTGCGCAGCTCGACGATTTCAGTAAAGCCGTCATCGTTTGCATCATAGGACTCTCTATTGCGATAGGTTCCGTAGAGGGTAATGCCACTCATGAGATCATCTGTAACATTTGAGGTATTGAATGTCAGATTGCGGTCAAGTGCATCGCCATCTATGATAGCTAGATTACTTCCTATTTCCCAAGTATCAAGAATGGGATCTTTAGTGATGACATTGACCGTTCCCGCAATAGCATTTGATCCGAACAGTGCTGATCCACCACTACGCACTACCTCTACTCTATCAATAATATTGGTAGGTATTTGTTCTAATCCATAAACGCCCAGCAGGGATGTGAATATGGGCCGTGAGTTCAAGAGAATTTGGGAATATGCCCCGTCAAGACCATTAAGTCTTACTTGAGTAAAACCGCAGTTTTGACAATTGTTTTCCACTCGCACACCTGGTGCAAAAGACAACCCATCTGCAAGCGACAGTGATTGTGTGGCGTTCAACAATCGCTCACCCACTGTAGATACAATGACTGGTGTGGTTTTCCTTTCCACACGATTGCGCGTCGCACTCACGACGATGTCATCAAGACCCAGCGCATCTTCTACCAAATTGATGGAAATTGTTTTGCTTTCGCCTTGAGCGATAGAAAACTCCTGCTTAAAGGTTCTGTACCCTTGCGATTTGACCACAACTGTCAGACTACCTGGATCTACCGTAAGAGCAAATTTTCCGTATCCATCGGTATAGGTTCCATTGCTGGTTGATTCTACATAAACCGCTGCAAAAGCAACTGGATCACTATTAGAAAGTACCTGACCGAGAATCCTGGTAGACTTTTCTTGGGCAAAACACTGCAACGAAATAATAATGGCAATTAACAAGCATAATTTTTTGATCATAATTCAACTACACTAATTTAATTTTTAGGCAAACCTAAATTGCAAACTATATTTCCTCAAAGATTTGGTGCTACTATATATTTGTTAAATGGATTTCAGCAAATCTGAAGAAAACTATCTCAAAGCGATATACCATCTGGAACTGCAGAATGGGGGCAGCGCATCGACCAGTAAAATATCTGAGGTAATCGATACCAAAGCGGCATCTGTCACTGAAATGGTCAAAAAACTGTCCGAAAAGCAGCTGGTGGATTATCGTAAATATCATGGCACCACTCTTACAGAAAGTGGTAGGCGACAAGCGCTTAAAATTATACGTAAACATAGATTGTGGGAACTCTTCCTGGTTGAGAAGTTAGGCTTCAACTGGGATGAGGTACACGAGGTCGCAGAACAGCTAGAGCACATTAAAAGCGAAAAGTTGACAGATGCGATTGATAAACTACTGAGCTATCCCAGCAAAGATCCGCATGGTGATCCCATCCCTGATAAAAATGGAAATGTGATCGTCAGAAAAAGCACTCTGCTATCCAGTTGCCAGCTAGGGGATAGCGGGATTATTGTAGGAGTAAAGGATTCTTCGCCTGAGTTTTTGCGGTATTTAGATAAAGTCCAAATCAATATAGGTACAAGGTTTTCTATCACTGATATTGAAGCGTTTGATCACTTACTTGATCTGAGAATCAACCATACAGCTGTCAAAATTTCACAGAAATCTGCGAAAAACTTATATGTAGAAATCACTTAACAAAAAAGGCCGCTGTGTAGCGACCTTTTTTTATGGCTGGATTTTCCTCTAGACGTACATCACTATAGGATTTTCCATGTACTGTTTGAAGGTTTGTAGGAATGCTGCGCCAGTTGCGCCGTCAACCGTACGGTGGTCGCAAGCAAGCGTAATTTTCATAACGTTACCCACGACAATCTGACCTTCTTTGACAACAGGTTTTTGAACGATTGCACCCACACTCATAATCGCACTATTGGGCTGATTTATGATTGAGGTAAATTCTGAAATTCCAAACATTCCCAAGTTAGAAATAGTAAAAGTGCTGCCCTCCATTTCCTTAGGCTGGATTTTCTTACTACGGGCTTTACCGGCCAGCTCTTTTACCTTGGTGCCTATTTGCTGCATGCTCATTTGATCAGCAAATGGTAGTACTGGAACTAGCAATCCATCGTCTACAGCAACGGCTACTCCTATATGGATGTGCTTTGCCATTACCGTGTTTTTATCGGTCCACTGCGTATTGACTTTAGGATGCAGCCGTAACGCCATCGCAGCAGCCTTGATCACCATGTCGTTAAAACTGATCTTGGTATCCGGCAACTCATTGATAGCTTTTCGGCTTGTGATCGCATTATCCATATCCAGCTCAATGCCTAGATAGTAATGTGGTGCCGTAAACTTTGATTGACCCAGACGCTTGGCGATCGTCTTGCGCATCTGCGAATTGGGTACTTCCTCAAAAATCTCCTCACCTACTGGCTCAAACCGTGAGGCATGAGCAGCTGTTTGTTGTTGACCAGATGACTTAGCTTGACTCGGCGTAAAGTTTTCAATGTCGCTTTTAATGATGCGGCCATTCTCACCAGACCCTTGAACCTGACCTATGTCAATCCCTTTTTCTTGAGCCATCTTTCGCGCAAGCGGAGAGATAAATATGCGACCATCAGAAGTGATGGTAGTTTTAGTGGTTTGGTTCCCTGTACTCTGTGATTGGACGTCGCCGTAAGCAGGAACTGAATGAGGCTTCTCGTCAAATTCTACTTTGATGGGCTTCTCAGAAGTATCCTCTTCTTCTTCTTGTTTACTTTCTTCTTTTTTAGTCTCAGATTTTTTCTCTTCCTTCGGAGACGACTCTTTAGCGTCTGATGTGGAAAGATCGATATTTGAAACATCAGTTCCAGCTGGACCGATGATTGCAAGCAATGCATCAACAGGGGCTGTTTCACCTTCCTGTATACCGACTTTGAGCAGCGTGCCACTGTGAAAGGATTCAAATTCCATGGTCGCCTTGTCAGTCTCGATCTCGGCCAGGATATCACCTTCCTCAACCTCGTCACCCTCTTGCTTTAACCAGGAAGCCACGGTTCCTTCTTCCATGGTATCGCTTAATCTAGGCATGGTAATCACTTCCACGCCTTCTGGAAGGTCGGTTGAACTTGAACTTGAACTCTTACTTGAAGCTTCACTTGTATCTGTAGATGAGTGGTCGGAATCAGTTGCTTCTTCAGATTTCTCTTCACTTGCATCCGAATCCTTATCCTCAGAACTTTTACTTTGGTTTCCATCTAGCAAGCCAGAGATATCCTCTCCTTCTTCACCTATGATGCAAAGCAGTTGATCAACAGGTGCAGTCTCGCCTTCCTGTATCCCGATGTGCAAAAGCGTACCGCTGTGAAATGATTCAAATTCCATGGTGGCTTTATCAGTCTCAATCTCGGCTAGGATATCACCTTCTTCTACTGCGTCACCTACTTTGACAAGCCATGAGGCCACCACACCTTCTTCCATGGTGTCGCTTAATCGGGGCATGTTGATTACTTCTGCCATGATAGTTTAAAGTTTTGCTGGTAAAAATGGGTAATCTTCCTGCTCGTAGACCGCATCGTACATCACGTTCTTTTCTGGAAACGGTGAATCTTCTGCAAATTTCTCGCACTCGCTAACGCGTGATTTAACGCGCTTGTCGATGTCTTTTATGTCAGATTCAGTAATTTCAAATTCTTCCATCAGTCTCATCTTGACTTGAGTGATCGGGTCAATCTTTTGGTATTCTGCAACCTCATCCTTTGTACGGTATTTCTGTGCATCACTCATAGAGTGCCCACGGTACCTATAGGTTTTGAGCTCTAGGAAAGTAGGCCCGCCACCAGAACGAGCACGTTCAATAGCCTCATGCATGGCTTCAGCAACTTTTTCTGGATCCATGGCATCTACAGGACCACAGGGCATCTCATAGCCCAATCCCAGTTTCCAGATGTCCCCATGGTTTGCGGTACGCTCCACGCTGGTTCCCATGGCATAGCCGTTGTTCTCACAGCAGAAAACCACAGGTAGATTCCACAGCATAGCAAGATTAAAGGTTTCATGTAGTGAACCCTGTCTAGCCGCCCCGTCACCGAAAAATGTAAGTGTCACCGCATCGCGATCGTGGTATTTATCGCCAAAGGCAATTCCAGCACCCAGCGGAATCTGCCCGCCTACAATACCGTGACCGCCGTAGAAATTGTGTTCCTTAGAAAATATGTGCATCGATCCGCCCAGACCTTGAGAGGTTCCAGTAGCTTTTCCATACAATTCTGCCATGACGCGTTTGGGATCCACTCCCATTCCTATTGGCTGGACGTGGTTGCGGTATGCAGTAATCATTTTATCCTTGGATAAATCCATCGCATGTAGTGAGCCAGCTAGAATCGCTTCTTGACCGTTGTACAAGTGCAGGAATCCGCGCACTTTTTGCTGGATATATACTTGGGCTAGCTTGTCTTCAAATTTTCTCCAGAAAAGCATTTCCTCATACCAGTTGAGCAATACTTCTTTAGTGACTTTTTTCATTGAGTGATGATGTAAGTTGTTACGCTTTCGCGAAAGCGGAATAATCAAAAAACCCAGTCTATTTCAAGAACTGACTAACAAAAATAGCCCATAAAAAGGAAGTAAAATGCCTATGGTGAGGTTAAAAGCAGCGCAAACGTTATAGATACTCACGGTCAAACGCCAAAGGGAGTAGGTCCTTTATGGACGACGATTCTACCACCTTGCCATCTGTGCCCATAAAGAATATTTGGATAGAATTCTTTTGCTTGTTCTCGTATTCTGCTATGCTTTGCCTACAAGCGCCGCAGGGTGGCACTGGTGTAGTGAGATCCTTATCTTTTGGACCAGCCGTAATTGCTATCGCCCGTATACCTATTCCCGGACAACGTGCGCCAGCTGCAAATATGGCTACTCGCTCTGCGCACAAACCAGATGGGTAGGCAGCATTTTCCTGATTATTGCCCGTAACGATTTCGCCATTTTCCAAGGAAATGGCACAACCTACTAGAAAACGGGAGTACGGGGCGTAAGCATTTAAACGAGCTTCCACGGCAGCTTGCATAAGTTCATACGCTCCATCCTCAAGTGCATCTATTCCATCATGTACTTTAAGAATCGCATTTATTTTAAGCTGTTTGATGCGTTCAAATTTTAGGTTGACAATTTATTGGCAACTGTTCTAATAGAATTAATACTCGTCGTATTCACCGCACCCAAATCTAAAAGAAAGACCAAATCGCAGTGTATTTTCAAGCGGGCTATTGATGCGCCCAGTTGAGAAAAGATAGGAGACATCAATTACAACAGAAGAGAGGGTAAAACCAGCACCTAGAGTAAGATATTTTCTAGCCCCTTTATCATCACTTTCATTGAAATACCCAGTACGTACTGCAAAGCTATCATCATAGGTATATTCTGCACCTATTCCCCATGTAAACTCCCTAAGTTCCTCTTCAAAGCCACCTGGCGCATCGCCAAAGGACTGAAATATACCTTGTGCAAAGCCCACGTCATCATCTTCACCATCTATAATTACGCCATTTGCATCTGTGACTGGTGGGGTAGGAACAAGTAGCTTATTAACTTCAGCCGTGACACCTATCTTACTGTAACCATCATTTAAAATAAAATCAAAACCACCACCTAATCCTAGATTGGTAGGGATAAAACTTTCTGGACCTCCTTCCTCGTACTGTATTCGAGGACCGATATTGGTTATTGCAAAACCACCTCTCCAGCGGCCATTAAAGTCACGGTAGGCTATTTCTTCTGACTGGTAGTATCCAGTTATATCGACACCAAAGCTATTTGCAGCAGTGGCGTCTACTCCCGGTCCAGCAGATTGCAATCGCAAATCAGATCTCAAATACCTACCAGTCACCGCCATAGCAAATCGCTCTGAAAGCCTCAAACTGTAAGAGAGATCGACTAGGAACTCATTAGGACTCTCTACCCCTTGCGGATTTCCCTGATTATCGGTAAGGTTAACGTCACCAATTCCAAAGAAACGAATGCTCCCTGCAAATGCGCTCCGCTCATTGATGCGGTTTGCGTAGACTAACTGAGCAAGATTAATATCGTTTACTATTTGTGCCAGATAAGGCGTGTACGTAGCTCCTAGCAAGATCCTACATTCACTGAAAGCATACTTAGCAGGATTCCACTGTTGAGAATATGCATCTACACTAGTGGCTACTCCCACATCCCCCATCCCAGCAGATCGTGGATCTGCTGCAATTCTAGCAAATGGAAGAGCTGTTGTTATAACTCTTGAGTCTGTGGCATTAGAGGTATCTTGCGCATAACTCTGATTTACAGCAACGATAGAGACTAACAAAAACAGAGCAAAAAGATTCTTCATTATATAGAATTAATGGCGAGCAAATATAAGAGAAACAGTACTCTAAAGGATGACCAACTTCTCTACCACACTTGCCGTCTCATTACTTAACGTGGACTTTACTCTTATCTTATAAACGTAAACACCTTTTCCAAGACGCTGGCCGAAATCATCACGGCCATCCCAAGTGATCTCTCTTGCTGTAAAGCCAGAGGTCGTAACGGTCTGGAGTTTTGTCCAGACGATTTTTCCCGTGACGGTCATTACCTGAACCTGAACCTCTAAGGGTTCAAAGGGTTTGTTGTGGTTGAACCAAAACTCTGTATAGCTGGTAAAGGGATTTGGATAGTTTAGGACTCGGCTCAACTGCAAACCATCATCATTGCTAACCACAAACTGAATCTCTGCCATTGAACTGTTGTTGTAGGTATCCCAAGCAGTGACTTTCAATGTATGTAATCCGGGAGAAATATCCCTAAGAGGAAACAGCACCTGACCATTGGTAAAGTCATCAGTGGCGGCTTCGTAGTAATCATTCATGATAAAGGGATTAGCCTCATCACCATCCAGGACAGCCGTAATATCATGACCTATGCCGCTGGCTGTATTAATTCCATTTTCATCATTTAAAAGCAATAGTAACAAGGGATCGCTGCTAGTGATACCGCCAGAAACAAAGTTTGTATCATTCATGTATGGATCAATCAAAGGGCCAGTGTTATCGGCTGCTGCGTTTTCATTTATTCCACCTACAGGCACATCAAGGGAAACACCATTTTGATCCTCCAAAGGCGCATCTCTTTTTGCGTATAGGGAAATACGCCCATTACCTATTGGTATTTGTGTATCACGCGGCATAACAAATTCAACTTCAAACTCACCATTTGTAATCGTCGCCTTCCCTCTGAAAAGTACTTCCCCTAATTGATCAAATTCAAGTGTGACAAGATTTCCATTGCTCGTCACACCGTCATTCCCTAAAGTTTCTCTGTTGATTTGTTTGTCATATAATGTAATGGAGGCTTCGCCTTCATAGTTGACTATTCTATTACCATTGAGATCTTGTACTTCGCCGCCCAAGGTTACGCGATCAAGTGCTCGCAAAGGCAAAGTACTCGTTGACAAAGGAGAACCGTTGACAGTAGTAAGAGCAACTCGCGGTTTGGGAAAAGCCAGTTTTAAAGCTGGGTCCCCTAGATAAGCAATCACCCTGCGCGTTGCATCATTTGCAAGCCCAGGATCAAGTTTAGCGAGCCTTAGAGATTCCGCAATACTGGTAGGCTCCACATTATTATAAGAGAATAAATATTCATCTACCACACGATTGAAGTCAGTACCCGTTCCTATAAAAATCAGTCTGTTTGTGGCTACGGTCGCAATGGCACCACCCCTGGGATTGAGATAAGCAATCTCACCGCCACTAACTCGTAGTGGGTTATCGTATCTAGTAAATGAACAAGTAACGGTAATTAGTAAGGGCAAGCGACTGGGATGTCTCAACGCTCGTGCAGAAGCTTGGGTAATAACAAATTCACGCGCCAAGGCATCTTCATTCCCATGACCAAAATAATTGACGACTAAAGACCCCTGTTCAATAGCATTAGTTATATCTGCAACGGCATCTGGATAGCGGTCGCCGCCAGCATTTCTAATCTGCGGATAACTGTCTAAAAGGATTTTGTTGATATTGTATTCAGGCTTGTTGGCAGTGATTTCATTGGCTAGATCATTTGTGCTTACCTGTAAAACAGCATCTAAAGGAACATCTACGTCATCGCCGATTAGAGTAATCCGATTGCGCCATTGATCAAACGCAGGCTCGGCATCGTAAGAAATCACTTTGTCAACAGCTATTCTGGCCTCATTCAAATCACTCACGATCATTCGTCCCACGGCAATGTCCATTAGATCAGATGCAGCGAGCGATCCTTCACCGCTGTCCATCAAAACGTAGAAATCATCTGAACAGTAACTAAACGTCAGATTAACGCTATCGCTTGATAGATAAGTAGGAACAATATTATCACGCACAGACAACCTGTCTTTATAGTCATAGCTGGCATCGCCAAACATATTTACATATTTGACACGCCTAGAGGGATCAGAAGCGTTATCATAGACGTACTTGATAAAATTTCTGATAGCTGCTATGTCCTGCTCACCTTCGCTAAACTCTTCATAAATCGAGGCAAGTGTAACAACTTTAGTATTGAGGTTATTTGTCAGTATGTGATAATTAGCAAGTCGCTGCGCCTGGGAGAATAAAAATGCTGGTGTAATGATCAAGTAATCTACATCCCTGAAATTACCCTGCGCGTCGTTAAAGATTGTGCCTTTTAGATTTTGGTTGGCTACCCTGCTGTTACTTGGAATAACCGGTGTTTTAAATCGTGCAGGATCTACTGGATAAAACAACTCGTTCTGACCTTGCGCAAATCGCAAGTCAAATGAAGCAGCTTGATTGACATTAGTGAAGTTGGTGATGTTGTATCGATCGGTAATTCTCCAGATTTGAGTAAGATTACTGGCATTACTGAATGTATACAAGCCTATCCCTGAACGCCTATTTGCGTCTAGATTGCGTATGACATTAGCAGCACCATTCCCGTTAAGCATTGTAGGCATATCAACCCAGATATAGTCTAGATAACCTGTTCCGGCGGGATTACCATTATTATTATATGTGAGGTCAAATCTCAGATTTGTTGTAGCACTATTATTTTGATTGAAAAGCAATCGCCTTTCTGCAGCAAGGATCGAGCTTGAGGCATTGAGTCCGCTGAAACTGGCTACACCTAGAGAACTACCGTTAAGACTTATTTCCATTGAAGTAGGTGTATCTGAAATCGCACCAGTCGTCACTCTTATTTGCGCATTTCTAGATGTATCAACCTGACTAAAACTAAGCTCAAAAGATTGCTCATTATCAAAATCAAATGTTTCACCATACCAGACCCTCCCTACTGAGGCAATATTGATTAGATCCTGTTCATAATGCCCTCTAGCATGAAAATAGTCATAAGTATCTGCAACCGTTCCAGCTGGCTGTACATAAGGAGCGATACGCTTGCCGCGAGAGTTACCCACTGTGATATAATAATAGGAGTTGTTTGTGTATGGGTTGATAAAACTATCATTCTCTGGCACAAATTCATCAAAAGCATTTGTACCATAAAATAAAATAACATCTTGAGAATCAAATCGACCATCTTCCTCTCCTACTACCTGAATAGCAAGTTCTGGTGGTCCAAAAAACTGATCAACGCCGTTAATCAAGGACATTGATCTTCCACCATGCCCATAAATCTTAATATTACGCGGATCAATGAGGTCAGGATTAATCCCGATGTCTCGCAATAAGGATCTTGAAATGCTCTGGATGCCGCTTTCTACGACTTCAATTCTAAATAAGTTCCCCCCTTGAAGTATCGAAGGCCGCAATCTACTGTCGTCGCGCTCATTGTTTACTCGATTACCGAACGAATACGAATAATCGAAGGAAATAAGCCTCCTCAACCTATCACCGTCCTTATAAATAGGTGTCGCAGTGAGCATTTGATAACTGCGCTTTCGCGAAAGCGCATTTTTAAGACTTACTGTAAGACCTTCTGGTATTTGATCCATTCTCAAGCCTTCTAGATCGCTAGCAGGAATAACAACACTCAGTACGTTTTCAAGTCTAAGACTTGACTCATCCACCAGACTGCCAGACTCAATCATCTCCCGGTAGAAAATTTGTCCACCCTCAAAAACCTGATTTTCCTTGAAAGCAGGAAGTTTCATAGAACCCCGTTGCGTAGAAAAAGTTTTAGTACCCTGCCATTCAATTAACACACTGCCATTTTGGGCTGTGAGCACACATGAGACAAGAACAAAAACAATAGAAAGACTGAATTTCATAATCCTTTAACGAGCTTGAAATGACAATAGTATAATAAGATTTAACATGGTACAGCAATAATCTGTGTAATAAAATTTATCTGGTCACGTTTTGATGCACAAAGAAACATATTGTAGTGTGATCAACTTTTTTAGCATTTGTATTAATATGAAGTTATTATATTGCACCACATTTCAAACTAATTTCTTAGCATGAAGAAATATTTTAGCTGGAAATATGCCACTATGTTCGTTGCAGGTGGTATGCTTTTGACGAGCTGTGGTGGTGGAGGAAAAGACTACACCAGCACTTCAAGAGGAACCGGATGGGACATCACAGGAAGAGATGGAGGGTTCCAACTAAACACAGATTATGAGGAGCAGGAAACAGGTCCAGGACTAGTATTTGTAGAGGGCGGAACCTATACAATGGGTCGTGTAAAAGACGATCCTATGCATGACTGGAACAACTCGCCTAATCAGCAACACGTGCAGTCTTTCTATATGGATGAAACAGAGGTAACCAACGGAATGTACCTCGAAATGCTGGACTATCTCAAAAAACAGTTCCCACCTGAGGATGAGGAATACAGAAACATTTACAATGGCGCAGTGCCCGATACTCTCGTTTGGAGAAACCAGTTAGGCTTCAACGAGCAAATGACCAAGGAGTACTTGCGTAATCCTGCCTATCGCAACTATCCTGTGGTGGGGGTATCTTGGATCCAGGCTGTTGAATACGCTGACTGGAGAACAGATCGCGTAAACTTCAAGCGCCTAATTGACAAGGGCTATATGGATCGTGATGCTGCGGCAAAACTACAACCTGGTCAGACATTTAGCACAGATACTTACCTAAACGCTCCTACGCTGACTTTAGATGGTGATGAAGAAATTCTAAGAGGTGGTAAGCGTTCTGAAGCAAAAGAGAAAAGACAGGAAAAGAGGTTACAGCGCGCTGGTGTAGATGGCGCAGAACCAACAGATCTCTACGTTCAGGGAAAAGATGGTATTCTTTTACCAGACTACCGCCTGCCTACTGAAGCCGAGTGGGAATACGCAGCTTTAGGTCTTACCTCGTTGAGAGAATACAATTCTTATAGAGGAAGAAAGAAATATCCATGGGATGGTCAATACGCCAGAAGTGGTAAGCGCAAAAACATGGGTGATCTTGTAGCTAACTTTAAACTGAAAGACGGTGACTACGGTGGTATCGCTGGATGGAGTTCTGACGGTGCCGATATTACTGCAGAGATCAAATCTTATGCACCTAATGACTTTGGTCTTTATGACATGGCAGGAAACGTTTCTGAATGGGTTGCAGATGTTTATCGTCCAATCGTAGACGATGAATTTAACGACTTCAATTACTATCGTGGTAACGTTTACACTAAAAACAAAATTGGCGAAGATGGTATGATTGCTATTGTTAGTCCTGACTCTATTCTTTACGACACTTTGAGTACTGGTAAATTAGTAGCAAGAAGATTGCCTGGAGAAATTCAGAAAGTAGAGATTGACGAGGAGGAAACTTACCTACGTACAAACTTTGACAGAGCTAACAATGTAGATTATCGTGACGGTGACTCACAAAGCTCTAGGTATTTTGGCAACGCATCTGCGCAGAATGATGTTAATAAAAGAATGTATAACTCACCAGTACATTCAGTTTATGCAGATTCTACTGGTGTAAATAGAGAATACGATCAATCAAGCCAGCGTACTACACTTGTAAACGACCAAGTAAGAGTTTACAAAGGTGGTTCATGGAGAGATAGAGCCTACTGGTTAGACCCTGCACAAAGAAGATTCTACCCTCAAGATATGGCTAAGGATGATCTAGGATTCAGATGTGCTATGTCACGAGTGGGATCTAAATCAAAAGGAAAAAGAAAAAGAAGAGGTTAATTTTCTTCTAGTCATCAAAAAAGACCCTCACACAGGGTCTTTTTTTATGCATTAAATTCGTTAGAAGCATGGGAATCGATTCAGTTTATAAAGAGTTTTTGACTTCAAAAGGTGTCTCGACAGACACTAGAAACTTATTGAAAGGACAAATCTTCATTGCTCTGCGTGGCGATAATTTTGACGGCAATGAATATGTCAATAAGGCACTATCGCTGGGTGCAGAACATGTAATCTGTTCAGACAACAAATGGATGGAGCACAAAAAAGTTACTGTCGTTAATGATACGCTCCAGACACTCCAACAGCTTGCGACACACCATAGGTCTCAATTTGACATTCCTGTGATTGCTCTAACAGGTTCCAATGGAAAAACGACAACTAAAGAACTTATCTCTGCTGTACTATCTAAACAGTATTCAGTAGTTGCTACAATAGGAAACCTAAACAACCACATAGGAGTACCACTTACCCTATTGAGAATTCAAGATTCGACTGAAATAGCCATTATTGAAATGGGTGCAAATCACCAGCGAGAGATCGCTGCCATAAGTGAAATCGCAAAACCCACACATGGGTTGATCACAAACTTTGGGAAGGCACATCTAGAAGGTTTTGGTGGGATTGAAGGAGTGAAGAAAGGTAAAAGTGAGCTGTATGATTATCTGGCAGCAAACAACAGAACAAGTTTTGTGCTGCATAATCAACCAGAACTACTCGAGCGCTCACAAAAAACTGATCAAGTTCTCACTAGCACAGAAATAGAATTGATACCGGGTAAAGATCTCGTTGCGTTCAATTATCACAACAGGGGCGTCAAAACCCAGTTGACTGGCGACTATAATTTTGGCAATATTCTATATGCGATTGCTATTGGTGAGTACTTTAATATCCAGCAAGACAACATCATCAAAGCTATCAGTGAGTACATGCCTACCAATCATCGGTCTCAGATTATAGAAAAAGATGCATTCAAAATCATACTTGATGCTTATAATGCAAATCCTAGCAGCATTGAAGTCGCCCTGAAAAACTTGAGCAAGCAAACGAGTTACCCTAAAAAAATTGCCATTCTAGGCGATATGTTTGAAATGGGTGATTATGCCCAGAGAGAACACCAGAACGTAGTAAATCTAGCAGAGCAATTGGGCATTGAGGCCATATTGATTGGCGAGAATTTTTATGAGACGAATACTAATTTTAATCGTTATAAATCATACGAAAGCTTTAAAGCAGGATTTAAACAAGTGAGTTTAGATAATAGTGTGGTTTTGATCAAGGGTTCACGAGGGATGAAATTAGAGCGCATTCTTGAACTATTGAATTAATCTAGATTCTGAAATTCCGCTTTCGCGAAAGCGAAGACCCCACATGTCATTTTATTGAAGAATTTTCTTTTATATATCCTTAAAAGATGTAAATTTGCCACCGCTTAAGAGCAAAAGGTACCTTAGCTCAGTTGGTAGAGCAAAGGACTGAAAATCCTTGTGTCCCTGGTTCGATTCCTGGAGGTACCACAAAACCCGATCGATGATCGGGTTTTTTGTTCTTAATTTAAAAAGTGGGATTAGCTCAGTTGGTTTAGAGCGTTACGTTGACATCGTAGAGGTCGCTGGTTCGAATCCAGTATCCCACACTACAGCATTGACATGGTCATTCTCATTGACGCTGGAAATACTGCTATCAAGATAGCGCCATTGCAGCATGGCAGGATAGGTAGTATTCTCACCACCCCACATACAGACTTCAAATCGATTATCAGTGATTTTGCTGCTAAGCAAGATATAATCGATGGTATTGCACTTTGCAGCGTTGTTAGATTCAATCCATCAAATCTCGAGATCTTAGAAGATATAGCGCCTCTGTTTGAAGTAGGTCCAGGTAATCGGCTGCCTTTTAAAAACGCATATAAAAGTGCCACAATAGGTGCTGATCGACTGGCATTGGTGGCAGCTTCCATGGAATACAGAGATCAAAATAGATTGATTATTGACCTTGGAACCTGCATAACCTACGATTTGATAACTCAAGAAAACATCTATCTGGGCGGTGCCATATCACCAGGGCTAAACTTGAGATTCAAATCCTTAAATGACTACACTGACAGACTACCTCTTTTAAAGCCTGAAAACATTGATTTTTCTGTAGGGAGTTCAACAGTAGAATCTATTCAAAGTGGAGTTATCAATGGTGCAGCCTACGAGATTGATCAATTCATTACAGAGACTTCTAGACAATATAACAACCTTACCACGTTAATAACTGGTGGCAACTCCAGACTATTGACTAAACGACTTAAAAACCGTTTCTTTGCGCCGCCTAATCTAGTGCTGCACGGGATCAAAACCTTATATGAAATTAACCAGTCTAATTAAGCTCTTTACTCTAGCAGGATTTTTTCTGTTATCGATTAATTCAAACGCACAATCCAGGACCTCTAGCCCCTACTCCTTTTTTGGTCTTGGGCAGCAAACCTTTAGAGGCACGATTGAGAATAGGAGTATGGGCGGTCTTAGAACTTACGTGGATAGCATCCATGTCAATTTACGTAATCCCGCCAGTTACGGTAATCTCAGATTGACAACTTACACTCTAGGCGCGGTTCACACAGAAACTTGGGCCGAAAACAACACGCAAAGTGACAGCTACGAGGCAACTTCAATAGAATATTTATCTATCGGTATACCGCTGGGATCAAAGATGGGATTCAATTTTGGTTTGGTCCCCTTCAGGTCGGTGGGCTACAACATCGGTGAATTGACAGATACTAATTACACAAACTTTACTGGAGATGGTAGTATCAATAGAGCATATTTAGGTGCCGGTGCTATCCTAAACAAGAACTTTAGTATCGGTGCAGAGCTTAGATACAACTTTGGTAGGGAGACTAACTCTTCAAGTGTGGGTCTTGTCAATCAAGCGCTTTTGGGTAGCAACGAGACAAATACGACTGATCTCTCTGGTCTTTCAACTAATCTAGCTTTGCATTATCAAGGCACGTTGAACAACAAGTATGAAATTCAAGCCACTGCGGTATTTAGCCCAGAGAGTAACATTTCAGCTGACAACAGCCGTGTACTAAGTACTTTTCAATTTACGGGACAACAAGAGATTCCAGTGGTGGTTAGACCTGCAATAGAGACAAGCCAAAAATTGCGATTGCCATCAGAATTAACAATAGGAGCCACCATAGGTGAAAAGCGCAACTGGATGGTAGGTGCAGAATACCAGCACCAGGGAACTAGTTCTATAGGCGTAAGGTCATTCTTGCCTAGAAATTCAGAGTTTACAGATGCGACTTCCTATCGTTTAGGTGGATTTTACATACCTAATTACAATAGCTTCACAAACTACTGGAGTCGAGTCGTTTATCGAGCTGGTTTGAGATGGGAAGAAACCGGGCTACGCCTTAACAACGAAGACATTTCGGAATATGGCATATCTTTTGGATTAGGCTTACCCATAGGACGCAGAACTGGTTTTTCTAATGCAAATATTGGTTTTGAATACGGTCAAAGAGGTACAACAGACAACGGTTTGATACAAGAAGATTTCTTCAGTATTTCAATAGGGTTGTCCTTGAATGACAGATGGTTCCAAAAAAGAAAATACAACTAGTATAAATATATCAAGATGACAAAGACATTACTACTTATTGCAGCAGTTCTTGGTTCCGCTTTCGCGAAAGCGCAAATGAGTCCAGAATGTGGGCAACTTTTGAGTCTATTTGCAGAAAATGCTAAGGCAAAACAATACGACCAGGCCTATACGCAACTGGGGCAACTGGAAAAGAACTGTCCTGATGCCAGTGCAGCCATCTATCAGTACGGTGAGCGTATTTACGAGCACAGACTCAAGAATGATATAGGCGATAAAGACCAGAATGTAGAGGGACTCATAAGAATGCTCAAGACTGAAATCACAGACTTCTCTGATAAGGTGAATGCAACCAAGAAAGAGATAGAACTTGTGAACGTTATGTACGAGTATTCTGTAGGAACTCCGGATGAAATGTTCAAAATCCTGAAAAAGGATTTAGAAAACGATCCTGAGAACTTTACAGACCCAAGAGCGTTAATAACTTATTTCCAACTGGTTGTTGAACGTTATGAGGCAGGTAAAATGACTCTTCAGGAGCTTTTTGAGGAATATGACCGTATAAGCGAGCAGATCGAGAAAATACAGAATGAGCGATCTCAAATCGTTACTGATCTGATGAAGAAACAGGAAACAGAGGATCTGAAAAAAAGTGAATTGAGAGAACTGGATAATCAAGAACGTAATCTAAAAAACTACGCCATTGTCCAGGGAAGTGTCAATAAAACACTAGGTGATCTTGCAGACTGTGACAAGCTTATACCACTTTACGATGCAGAGTTTGAACAAAATGCTTCTGACCAGAAATGGTTGAGCAACGTACTAAAGAGATTGCAGAAGAAAGAATGTACAGATGCTCCTCTTTACATCAAAAGTGTTAAAGCACTTCATGCACTTAATCCTAGTGCAAAAACTGCTTACGGTCTTGGGAATATCGCAGAATCTCAAGATGAGCGTTTCAAATATTGGGATCAAGCTATTGAGCTGGGTGTTGACAACGACTTGAAGTCCATCATTCACTACAAAAAAGGTGAGGAGTTCAAAAAAAGAGGTCAGTTTTCAAGTGCTAAGCGTGAGTACCTTGCTTCAAATGCAGCTAGACCATCCTTTGGCGCACCATTTTTGAAAATTGCAGAAATGATTGCTAAAAGCGGAAACAGTTGTGGCGAGTCACCATTTGAAAAAAGAGCCATCAATTGGGTAGCGGCAAGGTATGCTGACAAAGCAGCAAGCGTGGACCCTACATTAAAGGATACAGCACGTAAATACGCAGCCAGTTATCGAGGTACCGCCCCAAGCACTCAAGAAATTTTCATGAGCCAGAAATACAACTCTGGTGATACCCTTACTTTCAGATGCTGGGTAGGTGAATCTGTAAGGATACCATAGTACTATGAATTTCAAAATGATAATAAAAATGGTGACAGCTCTGGCTGTTACCATTTTTTTTGCTTCATGCCAGGATAGCATGAAAGAAATACGCAAGATGGAATTGGCCTCAAACGAGCCCATGGGAGAAGCCGTAAATATTCTCCTCAAACATACAGATAGCGGAAAGTTGAAGTTAGAATTGAGCGGGGAGCGTATGCTAGATTTCAGTAACGATCAATTTCCATTTACAGAGTTTCCAGAAGGTCTTAATGTCAAGGTTTATGAGAATCCAGCAGATTCCACAAAATTTACAACCATAATTGCAGACCACGCCTTTGCTTATGATGACACAGATCTATTTGATTTAAGGGGAAATGTAAATATCATTAACAGTGATGGGAACACTTTTGTGGGTGACCAGCTATATTGGGATCAAAACGGCAAGCACATTTTTACAGATGAGCCGTTTGTCATCTACCTGAAAGACAAGGAAACCGGCGAGGACATGGGAACTAAACGAGGTTCTTCTATGGACGCAAATGAAAAACTTACAAATGTCACAATCAACAATGCCCGTGATAAATTTGTAGCCAAATCAAACGAAGACCTATGAGCAAGTTTTTCAAATATTTTGAGTACGCCTACATCGTTTTTGCCTTGTTGTTTATAGCTACAGGGATTTACGAGTTTGAAACTAATGAGAATCGCGCGTATTTGATGTTTGGCATGGCAGGGGTGGCCGTCTTTATATTTTTCTTTAAAAGACATTTCAGGCGTAAATTTGAGAATAGGGAACGCTAGACAATGCTGGAACAGCTTATAATTATTCTTTGCATGCTCACGCTCAGTGCCTTTTTCTCAGGCATGGAGATCGCATACGTTTCGTCTAATAAGATTCATATCGAGTTAGAAAAAAGACAGCAGGGAATTCTGGGTCAGATACTTTCAAAGCTTACTGCCCGACCATCTAAATTCATTATTACGATGCTTATAGGGAATAGCATCGCACTGGTCATTTATGGTTTTGCCATGGGTGATTTACTTACTGCTCAAATCGCAGACTTCTACCCAAGCCTAGCGATAGGTTTCAAAGGAATCGTTTTACAGACAGTGATTTCTACTTTGGTTATTCTGTTGACAGCAGAGTTTCTGCCAAAAGTTTTCTTTCAGATCTACGCAAATGAGCTACTGAAATTTTTTGCGGTTCCTGCTTACCTGTTTTATGTATTGTTTGGAGCATTCTCGTGGTTGTGTATCAAAATTTCAGATTTCTTCTTGCGTGTCTTCTTCAAAGCAGACGGTGATGAATTACAGCTTTCTTTTTCCAAGCTTGAGTTAGGTAACTACATTACAGAGCAAATGGAGAGCCTTCAAGAGCAACAAGAAATCGATACCGAGATTCAGATATTTCAGAATGCGCTTGATTTTGGGGGGCTCAAAGCCAGAGAAGTAATGGTACCGCGCACCGAGATGGTAAGCATGCACAAGGAAGCAAGTATACGCGAGCTCAACAAGCGTTTTGTGAACAGTGGACTATCAAAAATCCTAATTCACGATGAGACCATTGACGATGTGATAGGCTATGTGCACAGCTTTGATCTCTTTAAAAAGCCAGAGGACATATCGAGTATACAGCGCAGCGTCATCAATGTGCCTGAGACCATGCTGGCAAAAGATGTCATGAACCTATTGATCAAACGGCACAAGAGTATCGCAATCGTGCTGGATGAATATGGCGGGACCAGTGGATTGATTACGGTAGAAGACATTGTAGAGGAATTGTTTGGCGAGATAGAAGATGAGCACGATAACGATCAGTTGATCGATAGCCAGCTGAGCGAGAACAGCTTTAAATTCAGCGCTAGACTTGAGGTAGATTTTATTAATGAGAAGTACAAGCTCAACCTACCACAGGCAGAGCAATACGAGACCCTGGGCGGTCTGATTGTAAATAAATTAGAAGGAATACCTGATGAGGGTGAGAAAGTAGATATAGAGGAATTCTCCTTTACCATCCTAGAAAAATCCAACAATAAAATTGACTTGGTTGAAGTCGATATTGTTGATAATGACTAGTTTCCAGTTGCCAGAAGCTTTTCTTTGTTCGCTTTCGCGAAAGCGTAACAACTTCAAAAAACTCAATTACTAAACACACTGGACTTAAAGGATCAACCCGCGGTTCTTCAATTGTAGGCACTAGGATTTATAAAGGCTTGAAGTACTTTATTATTAGGCGTCAAAATGCTATTTTCGCCGTCTTAAATTTAAATTAAAAACAATGGCTGTATTAGGCAAAATCAGGAGTCAGGGAGCGATCCTAATCCTAGTTATTGCGTTGGCACTTTTTGCTTTTATCATTCAGGGGGCACTAACCTCTACTGGAAAATCTCAAGATGATGCAATAGGTACCGTGGGTGGAAGAGAGATCAATCGAGAGGCGTTTATGCGTCAAGTAGAAAACGTACAGCAACAACGCGGTCCGAACGGAACAACCGTCCAAGCCGTCAACACTGTATGGGACCAGGAAGTACGTAATGCTGTTCTAGCTGGCCAGATAGAAGCTGCAGGTATTGAAGTAACCGATGAACGCGTGGCTGAAATGATCAAAGACGCCTACCGCAACAACCCACAATTCACTAACGAGGATGGTACTTTCTCAGAAGGAAGATTCAAGGCTTTTGTAGAGAACTTTGAAAAGGAGAATCCAGTGCTTTGGAACAACTATGTTGAGCAAACAGCATTAAGAGCGCAGCAGGAGCAATTTTTCAATTTGCTGAAATCTGGAGTCGTAGGTACAAACCTGGAGGGCGAGACAGAATACAGACTAGCTAACGACAAGCGTACATTCAAATTTGTTCAATTACCCTACAGCTCTATCGCAGACTCTGCTGTAGAAGTGAGCAAAAGCGATATTAAAAACTACATGCAAAAGCATGAGGACAAGTACCAAAGTGAGGCTCAAAGAGACATCGTTTACGCTTTGTTCAAAGACGAAGCAAGTTCAGAGGACAAAGCTGAATTGAGAAGAAAGTTAGAACTCAGAAAATCAACAGATGATTCTAATTTCAACGTAAATACTAATCAGAAAGAAACGATCAAATCACTAGCAGATGCAGATGACAAACAGAATTATGTCAATCGTTTTTCTGATGTGCCCTACAATGAAGATTTTATCTTAATTGATCAGCTTTCACAAGCAGCTCAGATAGCTGGGGGCGACCTTGAGATAGGTACAGTTTTCGGTCCTTATGAAGATACTGGCTTTATGAAATTGAGTTTGGTTGAAGACAGAAAAACCATCATGGACAGTGTGAAGAACCGTCATATCCTGGTTGCTTATCAAGGTGCACAGCGCTCTACTGCTACGAGATCAAAAGACGAAGCGAAAAAACTCGCTGATAGCATTTTTGATATCATCGGTCAGAGTAAGTCTGACTTTGACACCCAATTTGAGTATTTCAAAGAAAATACTGAGGTTGCCAAAGGTGAAGATCTAGGATGGGTCGTTTACTCTGGAAATGCTAGAGGATTTGCAGAAGGATTCAGAAACTTCTTGTATGCAAAAGATGAAGGAACCATCGGCATTGCTGAATCTACATTTGGATACCACATCATTAGAATCGATGAGACTGCAGATCCTAAGGACATGGTACAGCTTGCAACCATCGCAAACAAGATCTCATCCTCAAAAGCTACAGGCAAAAAGCTGTTTACTCAAGCTGTGAAATTTCAGAAAGCAGCTACAGATGGTGACTTTGAAGAACTAGCAAAAGAATACGAGGTTAAAACTACACCGGTCAAAAGCCTTAAAGCCATGGACGAAACGCTTCCAGGTCTTAAGAGCAACCGTAGTATTGTTAAGTGGGCATTCAATCCTGAAAACGAAGTAGGCGACATTGAACGATTTGAAACCAGTGAAGGTTATATCGTAGTCAAGCTTACAGACTCAAAAGAAGCTGGAATGATGAGCGTTGAGCAAGCAAGTGCGACTGTCACACCTATTTTGAGAAAAGAAAAGAAAGCAGAACTTCTGAAAGCAAAAATTGAAGGCACTGACCTGCAATCAATAGCTTCTGAAAATGCTACATCTGTGCGTACCGCTACAAATGTTGATCGCAAGAACCCTACGCTACCAGGCGCGCCGTCTGAGCCACGAGTGATTGGTACTGCATTTGGTCTGGAAATTAATGATGTTTCAAAGCCAATAGTAGGTGAAGAGGGTGTTTATATCATTCAATTGACTGGTATAGAAAACGCACCAGATCTACAGAATTATAAAAGCAACGCAAATCAAATTGCTAACAGAACTGCAAACCAGGCCACTTCTAAACTGGTTGAGGCGCTTAAAGAATCTATTGAAATAGAAGACAACAGATCAGTTTTCTATTAATCGAGCAGCACTATAATCACAAAGCCATCCGCATGGGTGGCTTTTTTTATTCCCCAGTATGGACAATTTGTCCCCAATCGTAAATAATAGTGTATCCCTTCTCTATGAAATAGGACTTCTCCTTCTGGTCCGCTACGACTAGGACAAAATCGCCTCCCCAACCACCTAAAGATTTTATGGTTCCCGGGAAGTCAGGAAACAGCTCCTGTTTGATAGGTGCCATCCCGATAAGCTTAGAGATGATCTGCTCATGTCTCTCAAGTAAAATGCAAAATTTTCGCTTGTCTAAACTGGCAGAAATAAGGTGGTCGGGCATTGCTCTCAGTTCAGCTCGTAGGTCGTCTGTCAATTTTGATTTATCAAACTGGGCAATGGATTCCCTAGAGTTTTGTTTTCTGTTTAAGTAAACACAAAACAGTGACTCTTCAAACAATGGATCAAAAAATCGTTTCTGAACGATCGGTTGTCCGTCGTTGTAGTGATAAATAATAGGGTGGTTTACTCTAGCGCAGGCAACATCGTAACCGCTCCCCCCAAAACAGGCAAATTGCAATTTGAAGGGATCGCAGCCTACCCACTGCGAGACGAGAGAAACTAGTGTCGAACTGGTGCCCATACCTGCGTATTGATCAAAATCCAATTCAGTTTTTGCCCGAAATCCCTGTGGGAAACTGAAATCTGCACACAGATCTCGGGCGGTACAAAGCACCATCGCCAGTCGTTTTGCGATAGGGCTTTGCATGTCTTTGCCACGCTTGAGAATTAATTCCTCATGAGAAGTTTCAATATCAATCCAACGTTCCCCTTTATCATTGTAACTCTGCCACCTGATGACATTGTCGTTAGTGAGTTCTACAGACAATCTCTGATCTAATTTTAATGGTACTGCCAGTCCAGGGATACCGTCAAGTACAGCGTATTCGCCAGTGATTAAAAACTTACCGTGAGCAGAAAAATGAAGTGGATAATCCAATGGCTTTAGTTTGACTTGTGAGCTATGTCGTGGATACAGCTGTTGTTACATTCCAGTTCTTATCGCTTCAACAGGGTCTAAACGCGCAGCAGCAATAGCGGGCACTATTCCGGCAATCAGACCAACTATTGCGCTTACACTTGTACCTATCAAAACATTTTGGGCAGAAAGTATAAATTTAAAATCCTCTGCGGCTAGACTAGCTGCGAGCGTACCTAGCCAGACAAACAGAAGTCCAAATAGCCCACCTATCAGGGCCAGAATAATGGCCTCAAAAAGAAATTGATAAAGAATAAAGCGATTTTTAGCACCTAGCGATTTCTGTATACCTATAAGGTTCGTACGTTCCTTAACGCTTACAAACATGATGTTTGCGATCCCAAACCCACCTACCAGCATGGAAAATCCAGATATCACTATTCCTATCACAGTTAATGTAGAAGTAACAGTATCTAGAAAATCAGTAAATCCTTTGAGTGGATTAATAAAAAAGGTGCTCAGTTCACCAGGTTTTAAACCTCTGATGGATCTAAGCCTATCTTGTAGCATCGCAATAAATTCATCCTGATCGGTTCCGGGCTTAGGCTTCAAAATCAAGGCAGAAACTCGAGACTTATTGTTGTCCCCATAAATGCGCCTCACAAAATTTACCGGAATGTAAGCGCTGCCATCCTTTGATGGTCCCAGCGCTCCCTGCCCCTCTTTTTTGAGCACACCTATTACGGTAAATCTATTGCCATAAAGCCGTACTCGTTTTCCAATAGGATCTTGATCCTTAAATAGGCTGCTAGCCACCTCACTCCCGATTACAACCACTGGACTACCGCTATTTGATTCAGAAGCATTAAAAAATCTGCCTTCCTCGACACGTAGTCCATCAAGTTCATAAAAACTCTCGGTTCCTGGCACTACGTTAACTCCAGTGGCTGTTTTGTCCTCATATTTTATGTTCTCTGGCCCTGAAAAAACAGTAAAGGTAATTGAGCCTAAATCTGGCAGACTGCGCTGGAGATTAATGTATTCTTCATAAGTAACGTTAGGAAACTTTTCGTATTGATAAGGTTCTAGCTCTGTAGGGCCAAAAGAAATACGCAACACGTAAATCGTTGAAATGTCCAGCGAACTCAACCCATCTTTCACCTCGCTTTCTAGAGAATCGATCGCGGCGAGAATACCTATGATCGCAAAAATCCCGATGCTTACCCCTAGCAGTGAAAGGAAGGTACGCAGCAGATTAGTGCGCAATGCACTAACTGCAAAAAACAAACTTTCCTTCAGAACTCTAAAATAGATCAACATAGGGTGCTCGACTGGCAGATGTAAAAGTAAGCATCGCCTGTGAATGCGATGCATGAAGAGAACATGGATGAATCTACTTATTCCGCTTTCGCGAAAGCGGAATATTCACTATCGAAATACTTCTTAAGCCCCCTAGCAATATTTTATGATTACAGCAACAGGGTATCGGTATATTTGCACAAAGACAAGGTTTTTGGCAGAACAATTCATTCTGGATGCCAGCATCCAACATCAAGAAGAGTTCACTGCAAAATGGCAGGCACCCTCTAACATCGCGTTAGTGAAATATTGGGGTAAACACGGTGAGCAACTGCCGGCAAATCCATCGCTCAGCTTTACGTTAAACGAGTGCAGAACCATTACCAGTGTTATTGCTCGCAAGGGTGATCCCGGATTTACCATCCTCTATGAAGGTGAAGCCAAACCCGATTTTGAGCCAAAAATCAAAGCTTACTTCCAGCGCATCAAAAAGTATTCACCTTGGATTACGCAGTATCATTTTACGATAGATACAATAAACACCTTTCCCCATAGTTCTGGAATTGCCAGTAGTGCAAGCAGCATGGCAGCATTGAGCAGTTGTATCATGGAAATTGAAGGCAAGCTCACGGCTAATGGCAATTATCCTAAAAAGGCCTCATTTCTAGCACGACTAGGCTCTGGCAGCGCTTGTCGCAGCTTATCTGGAAAAGCGGTGCTTTGGGGAGAACACAACTCATTTCCAGACAGTAGCGACCTGTATGGTGTGGACAAATCAGAGCTATTAAATGAAGTATTTCATGATTTCCAGGACACCATCCTTTTAGTTGATAAGGGTCAAAAAACGGTAAGTTCCACAGTTGGACACGAGCTAATGAATGGTCATCCTTTTGCTCAACAGCGCTTTGCGCAAGCTCACGGAAACATCGACAAACTTGCAACGGCCTTAAAAGAAGGGGATCTAGCTACGTTTATCAAAATAACTGAGAGTGAAGCGTTGACTCTCCACAGCATGATGATGACCTCGCACCCGTATTTTATTTTGATGAAGCCCAATACGCTATCAATTATTGAGGGAATCTGGAAATTCAGGAAGGAACATAACATGGCTGTCTGTTTTACATTAGATGCTGGTGCTAATGTCCACATGCTATATCCCAAAAAGAACCAAGAAGCTGTTGAAGAGCTGATTAAGAGCAAATTGGCACACTATTGTCAGAACGGACAGTATATTTGCGATCAAATAGGTAATGGCGCGAGCTCATTAAACTAAACTAATCATGAAAGGCCCACTCTTTTATTCTAAGATTCTCCTGTTCGGTGAATACGGTATCATTAAAGATTCGAAAGGGCTTTCCATACCCTACAATTTTTATAAAGGTGCACTCAAAAGCACCGATAATCCTGACCAGGATGCCATTAAATCCAACAACAATCTCTCTAGGCTAGCAGATTATCTAGAGGATTTATCTATGAACGACAAGGATTTTCCCGCGTTTGATCTAAAGTCAATGCGTGAGGATATCGCAGGAGGAATGTATTTTGACTCCAGCATACCACAAGGCTATGGTGTAGGTTCTAGTGGGGCTCTTGTTGCTGCGGTGTACGATAAATACACAAAAAACAAGATTACCGTTTTAGAAAATCTAACCCGCGATAAATTACTGCAGCTGAAAAGTATCTTCGGTAAGATGGAGAGTTTTTTCCACGGGAAAAGCAGTGGTTTAGACCCGTTAAACTCTTATTTGAGTCTGCCTATCCTCATCAACAGCCAAGAAGATATCGAGCCAGCTGGCATTCCATCCCAAGCGCAAAAAGGTAATGGTGCTGTTTTCCTCCTAGATTCTGGAATGACAGGTGAGACTGCACCTATGGTCAACCTTTTCATGGAAAACATGAAGCAAGAGGGTTTCCGTGCGATGTTGAAAGACAAGTTTGTGAAGTACACAGATATGTGTGTAGATGATTTCCTAAGCGGCAACGTGAAAGGATTGTTTAGCAATGTGCGCAAACTTTCAGGGGTTGTTTTGGATAACTTCAAGCCTATGATTCCAGCACAGTTTCATGAGCTTTGGAAAAAAGGGTTGGATACTGGTGATTACTATCTAAAGCTTTGCGGTTCAGGAGGTGGCGGTTATATCCTAGGTTTTACTGAGGACCTACCTAAAGCCAAACAATCCTTGAAAGACTATAACCTTGAAGTAGTTTATAACTTTTAGAAGTTCTCAAAACAGTCTTTTTTTATTTCTGGAGTTCTGGGTTGATTCCTTTGATGTGTTCTTCCAGATAGCGATTTAATCTGTCATCTGATATATCCTGCATTCCCTCAATCTCTTTTGATCTGACGAATTTGATCAGATCAATGTTGTTGAGGAACTGGTGATAGCGCTTTCGCGAAAGCGGGACATACGTCCAGTGCCATGGTTCATGCTTGAATCCAGTTCTTTCTTTTAGGTCTGTGTAAACTATCGCAAATCCAAATTTCCCACCGTTGTTTTCTAACCATTCCCTGCATTTGACAAACTCACCATTCCCGTAAAACTTTGAAGGAACTAATACATCCCCGCTTGTTTTTACTGCCCCGTCAATAATATCGATATCGGTTCCCCAGTGGTGTCTAGAAGTGCCAGGCAGCGTAGAATATTCAACAACCTTATCAAAAGCTTCCTCTGCTGATAAACCAGAACTGCGGTATCCCCTGAATTTTCTATTCCAAATTTGTCGCTGGCGCTCAAAACTGCGATAGCCCGAAACTATGGTGAGTACTACTCCATCCTTAGCAGCAGCAACGCGCATTTTTTCAAACGCTCGATCAGCCTGTGGGTGGAGTCCATTATTTGGGTTTTTTGATTGACCAGTAAGTGTATCATTCAGTGACTGGCTCTGAAGTAATCCAGAGCAAAGGATCAATAAAGCAAACAACCTCATAATTCTTTTTTCATTTTTACGTGGGGGCCTATTTCCGGGATGAAAAACTCTTCGCCTTCTACTACATAACCCATTTTTTTATAGAACTCAATAGCACTGGTCCTGGCATTGAACCATAAATATCTGATCAACAATTTTCTCAAAAAAGATTCTGCAAACATGAGCATTTTAGTTCCTATACCATGCCCCTGATAATTCTCATTGACAGCCATACCTCTTAACTGATAAATGGTATTGATGTCTGGGAATACATCTGATTCACACTTCATGAGCGTTGAAACACCTACAACCTGACCGTTTCTTATTGCCGCTAGATGATATGTTGTCTTCAAATCATCACCTGGGAATTGACAAGTCTCAATAGGTCTTCCCACTCGTAAAACAGACTGGCGCAACGGCATGACTACTTCCTTATTAACTAACGCTATCTCTATACTCATCTCTAGTGATTTTGTAATATCTGCCTGGCAATCGATCATCCCAGAGGAATCTATAGGCAATTTGCATTCCACAGCGCTCGGCGACCTGTTGTGATCCTATGTTCTCTTCATGCACATTTGCAATCACCTCACCTAACTTAAGAATTTCAAAAGCATGCTTGATCATCGCTCTGGCCAACTCTGTCCCATATCCCTGTCCCCAGTGCTTTTTTTTTAATCGGTAGCCCAAATCAATAATTCCATCAACATCTTTCAGACCAACAAAGCCTAAAAAAACACCATCTGATTTTCTCAAGGCTGTCATACGACCGAAACCTCTCTTGTACTGACTGTCAGAATTATTGATGTATCTGTCCAGGAATGTTCTTGCATCTTCAACATTTTTAAAAGGCTCATCACCCGTATACCGCATGGTCTCTTCATCCAGATTCATCAAGTACATTTCTCTAGCGTCATCTAAAAGAAATGGCCTGATCAAACAGCGATCTGTCTCAATTTGTGTCACACCCTTATGTCCCCCCAATCAGAATTACGATCAAATAAAACCTCAGCAAATGGACAGAGGGGATCTACTTTAAAATCTTTTTCTCGAGCATAAGCCACAGCTTTTTCCACAAGTCGAGTTCCTGTTCCCTGACCCTCCAGCGCTTGATCAACTTCTGTGTGGTCGATAACCATTACGCCATCGCCGTGCGTATAGGTAAGTTCGGCTACGGTTTTGTTCCCTTCTTTGATGTAGAAGATACCACGTTGCTCGTTTTCGTTATGTAGAATGTTACTCATCTATTGATTGTATTCAGGTTTGAATTGGGTTCAATAAGAATAGGCGACTTCCCTGGCTTAAACAAGACCGCAGAATCAGATCCTCGCAAAACCTCATCCTCACCCTGCACATCAATGTAGCTCCCCTCTTTCAATCCGACTACAGGAATGGAGTTAAATGCATGAAATTCTTTAATACGCGTTGCTCGAGATTCACCCATGTGATTATCACTACCCTCTTTCTCAATGTAATGAGCATTAATGTTATAGGGTAGTATTCCCGTTGTCTGGAAACTGGAGGGCCAGACGATGGGCATGTCATTTGTCGTACCCATGGTAAGTCCACAGATATTACTTCCAGCGCTGGTTCCTAAATAGAACGCGCCATTCAGGATCCTCGTTCTCAGGGGTTGCATGAGTTGTAAATCATGCAGCATTTTTACAAGAACAAAGGTGTTACCACCACCTGTAAAAATTGCTTCGGTACTTTCCAGTTCTGCTCTAGGATTATCTGACTCATGTAATCCATGCACTTCAACACCTATCGCCTCAAAAGCCTTCCTCGCCCTGATCGTGTAATCGTCATGAGAAATCCCAGATGGTCGAGCATAAGGAATAAATAACGTTTTTGTCAGGCCACGTTCATGCAATCGTTGTTCCAGCACCGGCAATAAATATTCAAGGTATTGCTCACCGTGTAAGGTTGATGTGCTGGCGACGATTGCATCTCTCATGAAAGTGCTTTTTCCAAAGGTATTGATTTAAGCAGCATAGCATGTTCATTTTTTCAGAAGGCATGGCAGGAAGCATCTTATGACAATAGATTTGTTTCTGAATACGTTAAGCAAATGGCATTAACATTTTAACGCTTTCGCGAAAGCGTAAAACCAATTATGCATTAATTTTAAAACAAGTATGAGAGGGCTAAAACTAATACTCGCGATAAGCGTATTTTTTACGATGACGACAGTCTTTGCTCAGCGTCAGGAATTGAGGGGCACCATCCTTAATGTGCTAGAAGCACCCGAGGGCGGCATCACGATTTTTAATGAAAACACCATGGACGGGACGGTAACTTCTTATTCAGGCAAATTTTCTCTGGAAGTGCAGCCCAACGACCGCATCATCATACAAGCCTTACAATACGAGCCTTTCACGCTGCTGGTGACAGAAGAAACGCTAAAGCAGGAAGACCTGATTATACAGCTCAAAGAGGGAGTGAACGTCCTGGATGAAGTTAGAATTACAAACAGCATGCTGCTCGTGGAAGTGGAAGAAGTCCCAGACGTGAATCACACGCTTGACAATGCAAACAATGCCATTTACAGCATCCCGCAAGTAGACCGTATGGAGAACACTTTTAGTGATAGAGTCAGACAACCAGAGGAATACGCGCTGAGAAACGTTGCGATGGAACAAAACATGCCACGATTTAATTGTCTGAACATTGTAGGACTTTTGCTTGCCGTCGTGAATGAGATTGTTCCTCTCAATTTTAACTTAGAATACAGGAAACAGGCAGTAATTGAGCGTTTTAATGAAGAAATGCTGCAAAACAACTATTCAACAAAAGAACTTGTTACGTTTCTCGATATCAAAGAAGAGGAGATGTCTAGATTTTTATACTTCGCAAGTGAATCTGGATTGAGTAATGATCTCCTGCGACCAGAACGAGAATTAGATCTACTCCAGCACTTATCTGATCAGGCTAAACTATACAAGGAAAGGCAGGCTCAGCAATTACTAAAACCTACAGAAAAATGAAACCAGCTAGCCTTATTGCCATAATTTTCATGCTCGCAAGCCCTTTGCTTTTTGCTCAAGAAGAGCGTACTGAAATCGCTGGTGTGATCAGAAATGTTCAGCAAATGCCTCTAGGCGGTATCACCATATTCAATAAGCAATCGCAGGAAGGGACCATCACAAACAATCAAGGAAAATTTAGGATTGACGTTAAACCTGGTGATAGATTACTCATGCAGGCATTGCAGTATGAATATTTTACACTTGTCGTGACTGAGAGTTCCATGAAAGTCGAGACTCTGGAAATTATGCTAAAAGAGGGCGTCAATCTTCTTGATGAGGTAGAAGTGCTAGATGCGAGCATCCAAGTTCTAGTAGTCCCCAATAAAGATTATAATGCTACACTTAGAGTATTGGAAGATGAAAAAGTAACCACTACTCCATCTGATCGCGAGGAAGAAATCTTGTCATCTACAAGGGTAAGAGAGCCTAGCGAGTACAAACTGGAACACGTCGCTGCAAACCAAAACGGCCTGCGTACTACCATGTTTGACGCATTAGGGTTCATCAGAGATCAGGTCACGGATCAAGATTTTAAAAATCAGCCCTTAACCCTAGATGGTAATTCCAAGAAGAACAAACAGGTTAATTCTTTTCTACTGAATAAATACAAGCCTAATTTTCTAGAGGAATTTCTTGAGCTGAATCATGAGGACGTCACAAACTTTGTATACTTTGCTCAAGATGCGGGACTGAATCAAGAAATGTTGAAGCCTGAAAACGAGATGCAAACCCTTGAATGGCTTCAAAATCAAGCTGTAGTTTTCAAGCAGAGGCAAAAGAGCGGTACAAAGCTTGATAAAAAGTAAGCATATTTGTGCCTTAAGTCTTACTGATTGAATACTCTTTATTCCTTCCTAAGTGCTGTTATTCTTTGCAGCTCGACCTTTTTTCCTGATAGTCTAGAGTCTTGCTTTCGCGTAAGCGTAAAACCTTCTTCGTGTACTATAAATATAGATTCAGAAATTTCTGATCATAAATACTACGTGTCAGTTTCCAATGTGAAGTACAACGAGAAAGCTGGTGCGTTGCAAATGGTCACTAGATTCTTTATCGATGATTTTGAGGATGTGCTATCAGAGCGTTATGAGAAAAAAGTCGTCCTAAATGAGCAGAAAGACATTGACACCGTGGAACGCTTGATCGACAACTATGTGCAAGCCAAACTTGAAACAACAATCGATGGAAAATCTGTCAAACCTGATTTTCTAGGAGCAGAACTAGAGGGCGACATGATTTTACTTTACATCGAGCTACCTACAAGTGTTGAACCTGATTTCATATCAATGTCATTTCCAGCGCTTGTTGAGCTGTTTCCTGAACAGAAGAATTTGATCCATTTCAGAATCAAAAAACAGCGCAAGACAATAATCATCGACGCTAACAAGGAAAGAGGAACAATCAAGTTTTAGCTACAGTAGGTATTTGAGCGCTTATCTTCTTATTTTTAGCGTTCGTAAATTTTAACACAACTCATGAAAAAAGTTCATTTACTGTTTTTCAGTATGTTTTTTATCTCTTTTGGAGCATTTGCCCAAGAGAATACAGAGCAAGAAACAAAAGCTGAAGAGCACGAAAACAAAAACAAATTCAGACAGCTCTATCAGGAGTTCTCAACACCTAACCAATACCGAAGTGCTAGTGGTGCTCCAGGCCCTATGTACTATCAGCAACGCGCTGATTACAAAATGGACATCCGTCTAGATGATGAGAATTCGCACATACATGGGAGTGAAACCATTACCTATACAAACAATTCGCCAGATGTATTGGATTATCTATGGGTGCAGCTGGATCAAAACATGCGTGCAGCAGATTCTAAGACACCGCTAATTAACTCAGGTGGAACCAGACCTTTCATGAGACCTAGCGATTTTGCAAGTCAATACATGAAAGAACCGTTTGCGGGTGGATTTAATATTAAAAAGGTTTCTAAAGGGGATGATCCGCTAGAATACACGATCAATCAGACAATGATGCGTGTTGAGTTGCCTAAACCGATGAAAACGGGTGACAAATTTACATTCTCAATCGACTGGGATTATAAAATCAATAACCACGTGGATGGTAGAGGCAGAAGTGGATATGAAGAATTCCCTGATGGCCATAGAGCATATGTTATCGCTCAATTCTATCCACGTATGGCAGTCTACAATGACGTAGAAGGATGGCAGAACAGCCAGTTCTGGGGGCGTGATGAGTTTGCGCTACCATTCGGGACTTTTGAAGTAGATATCACTGTTCCAGAAGATCACTGGTTAGATGCAACAGGAAAATTACTCAATAGAAAAGACGTGTATTCACGTAAAGAAATGCGCCGATACGAGCAGGCTATGAAATCATACGATGAGCCTGTGGTTATCCGTACTCAAGATGAGGCAGAAGAAATCACTCGCAAAGCAAATCCCAAAGGAACCAAGACCTGGAAGCTTAAGGCAGATTATGTACGTGACTTTGGGTGGACATCTTCACGTCGTTACGTAGCAGATGCAATGGCGGTTAAAATAGGCGAGAAGGATGTGATGGCTGTATCTATTTACCCTCCAGAAGGTAATCCACTGTGGGAGCAATGGTCAACCAAAGCCGTAGCACAGACGCTGCGCTCATATTCCAGAATGACCTTTGACTACCCTTACCACAAGGCTATTTCTGTTCACGCAAAAAATCAAGGAATGGAATATCCTATGATCTGCTGGAATTACGGTCGTCCAGATGAGAATGGAAACTATTCTGACCGCGTGAAATTTGGGATGATCTCTGTTATTATCCACGAGGTAGGACACAACTATTTCCCGATGATCGTCAACAGTGATGAGCGCCAGTGGACATGGATGGATGAAGGCCTGAACACTTTTGTGCAATATGTAGCAGAGCAAGATATGGGTGAGAATTACCCCAAATCAATAGAAGGATTAGATGCATATCCGTCAAGAAGAGGACCTGCGGCTAAAATCGTTCCTTACATGAGTGGTGATCAACGTTACATTGCGCCTATCATGACAAAAGGGATCAATACCTATAAATTTGGTAGTAACGCTTACGCGAAACCTGCCACTGGTTTAAACATACTGCGTGAAACTATCATGGGACGAGAGTTGTTTGATTATGCCTTCCGTACTTATTCCCAGCGATGGATGTTTAAGCACCCCACGCCAGAAGACTTCTTCCGCACGATGGAGGACGCTAGTGCCGTCGATTTAGACTGGTTCTGGAGAGGATGGTTCTACACTACACAATACACTGATATGGGTATCAAAGATGTGAAGAAGTATTTTGTGTCTGACAAAGAGAATCAGGCATGGAAGGATTACAAACAGCGTTATAACATCTCAGACGATAGACAAATAGATTTGGTTTACATGGTTGAAGAAGACGGCGAAGGATATGATGAAAGCATGAAAAAGCAGGATCCCACGCAAGCTGTAGGTACGCTTAAGAGCTACATGATGGATAATTTCACCCCTGCAGAGCGCTCAAAAATGAAAGCACCTAATTTCTTCTATGAGGTTACCGTAGAAAAGCCAGGCGGATTAGTAATGCCTATCATTATAGAATACACTTTTGCAGATGGAACAACTGAAACAGTAACTCATCCTGCCGAAATCTGGAGATACAACGATGATGAAGTAAGTTTGAGCAAGGCTACTCAAAAGGAGGTTACCAAAATCGTAATTGATCCAAAACTGGAAACAGCAGACATAGACATCAGTAACAACTCTTGGCCACGTGAAGCTGAAGTAGATAAGTTCGAAGAGATGAAGAAGTAATTCTTCCGAATACCATTAAAAAACCATCCAAGGGATAGACTTTTGGATGGTTTTTTGCGTTATTGCAGTGTGATTAAATTGAAAACAACTTTTCCGTTCAAGACTACATCGATCACAAATCTTCTGATGTGTTTTCTTCTGCTTACGGGCTGTGATGATCCATCATTAGATCGTGAACCCACCATTATCGTCAACGAGCCGAGCTTTGAGAAAATTCAGTTGAGCGACATCTCTGTGTTTGACGATGATACAAATACACTTCTGTTACAGGTGGACATCTTCTACGACAATCGAGATCGAATCGACCGAGTAGATTTCAATGGCAGGACAAACCAGACTTTTACGTTTACCTACAGCCAAAACAATCGACTTGATTTCTATTCAAGAGAAACCTTGAGCTCAACTTTGGATTACGAACTTACCTACACAAATCAGTTGATTGAGATACGGCAGCAGAGTGACCCAAACAATGTAACTGAATTATTCATAGATGCTGAAAACCGCATTGCTAGAAGCAACTCTGTACTGAATGGATTAAACATAGAAGATCAACGACTGATCTATGGTGCTAATGATAATGTGACCCGTGTCAACTTTATCCAAAACAATCAACTCAGAAGATTTATTGATCGAGAGCACAATTTCCTCACTAACCCCTTCAGGGACACGAATGATGTGCTCAGAAAAATTGTTTTTCAAGAATTTCTACCCAACTCGTTCTACACAGCAGATTCACAGACCGTCACTGAAAGAAATGGTACAATAGATACGATTACTCAAGAGATAACTTATACTTACACTTCAACAAATGAACTAGTTGCAGAACGCCTTGCGATTATCATGGAAGGTGGATCAACTCGCTCAGAACGTACTGTTTTTAACTACCGTTCTGAATAAGATAAGACATCAGCCGTTAGCTTGATTGTATCTTTGCCGCATGGTTCAAATCCCGCTTTTTATAAGTGCACCAGAGCTAGTCATTGTTGGACTGGTGGTCATTTTGGTCTTTGGTGCAGATAAGCTTCCCGAGATTGCTCGTGGAGTCGCAAGAGCCATGACCACAGTACGCAATGCTACTGATGATATCAAGAATGAAATCACTAAAAGTGCAGACCAGCACGGTCTGACTGACGAAGTAAAGGCCATTTCCAAACAGATTGAAGAAGTAAAGGATCAGATTGAGGAATCGGGTTCAATCAAAAGAAAGCGCCCCTAAATGTGGGAACAACTTGTAGAATGGGATAGGGAACTATTCAGGTTTCTCAATGGCTTGTGGCTGGATGATTTTGATGCACTCTGGCTTTTCATCACCCAAGTACGCAACTGGATACCGCTTTACTTCATTTTTATTTTCCTTATCTATAAAGCCATCCCTCGATGGAGAAATCTTGTAGCGATTTCAGGAATTTTCATTACAGCTTTTTCTACGCTGTACCTAACTAATGTTGTTAAGAATCTCATTGAGCGCTTGCGGCCGAACAATGAACCCATTCTTATGGATAGCATCAAGATCTTACAGAATCCAGAGAACTTCAGCTTCTGGTCTGGTCACAGCGCAGTAAGTTTTGCAGTAGTCACCTATGTTGTTCTGATTCTCAAAAGCAAGCATAACAATTGGATTTACACCTTCTACCTCTGGCCTATTCTCTTTGCTTTTTCGCGAATTTTTGTTGGCGTACACTACCCAGTAGATATAATCGTAGGAATGGTGGTAGGGCTTACACTCGGAGCCTGCTTTTACAAACTTTTCAAGGTGGTCAAATTACCCGACTCAAGGTAAGTCCGTCCCTCACTGGCAGAACGGTCGTTACTAGCCTTGGATCTTCTTTGAGCAATTGATTGTATTCCAGTAGAATTTTGGTAGACAGATCTTTCTCACTCACATCCTCCACTACCTTTCCATGCCATAAAACATTATCAGAAATAATAAGAGAACTTGAGATTACCTTATCCATGATGAGATGAAAGTAATTGACGTAATTCGGTTTGTCGGCGTCTATGAAAATCAGGTCGAATTCACCATCCAGTTCAGGAATGATTTTAGTCGCATCGCCTATCATTTGTTTGAATTGGATTGTTGAATTTACGCTTTCGCGAAAGCGAGAAAAATATCGTCCAGCCATATCTTCTAGCTCTTCATTAATGTCGATTGTCACCAGTTCGCCACCATCTGCCATACCCTCTGCAAGACATAATGCAGAGTAGCCTGTAAAAGTGCCGATTTCAAGAATGCGCTTAGGTCTTATGAGATTTGAAATCATGCTCAACACCCTACCCTGATAAGCGCCGGAAAGCATGATAGGCTGCAGTACTTTTTGATAAGTCTCACGCGTGAGATCACGCAGAATCTGCGGCTCGTCCTCTGAATGAGAAACGATGTAGTCATCTAGCTTTTGAGGCAGGAAAAACATTTTGAATTATTGATGTGGTAATTAGTCAATTTGATAATCTGATACTCGGTTAATGTGTTATTGGTTACTGGTCTGATTAACGCAAAAAGCTGAAAAAATGACACCCAATACTACTTGATACGTAATACTACATACTAGATACTAGATACTAACTACGTAATACTGAATTTTAGATACTAAATCTAATCCACCTTCTCCAAGAGTCGATACTGATTTGGATGAATGGTAATTTCTACATTGCTGGTAAGATTTGCCTCGGTTCCTTTGATCAGGTCTAGTACCTCGCCAGAAAGTCCAGGGATTTTAGTCTTGATGGGTTGATCTGTGAAGTTTGCCAAATAATACACATGATGCTCGCCACCAGTCCTTTCAAAGGCTAACAATCTCTTATCTACATCTAAAGCTGTATAATCTGCTGGGTTCTTGCCGCCATGAAATGCGGGATTATTGTTTTTTAATTTGCCCAAGAGCGACAGTAGCTTGTAGGTCTTTCCTTTAGTTTTTGGAATGCTGTCCTTTTCAAAAAACTTTAATCTGTGGTCCAGACCATACTCCTGGCCACTGTAGATAAGTGGCATGCCAGGCAATGCATAACTGAAAACGGTTAGCGCCTCTGCCCTGTCGCCCATTCTTTCTTTAATGGTACCGTTCCAGCTGTTTTCGTCATGGTTAGTCACAAAGTTCATTAGAATATCATCCTCTTCAAACCTATCACGGTTGCGCATCATGTAATCTTGCCAGTCCTGCGCAGTTGCCTCGTCGCTTGCGAGTTTGTTCATTAAAGCATGACCCTCCCAGTTATATTCCATGTCAAAGGCATTTTCCATCAACTCTGCCTCTTGGCTTTCAGCTAGCATAAATAGCGGCTTGATTTCTCTCAACTCGCTTATTGTTGTCTCCCAGAAATCAGTGGGTACAAAATGAGCGACATCACAACGATAACCATCGATATCATGCTCACGCACCCAGTAGGCCATGGCATCTTTCATCGCTGCACGCAATTCTGGGTTGTTGTAATTCAAATCTGCTGTATCCGTCCAGTCTGTTCCTGCTGGGTGAATGATCGTGCTGTCCTGATCCATGGTGTAATATTCAGGATGTTCTTCTATCCACTTGTTGTCCCAGCCCGTGTGGTTTGCCACCCAGTCCATGATCACATACATTCCATTTGCATGGGCCATATTCACCAGCTCGTCAAAGTCTTCTTTAGTACCAAATTCAGGGTTGATACCAGTATAATCTGCAACTGCATAATAGCTCCCCAGGTATTTTTTACGCTCTTCTGGATCCACTATGTCTTCCACCATTAAGTCACCCGTAGCCTTGCGGCGCTTCATGGAGATGGGATACGGCGGCATCACCCAGATAATTTTCACGCCCAGTTCCTTGAGTTGGGGGATATCTTGTGTAAATGCATCCAGCGTTCCTTCTGGTGAATACTGCCTGATGTTAGCCTCATAAATCACCGCGCTCTCAAGTACCTCATCGGTTATGGGCTCATATTTCTCGTGGACTTCATCCTTATCAGCCTGGTTCAGGCGCTGTTTTGCCTGCTCAGTGCAAGAGGCAAAAATTAATAGGACAAACCCGATTGCAAATAGTTTTCTCATACCCCTAAAATTAGTGGTTGTTACGCTTTCGCGAAAGCGTAACTTTATTAGTCAAATTTATCAGGAGCGCAGACGAAGGGCGAAAGCGTAAATAAAAACAACCAATCACAACGATTTAATGGAGATATCAGAACCGATATTTTACACTCACCAGTACATACCTAGGCAGCAATCTGTAGGAAACAGTGGATAATGAAACATCATTTATAAAACTTGTCCTGAAAGTATCTGTGCCCGTCAGGTTGCGTGCCTGCAGTTTGAAAGACCATTTGCTTTTTGCTTTCTGGTAGCGAGCGTCAAAATCAAGGAAATAATATTCATTATCCCCATCATTAATGTTTCCAAACTCATAACGCTCTGATTTCAGAACAAAATCGACTCGCTCATTGATTACAAAATTTAGGTCCAGAAAAGTCTTGTTATCTGTAAAACTATTTGAAATGCCCGCAGCATCGGTGCGGTTTATCATCCACGTACTGCCTAGATGATAATTGAAAGCACCAGAGAATGCACTACGCAACTCAAAACCTGGCGATGTGCTAAAGGTTTGCACCTCCCGCAACTGGCTGCCATTGATGCGGTTTTTGAACTCGCTCTCTGTGTAACTGAATTTAGCTTTCAGATTTGAGCTGATTTTACTGATGTAGTAATCCACATTCCCACTTATCAATAGTCGCTTCCTATCCTCAATCAAGATTTTATCTGTTTGCGTAAATTGTTGCTGGATCAAGGCATCAGTACTGAAAAAATCATGATCTTTTCCATAGTTGACCAGCAAGTTTGCAAAAAATCGATCAGACCAGTTTCCAAGCGTATAATTGAAATTTATGCTCCCCTGCTCAAGCTGATTAAAACTTCCCGTTCCTCGTACCAATGAATTGAAACCTCTCAGCGCATAATTGGGAAATATATCCAGCACACCAGCATTTGTGGTCGCGTGTTTCAACCCTAGAGATACTTTGTTTTTTGTATTGATCTGGTACTGAAAATTAATATTTGAATTGACAAAAAAAACATCCTGATTGCTTGTTAAATCTCTACTGGTCGCGCTGTTTGAAATCTGATGTGCGTTGAGTTCACCAGTTGCTTTTAATTTCTCATCCAGCTTGTATAGATACTTTGTTTTTAGATAGAAATCATTGACATTGTAGGTAAAATCGTTTTGAAAATCCGCTGGAGGTAATTCTATGTCTCCTGTTCCGCTTTCGCGAAAGCGTAATCTGCTATCCAGTTCATTACCCGTAAATTCATTGCCCATCTGGATTTCAAGCAGGTGCTCGTTTGCCTGCCTGTCCAGATAATGTGCATTGATCCCGCCGTATTGTAATTGTTGTTCAAGATTTTGTAAAACTGTATCGCTCTGGCTTGTGTTTGAGAATAAGCCACCAAAGAAGTTCTGGTTCATACTATAATCCTGTGGTAAGGTTTCATTCAGGTATCGAGCAGAAACCAGTAAAACCCTATCCTTAGGCATGCGGTAGGTGAGCGCTGTCATGTGATCCAGCCGGCGCTGGTGACTGTCCAGTAGCTCTAGTGTACTTGCACCGTTAAATTGCAGATCGCTTAACGCATCGTTGCCCCGATCACTGTAGCTGGTTACAGACTCAATTGCCAGTCCTGTTTTGATGTCATAATTAAGTTGCACCTTGCCGTAAAGCGTCTGGTATTTGTTGCGTAAATCTAGGTTTTCTGTATTGGTGAAATCTGTATCATTGGCAAAAAACGTACTAGTGCGATCGCGGAAGAAATCTGTCTCATCCCAGTTGAAAAAGCCGAGTGTTTTGATCTTCAATGAATCTGTAGGATTAAAGATCGCATTTAACGACAATAATTCAGCGTTATTAAAATTAGAACGCCGCCGATCAAAATTGCCTACAGTACCCTCGAGCCTAAATAGCCGATCAGTCTGTACGCCGTCTCCTACCCGGCCAGGCTCGCCGTAGCGATAGGGGCTTATCAGGCTACTAATATCACCTGTGGAATCATAACCCGTACTGTTAACCGCGCCAAGAAAATAATACTTATTCTTTTTGCCAAAGCTCATCAAGTTGAATCTGCCCTCATAGATGCTCTGGCCAGTTACATCATGACCTAGTTCCAGGTTACCAAACCATTGTTGTTTTGCATCCTCATCAAGCGTAAGATTGAGAGCGACTTTATCACTTTCCTCTACGCCTTTGAGGAGTTTGTTGTTTGAATAGCGTTTAAGGATTTCGATTTTATTGAGTGGATTGGCAGGCATGTTTTTGGTAAGGATTTTATAGCCTTTCTCGAAAAAATCATCGCCTTCAATCATGACTTTTTCTACTTCCTGATTATTGATTTTGATAGTGCCATCGCTGTCCACAGTCAGGCCTGGAATTTTCCTTAACAGATCTTCCACGACATCCTCATTGCCAGTCATAAAGGCTTTGGCATCAATAATGATGGTGTCTTTTTTTACGCGTATGGGGAGATCTGCATCGATGATTATTTCATTGAGTTCCAGCTGTTGCTCTTTTAATACTACATCGATTTTGTATTCTTTCTTCAGATCGAGAATGTCTATTTCGACATTTTTCTTTGCGTGAGATAGGGAATTGAAGGTCAGGAAATGCTTTCCTGTTTCTTTTGTGATTATCTTATAGTAGCCGTCTTTTGCGGTCTGGGTGTGGGCAACAAGAGCGCTGTCGAGCGATTTTTTTAACAAAACAGTTGCGAAGGGAATAGGCCTAGCGTCAGCGTCTCTTAAGTAACCGTCAATTTGTGAGTAAGCGCAAATAGAAATAAAAAGCAAAAGACCCATCAAGGTCTTTTGCTTAATTTTAAATTGATTCAAAAATGCTATTTATCAGTTTTAGTGCCCTCCCATTCATATATCTGTTCAATACCACCCCTTTGCTGTTTAGAACTAACAACATTTACACCCTTTGGCAATCTTGCATTCGAAGCTTTTATTTTTTCTTCGATGTTTTTCTCCCTTACCTTGACCTTCTGTTCCTGAGAAACAATTGGCAACTCTGGTATTGGGTCAATACCCTCTTGATTTGTTTTAGCTATTCTAGTCGCTCTCCATAATATTGTATTTATCCCGCTAGTATTACCAGCCTCTAAGATCAAACCGGGGAGCCCCTTAAACTTCCATGGCCCAAAAGAAATTGGGATATCGTCGGCAAACCAAGCAAAGATTTTGGAACCTCGGAATTCTGCGACTGCTTTAGTGCAATTGTAACCTAAAATGTCCTTTTGTGAATCGAGTATTCTCCATTTGATACTGGGTACAATGTCTTTAACGAGAACTAATTTATTCTCCAATTCACTTGTATAAAAAAAAGTATTTGATTCATTATTAGCAAACATTGAAGACTGAGTGATTTTTGAACCAACAACAATTTCTTGGATATCGCTTTCTGTGCTTTCCGCCTTTAAAATATTGTTCTTGACTTCAACTTCTTCAGCAATTTTTTTATAAATAGATTTATAATTATCCGCATAAAGAGAATATTTCAGATCAAGTAAACCATTAAAATAGATATAATCGACTCTTACGCTGTTCTGGGAAATGCAGAAAGCACTTATTAAAATAAGGAAGGCAGTAGTGCTAAATTTCATACAGAAATTACATTTGAGTAAAAATTGTCTAAATACCCCCGAATTAAAGCTCTGCTTAGTTCATTAAGAAATGCGATATGACTTAACATTTTGTCACGACAATCCCAAATGTCATCTGCATCAGTTGTGTATGTAGTTTCATAATAATGCATTTCACTGTCACTATCCATGTAGTTGGTACGTATTGTGTATGTACAGGGTAAAAATTCATGGTTGGACTGTTTTTCGATGGCAACAAAACCACTACTAAACATAAAAACGGCTGCTAGAGCCATAAAAACTACTTTTCATAACCTATAAAGTTTAAGTGTTAATGATGGCTTAAAGAACTAAAGGACTAAAGGAAAATGCAAATTTTTGAGTGTTAAAATTTTGGCTGACAATGAATCTTGTCGTAGCAAAATGAAATGAGCTTTGAGTTTAAAACTGTTTCAATGATTCTTTACTCCTTTCTTCTTACACTTTCCAACCTCTGAAGCAAAAGTTTGACCTTATCACAGACAAAGCATAAGAGCGAACAAACAGCCCATGAGCAAATTGCAACAATTCAGTAACAAATATTATGTCTCAAAGCTCCTGGCTGTGTATCCTTAAAACAAAAATGCCACACGCTATTATAGGTTGGATACATTTTATAGCAGCGATCATCGCTCTTATAACTGGAACCATGATTCTCGCAGGAAACAAAGGGTCTACAAAACATAAGATTACAGGCCGCATTTACGGTATCAATATGCTTATCGTATGTGCAACATTTTTTATGATTTACCGTGTCCACGGCTCACTGGGCGTGCTTCACATCTTTGCCTTTATAAGTACCGCTACCCTTTTACTCGGAATGCTCCCTCTGTATACAAATTGGTTCAAGCAGCCTATGATTTCACATTTGAGCTGGATGTACTGGAGTGTAATAGGTCTCTATTGTGCTTTTTCTGCCGAATTATTTACCAGATTACCTTCCATTCTCAACTTAGGTTATACCTACGGCATTTTCTATGCGCTAGTGGGAATATCAAGCGGACTAACAGGATATATAGGAATGAGGTTCTTCAAGAAGAAATTTGACGGATGGGTTTCCGCCTTCGCGAAAGCGGAAAAAACTAACCAGCAAATATCATCAGATACTACTCAATCTTAAAGATAAATGACTCTAGCCCATCAAGATCAATTCTCACCTGACCCGTGCCGTCATCGATTCTCAGCTGGGCAGTCTGATCGCCATAAAGCTGATCAACCAAATTATACTCACCATCATTTAGGCCCATAGCCTCAACAATGTCCGATGGGATTTTGAGATCAAAGCCGCGATGATCTTTGCTAAAATTAGAAATGATGATGAGTTTTTCGTTTTCGCTGAAGCGCGCAAAACTCAGAACATCCTCACCATAATATTGTGTATTCTCTCGATTGTAGTTGTGCAGGTCTCGGTACTCGCCCATCATGGCTGGACTCTCTAAAGTGAGGTTCAATAATCGCTTGTAGAAGTCACGCAAGTCTTTTTCTTCTGCTGTTGACTGG
>CAYZJT010000014.1:0-81443 GCA_964478845.1 uncultured Flavobacteriaceae bacterium | reverse complement strand
AATCGCCGTGGACTACCTTTAAATCAACAAGTGTTCTAGGTTAATCGGGGGTTAACTCGACTGTTACAAATTCAGATCGACTGCCCTCTGACAATTAATCTAGAAGTTCATAGGGACTTCAATGGCTAGAATTCTAGAGTCTGATACTGCATCTACCTCAACGGTTTCTACTTCCTCCACTCCGATTGCGTCACGTCGCTGTAAAGTTTGGCCTGCGATTGAAGCCTCACCATCTACTACCATGAAATAGACTCCGTGGTTTGGTGATGAAAGTTCATATTGGAGATTGCTACCTGATTCCAGTCGCGTCATTGAGATAGTCGCGTCTTGATTGATGAATGCGCTACCATCCCGCTCATCAGCAGATGCAAGAACCTGCCACTGATCCTGCTGAAGAGAAGAGTCCAGCTTTATGTCCTTGTATCGAGGTTCAATTCCTTGCTTACGTGGCATGATCCAAATCTGGAATAGTTTCAATTCCTCACTCGCACTTGCGTTGTATTCTGAATGAGTAATTCCGGTACCTGCACTCATGACCTGAACCTCACCAGTTTGAAGCTGGGCAATGTTGCCCATACTATCCTTATGTTCTAGAGTTCCTGAAAGAGGTATTGTGATGATTTCCATATTGTCGTGAGGATGTGTGGGGAAACCGGCACCTGCTGCCACTATATCATCATTAAGCACTCTTAAAGCGCCAAAGTTCATTCTACTGGGATTGAACCAAGATGCAAAACTGAAGCTATGTGCTGCCTGTAACCATCCATGATTTGCTTTACCTCTACTTGATTCTGGGTGAAATTGAGTTTTCATAAGCTATGATTTTCAACACAGTAGTCAATACTTGTACCAACAACTAGTTTTGACAGTATGACAGTAAACTGTTCCAAAAGATTGAGTTAGTTATGCGGTTATTGATGTTATGCTTTCGCGAAAGCGCTACTTAATAAAGACCACAGAATTGAGATTACCATCATGGGCATACTCTGTCACCTTATTTTCGGGATCTAAAAACCATTCACCGTCTGCCATAAATTTGTAATGGTACCTCCCGTACGAAAGTGGTTGTGTGACTACCCAGTAATCTTTGATAAGTTTCATAGGGATCTTCTGATGCTGCCAGTCTGTGAAGGAAGCCGCTAGGTAAACCTCCCCGTAACCTTTATCCTTTAATAAGAAGGTGTGTTTTTTTTGAGTGGTCACGACGCTATTGTATTCACCAAACTCATTCTCAACCCTTTTTTGATTTGTTGGATCTTCCATCCATCGCCCGTCAACTATAAAACGGTACTCATGAATACCTGGCGGTAGCTGGAGTACAAGCTGCCATCCCGTATCTGTGCGATACATGCGGTAATCATTTTCATTCCAATTATTGAATGTACCTGACAGTAGGACTTCATTTGCATCAGGATAGCCTGGAAGATGGAACTCATGATTGCCCTTGCTGTCAATTGTAGCAATATCAAGCTTTAAGTTATAAATCCCGCCCAGCAAATCGTTCACATCCACTGGAACTTTGTTTGCAGCAGATAACGGTGGTTCTATCCAAAATTTATTATTGATGATAAATTTAAAAGCACCGTCAGAAGCGACCTCGAGGTCTGAGACTTTTTTGCGCAATTCAAATATGTGTTCTGTTCTTCTTTTCAGCCGCCAGCCTTTTCCTGACCAGCTGTTGAAGGTTCCTGCAAGGGAAACGGTCTTTATATTAATGTCATCAATTTCCAGATTAACCTTAGTATTCTCAACCGTTACTCTATCGTAATCTCGCACATCGCAAGTAAAAACAATCTCATCGCCCTCTATGCAATAACCTAATTGCTGCTGGGCAGAAGCAGAAAAGCTGGTTAGCACCAGCTGGAAGAACAATATGATGTAAATCAGTCTGGCCATTCAGTGAAATAGATCTGTCGCTTCTTATAATTCAGCAAGATACGGCGGTCTTTGATAAACCAATACCCTAATACTCCATCTACTCTCGTGCCAAACGCTTCCCGGGAATGCTTGAGTCTTGTAAGAACAGTGGGCATCTGCTCAATGCTCTTTATGTTATTAAAATATAGATCCCTCAGGTTACCGGCAATTACTTCTTTCCCCTTTCCGTCCATACCTACTAATTCAACCCTGTCAATCGGGGTAAACTTCTTGAGCATATCTGCACCAACTCTATTGTCCAACTGGTTGATTTCTGCACCTGTGTCAAGAGCAAACCTAAATTCTTCATTGCCTACAACTGTCTCTAATATTATCCCATGTCTTCTGCGCACGAAGTCAAGGGTATCCACAATTTGATCTGTCAATAAATAATCATCATGTCGATTCCCGTTTGATCTAGTTTCAAAAAGCGTGATCTGCTGGAGGTAAAAGTCGATATACACCTCATAATTTTTAAGGTTGTAGTAACCTATGATGCCATAAATGGCTGACTTCTTTGACCTCTCCAGTGGTGACAGATCAATCAAATCTGCATGCCTGCCTGAAAGTTGAAATTGATTCAACACAAGTCCATCAGTCCAAGTTCCGCCCACTTGGTGGATTTCAGCATTAACTGAATGAGTTGATTTGGATCCACCTTGGCCTTTGCCATAAACGCGGCTATTTAGAACCATGGCGTAAGATCCTGTATCAATAATAAACGGTCCCGTCTCACCATTGACAGATGCATCAACCGCTATGAGCCTTCCCACAAGTTTGAAAGGCATACGTACCGTGTGGTCGCTTAATCGTACCGCACATGGAAAGACAATGTCGCTAGTTATGACCGGCGGATTGCTGGCATAATTAAAATAAAAGGTGAGCGTAAGGCATGCGCTCAAAAGAAATCTGGGCATCTCATAAAGTCATTGGTCAGTATAATGACCCTTTTATTTGATGCTTGTTACAGTTCGGATTTCAGCGAGCACGTGGTTTTAATAAATCACTTACTCTTTTTCAAGTCTGATAGCTGTTTGAAATTCGCTTTCGCGAAAGCGTAACCCCGAGCGTACCTAGAACGATATACCTCTATGGCGACATGGGCACAAAGCCCACAAATGGATAGCATGACAAACAAAGGAATCAACGTGCTATCGACAAACTGGGCGACATACCAACTGGCTACAGAACCAAAGATCATGCTCACTGCCCCTACAAAAGCACTTGCACTCCCTGCCTTTTTGGTAAATGGTTGCAAGGCCAAAGCAGTAACGTTAGGATTCTGGAATCCAACTAACATCATCATAACAAAGAGAATAGGGTAAGTGACCCAGAAAATAGGGTTCATCAATAAGACATAGGACAATCCAGTAAATACGACGATCATCAAAAGAAAACTGACGATATAAGTAATTTGGAAAGTGGTATAGAATCTTAGGAACCATCTGTTTATCTGGCTTCCCAGTATCAAACTTGCGGCATTAGCCCCAAAATAAATACTGAATGAAGTCTGGTCGAGATCAAAATACTCTTGGAAAATAAATGGGGCTGCTGCTACATATCCCAGCAAGATCCCAATTACAAATCCTCTGGCGGTGGAAAAGAGAAAGAAATCGTGGTTTTTATAGATTGACCAGTACTCTCGCAATACTGGCAGCGGGCGCAGGCTCTTTTGCCGATTTGGCGCCGCACTTTCGGGGAGAAAAAAGATCACATTGAAAAGCATGAGCGAGGCAAATGCCGCTAGCCCGTAAAATACATAATGCCAACTAAATGCTTGTATGATCAAGCCGCCGATACTAGGTGCAATGATGGGCGCCACACCCATGATTAAAAGAAGATTGGACAATACATCGGCGACTTTTTCCTTATCATAGAGATCCCGCACAATCGCTTTGCTAGCTACCATGCCAGCACATGCACCTAACGACGTGAAAAATCGCAATACTGCGAGGGATAGGACATCCCAAGCAAAAGCACTAACAAAACTGGTTGTGATATATAGAATTAGACCGATGATTAGCGGCTTGCGCCTGCCAAACCTATCCATGAGCGGACCGTAAGCCAGTTGTCCTAAACCTATCCCTATAAAATAGGTAGTAAGCGTTAATCCTATTGTGCTGGTGTCTACTCCAAAATCGCCAGCGATGCTTTTAAAGGCTGGCAAATAAGCGTCTATTGAAAAAGGGCCTATGGCGATGAGCGTACCAAGAACGATGATTATCCCAAGACTTTGGCCTCTAGATAATTGTCCGCGTTTGAGTATTTTTTTACTCATGCCACAAAGCTAGGCTGATTGAATTTGAACCCACTTGAATTCACAAAGGTTTACGAGATAGTTACATTTGTAGAATTGATTCCTATCATATGAAAAAGACTATTACATTTATACTTTTCGGCGTGTTTCTCCTGGCGAGTTCCTGCAAAAACAACCAAGAAAACAATGAGGAAGCGATCGTGGTAGCACCAGCCGTTGAACAAAGCCTTGCTCAAAAAGTTTCTGAAAGAGCCGGAATAAAAAATTGGTATAATGTTTCACGCATTGATTTCACCTTTAATGTAGAAAGCAATGGTAACAATAGGAGTGAGAGAGCGTGGAGCTGGCAGCCTAAAGAAAACATAGTGCGACTGATTTCAAAAAACGATACGATTGTCTATAGTAGAGGAATGCAGCTGGATAGTCTATCATTGAGTGCCGATCGGGCTTTCGTGAATGATGTATATTGGTTGCTACCGCAATTCAAGCTTGAATGGGACGCAGGTACCAGCATAACCTATCCAGACGAAAATGTGGTGAGTATCTCATACGGGAATGAAGGTGGTTATACACCCGGGGATCGTTATGATATGGAAGTCAATGAGGATAACCAGATTACATCATGGGACTACTATCCAGCGGGCTTCAGTTCACCACGTATGACCACAAGTTTTGAGAATTATCAGAATTTCAACGGCCTTGAGTTAGCTACAGAGCACAGGAATCCAGAAGGTACCCTCAACATCAAATTCACTGATGTGAAAGTTTATCGTGACGATAATTTATAATCACTAGTAAAAACCAGCCCATTGGACACAAGCAAAGAATTTGCCCTGCAACAGGATCGAGAGGATGAATTGTCTCGCTTTCGCGAAAGCATACACATTCCAAAAATGGTTGATGGGCAGGATATGATCTATCTGTGTGGGAATTCTTTGGGACTACAGCCAAAGCAAACTAAAAGTTTTATCGATCAAGAGTTGCACGATTGGGCAACGCTGGGTGTCGAGGGTCATTTTGAGGCGATGAATCCGTGGATGCCGTACCATGAGAATCTAACGGAAACCATGGCTGAAATAGTGGGCGCAAAGCCGCACGAGGTAGTAGTCATGAACACGCTTACCACAAACCTTCACCTCATGATGGTGAGCTTCTACCGTCCATCTGGTAAGCGAAAAAAAATACTGATCGAGGCAGATGCATTTCCTAGCGATCGATATGCGATGGCCTCACAAATAGAGTTTCATGGTGGTGATCCAGAAAGAGATTTGATTTTTTGGAAACCCCGTGCTGGCGAGCACACCCCACGTATCGAGGATTTAAAAAAGATTATTGAAGAACAATGTGAAGAGATTGCTTTGATGATGATCGGTGCGGTGAATTACTATACTGGACAGTTTTTCGACTTGAAGAGTATAGCTCAGCTAGGGCATAAGGCTGGCTGTGTGGTAGGATTTGACTGTGCACACGGTGCGGGAAATGTAGATCTGAATCTCCACGATTCAGGAGCCGACTTTGCCGTGTGGTGCACCTATAAGTATTTGAATTCTGGACCTGGAAGTCTAGGCGGTTGCTTTGTTCATGAGCGCCATGCTGAGAATCACACCTTGCCACGCTTTACTGGTTGGTGGGGGCATAATCAAGAAACGCGATTTAAAATGCGTGATGACTTTGAACCCATGTATGGTGCAGAAGGCTGGCAACTGAGCAACCCACCAATCCTAAGCATGGCAGCAATCAAAGCAAGTCTAGCCCTATTTGCTGAAGCTGGATTTTCCCGCTTGCGCAAAAAGTCAATCAAGCTTACAAATTACTTAGAGCAATTGCTCAAGGAAATTGAAGGTGACAGAATCTCTATAATTACGCCTAGTAATCCAAAAGATCGCGGTTGCCAATTGTCGCTTGCAGTCAAGAATGCAGACAAGTCGCTCTTTGAAGCCATAAGCGCCAAAGGTGTAATCGCAGACTGGCGTGAGCCGGATGTCATACGCATTGCGCCAGCACCACTTTACAATTCATACTTGGATTGTTGGAGGTTTGTAGAAGTGCTTAAAGACGAGCTCTAAAAACTAAACCCAAAACTGCCCGTCACCGCCACATTGCGCGCATCTGGCAGATAGTTATAGCTACCACGGAAGCTGACATCGATACGCAGGATTTTGAAAATATTGCCAACACCTGCACTGTACTCCCAATAAATATCTTCTGGTGCGCGGTAAGGAACGTTGCTACGATTAATGGCTATGTTGTTGTCGCTTACGGTCCCGTAGACGGCCTTAATACCCACCAGCTCTCGCAGATTGAGATCCCTTAGACCTGGAATACGTGAGAACAATCGCCCATTGAAGTTGTGATCTAGGCTCACAGTTAGATATTCATCTGTTACAAACTCGTAAAAATCCATGGTGTTGAAGGCACCGGCAATGTTGAAATAGGTCTGGTTTCCCGGCACCACATTAAGCAGCGACAGTGGCACCTGACCAAACGTCTTACCGGCCTCAAGTCTAGCGGTCAATCTTCCGAATGGACCAATCTGAAATGGATGCGAATAATAAAACTGCGCTCGATCATAATTAAAATCACTTCCCAATGGACCGTCTAAACCCTTTGTATAGCCCAAATAGAGAATAGGATAGGCACCAGAATTAATGAGCGTGCGGTCCACACCATAATTAGCCGTTTTGCGACCAGGGGTAAATGTGCTGGCGAAAGACAATTCTGTTTGGGCAACCTCGCTCTCAATCTGACCCGTATTGGGATTCACGTAGTCGACGATAAAATCGACTGGATTAGCGCTTTTTATGGTCCGGTAGCTTCCTGTGAGTCTGAGTTCCCAGTTATAAAGCGGCTCAAAACTGAGCCCAACGGTACTCAAATTAATTGATGACAGTTTATCATTTGCGCCGGCACTCAACAGTGCGCTTGAGGCAAGACTGCGACCCAAAACATCATTTGTATTTGTAAGACTAGCTGCCAATTGTTCCACATCCCGACGATTACCACCGAAAAGCGTAAGCCTACTGCGTTTGTCCAGCAAGACTTTACCGGATAAACCGTACTTAACTTGATCATCGCGAAAACCATAAGCCAGATATCCTTCTAGACGCCAGGGATCGTTTGCATCAAAATAAGTACGGCCGCCCATACGCAGGCGCAGCCCCTCCACTTCATTGAATCCCGCGATGTTGAATACAGGACCTATATCAAATCCATCTACCTCGTAATAGCCTGAAGCAAGTACAGTCCCAATGTTATAGAGCTGCTTGAACTTTTTGTTTTGCTTGAGGGTATCAAGCATGGTGTAGATCTGCTTTTCATCTGCATCGAGTTTTTCGAGGCGGTTCTCATCCCAATAGGCCTCGTCACGATTATAGACTTCAGGGTCAAAATCATTAACTCTGCGCCTATAAAAATCATCTGGCTTCGGGATATTGAATTTATAGTTGTCAAAAAGTGTAGTGCGCTTGCCATAAACACCTTTGGATTCTTCCTTTTTATTCAACGCAAAATCACTCATGAAGTAATCTCGGGTAATGAGAAAGAGACTGTCATTCAGTACATCAAATTCCTGCTCGATGTAGATTTCTTTCACCCAGTTGACATCAGCGCTTTTGGTAGCTTGCATGTTTATCTCCTTGATGGCGTAGGATTCTGTAGCGACCCAGAAGTCACCTTTAAAAGTCAGCTCGCCCTTACGACGCGGGTAATAAACAATATTGTAAGCTTCTACCCCATCTACAATGGCCGTATCACGCAATACGTAATTATAGGCATCTATACCGGCCCTGCCCACTGGACTGGCAAAACTCTTATCAAAGAACTTGAGGTAGCGATCGTAAATGTCAATATCTGTGTAGAGATCCTTTACCAGTGCTATGAGTGTCTGGTTGTTTGAGAACCCAGAATTTTTGTTGGCCTTGACCACATCCTTTTCTTTGTTCAGGATGTTATCGCCATAAGTTGTGCTTAGAGCCTCATTAATGAAAATCGGCAGATAAGATTTTCCTGTAACCTTACTGGTATCTGCATAATCAAAAATGAATTCCATTCCCCTGAAAAGCCTGCTATTGATCATAGCACTGTCTAGCGTATTCAGGTCAAACTCTACTTTTTCATACTTATCATACTGATACTGCTCAAACTGCTTGAGGCCATTCTTGCGCCTGTTTTCCCACACTTTGCGCAAAATGTCTATCGCCGGATTATTCTTTTTTGAAGTCTTACCACTATATACAACCACGGCATCCAGCTGTGCCTCGTCGCTTTCTATGATGATATCTAGATTGAGTGCGACGCGTTCCTTGAGTTCTATCGTGAGCGTTTTATAACCTACAAAGGAGAATTGCAACTCGCTCTGGGTGGTATCGCTCTGGAGATAGAATCTACCATCATCATTTGTGATGGTTCCCGTGCTTGTTCCTGGGAAAATCACGTTTGCGTAGGCTACCGGGTCACCAAACTGGTCTTTAACCACACCGCCTACCTTGGTCTGTGCCAGTGATGTCACCCCACAAATGAGTGTGAGAATTAGAAAAGCTTGATGGGTTTTTGCTTTCGCGAAAGCGAACAAAACAAAATTGAGCATGGCCGAATACAAGCTGGTGAATATATCATTTTATGAGTAACCACGACCAATAAAAAACCCAGCCGTAGCTGGGTCAAATCAAAATGAGATTTTCAAGTCCTATTTTCTGTACATCACCTTTTTGACGCCCTCGATCACGTCCTCATGATTAGGCAACCATTCTTCCAAAAGAACTGGAGAATAAGGCGCCGGTGTATCTGCCGTGTTGATTTTATAGATAGGCGCGTCTAGATAATCAAAAGCACGTGCTTGAACCATGTGCGAGATTTCAGTCGCTACGTTACCAAAAGGCCATGCTTCCTCGAGAATTACCAAACGATTAGTCTTTTTAACCGACTCAAGGATCGCTTCCTGATCGTATGGACGCACGGTACGCAAGTCGATGATCTCACAGGAAATGCCTTCTTTCTCCAGTTCCTCTGCCGCCTTGTAGGCTGCCTTGATGATTTTACCAAAAGACACAATCGTAACATCGCTACCCTCGCGCTTGATATCTGCAACGCCTATGGGAAGCGTGTACTCATCTTCTGGAACCTCGCCTTTGTCACCATACATCTGCTCACTTTCCATAAAAATGACTGGATCGTCGTCGCGTATGGCAGCTTTCAACAAGCCTTTTGCGTCATAAGGATTTGATGGAACGATCACTTTTAATCCAGGCGTGTTTGCAAACCAGCTTTCAAAAGCCTGCGAGTGCGTAGCTGCTAGTTGGCCAGCGCTTGCAGTGGGTCCACGGAAAACGATGGGACATTTCAACTGCCCACCGCTCATCTGGCGGATCTTTGCTGCGTTGTTAATGATCTGATCGATCCCTACCAGCGAGAAATTAAATGTCATGTATTCCACGATCGGGCGATTGCCTGTCATGGTAGATCCTATGGCAACACCAGCAAATCCAAGTTCTGAAATGGGCGTATCGATCACACGCTTAGGACCGAACTCGTCGAGCATGCCTTTAGAAGCCTTGTAGGCGCCATTATATTCGGCTACCTCTTCACCCATCAAATAAACGCTCTCGTCACGTCTCATTTCCTCACTCATGGCCTCTGCTATGGCCTCACGGAACTGTATGGTCTTCATAAAATCTATAGTATGAACAACAAAAGTACACAGCGCAGGCCTAGCAGGTTACATTATACTGTGAAAAAAACGCCTATAACGTTATAGCATTAAAGCCCTAGTTTGCGTTGCGTACGTTTTGGTGCATGGCATCTAGTCATTTATTTGTTATGCGTCAAGCACTCTACGGTTTTGTCAGGGCAATTTTTTTTAAGCTTAAGTGGATAGTCCATTCTTTAATTATCGCTACTCAAAGTGATGTTTTTAGCCAATTACCGAGCGGCGCAGCAGGTTTGCCTCCCTCGTTCCATAGGCTTTTGCCTATCTTTGAAAACTAGCAAAAACGCTCATGCAGATCGACCCAAAAGACATTGAAACCCCTTACCTACATGGCATTATGCTTGGCGCGGTTCAACCTCGCCCCATTGCATTTGCCAGTACGGTAAATGAAAAAGGCGAAGTGAATCTTTCACCCTACTCTTTCTTCAACGTCTTCAGCGCAAACCCACCGATCATGATTTTCTCACCTGCCAGACGGGTGCGCAACAACACGGTAAAACACACCCTATTGAATGCCCAAGCTACAGGTGAGGTCGTCATCAATATTGTAAACTATGACATCGTCCAGCAGATGTCACTCAGCAGTACGGAATATGGAGACGGCGTGAATGAATTTATCAAGAGTGGCCTGACCGCTGTCGACAGTGTTAAGGTCAAGCCGCCACGTGTTGCAGAGAGTCCTGTTCAGTTTGAATGCAAGGTCAATCAAGTAGTTGAATTGGGTAATGAGGGTGGCGCTGGAAACCTGATCATCTGCGAGGTAGTCATGGTGCACGTGAGCGATGAGATACTGGACGCTGATCAGAAAATAGATCCGTTTAAAATAGATACTGTTGCTCGCATGGGTGGTAACTGGTATTGCCGCTCAAAAGATGCTATGTTTGAGGTACCTAAACCATTGGCTACGCTAGGCGTGGGAGTGGACGCTTTGCCTGATCACGCGAGAAGGAGCGATATTTTGACCGGTAATGACCTGGGCAAACTGGGCAATGTAGAGCGTATTCCTAGTGAGGATGAGGTTTCCGCTTTCGCGAAAGCGGAAAGATTAAATGCTATATCTACTGAGCAGAAACATGAAAAAGCTAAAGAGTTAATTGCAAAGGGCGAACTTCTGGACGCCTGGAAAATACTATTATTATAATTATGGAAGTACAAGGAAAAATCAAGTTGATAGGTGAGACAAAGACTTTTGGGAACAATGGATTCCAGAAGCGTGAGCTTGTCGTCACCACCGAAGAGCAATACCCGCAACATTTAATGATCGAGTTTGTTCAAGACAAGACCGGTTTATTGGACAGTTACAACGTTGGCGACCAAGTAAAAGTGGGCATCAACCTACGTGGACGCGAGTGGCAAAGCCCTCAAGGCGAAACCAAATATTTTAATAGCATCTCTGGATGGCGCATCGAGAAATTAGGCGCTAATCCAAGTGGCGGCTCGAGCGATGTTCCCCCTTTTGACGAGTATGAACCTATCCAAAACACAAAGGAAGAGGATCACGACGATCTTCCATTCTAAGAATTCCTATCATGGAATTCTGTAAGCACTCTTTACTACACTTAATGAATGATACATCATTCATTAAATACTTTTTTGTTCTTTTTGAATGATATAACATACTTTTTAAGTTAATTATAATACTGTATGATAAATCACTCAAAAGGATTATTTTTGAGTAGTTTTGAATGTAATGTCATACAGTAATTTCAAAAGTGCGAGCGATAGCCACTACCTTAAACTAGTAGGTAAATTTATCAAGCATCATCGAGTGCAATTGAATCTATCTCAGAATGAAACTGCCAGCCGTGCAGGAATAAGTCGTTCCACGCTCAGTCTGCTGGAGCGGGGACAGACCGTGCGGCTGGACACATTGATTCAGATCCTGCGCACACTGGATCTTCTCTCGGTTCTTGAAGTTTTTGAAATTGAGGAAACGATTAGTCCTGTCGCTTACGCAAAACTGAAATCTAAAGAACGTAAGCGAGCCCGCAAGAAAGATGGTGATGACAATCAGGTAAGCGAGCCAGAATGGTAGATGTCGCTCAAATAAATCTTTGGGGCGAGCTGGTAGGCGCGATACGCTGGGACGATTCCAGAAAACTGGGATTCTTTCAATATGACAGAAAGTTTTTGACCAAAGGCTGGGACATCGCACCTATCAAAATGCCTCTAAGCCAAGGCACACGCATCCATAGTTTTCCAGAACTGCGCGTACAGCGCGGTCAATTCTCATATACTTTCAAAGGCTTGCCCGGCCTGATTGCAGACTTGTTGCCCGACCGCTACGGAAACCAGCTGATCGATAGCTGGCTAGCTAAAACTGGCCGCGAGGCAGGTAGTATGAACCCAGTTGAGAAATTATGCTTTATCGGTACGCGAGGTATGGGTGCGCTGGAATTTGAACCCGCACACCCCGTCAATGCCGAAAAGACCTTTACACTAGCGGTCGACTCGCTGGTGGACACCGCCCGAGCGATGCTGGAGACGAGGGCAGAGTTTACGACTTCGCTTGAGCAAAAAGGAAAGGAAGCGGTGCGCGATGTACTACGCATAGGAACATCGGCGGGTGGTGCTAGGCCAAAAGCCGTGGTGGCATACAATCCGAAAACAGGTGAACTGAGATCTGGACAAGCAACCGCACCCGCTGGATTTGAGCACTGGCTGTTGAAGCTGGACGGTGTGAGTAGTGCTCAATTCGGTGAGAGCAGCGGCTGGGGTCGAGTGGAATACGCCTATTACCTCATGGCAAAAGACTGCGGGATAGACATCATGCCGTGCAGACTGATTGTGGAAAATGGTAGGGCGCATTTTATGACGCAGCGGTTTGACCGCACAAAAAACCAAAAGCACCACATATCCAGCTGGTGCGGTCTCGAGCACTACGACTTCAACCTGATGGAGGCCTACAGCTATGAGCAGCTGTTCCAAACAATGCGCAAAATCAGGCTGTCCTACCCTGAGGCGGCAGAGATGTTCCGCAGGATGGTGTTTAATGTACTGGCGACCAATTATGATGACCATACAAAGAACTTCTCATTCATTCTAAAAAAAGATAGCCGCTGGGAACTGGCGCCTGCTTATGACTTATGCTTTGCCTATGATGAGAAAAGTTTGTGGGTAAGCAAGCAAACATTAAGCGTCAATGGCAAGCGACAAGACATCACTTTTGAGGATATGATGACTATAGCAAAAGACATAGGTGCCAAAAACGCAAAATCAATCATCGAGGAAGTATTAGAGACGGTGAGAGAATGGAAAAAATATGCAGAACAGGCTAAGATAAGAGAAGATCTGACCGCACATATCGACAGAAACCTGAACGCGCATAAATTTCAATTGCCCTGACCTATTCAATTAACAGCAACTAACTTTACCGATCACAGAATCTGTCTACATGCTACTATCAGATAAAAGCACCAAAATCCTAATCACCGGCGCAGGTTTGTGCGGATCGCTTTTGGGTCTGCGACTTGCGCAGCGCGGCTATAAAGTCGATATCCTGGAAAAGCGTCCAGATATGCGCAAAGCTCAGGTAGATGCTGGCCGCAGTATCAATCTCGCTCTGTCTGATAGGGGATTAAAAGCGCTGGAACTGGTGGGATTAAAAGAAAAGGCCCGCAAGCTCTGCATTCCCATGCACGGCAGATTGATCCATGACAAACAGGGAAAAACGGTATTGTCTAAGTACAGCGGTCGCGATGGCGAGTACATCAATTCGATCTCACGTGAAGAACTGAACAAACTCTTGCTGGATGAAGCCGATAAATACGATGATGTTCAAATTGATTTCAACGATGCAGTTGAGGAAGTGGATTTTAAAGATCCATCGGTAACTTATCACGACTCGGAAACTGGGAAGAAGAAATCCTGGAAAGCTGATATACTCTTTGGAACTGACGGTGCTGGATCTGTTGTGCGCAAAGCTATGGTGCGGCAGCGGGATTTTTTATTTTCAAATAGTACCGATTGGTTGCCACACGGCTACAAAGAACTGAACATCCCGCCTACAGAGAAAGGCGGCTGGCGCATCGATAAGAATGCGTTGCACATCTGGCCGCGGGGTGGATTTATGCTTATCGCGCTGCCCAATTTAGACGGTAGTTTTACGCTGACGCTTTTTATGCGCTATGACGGTGACGGACGCGCATTCAATAATATCAACACCTCAGAGGAGATTCTGGAATTCTTCAAAGATGAATTTGGTGATGTGTTGCAGCACATACCTGATCTGGTAGAGCAGTATCAGACCAATCCTACCCCGCCGCTGGGAACTGTACGTTGCAGCCCTTGGACAGCATGTGGCACCACGTTGATTTTAGGAGACGCCAGTCATGCGATCGTTCCGTTTTACGGTCAAGGCATGAATGCCAGTTTTGAAGATGTGACAGTACTCGACTCAATCCTAGACCAGCATGAGACATGGGATGCAGCGTTTGAGCAATTTAGCGAGTTACGCAAACCGGATGCTGATGCGATTGCAGATTTGGCGTTGGACAATTTTATTGAGATGCGGGACAGCGTTGCCCATCCGGATTTCCAGAAGAAGCGGCAGATTGAGATGCGTTTGGAGTCCGCTTTCGCGAAAGCGGAATATTCTTCAAAATACTCAAAAGTAACTTTCCCCAGCGATGGCACTAGGTACCGCGATGCCTTGCACGAAGGCCGAGCACAGGACAAAGCCATTTTATGGTTGCTGAAAGAAAATGAGATTGAGGTGGACGAGGACCTGGAAAACTTGTTAAGGAAAATCCAGAAAAAAACTAAGGAAGTTTTGTGGCTGCGTAACTAGACTTTCCTCTTAGACTTGAACTTAAACTTAGATTTAGACTTAGAAATATGCCAGTATTAGAAGATAAAGCAACACCTAGAGGACGTTACCCACATATCAAACGAGTAGGGGATTTTTTATACATCTCCGGGACTAGTAGTCGTAGGAAAGACAACACTTTTGCTGGTGTTGAAGTAGATGAAATGGGCACCACTAATCTAGATATCGCTGCGCAAACTGCTGCTGTTCTTGAAAACATTGACGCCATACTACAAACGGAAGGCGCAAGTTTAAAAGACGTAGTAGACGTAACCAGTTTTTTAGTCAACATGAACGACTTTAAAGGTTACAATGAGACTTACGGAAAATACTTTGATTACGATGGTCCCACGCGAACTACTGTTGCGGTTCACCAACTGCCACACCCGCATCTGTTGATTGAGATCAAGGCTATTGCTTATAAGCCTAAATAGATTTTGTTCTAAATATCGACATGCCACTCAATCTCTTCTTTGATAAGAGAGCAGACACCAATTTCACTCATTCCATCTCTTAATGTGATAGTCAAAATTTTTTCTCTACCTATAGAAAAATCATGCAACTTTGAAGATAAATTGCATAAGTAATTAAATTTTTGTTCTATCAGTTTAAGCTCTTCGACGGCTGATTTTTCAGAAATGCTTTTTAGAATGCTATTCCTAGAACGTGCGTAAACATGAAGACATCCATCATTTTTTACTCTCAGGACTAAATCAGAAATCCTATAAGGTTGGCCAGTCTTCAACACTAGCAAACCATTTCTAATTCTTTGCTTGAGATTTGAATTTGAATTCATATCATCTCGGCAACGCCACATAAGAATCATCATTTTCCATCATCGGGAAAGTTTTATTCTTCCACGCTTCTTTTGCTACCTCGATTTTCTCTTTGGAATGACTAACAAAGTTCCAGTAGATGTGACGCTCTTCTGGGAACGGCTCACCACCAAATAATAAAATGTGGCTGCCAGCTGCAATAGTCAGCTTACAAGCATCTTGAGTTTTATTAACCAGCATATTTCCAGCCTCAATACAGTCACCGCAAGCGACAACGCTGCCGCTTACGACCGTTACACCTACTTCGCCCTTCAGATTTTTGGCTATATCAAGTTCGTAGTCGGCGGTTGTTTTTACTTCTACCATAAATAATTCAGAATGCACGGGAACAGGCGATTCCTTGCCATAGCCTTTTCCGGCAACTAGCTTGAAATCTGCTGAAGCGTCTCTCCAAGTAGGCAGGTCTTCTGCGTTGATGTGGTGGAATGAAGGCTTGATATCTTCCAATTCCTTAGGCAGGGCTACCCAAATCTGATACCCGTGCATGACTAATTCTTTCCCTGCATCGCGAGAAGCTTGCGGAGTGCGCTCGGTGTGGGAGCAGCCTTTTCCAGCAGTCATCCAGTTTACCGAGCCAGGCTTGATCAACTGATCTGTCCCGATGGAATCTGCGTGCTGCAATTCACCATCTAATAAATAGGTTAACGTAGATAGCCCAATATGGGGATGTTGATCTACATCCATGTATTTCTCGGGTCCCAACTGGGCAGGTCCCATGTGATCGATAAAAATAAACGGTCCTACCATGCGCTTTTTCCTAAACGGAATCAAGCGACCTACTAAAAAATCGCCTATATCGCGGCTGCGCTCTTCAATGATAAGTGAGGTGGTGGACATGAGATAGATTTAAGGTTTCAAGGATATAGATTTAAGAGAACACATCTTGTAAGTCAACTTTCATATTGGGAAAAAGGTCACCACTTACTGGATCGGTATACTCATCTTTTATGTACAATCCTTTCAATTCAAACAACTCGTTTTTTCTCACGAAAACCTCAATTGTATTCTCAGTGGGATTTACGATCCAGTATTCCAGAACTCCATTTTCTTCATACAGATTGAACTTCTCGTTGTAATCTTTTTTTGCAGTAGTCGGTGATAGTATTTCGACAATTAAATCAGGCGCACCTGAACAACCAGCCTCATCCAGTTTTTGCAAATCACATATTATACAAATATCAGGCTGCACAACTGTTTCTATAAGTTCATTCTCACCGCCTGATTTATTTAGACGGACATCAAATGGTGCGTCAAACACCATACAGTTTTTGTCGCAGGTTTTAAAATAGTGCTTAAAACTGTAAAGAAGTTCTACACTTATTTTTTGATGGCGCATTCTAGGCGCGGGACTCATTCTATGAATCCATCCCTTGATAAGTTCTACCCTATCACTAAATTGCCATGTCAAATAATCTGCGTAAGTGTAGCGCTTTTTGAGGTCTAATTGAGAGATATCAGTTATTGTTTTCATGACAATTCATTTCTAAGCACTAATCTAGCCAGTAAAAAACTAGCATCAAAACGCGTTAGAAGTTTGTATGCTAAATCGTTCTCGACCGCACTCAAACTGAAATCAAGAAAAATTCTGACCTAGTTACTCAATCCTGCCACTCAGCAATAAAAAGATTGGTATCGCGACCACCACCGTTGTTACGGTTAGAAGAAAACGCTAAATACTTTCCATTGTTTGAAAACACAGGGAATGCATCAAAGGTCTCGCCGTGGGTGACGCGTTCCAGACCAGTGCCATCTATATTGATCAGATAAAGATTGAAGGGGAAACCGCGCTCTGCCTCGAAGTTGGATGAGAATAAGATTTTCTCACCGCTAGGATGGAAGAATGGCGCCCAGTTAGCATTGCCCAGATCAGTAAGCTGGCGTAGATCGCTGCCATCTGCATTGCAGATGTACAATTCCATCTCGGTAGGCTGGACGAGGCCCTCGGCTAGTAAATCTTTATATTCCTTTATTTCTTCTTTGGTCTTGGGACGCGATGAACGGAAGATCAGTTTTGTTCCATCTGGTGAGAAGAACGCCCCGCCATCATAACCCAGCTCGTAAGTGATCTGCTTGACATTACTACCGTCCAAATCCATAGTGTAGAGCTCGAGATCACCACTGCGATCGCTGGTAAAGACTATCTTATCACCTTTTGGTGAGACGGTGGGTTCGGCATCGTAGCCTGGTTCATTGGTAAGTTGGGCGGTGATGTTACCTTCTAGATCGGCTACAAAAATGTCGTAGCTATCGTGGATGGGCCATACGTATTTACCGTTTTGGCGCAGGGGCTCTTCTGGACAATCCTCCATCACCAGATGTGTACTTGCATAGATAATGTGCTTGTTGTCTGGCATAAAATAGGAACAGGTAGTGCGGCCATCGCCCGTAGAAACCATGGGTGGCACGTGACTTTCAAAACTGTCCTCCCGTTTCATCAAGAACATCTGGTCACAGCCCACACCCCATTCCTCATTATTGGATTGAAAGACTAGCATCTCATCGTCAAAAGACCAGTAGGCCTCTGCATTATCACCACCATAGGTGACCTGACGCAAGCTTTTGAAGTGCTTCTCCCCAGGCAGAATTAGGCTCAGCGAATCCTGAACAGATACATTTTCCTTTTCCATCTCCCGTGGCGGCACCTCTTCAACTTTTTCCTTGCAGGACGCAAGTAATAGCGCAACTAGAAGCATATAGGCAGCTCTCATGTATGAATTATTTTTGCGCAAAACTAAGACCGAGACATGAGAATCGCTATTGCCCTCTTATCCATTTTGTTGCTTCACAGCTGCAAGGAGAATAACCCTACAGCCCCATCTTATACCAGAGGAGACATGCGCACAGATGTTGCTGTACTCGCTGCAGATTCCTTGCAGGGACGGGAGACAGGAACAAAGTATGAACTCATGGCTGCAGACTACATCGCCAAAAGAATGGACGAGGTAGGACTGGAACCTGCAGGGAATGCCGGTACTTATTTCCAGACCTTCTCTTTCAAACCCTCTGGTGATCCGCATCAGGAGGCTGTGTTCAGTAATGAGGATGGTGAGGGCTTTCTTACTGGCACAAACGTGATTGGGAAGATAGACAATGGAGCCGCGACCACGCTCATCATAGGCGCACACTACGACCATCTGGGCATGGGTGGCGAGGGATCGCTGCACCGCGAGGGCGAGGCAGTTCACAACGGTGCAGATGACAACGCGAGTGGTATTGCGATTATGCTAGATTTGGCATTCCGCTTTCGCGAAAGCGTACAAAACAACCACACCAGAGTTGAGGCTAGTTTCGGAACTGAGAAACCCAACGGGGTGCGGGTCGAGGATCTCAATAATTTCAAGAACAACAACTACCTATTTATTGCATTTTCAGGAGAAGAGATGGGGCTGCTGGGATCAAATTATTTTACTAAAAACCCAACGATTGATCTCACCCAAGCAAATTACATGATCAACATGGACATGGTAGGCCGGCTGAATGATGAGAGCAAACTGGCGATAAACGGTGTGGGTACGACACCAAGATGGAAACAAGTACTAAATTCCGTAAACGAGGATTTTGAACTAGCGCTTTCGGAAAGTGGCGTAGGGCCCAGCGATCACACTTCATTTTACTTGAATGACATTCCTGTGCTGCACTTTTTTACAGGCCAGCACGGTGATTACCACCGCCCCAGCGACGACACCGAAAAGCTCAATTATAAGGGCATGGAAAAAATCGCCGATTATATTGAGCGTATTGTAAAAGAAATAGACGGTGCAGGAAAACTTGCTTTCAGAAAAACTAAAAACGAAAGCGAAGACGTACCACGGTTTAAAGTCGCGCTGGGTGTAGTACCAGACTACCTATTTACTGGAAAAGGCATGCGCATCGATGGAGTAAGCGAGGGAAAACCAGCGCAGGCTGCTGGACTGCAAAAAGGCGATATTGTCGTCAAGCTAGGCGACAGCACCGTCACCGATATGATGAGCTACATGCGTGCACTGTCAACCTATGAAGCTGGTGAACAGGCAAAAGTAGTGGTGGATAGGGATGGCGAAAAAGTTGAAGCGACTATTAATTTCAAAGAGTAGCTCGGGGAATCAAGACTTCAAACGTAGTTCCTTGATCGCGGGCGCTGCTAGCCACTTTGATCTTCCCATTGTGGTAATCTGAAATGATGCGCTTGGCGAGCGATAAGCCCAGTCCCCAGCCGCGTTTTTTTGTTGTGTACCCAGGATTGAAGACTTTTTTCCAAAGCTTTTTTGGAATCCCTTTTCCTGTATCGCTTATGCGTACAATAACTTTATGGACATCGGCGCGCAGAAAGACGGTGATTTGTCCCTTGCCCTTCATGGCATCAATCCCGTTTTTAATGATGTTTTCTATAACCCAAGAATACAACTGAGGATTCAACTGCACAGGAATAGGCTGATCTGGTAGGTCAATTTTGAAATTCACCAGTCGTGATGATCGAGCACTGATGTACTCCGTGGCTTTTTGCGTTTCTATGACAATGTCGTGATTTGCCAGTTCTGGAATGGAACCGATTTTTGAAAACCGATCGGTGATCATGCGCAGGCGATCGATGTCTTTTTCCATTTCGACGACGTAAGTAGGATCTACATCTGACTCTCTTAAAATTGTAGTCCAGCCAACTAATGATGAGAGCGGTGTACCTATCTGATGGGCGCTTTCTTTGGCCATCCCTGCCCAAAGCTTATTCTGTTCGCTGGCTTTATTTGACCGGTAGAAGAACCAAATGACTGCTCCCAGCAAGACCATGATTAGCACCAGCGCAAGCGGGTAATATTTGAGCCGTGTAAGAATCACGCTATCACCGTAGTAAGTGACGGTATGCGGTACATCTTCACCGTCTAAAAAACTTTCAATAGGCTCATTCTGAAGCTTGAACTCTTCAATCAACTTTTTGATTGCTATTGTATCATTTTCTGTAATATTTTCTGGAAGATTATTTATCTCAAACTGATTGTCTTTGTTAGCAATGATGATGGGGATTGTGGTATTATTTTGCAAGACCTTAAGCGCCACCTCGCTTATATCGTCCTCTAATCCTGACGAGTTGATTTCAAGCTGTGCCTCGGTGTACTCTTCAATATTTCGCTTCTCGATTTGCTTGAGTTGGTTATAGAACATGTAGGTGTTCCACAGAATCAGAGAAACCACGATCACCCCAGCAGCAATGATTGCCCAGCGCAGAAAGTTCTTGTCTTCAGTAAACTCCATTTAGTCGGATTGGATCGTAAAGGTAACGGACTGTGTATTGAGAATGTTGCGTAGGGAAATTGAAGTTGAAGTTGGAGTTGAAGTTGAGAAAAGAAAATGATGAGATCTTTGGCCCCAAGCCCCGAAGGGGGGCTCTACTCTGCGCTGTCAGGCTGATGGAAAGTGGCATCTCAATGTGTATTCATTCTGTTATCGTAGCTGTGAGAAGCTGACATTTCGACTGCGCTCAATGCGAGATCCAGCTTGACAGGTCTGTGTGATTCTCTCATACTTTACACCCCCCAACCCCCTCGAGGGGGCTTTTTTGCTTGGATCTTTGAAATTCCGCTTTCGCGAAAGCGAAATGAGAAAAACTACTCTCTTTTTACCAGCAGATAATAATCATCATCCATCGGCAAATAGCCCTGATCGTAGAGGAAATAGTAGATCGTGCCCTTTTTTGTGGTGTAGATACTAGTGAAAAAGTTGAAGTCAAAACCCTCTGCTAGCAGCTTGTTTCTGGTGGTTTTGGTCTTGTCCTTGAAGTTGAGCTTCTTGAGGATGCGGTAGTTCTTGCGCAGGCGATTGTTGACATTTCGCATCAGGGCGGTGGAATCTCGGTTTTCGCGGTTGTGAGCAACGTTGCGGCAGTAGTCGCTGCAGAAACGTTTGTCTGCTCGACCTCGTATTTCCTCGCCGCATTCTGGGCACGTTTTCTTTTCTGCCGTTTCCATCTACGGCTAATATAGCCAGTCTCTAGGAATTCAGTTTGCGCTTGCGCTGGAAGAAGTCCTGCATAAGCTGGGAACAGTCATTTTCCAAGATACCTTTTGTGACTTTGGTTTTGGGATGCAATTGGACATTTGTAGAAGTATAGCCGCGTTTTTCATCGCTAGCGCCATAAACTAATCTTGAAATCTGCGACCAATAAAGTGCACCAGCGCACATCTGACAAGGCTCAAGCGTGACATACATTGTGCAATCAATTAAATATTTGCCACCGAGATAGCTGGCAGCTGCGGTGATGCTCTGCATCTCGGCGTGTGCGGTGACGTCGTTGAGTGCCTCGGTAAGGTTGTGACCGCGGGCGATAATGCGATTGTCGTGAACAATGACTGCACCTACTGGAATCTCGTTGCGCTCAAAAGCAGTTTGCGCCTCGAGCAAAGCTTTCCGCATGAAGTAATCGTCATCAAATTCAGCCATTACCGCGAGTCGTGTCTTTTTTCTTTTTTAGCAAACCACGTATCAATCCACCAGCGGCTTCTTTTACCTTATCTCTGGTTTCTTGCTCTGTGGATTTAGGGGTGGTGGTCGTACTTGTTGAATCTGCTGGTTTTGTGGTGTCCTGATTGTTGCGACCGTTGCCTAAAGCTCCATTCAAAACGTTATTCAAGGTCTCATTGAGTTTGTCTTTGCCTTTATCCTTAAGCTTTTGCTTTTGGATTTCTATGATTTGATTGGACAGATTTGTAATCGCCTGTTGCAGATTCAAATTAATTTTGGGCTGCATCATGCTACCGCCCAGACGTACTGGGATAGGCACATCGATCTTATCGACTTCTTTATCCTCCAGCTTTGATAGAAGACTTGCGCCCTCTTTACCCAGATATTTTGCAGGAACATTCAGGTCAAGTACATAATTCATCTCGTTCTGCAGGCTGTGGCTGCCGCTGGCCGTGATATTTATGTCCTTCACCTTAAAGTCAAATGGCTGAATATTTACCGCTCCATTCTCAAATTTCAAGCGAGTCTGCAAGTCAGACAGATTCAGATTGCCGAGATTCAAAAAGTCAAGCTCGTTGTTCAATCTACTCAACAGCGGATTAGCGGATAGATCAACGTCCTTAGTGAGGACCTGAGCAAAAGCGTCGCCGGTTAGGCTGGGTATCACAGGTGACAATTCTTCGTTCAGATTACCGGAAAGCGTCAGGTCTGTCGAGATGGTTCCTTTCAATGCGCTGATGATAGGCACCAGCTTTTGAAACATCTCTAGACCTTGGAAGGACTTGGCGATATCCAGCGTGTTCATATCCAGCGCCATATTGAATCTGGGCACATCACCTTTTGTAGTAAGCGATCCATTCACGCCTATGTTTCCATTGAAAACATCAGTACGCACATTGTTGAGCGTCATGGTCTCGTCCCTAATGATTGCCATTCCAGAAACGTTGGCAAGTTCGAGTCCATCGTAAAGCACTCGGTTGACCTTAAAATCCAGTTGTGCGTCTAGGAAGTCAGGGATCTGGATTGCTTTTTTATTTGCTTGAGCTTCGTTGTTGCCTGTAGAAGTTGTGCTTGTTCCGTTTTCGCCTTGAGCGGTCATAAAATCTGAACTGTCCAGCGTACTACTGGAAACGGTAAAAGCACCCTTGAGCGGCTGGTCCTGCAGGATAAAACCGATCAAATTATTGATGTTCCCGTTAGCCTTGAGATCAGTATTGCCGGTCACGGCGTCAAAGTTGGTCAACCTGATGCGCGAGGTAGAAAAATCGAGGTCTGCGGTATTGATGTTGAGCGGCTTGCTTAGCGCCTCACCCTCGTATTTGAATTTGGTAAGTTTTGCCGTACCGCGGGTATTGATGTTTTGGTACTTTTCCTGCTCGATGCTCGCCATGTCAAATTTTGCGGCAGCGTCTAGCGCTAGGCGACCGTTGAGATGCGTGTTTTCTGGGAATGGAATTGCCCGTTCCAGATTTGCAAAATCGATGGTCCCGTTCATCGTCATGTCCACTTCTGGGTTGCCCATGAGTTTTTGGACGAGTGCGCTTCCGCGAAAGCGATCTCCCGACAAACTGAATTGAACGTCTGGAATATCCACGAAGGTCTCTTCCACCATCCCAGTCTCGTTTTTGACAGACGCATTGATGGTGATATTATCGACGCGTTGTGGCAAATCGGCATATTTGAAGGATGCGTTGCTGGATGACATGTTGATGTCCAGCAGCGGTATGCGTTCATCAGTAACCTCGCCTTTTACAGTTCCTTTTAAAACAAAATCGCCTGTAGTAGTCATTCCTTCCAGATTACCACGGTAGGTTTCTGGAATCAGTGCAAAGAAATTTTTAAAATCTGATGACGGTGTGTCAAAACTTAAATCCACCATTGTGCTTTCCTCAAGTAGCTGGACAAAACCATCAAGTTTTATTTCAAGATCATTGACCAGCGCCTGATTTTCCTGAAAGGTGTACTTCTGCTCTTTGATGTTCAACAGAATATCAGCGTCCAGCTTTACTGGTCGTGCAGATAAGTATTCGACGCTGTCCAGACTGTATGTGACTATCGCCTCGGTATAGGTGTCCAGCGTACTGGAATCTAATGAAAAGTCACCGTCGCCCTTGTGATTTAGGCTATCCAGTTTCAGATAATTTGTAGAAACGGCGTCCTTATATATAAGACGACTGTCATTGACCTCGTAGTGTTTTAAGTCAAATGAAAAGCCAGCTGTCGTGGTATCGGCTTGCTTTGTGGTTGTTGAAGTGGACGCTTTTGCAATGTCCCAGTTTGCGTTGCCGTTTTGGTCGACTAGAAAATTAGCTGTCGCGCTGTTCACAATGATCTCATTGAGTCGGATAGGCTCGCCAGCAGAATTAAAGACATCACCTAGCGGCATGTCTAGTTTTATCTCGCGAGCGTAAAAAAGTGTGTCTCCAGCAAACGGCTCTTTATTGATTACACTCAAATTCTCGAGTCCAACTCTGGCATCAGGAAACGCAGAGAAAAAACTCAAATCTAAATCGCTGAAATCTATCGTAGCATTAAGTGATTGATTTAGCTGGCTTTTAATCAGATCGCTGATCTGCGACTTGAACAAATACGGCGAGGCAATAACCAGCACTATCAATGCAATCAAAACCAATCCTAGTATCTTAAAAAATCTTTTCATTCTAATCCAAGAGGAGTTCCTCTCCCATTTTTAAATTAAACAGTTTCTGAAATCCGTAGGTACCCAAATACATGAGCGGGGTGTCAAGTAAAGCGACGAGCACTTTGAACAGAAACCCAGCACCCAGCAAGGCGTAAAATTTATCCCACGGAATGATGTCAAAAGAACATAGCAACAAAAGAACACTTAGGGTATCAATAAATTGTGAAAACCAAGTACTGAAGTTATTGCGCAACCAAAGCATACGACCCTTAGTAATTCTTTTCCAGAAGTGATATAGCTGAATGTCGACGAATTGGGCAAATAAGTAGGCTGTCATGCTTGCCACCACCGCGATGGGTGCGGCACCAAAAACGGTCAAAAACAACTCATCATCAATAAGGCTGTAGTCTGTAGCCGGCGCCTCGCTAGAAATCCAGATAATCAATAAACTGAAAAGCGATGCAAAAATCCCTGCTAGCACTAGATCGTTTGCCTTGCGTCTACCGTAGATCTCGCTCACCAGATCAGTCACCAGAAAGGTGATGGGATAAGGCAAAAGTCCGACCGAAATCTCAAATCTGAACAGCCCAAACGGATTCCAATAAAAGAATTTCTGGAAAATGAGATTTGAAACTACCAGAGAACAAATGAAAAGCGCACCCAGAACGAGGTAAATGCGGTAGGCTAGCCGTCGCTTGACAGCGGACAATTCATTCATTTGGTTAGTACACTAACAATTGATCAAAAGTATCTTTTCTACAAATCCTTAGTTCTAAATTTGCCCTAAATTCCAATTATCTCAGAGCTTAAACATCATAAATTATTTATTGCGGTAGGCAGCAATCTGGGTGACCGCAAACGCCATATTCAAGACGCCTGCTTAAGAGTCGAGAAGAAAATAGGCTTGATAATCAAAGCTGCACCGGTTTATACTTCAGCTGCGGATGGTTTTGAGGGTGACGAATTTTACAATACGGTAATTCTGGTCCACACAGCGCTTTCACCCAAATCTTGTCTGAAGGAGTTGAAGAAAATTGAGGCTGAAATGGGCAGGCACCCTCAGTCTGGTGAGGGTTATGAAAACAGGATCATCGATCTGGATATCATTCTTTATGAAGACAGAGTCATAGTAGAAGATGATTTGCAAATACCACATCCACGAGCTGCTGAACGCAACTTTGTGCTACAACCACTGCTGGAAATAGATCCTGATCTTATAAACCCTCACGATGGCAAACATTATTCAGAGTCGTTGATCGAGCAGGAGAAACTGCATGTCGTTGAGGATTTTGAGATTACGCTTTCGCGAAAGCGCTACCCCTTACACCATTACAATTTTATAGCAATCGAGGGGAATATTGGGAGCGGAAAAACCAGTTTAAGCACAAAACTTGCGCAGGATTTCAATGGTAATCTTATTCTAGAGCGCTTCAAGGACAATCCTTTTCTTCCGCTTTTTTACAAGGATCAGGAACGCTACTCGTTTCCTTTAGAAATGTCGTTTCTGGCAGATAGATACCAGCAATTGAGTGATGAACTGGGACAGCACAACCTTTTTTCTGATGTGACTATTGCCGATTATTATGTGGTGAAAAGCTTGATATTTAGTAGGGTCACACTCAACTCCCAAGAGTACGAGTTGTACCGCAGGCTCTTCTATCTGATGTATAAGGAACTCACCAAACCAGACCTTTACGTGTATTTATATCAAAATGATGAACGGCTGCTACAGAATATCCAGAGTCGCGGTCGAGTTTACGAGAAAGGGATTAAACCAGGTTATCTAAAAAAAATCCATGAGGGTTACATGTCATTTCTGCGTTCACAGAAAGAACTAAACGCCTTGATCATAGATGTAACCGAACTTGATTTTGTGAAATCACAAAATGATTATATGGAATTGATCCTTAGGATCAAAGAGAAGTCAAAAGTTTGTTAGAGCAGATGCCAAGAAAGTTTTAGAAATAATATTTCTTTTACATTAGTTTTTAAGAGGTTGCAATGTATTCTTCTATATTTGCCTCTTACTTTAAACAAAGTGCAATGAATAAAATTTTCACCTTGGCAGCTATAATTTTAGCGTCTACGGCACTTTATACCGCTGATGCTCAAGGCTACACTCATGAGGCGGGTGCTGCCTTTGGTTATGGTTTTTTCCAGAGCGATTTTGGGGAGAGAGAGGGCAGAGAATTCAGCAGGGAAAATCCAGCGATCTCAATTTCAGTTATCCATTACTTGAACTTCCCATATCGATTAGATCGTTACTGGAATGAACATTTTAAGATTCGTAACGAGTTGTCTTACTTGACTGGTACTTTAGAGAATTATGGTCCTACTGCTGAAAGCAATTCAACTGGCGGTCAACAGTTAAGAGCGATGGAAGGGAATTTGCGCGTTATACAGGTAGGTAGCTCCCTAGAATATCATTTTGGTAGTATTAGTGACTTTAGATCAGGTTTTGGGAGCAAATGGGACCCGTTTTTAGGTTTAGGCGTACGATATGTTTTAGCTCTACCAGATATCACAACAACCTTTGGCGACGGTGATATCGATAATTTGAATAACATATTTCCCACTTTCCAAGGCCGTATTGACAATGATGCCAGAAGCACCGTGAGTTTTAGAGGTGATTTTGGAACAAGATATAAGCTAGATGAGAAAAACGATCTTTTCATATCTGCTGGATGGACCTACTTTGGGAATAATCAGGTGGAAGGTTTATCTCCTAATAATCCTAACAACCGTGCAAATGACTGGCATGTTTCAATTCAAGCAGGTTACATTTACTCGTTCGGTTACTAATTCTTAAAACTATACCTACCAAAAAACGTCTTCAACAGAAGGCGTTTTTTAGTTTATTAAAATTTCAGCATCAATTTCTTGCAAGCTCGATATTGGGGTCCCACACCTTAGCTTCAAAATTCTGGACTTGATCGTCTATAACCTCGACTCCTTCTTGTTCAAGCAAAGACTGCATAAGATCAGTTCCTGGGAAATGATGCTTTCCGGTAAGTAACCCTACTCTGTTCACCACCCGGTGCGCAGGAACATCTGGTCTAGAATGTGCTGCGTTCATTGCGTATCCGACAGCCCGACTACTTTTAGGTGTACCCAGAAATCGCGCAATCAGACCATAGGATGTAACCCTCCCGTAAGGCACTTGTTTCACAACGGAGTATACTCTCTCAAAAAAATCGCCGTCTTTCGCTGTCACTCGTTGTACAGTTTAAGCAGTGTGAAAACTGCAATGAGTAGCGTCAGAGCGGATAGTACAAAGTTTGTCTTTCTCGCAAAAGTGCTACTATCAAAAGAGAACCTACGTATATACTTTATGTATACGGAAAGCATACAGAAAGTGCCTATAACAACCCCACCGATAAATAGATAAGCGGGCAACTGCTCAAAAATGAACCATCCTCTTTTCCCTAAGAATGAACTAAATGCCAAATAAAACGGGATGGGGAAAATATTCAAGATTGACAACATTAAACCCTGACCAAATAACCGTAGAGGGGATTTTGCATTTGTTTTGATGGTAATCTCACCCTGTTTGTCTATCCAGGCCTTGATGAAAAAAAATACGGCAAGCACAATAAACACAACTGCCGCAACCTGCTCCATGATAAATAGCAAATCTTCATTTGCCAGCAGTAGCTTTGAGAAAAACACCCCTATGTACGCCTGTCCTATGACCACTACACTGGCACCCAATGCAAATAAGTGAGCTGATGCAGAGCCCTGTTTCAAGCTGATTTTTGCAGCTGTTAGATTAAGTAGACCAGGTGGTAAAACGCCCAAAAAGCCTACGCTTAAACCTATGATGATATGCTGCACATATTCCATTAAGGTCTAAATTTCAAGTAAGTAATAGCTTTCCCCTTTTCTAGATATTGTTGCTCATAGAAAGTCTGGGTAGAGACTACATCTTCTGGAGCCTCTCGATTAGTGTAGATATCGTGATGTGCGTATAATATTTCTTTTCCTAGGCCCTGAAGTAATCCTATGGTATAACCGTGCATGAACTCTGAGTCTGTTTTGAGATTGACTACACCATCATCTTTTAAGATGCGTTCATATTTTAATAGAAACTCTGGATTTGTCATCCTGTGCTTAGTTCGCTTAAATTTAATCTGGGGATCTGGAAATGTAATCCAGATTTCCGCGATCTCGTTTTCTGCAAATAGTTGATCAATCAATTCAATCTGAGCTCTCACAAACAAGACATTGTCTAGTCCTTCCTCGAGCGCAGTTTTTGCACCGCGCCAGAATCTTGCTCCTTTGATGTCAATTCCTATAAAGTTATTGTTTTTATGCTTTCGCGAAAGCGCAACAGTATACTCCCCTTTACCACAACCAAGTTCCAAAATAATGGGATTATCATTACCAAAAAACTGCGACCATTTCCCCCTGTGTTCATAATCTACAAGCAGTTCCTCGCGGGTGGGCTGGATAACATTTTTGAAAGTTTCGTTCTCTTTAAATCGTTTGAGTTTGTTCTTGCTGCCCACTTGAAAAGTCCTATTAAAACAAATATAATGGATCGCCCATATCTTTGATCGTGTGAGAGAAAATCTAAATGTTCTGGTGGCGCCACTCAACTGGGGGTTAGGTCATGCCACACGATGTATTCCTATCATTAATGAACTGCTCTCGCTAGGTAAGAGGGTTTTCATTGCGAGTGACGGTCAGGCGCTGGAACTTTTGAGAAAAGAATTTCCTAAACTACAGACGCTTGAATTACCAAGTTACGGTATAACATACACTGCCGAAAAAGAAAATTTCAATTGGCATTTGATGCGGCAAATACCGCGTTTCATAAAAATTGCGAAAGAAGAAAAACAAGTAGTAGATCAATTAATCACTAGTCATCAGATAGGACTAGTGATTTCTGACAATCGACTAGGGCTTCATGGCGTGAATGCCACTACGGTTTACATTACTCATCAGTTAAAAATCAAAGCTGGAGCCTGGTCTTTTTTAGCGACTAAAGCACACCAATGGCTCGCGAAAAGACATGATTTTATATGGGTGCCAGACTACGATGATGTAAGAAGTCTAGCTGGTCTACTTTCTAAAAACGCTATATTAAAGCGTGAAACAACTTACATCGGACCATTGTCGAGATTTGCAGCCGTAAGCTCTCGTCCTAAAACAATTGATTTATTGATTCTTCTTTCTGGTCCTGAGCCCCTACGTACTGATCTTGAAAAAATTATCCTTTCTCAAGTTGAGGATTACAATGGAACAGTTTGTTTTATCCGTGGTTTAATTGAGAGCAAGCAGAATAAAAAAATTGATGGTGAGATTACCATCTATAATTTTCAGACCTCTGGAGAATTGAATGAAACTATCGCAAAAAGCAAGTTAGTTCTAGCACGCAGTGGGTATTCAACAATTATGGATTTGCATCAACTAAATAGTACATGTTTTTTCATACCTACCCCTGGGCAAAAAGAACAGGAATACCTCGCAGAATACCTTGAGAATAAAGGCGTAGCACCCTTCTGTACTCAGAGTAAATTCAAAATTGAGTTACTGGAAAAAGCACAACTCTATACTGGATTTTCCAAACCATCTGGAAATTCATCTTCACTTTCTAGTGCGATCAAATCAGCTTTTTGAAGGGTGAAAGAAAATTCAGAACCTATTCCCAGTTCGCTGTCTACATAGATACGCTCATCATGTGCGTCCAAAATGTGTTTTACGATAGCTAGCCCTAACCCAGAGCCACCTTCTTTACGACTACCAGTGCGATCAACTCTGAAGAAACGCTCGAATAACCGTTCTAAATACTCACGTGCAATCCCCTCGCCATTATCTGTAATCCTAACTAAAATTCTATCCATCGTAAGGTCTTCTATCGCAATCTCTGTAGTACCGTTTTCCTTACCGTATTTGATGGAGTTCATGATCAGGTTAGAGACAACCTGCATGATCCGTTCCCGATCAGCTAGTACCATGATAGGATCATGATAGACCTGATCGAAATCCAGGGTAATATTTCTTTTGCCGGACTTAATTTCAAACTGATCAAAAACCTGTTGGATAAGTGCAACAATATCAAAAGGCTCACGCTCAAGAGACATATCACCTACTTCAAGTTTGGTAATCATATCCATGTCACTTACGATGTAAGTGAGACGATCAACCCCTTTTTGAGCTCTCTGCAAGTATTTTTTACGCAAAGATTTATCCTTATGGGCGCCATCTAGCAAAGTGTCGATGTAACCCTGAACGGTGAATAAAGGTGTTTTTAGCTCGTGTGATATGTTTCCCAGAAATTCGCGCCTATAATTCTCTCTTACTTTGAGCGATTCAATTTCAAGCTTTTTATTACGCGCAAATTTTTCCACCTGCTCTCGCAGAGTCTTCATATCTGTAGTCACCTGCTTATCAGAGAATGCGCTAGTTTCAAGGATCGTCACCTCCTCATAGATCTGTTTGATCCTACGGTAGATAAACTTTTCAACTCGGTATTGGATAATAATAAAGCAACACAAAAAAGTAGCGGGCGCCTGGATTAGCACAAACCACCATGGCAACGATTGTCTAAGGAAGTATTCTGACACATAAAGAATTATTGTCAGTAGAATCGTAATATAGAGCGAGGACCTGAACGCAAACCTATATCCAGGTTTGTTTGCGATCTGGTTATTTGACATACTTATAGCCTACGCCTTTAATTGTTTTGATGCGTTTGTCCCCTAGTTTTTCTCTTAGTTTCCTGATGTGAACATCGATGGTGCGACCGCCTACAATAACCTCGGCGCCCCAGACAGTCTCCAGAATCTCTTCTCTCTTAAAGACTTTGCCAGGTTTTGTGGTTAGTAAAGACAGTAGCTCAAATTCCTTGCGAGGCAAAAGCATCTCTTCTTTCTTATACCAGATTTTATACTGGTCGCTATCGATTACTAGGTCACCTATTTTCTGTACGTTATTTACTGGCGCATCAGTACTGTTGCGACGTCTTAAAAGACTTTTAACCTTGGAGACCAAAACTCTGGGCTTGACTGGTTTTGTGATGTAATCATCGGCACCCGCGTCAAAGCCAGCAATCATACTGTAATCCTCTCCTCTAGCAGTAAAAAATGTTATGATTGTATTATCCAGGCTAGCCACTTTACGCATTTTCTCGCAAGCCTCAATTCCATCCATGACAGGCATCATTACATCCAGAATTACGAGGTCAGGAGTTTTCTTGACTGCTTTTTTCACAGCCTCCTCACCATTTTCAGCGGTATAGATTTGATATCCCTCGCTTTTAAGGTTGTAGCTAACTATTTCTAGGATATCTGGCTCGTCATCGACCAGTAAAATTTTAACCTTGTCATCTTTCATGGTGCTAGATCTCAGATTCAGCTAAATTAGACAGAATAAAATGATCTCTATGTAATCTTTACTTTAGGTAAAAGTAAACAATGTGTAATTAGAGTGAAGAATTGTTCGCTTTCGCGAAAGCGAATCAAACGACGCATCCTCAATTCTTAGATTTGCGCTGTGAGATCGCGAGAGGACTTTTTCAATGTTTTCGACATCCAGGCCAAAAGTGATTTTGACAGTCTGGCACTCGAAATTTACGACTACCAATTACAGTTCAATCCAGTCTATAATCAATACTGTAGATTGATCAAAAAAGAAAAAGCAACTCGCGTCGAGGATATTCCCTTTTTGCCGATTGAATTTTACAAAAGCCATCAGGTGATTACTCAGCCTGAGCATGATGTAATTTTTACTTCCAGCGGTACCACTGGCAAGCAAACCTCAAAGCATCATGTTTACAATCTTGATGTTTATGAAAAAAGTCTCGATGTGAGCTTTGAACAGTTCTACGGAAAGGAAAACGATTATTGCATTCTTGCCCTACTGCCTCATTATCTCGAGAGAGAGGGTTCATCTCTGGTTTACATGGTCAATCGATGGATGAATAAATGCTCACATCCATTAAAAGGCTTTTATCTACATGATCTAGAAAAACTAAATAAAACGCTTGCTACTCTAAGCGAGACAGACCAACCTGTAATTTTGATAGGCGTCACCTTTGCTTTATTACAGCTTGCAGAGATCAATATTCATGAAATGGCCAACCTCACTATAATCGAGACTGGCGGCATGAAAGGAATGCGTAAAGAGCTGACCCGAAAGGAATTACATGCTAGCCTGCGTGAGTCCTTCCCTAGCGCGGAAATCCACAGTGAATACGGCATGACCGAATTGTTGTCACAAGCCTACGCCATGAACGGCAACTGCTTCCAGCCACCAAAGTGGATGAGAGCATCTACTCGAGATACTAAAGACCCACTTTCCTCACAAACAGACGGCAAAACCGGTGGATTGAATATTATCGATCTGGCAAACTTTGATTCCTGCTCTTTCATCGCCACCCAGGATCTAGGCAAAACTTACAGCGATGGATCGTTTGAGGTTTTGGGCCGGTTTGATCATTCAGATGTAAGAGGGTGCAATCTGATGAGTATTTAAATCAGGATTCTATGTTGACTAGAAAATAGTTGCGCTTCCCTCTTTGTAGTAGGATCATGCTTCCAGCAATGATATCTTCTGGCGAGACCAGTTTATCTGCAGCAACCTTATTCTTGTTGATACTCAAGCTGTTCTCCTTTAAGGCCCTCCTAACCTCTGCATTGGATGGCAGAAAGCCTGTAATCTCATTGCAAAAGTCAACAATGTCAACACCTTTCTCAATTTCTGAGCGATTGATCGTTGTTTGAGGCACACCTTCAAAAATGTCTTGTAGTGTAGCTGCATCCATTTTATTCCACTGCTCTGGCGTTACCTTTTTGGAGAACAAAATTTGTGACGCTTCTACTGCTGTCTCATAGGCGTCTTGACCGTGCACCATGACTGTCACCTCTTCTGCGAGTTTCTTTTGCAAGACTCTTCTCCCTGGATCCTCGCGATGATTTACAATAAGTTTTTCAACTGTTTGTTGGTCGAGGAAGGTAAAAATTTTGATGAAGTTTTCTGCATCTTCATCGGTACAGTTAAACCAAAACTGGTAAAATCTATACACACTTGTCTTGTCGGCATCTAGCCAAATATTACCTTGCTCAGTTTTGCCAAATTTGGTTCCATCGGCTTTAGTCACCAGCGGGGTTGTTAATGCATAGGCTTTACCTCGTGCCTTGCGTCGTATCAATTCTGTCCCAGTGGTAATATTGCCCCATTGATCACTCCCGCCTATCTGCAGTTTGCACCCATAGTTTTCATACAAGTGCAAAAAGTCATAGCCCTGAAAAAGCTGGTAGGTGAACTCTGTAAAGCTCATCCCCTCACCCTCGCCAGCAACACGTTTTTTCACTGAATCCTTTGCCATCATGTAGTTGACAGTAATATGCTTACCTATATCTCTCGCAAAATCAATCAGATTGAATTGACCCATCCAATCATGGTTATTAACTAGCACCGCACGCGTTTTTTCATCTCCTTCTTCAAAATCGATAAATCTGGAAATCACGTTTTTGATTCCCTTTATGTTGTGTTCAAGAATATCTTGCGTAAGGAGATTACGCTCTGCGCTTTTCCCACTGGGATCACCTATCATTCCCGTAGCACCGCCTATAAGGGCAATAGGCCTATGGCCGGTACGCTGTAAGTGCATCAAAAGAATGATTTGAACAAGACTTCCTATGTGCAGTGAATCTGCCGTGGGATCAAATCCTATGTATCCAGTAATCGTTTCATCATTTAAAAGCTCTTCAGTATCTGGCATGATATCATGAATCATCCCTCTCCAGCGCAACTCTTCAACAAAGCTATTTTTCATGTCTAGGTTTTGAACGGCAAAGATACCTTTTAGACCCAGGTTCAAATGGGTTGTCATGTATTGATACGTATTTTTACCTTATGATTCTAATCACTGGCGCCACTGGTCTGGTGGGTTCACATTTGTTATATCGCTTTCGCGAAAGCGCAAAAAATATCAAAGCCCTTTATCGTAATGAAAAGTCAATAGAAAAAACTAGGCTTGTGTTCTCTTCTTATTCTGCTGGTGATGAAAAACTTGTGGATGATTTTATCTGGGAGAAGTGCGACATTCTGGACTTGCCACGACTAGAAAAAGTAATTAAAGGCGTCAAGACGGTATACCACTGCGCGGCGAGTTTAGATTCTGACAACTTTGAGAAAATCAAGGAAATCAATGTTACAGGAACTGCAAATGTCATCAACATAGCCCTTCTACACGGGGTAAAAAAACTGTGTCACGTGAGCAGTATCGCAGCATTGGGTGAGCCTGTGGGAGAAAGGCTAATCAACGAGGATGACTATTTTAATCTGGACAAACGCAATACAGATTACGCCATTTCAAAATACGGCGCAGAAATGGAGGCCTGGCGTGCCAATCAAGAGGGTTTACCGACAGTTATCGTCAACCCAGGTGTAATCCTAGGTGAAGGCGACTGGAACACGGGGTCAGGTCAAATCTTTTTGAAAACTTATAGAGGCAATAGGTTTTATACGGCTGGTTGTTCTGGATTTGTAGATGTAAGAGATGTTGTTGCCATTATGCAAAATCTCACCGAATCTGATGTTTCAAATCAGCGTTTTATTTTAGTTAGTGAAAATGCAAGTTTCAAAAACGTTTTATCCCTAGCAGCAGAATCGCTGGGAAAGGCACCACCTAAAATCAGATTAAACCAATGGTTCTTGAAAAGTATTTCTGTTCTTTCCTGGCCTGCTAGAGCCTTAGGGTGGGTCAAAGGCTTATCCCTTGCTCAGGTTGATACATACACCTCTAAAACAAAGTACAGTAATGAAGCGATAACTGAATTGCTGGACTATAAATTTATTCCTCTACAAAAAACTATTTTGAGAGTGGGTCAATTCTATAAATCTTCAGCGAAATGATTATTCTTTTATAGGCTTGAGAGCTTTTACAGGTGCAAGAGAATCTAATCTTACTTCTTTCTTCGATTCAATAAGTCTAAGACTGTCGATCTTTTCTGATTTGAGATTGATTTTCTCCTCGACATTTTCGACAATTTCAAGATATTGATCGATACGATCATTGTAATAAGCCAGATTTTTAGCAAAGGTGACACTGTCAATCTTATGGTTCTGATATAGATATTCATCTGGCGCTACCTTAAGATCTATAAAGGCTCGGCGATTAGTCTGTAAAGTTCCATCTATCAAGTACATGTCGTAGAGGATCTCAGCCATTTTCTCCTGTGAGTACAGGGTCTCTGGCTCAGGTGTTTTTTTGACATCAGAACACGAGGCGACAACTATAATTACAATGAGTATACAGGTCTTATTCATAAAAGGAAAGCTCTTGCGCAAATCTCGTATCATTCACCTTGAAGTTTTGGTAGGCTATTTGGCCATTTACAAAGGTGTGTGAGATCCTGCTCTTAAAGGTCACCCCTTCAAACGGAGACCAGCCGCATTTAGCTAATATATTGTCCTTTGTGACTGTCCAAGGGTTGTTTGTATCTACCAGCACAAGGTCTGCCTTGTATCCTTCTTTGATAAAGCCTCTTTTCTCAATATTGAAGAGGATTGCAGGGTTATGACACATTTTCTGAACCACTTTCTCGATAGTGATTTTTTCATCGTGCACAAACTGCAGCATGGCTGGAAGCGCATGTTGTACTAGTGGGCCGCCGCTAGGACAAGTCAAATACGGGTTCTTCTTTTCTTCAATCGTATGCGGTGCATGGTCTGTAGCAATGACGTCTATACGATCGTCTAGCAAGGCTTCCCAGATTTGATCTCGATCTTTTTTAGTCTTAACAGCTGGATTCCATTTGATAAAAGCGCCTTTTGATGCATAATCCTCATCAGAGAACCATAAATGATGGATACAAACCTCTGAAGTGATTTTTTTGTTAGGAAGATCTGTACTATCGCTAAAAAGCTGGGTTTCTTTGCCAGTTGATAAATGGAAGACATGAATTCTGGCTCCTGTTTCTTTTGCCAATGCTATTGCACGCGAACTACTTAAATAACAAGCTTCCTCACTGCGGATGATCGGGTGCTCGCTGATAGGTATATCGTCACCGTATTTCTCGACAGCTTTTGCAAGATTAGCTTTTACAGTGTCCTCGTCTTCACAATGCAGAGCAATGCGCATTTTGACATTAGAGAATATTTCCCGCAAAACCTCTTCATCATCTACCAGCATATTCCCTGTTGATGAGCCTAAGAAAAGTTTTAATGCAGGCACGCGGCTGCGATCGACTTTTAGAATTTCTTCAAGATTATCATTTGTCCCACCAAACATGAACGAGTAATTAGCATAACTCGTTTTTGCAGCAATATCCATTTTGTTTTCCCAAGCCTCAATAGTCGTCGTCTGCGGATTTGTGTTTGGCATTTCCATGTAAGTGGTGATACCACCAGCAACTGCAGCCCTACTCTCGCTTTGGATGTTTGCTTTATGAGTAAGCCCGGGCTCTCTAAAATGAACTTGATCGTCAATTACACCAGGCAATAAGAATTTGCCCTCTGCATCAATGATATGTGTATCAGCGTTCTTAGCGCTTATGCTTTCTGATACCTCGACTATTGTATCGCCTTCAATGTAAACATCACCCTCAAAAGTTTTTCCTTCATTTACAATTCTGGCGTTTTTTATTAATGTCTTTTTCATATTTCTAAAGTACCTAATATGCTTTTAATCTTCATTGTCAATACACCAAATACTGCCTCTTTGATAATGCCCGAACTCATTTTTGATGTCCCTCTTCTACGATCTGTAAACACAACCGGAATCTCAAGAATATTCGCACCCAAAAGATAGCTTTTGAATTTCATTTCAATTTGAAATGCGTATCCCACAAACTTAATTTTATTGAGATTTATTCTTCTGAGTAAACTGGCTTTGTAACCTACAAAACCTGCCGTGGTATCATGTATGTCCATACCAGTAATAAACCGAACATATTTTGACGCTGAATATGAGAGTAGCACTCTTGACATAGGCCAGTTTACTACATTCACTCCTTTCACATATCTGCTCCCTATTACTACATCGATATTTGACCCGGACAACGCCTCATAAAGCAAGGGGAGGTCTTCTGGATCATGAGAGAAATCTGCATCCATTTCAAAGACATATTCATATTCCCTATCCAGAGCCCATTCAAATCCTGCGATGTATGCGGTGCCTAATCCTGTTTTATCCGCTCTGGTTAATAAATGTAATCGCATCCCATAATCGCTCATGAGTGACTCTACCATTACACTCGTTCCATCTGGTGAGGAGTCATCTACTACCAGCACGTTCACGTACTCGTCGATGTTCAATACAGCCTGTACGATTAGCGCTATATTCTCAGCTTCGTTATAGGTAGGGATTATGACTAGCGTCTTCTTCATGCAGCAGACAAAAATACTTAAAGAGTCTGCCTCAGACTTTCAAATGGCGTTTGAATAGCGTGTAGTTTTGCGCTATGATCGACGAGCTTCAGAACAGATTAATAGAATCCTCTGACTGGAAGCTTATTGTACTGTCTCTACCTCTATTTATTGTTGCAATTTGCCGCATGATAAGCAGGCATTCCATCTATAGTTATTTTGAATACTTCCGGGTAGCACGCTACAAATCAGATATCGACCAGCGTAATCTTTTACCGTACGCGTTTGCTGGAACTTTCACATTTTTGACGGTGTGTTCGTTCTTGGTATTTACGGCAATTGCAAATAGAGTTTTCCAGCAGCAAAACCTCTCTTCTTTTTTGATTACAGCAACGATCTTTTCTGCTGCGTGGTTATCAAAGCATTACATTAGCAAGCTGTACTTTTCTATTCTAGGTAGATTTGAAGCTTCCAGACGGATAGTTTTTTACTTGCGTTTCCACAGATTCTTTGGTGCTATACTTTTATGGCTTTTGACTTATATTTTATTTCTTGCCTTTAAAATCAATGATGAAGTAGCACTGTATCTCCTTATTGGTTATCTAATTATACATGTGATTGTTCATCTGCGGGTCTGGTACAGGTGTAGAAAAACAATATTTAGCATGTCAATCCCATTTTCTTTGTACCTTTGCGCCCTTGAAATTTTACCCTATTTACTTTTATATAAGTATTTTACGGTGTAAGATGCAGGTGTCATAAAGAAATTCTACTATGAAAGTGAAAACGATTTTAGTTTCTCAACCCGAACCTAAAATGGAAAATTCACCTTACCAGAATCTGGTGGACCGCACAAAGGTTAAAATTGATTTCCGTTCATTTATTCACGTAGAAGGTGCCAGCGCAAAGGAAGTGCGTGAACAAAAAATCGATCTCAAGAAATACTCTGCAATTATCCTTACGAGCAGAAATGCTGTTGATCATTTCTTTAGAGTTGCTGAGGAGATGCGATATAAAATCCCTGATACGCTAAAGTATTTCTGTCAAAGTGAGGCCGTGGCATTCTATCTTCAGAAATACGTGGTTTACAGAAAACGTAAAATCTATGTAGGGAAACGCACTATCCAAGACCTTGTTCCCACTCTCAAAAAACACAAAAACGAACGATTCCTGTTGCCGAGTTCTGATAAGTTGATGGATCAGATCCCTGATGAACTTGACAAACTTGAAATCAAATGGGACAGTGCTACGTTTTTTAGAACTGTCATAAGTGACCTTTCTGATCTGGCTGATGTGAAATACGATATACTGGTGTTTTTCAGCCCGAGTGGGATTGAGTCTTTGTTCAAGAACTTCCCAGAATTTGAGCAAGATCAAACACGTATTGCTGTGTTTGGAAATACTACAATGCAGGCTGCTAAAGAGAAAGGACTGCGTATAGACATTCAGGCACCTACGCCAGAGTCACCGTCCATGACCATGGCGATAGAAAATTATATCAAAAAGGAAAAATAATTCCGCTTTCGCGAAAGCGTAATCACCTAAATCAAAACGCCCCCATATCTGGAGGCGTTTCTCATTTTAAGCTATTCCTAATATTAAAGTCTTTTAGGAGGACCACCCGCTAAAATCTCTTCGCTTGCCTGCTCTTCAAACTTCTTGAAGTTATTGATAAAGTATTGGCGTAATTTCTCAGCAGTTTCATAATAACCCTCATCGTTGTTCCATGATTTTCGCGGGCTCAGAACCTCAGTTGGCACATTAGGACATGTTCTGGGCTGCTTTAGACCGAACATCGAGTGAATATGATAGTTCCCTTTATTTGCAGCATCCAATGATCCATCCAGAGCAGCATTAATCATCGCTCTAGTATATTTCAATTTCATGCGATGTCCCACACCGTATGGACCGCCTGTCCAGCCTGTATTTACCAGCCATACGGTAACATCGTTTTCTTTCATCTTTTCGCTAAGCATTTCTGCATACTTTGTGGGATGCAATGGCATAAAAGGCGCACCAAAACAAGCCGAAAAACTAGGTTGAGGCTCATTGACACCAGCCTCTGTTCCGGCTACTTTTGCTGTATATCCGCTTATAAAATGATAAGCAGCCTGTCCCGGCGTCAATTTTGAAATAGGAGGTAATACACCAAAGGCATCTGCTGTTAGGAAGAAAATATTCTTTGGATTTTTCCCGATTGAAGGTTCCTTGATATTTTCTATATGGTAAATCGGATAACTAACACGAGTATTTTGCGTGATACTGGTATCTGCAAAATCAACCGTCCCGTCCTCTTTCAATTTGACATTTTCCAGAATAGCCCCAGGCTTAATTGCGTTGTATATTTCTGGCTCGCCTTCGGGATCTAGATTGATAACTTTTGCATAACAACCTCCTTCAAAATTGAAGACTTCGTTATCATTTGTCCAACCATGCTCGTCATCACCTATCAGCTCGCGGTCAGGATCTGTCGATAAAGTAGTTTTACCTGTCCCACTAAGTCCAAAGAAAATTGCCGTTTTACCGTCTTTGCCCACATTTGCGCTACAGTGCATAGGCAGGGTGTTTTTATCTACAGGTAAGATAAAATTAAGCGCACTGAAAATACCCTTCTTGATTTCGCCAGTATAACCTGTTCCCCCTATCAAGGCAATCTTCCTGCTGAAGTTGAGAATTGCAAAATTGTGTTGCCGCGTACCGTCCCTTTCTGGGTCTGCCATAAACCCTGGTGCATTGATGACTGTCCATTCTGGTGAGAAGTCCTCAAGCTGTGCATCTGAAGGACGCTGGAACATGTTATAAGCAAACATGTTTGACCAGGGGTACTCGTTGATCACTCTCAGATTCATTCTGTAATCCTCATGTGCACAAGCCATACAATCTCTCACAAATAGCTCTTTACCATTTAAATATTCAGTCACTCTATCTAATAGCGCGTCGAATTTTGATGGTTCAAATGGTATATTGATACTGCCCCACCACACCTCGTCTTCTGTTACTTCATCCTTGACAATAAAACGATCCATGGGTGAGCGCCCTGTGAATTCACCGGTTTTTACAACAAGCGTACCATTGCTTGTTTCTTGACCATCATAGTCCGTAACACTGCGGTTCTGAAGTTGCTCGGGTGGCAGTTGATAATTAATTTTTGAATCTTTGATCCCCCATTTTTCAAGCGAAATCGTTTGCGTTGCTAAGGAGTTTGACCCCATAATTTGTTGTTTTGATCAGATTAATTATGAAAAACAAAGGACAAAAGTATGAATTCTACGCTGGCATTCCCCCAGAACTTATAGATTTAATAACTACATAGACCCACCCTGCTATCAACAAAAGCCCACCTACTGGTGTGACCGGTCCCAAAAACCTAAGATTTAACCCAGCAAGTGGCCCACAAACAAGAGCGTAAATACTGAAAGAGAAAAGAAGAGTTCCACTTAGAAAGAGATAGAATACGATTTTGTGAGCGCTGTCTGGAATAAATGTAGTGTGAGCAATCAAGATAAGAGCGAGCGCGTGATATACCTGATATCGAACACCAGTTTTAAAACTTTCAAGGCTATCCACAGTAAGCTGTTTTTCCAATGCATGTGCAGCAAGCGCACCCAATATCACTGCAATCACCATCAATACTGCACCAGTTGTGAACATTTTCTGCTGAATCATCATTTTGCTTTCTTTAAATCATTCTACCTTTCACAAAACTACATGCCATATGCGCAACATTTTAGTCCTAGGGGCAGGAAAATCAACTGGTGTATTAGTAGATTATTTGATTAAAAAATCTATAGAGGAAAGTTTGCACATTACTGTCGCCGATAGAATCTTGAAAGATGCGCAGCGATTAACACAGCAGCATAAGAACACAAAGGCAATTGAACTGGATATTTTTGATCTGGAGGCTTTGCTTCAACATATTAAAGACGCGGCAATAGTGATTTCCATGCTGCCAGCACGATTTCACATTCATGTGGCTAAGGTTTGTTTAGAACAAAAAAAGAATCTGGTTACGGCAAGTTATGTTAGTCCAGAGATGCAAGAATTAGATAAAGAGCTCAGTGAGAATGGTCTCATTTTTATGAACGAGATAGGTGTGGATCCAGGCATCGATCATATGAGTGCGATGCAGGTGATCGATAGGATAAAATCTCAAGGTGGTGAAATGTTACTGTTTGAGTCCTTTACCGGTGGGCTGGTCGCGCCAGAGAATGATGATAACCTCTGGAATTATAAATTCACATGGAACCCACGCAATGTAGTCACTGCCGGTCAGGGCGGGGCGGCAAAATTTATTCAGGAAGGCAAATACAAGTACATTCCATATAATAGACTGTTTAGGAGAACAGAATTTCTGGATGTAGATGGGCACGGTAGATTTGAAGCTTACGCAAACAGAAACAGTCTGAAATATCGGGAAGCGTATGGCTTAGAAAATATCGGCACGTTATATCGTGGGACCATGCGCAGGGTAGGCTTCAGCAGAGCGTGGAACATATTTGTCCAATTAGGAATGACAGATGACACCTATATTTTAGAAGGTTCTGAGGAGATGACATACAGAGATTTTGTGAACAGTTTTTTACCTTATTCACCTACTGATAGTGTAGAATTGAAGCTGCGCCATCAGCTAAAAATCGATCAAGATGACATTGTTTGGGAAAAACTGATTGAACTGGACATTTTCAATCCCAAAAAAGCGGCCGGAATTGAAAACGCTACCCCAGCTCAATATCTACAAGCCATACTTGAGAATTCTTGGACCTTAAAATCTGGCGAGAAGGACATGATTGTTATGTATCACAAATTTGGTTATCAGCTAGACGGAAAAAAGCATCAGATAGATAGTACCATGGTTTGTATGGGTGATGGACATCTACAAACTGCAATGGCCAAAACCGTCGGGCTACCGGTTGCAATTGCCGCTCTCAAAATTCTGAATGGTGAGATTACTAGACCTGGTGTTCAAATCCCTATCAACGCAGATGTTTATGAACCTATTCTCAAGGAACTTAGCGATTACGGTATAGAATTTACTGAAAAAGAAATTCCTTATCTAGGATACAATGAGTTAGGCCTATGAAACAACCAACATTTATGTCAATTTTACTCTTTTTAGCTATTCTGTTGAATATTAACAGCACCAAAGCTCAAAGTCAACTTAATTACAGCACGTATGGAAATCCTGATGATCCAGCTGTACTTTTTTTACATGGCGGCCCAGGCTACAATAGCGTGGTATTTGAAAAAACAACTGCAGATAAACTAGCCTTAAACGGTCTTTATGTGATTAGCTACGATAGGCGTGGTGAAGGAAGAAGCGACAGCTTGCCTGCAACATACACTTTTGAAGAGACGGTAACTGATATTAGAGTAATTCTTGCCAAAGAGAATTTAGATGAAGTGTCTTTGATTGGTCATAGTTTCGGTGGTGTGGTCGCAGTGGAATTTGCTAAAAGCCATCCTGAATTGACAAAGACTATCTTTCTGATAAGTTCGCCAATATCAATGCAGGAAACTTTATCTAACATTGTAAGGAGGTCCCGTGAAATCTATGAAAATAAAAAGGATACTCAGAATTTATACTACATCGGTTTACTTGAAAAAATGGATACTGAAACTCTAGAATACAGTACCTATAGTTTCATGCATGCTATGAATAACGGTTTTTATCAAACGCAAAACCCCAATTCGAGGGCAAAAGAGTTATACGGCAAATTTACTACTGACCCCGATTTGAAGGCATACGCCAGCAAGATGGATACCAAGTCGCCTAGGGAGTTTTGGAAGAATGAGTCATACACAACGATTGATTTGTCTGAAGACCTTAAATCACTAAAGGGTCTCGTTTCCATTTACGCGATTTACGGAAAAGATGACGGACTGTTTAATAAAGAAATAATTGAAAACCTTCAAGAAAAGATAGGTAAAGAAAAGGTGAAATACCTCGACAACGCGTCACATAGCGTCTTTATTGATCGGCAAGAGAAGTTCGTCGAGCTAGTTCTGAAATGGCTTAACACCTAATGATTAAACTATTACGCTTTCGCGAAAGCGTAATTACTAACATCCTATCTTCTATCCAGAAAAATTGAGATAAAGTAAAGCAAGGTTGCCAGTGATCCAATGGCAGCTACAAGATAAGTGCGCGCAGCCCATTTGAGCGCATCCTTTGCTGCAGCATGTTCCTGTTGATTAAGCATACGAGTATCCTCTAACCAGGCAAGAGCACGCTTACTCGCATCATATTCCACGGGCAACGTAATAAAAGCAAATAGGGTTCCCATTGCATAAAGAATAATTCCTGCAAGGAAAACATACATACCAAAAGCACTAGTTGCTGCAAGAGCAATTCCACCTATGATCACCCACTGGGAAAATCTAGAGGCAAAACTTACAATAGGCACTAATTGCGACCTCAATCCCAGCCATGAGTAGGCTTTTGCATGCTGAATAGCATGGCCCACTTCATGAGCAGCAACTGCCGCTGCCGCTGCATTGCGTTCACTATAAACTACATCACTTAGATTGACCGTCTTTTTTCTGGGATTGTAGTGATCAGTTAATTGGCCAGAAACCGATATCACCTCAACATCTTTAATGCCATTGTCATCAAGCATCTTTTGAGCAATTTGAGCACCACTCAAATTGTTGCCCAAGTGCATGTTTGAGTACTTTTTGAATTTAGATTTAAGGCGGCTACTTACTAATGAACTCACTAGCATTATAGCTCCTATAAGGATATAATAGCCTATCATATCAATGGATTAATAACACAAAGTTAAATTAATCCCGCCTGATGAAATATCAAGCTTAGGCTAAAATTGGCAGATGTACTATTGAGATTATCTGTCGTAGCCCCAGTTGAAAATATCTGTGCGCACACCCACATTGATCCATAGGGTCTGTTCACGTTCAACACGTGGCGTATCGATCTGTGCATTGATGTTTCTATAGATCAATTGCCCATAGACAGTCAAACGGCTTGCGGGATTAATCAAATAGCCAGCCTCGAGATGACTGTAGATGTATTCTGCTGTATTTCCTTGTGCTATAGTATTGCCATTGTCACTAACTCTATCGTCCTCTGTTCTGTAAATGTTTTCACCAAAATAGGTTCCGAGACCAGTCGTCTGAAAATCAAAACCACGCTGACCATAAATCAACTGACCTATACCGTACCACCTGTCCAGATTATATCTTGCTATCCCAATGGCTTCATAGAAATTTGCACCCCACGGGTGGGCAAGCGACTGGTTGTGAGTGGCGTAATTCAAGATAATATCGTTGTGGGAATAAGTATAAGGTCGCACCTGATTGTATTCTGCTTGTAGCATCAGATTATTGATACCAAAAGCATTCTGGTATTTTAAACCTACTTGAATACCATGTTTGTTTTGATATCCACCATCACCTGAAACGGCAGATCCTATGTTAAGCTCGTCAATTACCAGTTGGCCGTAAGCCGTCACCCGGTCAGAGAATTTATATTTTGCTGTCGCACCCAGTAGAGCATTACCACCACGTGATCCTGTGTTGAGCTCAACCGTTTGATAAAAAATTACCGGATTGATATAACCAAAATCAAAACCTCGGCCATTGTCATTCTGCCAGAGCACGCTTTCAAATACACCTACTGTCAATCTTTTTGTCGCATTCCAGCTCAAATAATGGTGGGTCATATATTTTGTTAGGAAGGAATCATCTGCCACCACTGCTGGTCTCACGTCTCTTAATGACGTATATAGCACCGTGTAATCCAGCTTCCAAAATCTCGCATTCAATTTGAAGTACGGGAAAGGCTGCGCATTGTCACTTAAGATCAATGAGCGATGACCATCGCCTATAAAATGCTGCCCCTGTCCTATCTGGAGATTGAAAAATTTACTGGGCTTATAATTAACATAACCCGTAGCTACTGGATAATCAAAGATATTAGTCCCACCATCTTCTGCCACGCCTCTACCAGGAACAATTCCAGGGGCACCACCGTCGGGTGCGCGTCGCTGGGTTTCTAGCTGAAAGTAACGGGGGAATCTAGCTTGTGATTCTTGTATAGATCCACCAAAAGTTATTTGCTTACCTATTCCCCCATTGACTGAAACCAGTCGCGTATTATTGAAAGTGGTAATATCATTATCTAAGTCGCGACCTACCTGCAAATCCACGCCTGGGTCTAGCACAAGCCAGTAATCCTCGCCTGCTATCTCTATAAAATGCTCATTGTGCCATTTGCGACCTAACCAAGTAGACTTTTCTTTGAGCAGACTTTCTCTTTCTGCCTCTAGGTCATAATACTGATCCACATAATTGAACGTATAAGGTTTCACGGCAGTATGCGCATTAGTCCCTACCTTATTCATCGCAGCCTCATAAGGATAATATCGCTGGTAAGAAAAGGGGATGATCGCATCTGATCGCAATTCATGTTTGTCGTAAGCATTAGATATGAGGTTTGAGAAGTCGTTTGCCGCTTTCGCGAAAGCGAGACTATCAGCACTCATGTGCTCCTTTTCATCATTTAGGTCACTGCGATTAACGCCAGTAATATTGTTCTCCTTTCGTGGTCTATTTGCAGGGAGGATAAAAAACCCGTTCTCTGGCATCGGGATAGGTATATTCACAATAAACTGCATGAAAACAGGCTTCCCACTATAGGTGGCGGGTTGAATGGGATCAAGGGCCTCTACCGCATTTTCCAGTGCTGACTGAACTTTATCATCCTGACTGTCGAGAATGATAATTTCAAAACTTCCTTTTTCGGTCACCTCAAATCTCAATCCAGCGGTTGTTCCCGCTATCGTGGAATCTGGATGCTCGTATTTCTCTCTTAAAGCTTGATAGAACTGCTTATAAAAACAATCTTCAAGAGCTTCTCCTGGAATGCTATCGCATTTTGGAAAAACCGGGAATTTTTCTAATCCGGTTTGGGCAATGGATAAACTAAAAAATAAAAAAGTAAAGAATGCGCAAATAGCCTTCTTCATGATCAGAACTTTACAAGCGGCTAAGATACTTGATTTTAAGGGGCTGGCAACTGCGCATTCAAATTGCTTACCTAATCTCCTACCATAAAATTTATCGGCAGACTATAAGTAACATTGACAGCCGCACCGTTGTTCTTTCCAGGTGTCATGGTGGGTAGTTTTTTGATCACCCTTAATGCCTCAAGTTCTAGTTCTTTATTCGGTGCTTTGACGATAATGTCAACAGGATTACCAGTAAAATCAATCGTAAACTGCACCCCTATTTTAACCGCCTTTTTACTCCCAAGGGTAGTAGCTAAATGAGTATCAAAGTGTTTTTGAACAAAGCGAGCCATTTTACTGTTCAAGCATTTTATACGCTCTTCCCGATTGAGAGAGGGGCTGCAGCCAGGGAAAAGTGGAACCTCCATCACGATGTTCACGTGACTATTGATGGGTGCTACTGGTTCAGGATTTAGGGTTCCAGAGGATTTTCCTGCTTGCTCGGGTTCTGCATCTACACTATTATTCTGATCAATTTGATTATCTGTATGATCACTATCAGTAGCGTTATTGTCGATGACTGGTGGCAGCAAATTGACTATTGGCTTCGCAGGTTTTACAACAACCTTTGGTGTTTCTTTGACAACGGCTAGAGGTTTGTTTCTAACAATGGTGTATTTTCTTGGATTCCAATCAGGATCATCAAATGTAAATGTTTTTGTTTTTGGGACATAAGCCTCTTTGATCGGAACGGCAAACTCTACGATGGCATAAGCAGCAATTAGCACAGCGATTAGACCTATCTGGAAATTGATTACGCCGTTGACTTTGGTATTGATCTTTCTCTTCTCATCATACCGAGAAGTGGGAGGTGTTGCAGCACCTGCCTCCTTTTTTGTAGGATTCATAATAAATGGTTTTGTGTTATGATTAGTTTGTAATCAAACAACATACCACTGAAGGCCAACGTAAGAAATCGATTAATTTTTTGCAGCTTACATAATAGTCTGGTACACTGTTCGTTTTCGCGAAAGCGTACAAAAAAACCCAGACATTGTCTGGGTTGAAGTTCTCGTATTGATTTTTTAAATCAGTCCTGTACGTCAAAAACAATAGGCAGAGCATAAATCACATTTACTGCTTTACCTCTTTGTTTCCCGGGGATCATCTTTGGAAGTTTATTAATCACCCTAGCAGCCTCGTCCTGCAGCAGTGGCTGCTTTGCACTACTTTGGATGTCGGTGATGTTTCCTTTGCTGTCAATCTTAAAACGGACACCAATCTTTTGTCTTCCGCTTAGATTCAATCTGTTTGCAAGACCTGTGTTGAAGTTTTTATTCACAAAGCGCTTAATTTTTTCATTCATGCACTTCATGCGATCATCATTGTTCTTCATGTCCTCGCAGCCTGGATAGATGGGTACATTTTCGATGATGGCAAATGGAACATCTGCGATGACTTCATCTGCAACATATTCTGTCTCTACATCTTCAACTTCAACAATTTCTTCCTCGATATCAGTCTCAGTATCCTCGATGATTACCTCCTCAATTTCCACGTCGTTTTCAACAACCTCAATAATCTCTGGCGCTGGTGGCGGCGGTGGTGGCGGTGGTGGCGTATCTAGCAATTGGGTAATTGGAATTTCCTCCTCAATCTCTACCTCCTCAACCACAAATACCTCTTCGACTTCTTCTACTTCACGGCTCTCATATTCTAATGCTTGCCAGGATATCAAGAGCATAAAAGCCAGTCCTGTCAATGCATATAGCGTAATGTTCTTACGCAAATCTGCCTTTTCTGATTTTTTTATTTCCATGGAGAAAATATTTAGGTGCTAAAAATAGTTAATTCAGTTCTTAAATCAAGATTTTGATCGCTGTAAGGCGTGATAGCATCTACTAATCGCCCACAGTAGAATTGCAGCAATTACAATGCCACTAGTATTTGCAGCGACATCCCAGATGTCCATCGTACGATTTTCTGTCCACATTCCCTGAACTATCTCAATCAATACACCGATCAAAAAACAAAGGACACAAGCGCCAATGGCAATGGTACGCGACCAAGTGAGATACAACGCTATAAAATTCATTTCTGGCAACACCTGACTGTCTAAAAACCGCTTGTAAAAAAAGAAATACCACGCGATGGTCAATTTTAGATAGGCCATCCCATGGTATGCTTTATCTGCGTGCTCAATATTTTGTGCCGGGATTGCTGTCATATCCATGAGCGACCCATAGACGACTGCAATCGTCGCCATAGGTGCTATGAAATAGAACAGTCGCGTCACTATGCGATGAGCTGGGAATAGGCTTCAGCATCTAGAAGGTCTGCCACCTGAGAATCATCAGAAATCTTCATTTTTATCATCCAGCCTTTTCCATAGGGATCTGAATTGACGAGTTCAGGTTCATCCTCTAGCTCTTCATTGAATTCAGTGATTTCCCCAGAAAGTGGCAGGAATAAATCAGAAACGGTTTTTACGGCCTCTACAGTCCCAAACACTTCCTCTTGATCCAGTGTCTCGTCAACTGTTTCGACTTCAACGTAAACAATATCACCTAGCTCACCCTGCGCAAAATCAGTAATTCCTACAGTTGCGGTATCGCCTTCAATTCTGATCCACTCATGATCCTTAGTGTACTTTAAATCTGCTGGTACGTTCATCAAATAATATTTAATAGGACGTAAAAATACGTTTTATGGATAGACCACTAGAGAATTTTAATTACCGAATGTGTACCGCAATGTTATACCGCTACGGATAGTAGATTGAGGGAACGCAGTGGAAATTGCAAACTCTGAGAATGTATGATCGTAGTAGAAAATAGCGGTAAGAGCCCTACTCAAGTTATAGTCTGCATTGAATTTGATGCCGTAGATTGTTTGTCCCGCAGTTGCCTGAGAGTTATCTAAATCCAAGTAACGGATGATGGTAATATTGTCTCGAACTGATCCTTGTAGTTCCAGTGTAAGATCACTTTTTAATACTACGCTGCGCCCAGCCCACTTCGTTTTGAGCCTTAGGTCCTTTATACGATAACCTAGTCCTAAAATGTACTCGTTACCGTTGATTTCAGTAAGCAGGTTATTGTCAAAACTAAGAGAAATAGCTCGGTCTTTACGCCATTCAGCAGCGAAGGAAAATGAATTTTTCATCTCAAAATCAAGTTTGAACAGCGGCGAGAAACTCTCGGTCAAATTGATATTGAATAGCAGATTTGCTGCTTTGAAATCACCGTTCTGATTTAAGGCGTCTGGATTTTGCTCTGCATAAACCAAGGCTGGATTACCTGGCACAAAATCAAGGTTAGTTTGAAACTGGTTCAGGGTCAATTCAGAGCGGTAACCATGATTGATAGAAAAACGATTAAAACGCTTTTTAAACCATTCCAGGTTCATCAAACCAGTGTACTTGAGCTGCCAGTTGGGCAACGGGATATTTCTAAACAAGTCATCATCCTGCTTCTGGACATCGCGCCCTTCATAAGCAGCCAGAAACGAGGGTAGCAACACCTGCTGGCTATTTCTGGAAAAACCTAGGGGGAAACCAGTTTCAGTATCTCTTGCAAAATTGTCAGAACCGTAATATTCTCTCGCTAGCCTATTAGCCACGCTCAACCGATTAGATCTGAACGTGTCAAAGACCTCTGAACCATCCACATTACTAGATTGAAATGCCGTGCGCAACATGATGGTGCTTATATTGAAATTACCAAACGTATTGGGCGTTAACGATTGATAAGTAAGCGTAGTAGGGTCGACCACATAGTTCTCTGCAAAATTCTCTTGATATAAGCGCTGACCTTGCAAGTCTAGTGTCAAATCTTTGAGCAAATCGATGCTTACATTATAATCCAGCCGCCTAGTCTCTGTCTCTGTATATTGTTGGTTGAAATCCTGAAACAGAGTCAACCAGCCTCTCCTTGCCGCTTCATCTCTAATTTCCGCTTGGCTACCGAACACAAAACCAGCAGACGGCTTAAGCGTCCCCAGAAATCCTACGTCCTGGGTGTATCCTGGTAAAAAAATACCGTTGGATTCAGAATAGTTGATTTGCGCCCTTTTCACAGAAGTAACAACCCCAATCAACGTATTTAAAGCTTGGTTCCCAAAGTTTTTCTCGGGGACTTTTTCCTTTTCCTCTTGATTTTGTGTACTGGGCGTGGCGGGTGTATTTCGATTGCGAGATCTGCTGCGCGGTCTGGAACGTTGACGTTTTCCGGCGGGTGTAAAATCTAATTTTTCGAGCCCTATATATTTATAGAGTCGGTCCATGTTCAACGTTCCGTTAAGTACGTGCGTGTTTGCATTTGAAACACTATTACCTAGGTTAGGTATATTTTCAAGTTGCTGGAACTGCTGGGAGTTGCGCTGCCATAAGAAATCTGCTGTGTAGGTGTAGTCCGCTTCCGCGAAAGCGAGGAAAGGAATCTTGCTCAATGGCAATTGATAAGTGAGTTGCAGGTTTTGAGCATGGGTGTCTGGAATCCCTTCATCAAAAAAGTTAGTCCATATCGTGTAGTCCTCATCAATCGTATTGTCATCGTTTACATAACTGCGTATGATCCTATCGCTATTTGCAGAAAGGGTCATTTGAAGCGATTTAGTAAACTGCCAGTTGATCGCATAGCTATGATCCATGGTGAAATTGCGATTTGTCAATGGCGCAATTCTTATGTTTTGAGCATCCGGCACCCCATCTCCATCTATATCTACAGGATTAGTATCTAGCTGGAGGTCTCTGAATTGCTGAAAATTATACTGGCGAATGACGTTGCTAGTGGCAGCAAAATTGGTGGGTAGCAAATTGACATTGAAGTCTTTAAACGTCTGAAAATACCTGTTTTCGAAAGCACCAACATTTTTAAATGGTTCTATAGTAGCTTCTGGAAACGCATAGGCGTAAGTTGCGCCCGCATTTATTGTTTGTTCTTTGAACTCCTCTATTTCAAAATTCCTGCTATCTGTTTGATTATAGGAACCTGAAAAAGTGAAGTTCTCGATGTCATAAGGCATGGGCTTAGATTGCCCGGTGCGCTCCTTATTTACACCTATGAAATTGATGCTTTGACGCCGCGTGTATTCTTCGGATTGCTCACGAATGATTTCTCGTTCGGCATCGCTTGAAGCATTATCAAGCCTCGTCTCAAGTTCAATATCTTCAAATTGGGGATCAAATTGTGGTGTTATAGTCTCCTCTGCAATGCTATAACTAAAAGGTATGTTCACGCCCCATTCCTGTGGTAAGAGCATCCCCAGACTCAGATTAGTAGTCACGTCATAAGCGGTTACGTTCTCACGACTTCGCTCATTAGGCCCCTCCTCAATTGCACCAAATCCTATGGTAGATCTCGTTCCATTTGCGCTCACACTTGCGAAATCAGCAAGATTTGTATCTACATTGAGAATAGCTGCATATCCACCTTCATTCTTCAATCCTGCTAACCTTAACTCGTTAAACCACGCCTCGCCACAAACTTCTTGACCTGTCGTAGCGTTACGTACACCCAGCATTAATGCTCTTACATCACCAAAGCTAGGGTTACCTCTAATACCATAAATCTGCTGGTTGGGTGTTGCAGGACTTCCATCCAGCTCTGACTGGGTGAAGGTTACCAGTTCATTCGGGCTCAGGGCAGGATTGCCTAGAACTCTGGATTTGATTTCTTGTAGCAGCGCAAAACTGATTACAAAATTATTTTCTACCGGCCAGATCTCTTCTGGCAGAACGGATCCAGGCGCAGTGACCTTTAATGGCAGACGTATTTCATAATAATTCTGGGTAAAATCTACACCTAGCCTTATGAACGCTTCCATCTGGTTATCCTGGATGTTGCTCGCGGGAAAGTTCCCATTATCCAAATGGGTAAACATTTCAAGGGTTTCATATTGACGCATGTCAATGCGTACATTTTTGAATACCGCTCTGGCATCGTTTGGATCCAGTCCACACACGCGTAATGCAAGGGATTGCTCATTCTGACGGATGTTCTGGTTTTGATTGCGCAATTCTTCTCGAGCAACTCCAGGTGGCAGCCTGTACGGTACAGGCACCCTTGTTGCATTGTTTTCGATATTCACACCCTGAACCTCAAAAACAGTTTCTGGATCAGTAGGCATCCCATCTGGACGTAAGGTTTGCGTGAATTGACGATAATCCCCCCTTACTAGGTCTAAGCTTCCCAGTCTCAAATAGGTATCTGTGGTGAAATCTGTCATGTACATACGCATAAAACGTATCGCCCTGAAATCACTAATGGCACCCACTCTACTATATCCTGGACTTACTACAGGATCCTCTGTCTGTCTAATCGGAACCCTGAATTGAACCCATCTAACCGGTATGACGCTTCCGTTAGGTAATTCTCTTTGAATTTCAATAACGTCAGAAATATACCTGTTGTTAGTGGCGTTCATTCCTTGGAACAAATCCACCTCATAAGAATAATAGGCATTTATCGTGTTCATTGTATTATCACGATTGATGTCCTCTACATCAGGTAGTGTAGTTGACCCACGATTGTCTTGACTTACGGCCGTAGGCGAGTTGCCCTCTGTGCCATTATAATTCTTGTAGCGCTCAAGAATATCTCCTTGTGCAGCAAGGTAGAACTGATAATTGTCAGCTGCGGGATCTTCTGGTCCAAATGCTGGGAATTCGGCAAATTCCTCTGCATCGCTAAAACCATCTAATCCAATATCTTGATTGTCCCGTTCCTGTCCGGCAGTATCAAACGCATAAACGAGCGATTGATTTACTGGAACTTTTCCGTAAACAGTTGGATTGGTTAAATCTGTCCCCCCGTTTTCTGGGAGACCGTTTTCATATTGCTTTCGATTGTCGGGTACAATATCCTCAGATATACTCCCGATATTAATTGTTAGTTTTCCTCCACCATTTGTAGGGTCATCAACAAATGGGTCCATCAGCCAAAACTGGATGTACTCAACATTCTGCTGTTCAAAATCTGTACTGGAAAACTGACGCATGATTCCGGCCCAATTATCTGAAGGGTTAGGCAGAAGATTGGAGCCCGCGGCAACAGGATTGTAATTATAAGGCCCCCTTTCATCTGGGTAATACGCCATATCGAGTGTATTAATCACCTGTTGTTGCCCTTGTTGGATATCAGTTTGTGGGAAAATTTCTTCTATGAAAACTCTCCTTGTTCTGGGGTCAGAGACATCCTGATCTGACAGCCCATCTGGCCGTTGTGATCCATAGAACAAAGGATCAATGGTGTACCAGGCCATTTTTGCCCGTCTGAAATTCAAGTCTAGCGGCTGAGTACTATTAGGATTACCAAATTCAACAGGAGTACTTGCAAGGAACCAAGCAGTGGGATTGAGAATATTGATGGTAGTTTGTGAACCCTCAAAATCGTCCACAAAAGCAGTCGCCCGGCCGTTAAAATCATCGCCAGATGGCGATCCTGGAAATAAATAAGCAAACTCACCTCTTACAGATAAACTGGACTCAACATCTGTATCCACATTTGGTAACTTATTTACTAGCCTTGTGAAAAAAGGAACCTCTGTATTGTACTGGAAGTTAGTCCCAATGATCGTGTTATTGATGGGCTCAAAATTGAGTTGGGACTTTTGAGTAATGGGCCGCTCGCTCAAGTTCAAAAACGTTCCACCTACTATCAATTCATCATTGACCTGATGCTCTACATTTATTCCAGTAAAACGCTTTGTTTGCTGATTGAATACCGAATTATTCTCTGTAGAAACTTGTATTGGTGTACTGGAATTAAGTAATGCTTGATCCAGTATGATTACCCTACCTGCAGCGTAGTCCACAGTATAGTCAATACCCTCTTGAAGGACCCGACCGCCAGCAGTCACCGTCACGGAGCCTCTGGCAACGTTAAAACCACCGATTGGGATTCCTTGTTGTCCTGTCGATTGATATTGCCCTTTTATCAGGTATTTGTTCTTATCCGCATCCTCCAGCGCTTGCGCCTTTGTTGTGGCGTACATGTTTCTGAAAACGTACTGAGCTTGATTAGCGTTATATGTACTCGGGTCATTATAAATCTCCCCACCTGTTCCGGGTGTAGGATCCAATTGATTAAAAATGTATTCCCCAAAAGGCTCCACACTAGTGAAAATAATAGTCCCATTCAACGGGTCAATAGTTAATCCTGGCACATAATCAAAGAAACCATCACCATTTGCCTGAGGATCGCCTTGTTGATTCAATCGATCTAGATTAAAAACACGAATAAGGGTAGTCTCTTCAACATCTGGTGGGAGCGGTAATGGTGGATTTGCCATCGTACCTGGTGCAGCTGTGATATAGTTAAGCTCTGGGGGATATTGGTAAAAGATATTGAGCCTAAAATCTTCTTGAGAAAGCTGAGTCCCTGGAAGATTATAAATATTCTTCATCATGAGGTCCCAGTTGGGCTCCGTAACATTGGTCAAATTGCTTTTCAGCATTTTTACCACCAGGGTCTGATTGTTTACGGCTTGTGGAGGTCGCGTAGGATCTGGATTCGGAGTGACTTCAGTTGCAACTATTCCATCGTTTGCAAACTCGCCAACTTGAAAAACACGACCTCCGACAGTATATTGGAAAGCAACTCCCAGCACCTCATCGTTATTCAATCGCTGTCGCAACGAGATATACCCCAAGCGTTGATTAAGTGTATACTCATTTGGATTGAGTTGTCGGGAATTCTCTAGTATGGTATAATCAATCCCCTCATCCACAGTTGTACCAAAACCCTGTCTGGCAGTAGCAATATCCCTAATATTTTGATTAAGAATAGTTTGCGCCTGACCGTTGATACCGCGTGGATTGAAATCATTGTTTGCGTTATCTGGAAATGCAGAGGCCGGCGCATTGACAAATCCACCTGGCGGATTGTCCAGACCAATGTTTTCAGGATCTGATTCTCCTATGTCCTGAATCGCAACGATATTCCTAACATCTTCTGTACGATTACCACGGTTTGTCACCCATACCTCAACCCTAGTAATCTGGATATTGTTATCTATAAAGGGATAGTTCCTTAGCGATCGGTCATAGTTGTCCCTGAAGTAATGAGACAGGAAAAAGTGACGATTCTCATCGTAATCCAAAGAGAAAAAGTCAAACTCTTCAAGTGTTGCACCACCCTCTGCCTGTACGGTACGCGATTCTGATTGTTGTTCAGAAAACACACCCGTTATACGCGTACGACCGAATTGCAATTCTGTCTTGATACCAAAAAGGCTTTGAGCCCCTCTAATCAATTGTGAGTTGAGTGGCATACTCACGTTACCCACCTCGATACTCTGTAGAATATCATCTTCGGTAGGGGTGTATTCCAATTTGATTAGGTTTTGGAAATTGAAGGTGCTTTGAGTATCATAATTGGCACTTACCTGCAATCGTGTACCAATTTTTCCTACCATGCTCAGGTTGATCCGCTGGTTGAAATCAAATGTCAAGTTACGCCTGTTCCTAGGGGACAAGGCTGGGTTGTCTGTCCTATTGAACAGTATACCCAGGTCAACTTCTACAGAACCCTGCGGGTCCAAATCAATAGTGTTTCCCCCAAAAATTGAAGTAAATAAATCATTATTGACATAGAAATTGGGCAGTAGATCCTTGCGCTTCTCTTTGTCTTCCTCTGTTTTTCCTGCTAGTGCTTTCGCCTTTTCTCTAAAATGCGTCCTGATTTGTTCTTTAAGCACCAGATCTACATACTGTTCTCTGGTAAGCAAAAAAGGATAGGAGAACTCGTATCCATTAAAACTAGCCGAGAAAACGTACCTGTCCAGATTTGCATCGTAGCGGTAAAGCTTGGTTACACTAGGCGGGTCTGGAAATTTGAGTGAACCCAGTTTAGGACCTACCGTAGCCGTTGTATCAGCTGGGGTTACTGGGTCTTGCGCTTTCGCGAAAGCGCAAAAAATAAAGACAAATAAAACCGCAATGTGCCGCTTTGTAGTAACGCTCACTCCCAATTCCTATAGCTGTTTTAGAGCTTCTTTTATCAAATATTCTGTTGAGGCTTCTGGCTGGCCTTTTAAAATCTTGTCCACCACTTTCTGGGCCTGCTTGCGTAAGTAGCCCAAGGTCTCCAGTGCAGATAACGCTTCATCGCGTCCTGTATTGCTCGCTACAACTGTTAATTCTGGATCGTCAATTACCAGTAAAATTTTATCTTTTAATTCAATGATGACCCTCTGGGCAGTTTTTGCACCTATACCTTTGACACTCTGGATGGACGCGACGTCACCGCTTGCGATAGAAGTAGCTACTTGATCTGGGGTCATGCTGGACAACATCGTCCTGGCCGTATTCACCCCTATTCCAGAGACAGAAATCAGAAGTTTAAAGACTTCTCTTTCTACCTTCTCAAAAAATCCAAATATCCTATGGGAATCCTCGCGGTAGATGGGCTGCGTAAACAGCTGTATCTGCTCAGAGTCGCCAATCTGAGAATAGGTATGCAAGCTTATCTCGACGAGATAACCCACACCATTGCAGTCCACCACCACATCGGTAAGATTTTTTTCTACTAATCTGCCCCGCAGTTGCGCGATCATACAGTCATTTTTTTCAAAATGCTGTCAAAAGTAAGGATTTAAAACTTGTAAAAAATTTTGTTAAACGCCTTATTTTGAAGTCATACGCAGCGCAGCGCAGACTCAGGTAAAACCATTGAGATTTCAGGCCTTGGCTTCTTTCATTTTCTTCTCCTTCTGCTGTGCATCAATGACCGCCACGGCAGTCATGTTTACGATCTCGTCCACACTGGCACCCAGCTGCAGAATATGAACGGGCTTCTGCATTCCCATCATGATAGGTCCTATGGAGTCGCTACCATTCAATTCCTTGAGCATTTTATAGGTACTGTTTGCACTCTCCAGGTTAGGATAAATAAGCGTATTGACTTTTTTACCTGCTAGTTTAGAAAACGGGAATTTCTTTTCAAGCAGCTCTGGATTGAGGGCAAAGTCAGTTTGTAGTTCTCCATCCACTACCAGATGAGGATAGTACTGGTGTAGGTATTTCACTGCCTCCTTGACTTTTGTAGCGTGAGGGTGTGTTGAAGAACCAAAGTTTGCATAAGATAGCATTGCCATGCAAGGCTTAATTCCAAATAATTCTGCCGTTCTCGCCGTCATTTGGGCAATTTTAGCCAACTCGAGTGCGTCTGGCTCTATATTGATTGAGGTATCTGAGACAAACATTGGCCCTCTAGCGGTGATCATCAGGTTTGTTGTCGCGATCTTATCCACACCTGGCGCTCTGCCTATGATCTCCAACATCGGCTTGACAGATCGCGGATAAGACTGGGCGACACCAGCAATAAGTGCATCTGCATCGCCTAATTTGACCATCATGGCTGCAAAATAATTGCGCTGCCTCAGAGCTTTTTCAGCATCAAAAAGTGTAATCCCCTTGCGCTGCCTAAGCTTCCAAAGTTCTTGAGCATAACGGTCCATGCGCTCATTCTCTTCATCGGCTTTTGGATCAATTATAAGTACGTCTTCCTCAAAATCTAATTCTGTCATGAGACTTTTGATCTTGTCCTCGCGTCCTAAAAGAATAGGAACGGCAAGACCTTCCTCCATAACAATCTGCGCGGCTTTAAGAACATCAAGATTGTCTGCCTCTGCAAAAACTACTCGCTTCGGATTTGTACGTGCCCTATTGAGAATGAGACGCACAAGCTTATTATCAGACCCCATGCGTGACAGGAGTTGCTCTTCATATCTATCCCAATCTGCGATAGGCTCTCGAGCAACACCACTTTCCATGGCAGCTTTTGCAACGGCTGGCGGGATGGTTGAGATCAGGCGAGGATCAAAAGGCTTAGGTATGATGTAATCGCGACCAAAAGTCAATTTTAACTCACCGTAAGCAATATTTACCTGTTCAGGGACTGGTTCTTTTGCAAGCTGGGCGATAGCCGTTACCGCTGCCATTTTCATTTCTTCATTAATCTTGGTAGCTCGCACATCCAATGCCCCACGGAAGATGAATGGAAAACCCAGAACATTGTTTACCTGATTAGGATGATCACTGCGGCCTGTAGCCATGATGATATCGTCACGTGTGGCGATCGCGAGATCATAATTGATTTCAGGTACTGGATTTGCCATGGCAAAAACGATGGGGTTAGGCGCCATTGTCTTGAGCATATCTGCTGTCAGAATATTCCCTGCTGAAAGCCCCAAAAACACATCAGCACCCTCAATCGCTTCTGACATAGGTATAGATTTCATATCACGAGCAAATCTCATTTGCTCTTTGCCTAAATCAGTGCGAGAAGTGGTGATAAGTCCATCTACATCAAACATCATGATATTCTCAGGTTTTGCTCCCAGCTTTGCATACAATCTCGTGCATGAAATTGCTGCACTACCAGCCCCTGAAATCAGGATTTTGACATCTTCAATTTTTTTATCAGCTAGTTCAAGTGCATTTAAAAGCGCAGCACTGGAGATTATCGCCGTTCCATGCTGGTCGTCGTGCATGACTGGTATATCCAATTCCTCTTTTAGCCTGCGCTCAATTTCAAAGGCTTCTGGCGCTTTGATGTCTTCTAGATTAACCCCACCAAAAGTTGGGGCTATATTCTTGACTGTCTGAATAAATGCTTCAACATCCTTGGTATCCACCTCAATGTCAAAACTGTCTAAATCTGCAAAGATTTTAAACAATAATCCTTTTCCTTCCATCACTGGCTTAGACGCCTCTGGGCCTATATCCCCTAGACCTAGAACAGCCGTACCGTTAGATATAACTGCGACAAGATTGCCTTTTGAAGTGTACTTGTAGACATTTGATTTGTCTTTGGCAATTTCTATACAAGGCTGTGCCACACCAGGTGAGTAAGCTAGTGATAAGTCACGTTGGCTGCTATACTTCTTAGTTGGAACTGTTTTTATTTTGCCTGGCTGAGGCTTTGCGTGATAGATAAGTGCTTCACGTCTTTTGCTTTCTTCGCTCATGCGGTAGGTTTAGCTTGAGCAAATGTAAGCACGCACTGGATGAAAGCCAGTGCGTGCAACCTGATACTAGTTGCTGTTTTCAGAACTGATCTGATCAGTGTCTTTGCGGTATTTAAGCAGGGAAATTCCTGAAAGGAAGAAGATACCGCCTAAAACAGTCAGGGTAATGCCCATATTGAATCCAGTGGCTAGGCTTCCAGCCAATCCTAAGACACCACGAATCAGTGATACAGCCCCACCTACAACCATAATTACTGCAAGAATCTTGATCTTAATACATATATTTTACTGAACAAATGTGTGGAATTTTGAGCTTGTATATTTAAATTTTGGCGTTTAAATAACAGCAACCATAAGCTTAAGTTTATGTGACTCTTTATTTGTTTCGCTTTCGCGAAAGCGAGATAAAAAACATCTATATCGCTTCAAATATTAATTGCGCATTTTTCGGCTTGAGCGTGATCAATGGGTGATACTCAATATTGTCGTTCACTGAAATGATGCGGTAAGATTGCAACACACGCGTGATAGCCAGCATCATTTCAAACATGGCAAAGTTGTTCCCCACGCACATGCGCGGCCCAGCACCAAAAGGAAAGTAGAAATCACGGTATTTACGGGCTCTTTCGGTTTCAAATCTTTCTGGAATAAACTGTTCTGGCTTTTCCCATAAATCTGAGCGGTGATGCATCTCATAAAACGAAATCAACCAAATGCTACCAGCAGGAATGGTGTAATCCCCACACTGGTCATCTTCCAGCGCCACACGATCAGTTACATAGGCTGGTGGATACAGCCTGAGTGTTTCCTCAATGCATTGCTTTACATACTCCATGCCCCCCAACCATGGCATCAATCCATTACTCTCATTTTGAGATAGAGCTTGCTCTCTAATAGTTTGCTGGGCAGTAGGATGATTTGCTATGAGTTGCAGCGCAAAACTCAAGGCATTTGCTGTAGTCTCGTGACCAGCAATGAATAGAACAAGAATTTCATCCACCAGCTGATCGTCATCCATGTGAGTGCCATCCTCATATGTGCTATGCAGCAGCATGTCCAGCAGATCATCATAATTGTTAGGATCTGCCCTGCGTTGAGCGATAAAACCTCGTAATATATCGCGACCCTCATCTACTAACTTCAGATTGTACGGTACGCTTTTCTCGCCTGCCAGCCACTCACGATCAAAATACCATTTCATAAAAGGAATTCTCAATTCCTTGATCAATGACTTTTGGGCGCTTTCTGTGATGTGCTGAAGGCGGGAAATCTCCTCGTCAATATCATCTAGGTAGAATAAACTACGTGCAACAACCTTAAAGGCGAGGCTGTTAAAAACATGATAGATATCTACTGGCTTACCAGTAGGAATTGTGGCTATTTCTTCTTTGATTACCCTGTTCATCGTATCCATGATGGATACCAGCGATTTTTTATAGAAAGCAGGCTGGATGAGTTTGCGGTTTGCTCTCCATTTATCACCATTTTCAGTGAGCAAGCCGTGACCTATGTATTTCCCTAGATCCTCAGTCTGGAGACTTGATTTGTCGTAATTCTTCTGATTTTTTTGAAGAATGTGTCGGGTTAGTTTCTCATCGCAAGTAAAGTGGATGGTGAGACCAGGCTTAGGTGTGATTTTAAATGTAGGCCCGTACTTCTGAAAATTTTCTCTGTGAAACGGTAGTGGATCTTTATAGATCTGTCGTGTTTTAAGCAGAAAATCTAGCGTTCCTACATGTTGAATATCCTTCATTTGTTGCTAATCAAAAAGCCCGTTCTGTTCTGCATTTTTTATTTTTCCTAGATGTTTGTAGGCGAGATGAGTGACTTCCCTTCCCCTAGGCGTGCGCACGATAAACCCTTGCTGGATTAAAAATGGCTCGTAAACCTCCTCGATGGTTTCTGCACTTTCAGAAACTGCCGTAGAAAGCGTAGTTAGACCCACCGGCCCACCTTTGAATTTGTCTATAATCGTACTCAGGATTTTGTTGTCCATCTCATCCAGACCGAACGCATCCACATTAAGCGCTTTCAATGAAAACTGCGAAATCCCTATATCAATATTCCCATTGCCCTTAATCTGTGCAAAATCCCTGACGCGTCTTAGCAATGCATTGGCTATGCGCGGCGTACCGCGGCTACGTCCTGCGATCTCTATAGCGGCATCTTGGTCTATCGGCAAATTTAAAATTTCTGAGCTACGTTCTACGATGGTGGATAGTAATTCTGTTGAATAGTACTGAAGTCGAGAAGAAATCCCAAATCTTGCACGCATAGGCGCGGTGAGCAACCCGGATCTGGTTGTGGCGCCGATCAGTGTAAAAGGAGCTAGATTAATTTGAACGGTGCGCGCATTAGGGCCCGTCTCAATCATAATGTCAATTTTATAGTCCTCCATTGCGCTGTAGAGGTATTCTTCTACAATAGGGCTCAGGCGATGAATTTCATCAATAAAAAGCACATCACGTTCATCAAGATTAGTTAATAATCCAGCCAGGTCGCCAGGCTTATCGAGTACTGGACCGGAAGTGACCTTGATCCCGACCCCTAATTCATTTGCAAGAATGTGAGCCAGCGTGGTCTTCCCCAGTCCTGGTGGTCCATGAAAAAGAGTATGATCAAGAGCCTCACCACGCTGATTGGCCGCGGCGACAAATATTTTGAGATTTTCCAGTACCTGTTCCTGACCAGCAAAATCATCAAATGACAATGGCCTTAGCGCCTTCTCTATATCCTGCTCTTCGTTTGAAAAATGACTCCCGTTGGGATCTAGGTTTTCGTTCATAGGGTAAAGATAGCCCAGTAGGGATTGTGAAAATCTTCAATCGCCTGGCTATTATTTAAGGTCTATCTTTCTATGAGTGATTCGCTTTCGCGAAAGCAAGATCCAATACCACAAAAGTCACCCGTTTTCAAATCTGAAAATTCATTCAATTCACAAGGTTTTAGGCATAAAATGCCCTGACTTCACTAGGTTTAAAGAAAAAGTTATGAGACCCAAGGAAAAAATGCCTAAAATCGAGATAGACCTGATTAACGGAGCTCGATTTGTACTGGATGAACAGACACCAGAAAACTTTACGATTTTATATTTCTACAGAGGGAAACATTGTCCAGTTTGCAAAAAACAACTTGAAGAAATAACAAAGTGTCTTGAAGATTTTGAATCGAGAGGCGTAAATGTTTGCGCCATAAGCATGGATAACAAACAAACAGCGGTATCCACAGAATCAGACTGGGAAATCCCTTCTTTACCATTAGGCTATGGTCTAAAAGAAGATTTAGCGCGAGAATTAGGATTGTACATTTCTACCGCTATAAGCGATAAAGAGCCAAAGCAGTTCTCTGAACCTGGGATGTTTATAGTGGATAAAAACAGTAAGCTATATGCATCTTCAATTCAATCGATGCCTTTTGGGAGAACTAAACTCCAGGATACGCTGGATGCCATAGATTTTATCTTAACAGAAAATTACCCGCCTAGAGGAATTGCCTGATTCCAAAAAGGTCAAACTACAAAGATGCCGCTTTTTGAGCGGCTTCTTGATTTCAATTAAACATTTTCTAATGATTCATTTCTTCTTCTAATGGTTGAAGAGGGATATGCTGTGGTGTATAATCTTGTCCTGGGATGACATATTCATCATTCTCGTTCAATTTACTGTAGTCATAAGCCCAGCGATATACAGTTGGGATCTCTCCTTCCCAGTTACCGTGAATGTGCTTGTCGCCTGTAGTCCACTCAAGTGTATTTGACTTCCATGGATTAGCAGGTGCCTTCTTTCCAAAGAAAATTGATTTTACAAAGTTGTAGGCAAAGAACAATTGGGCAAAAGCAGTAGCAATTGCAAAATAGGTAATGAGACTGTTTGTGTCAGCTAAATCATCAAAGTAAGGGAACTCTGTATTAGAGTAGTAACGACGTGGAAGACCAGCCATACCGATGAAGTGCATCGGGAAAAATACCCCGTAGGCACCTATTGCAGTTAACCAGAAGTGGACATACCCTAGGTTTTTGTTCATCATGCGATTGAACATTTTAGGGAACCAATGATAAACCCCGGCGAATAATCCGTACAGCGCCGAGATACCCATAACCAAGTGGAAGTGAGCAACTACAAAGTATGTATCATGCACGTTAATATCCAGCGTACTATCTCCTAAGATGATACCAGTCAAACCACCAGTGATGAAAGTAGAAACAAGTCCTATGGAGAATAGCATCGCAGGATTGAGTTGCAAATTCCCCTTCCAAAGTGTTGTGATATAGTTGAAGGCCTTAACCGCAGACGGTATCGCAATCAAAAGGGTTGTAAATGTAAATACAGAACCTAGGAATGGATTCATTCCAGAAACAAACATGTGGTGACCCCATACAATTGTTGATAGAAATGCAATCGCTAGGATCGAGGCAACCATTGCACGATAACCAAAAATCGGTTTACGAGAGTTTGTTGCAATAATTTCAGATGTAATCCCCAATGCTGGAAGCAAAACAATGTAAACCTCAGGGTGACCTAGGAACCAGAATAAGTGCTCGAATAAGACTGGTGACCCGCCTTGATTGGCTAGAACTTCACCTTTGATGTAGATATCAGATAGGAAGAAAGATGTTCCGAAGCTTCTATCCATAATCAACAACAAAGCAGCTGAGAGCAATACAGGGAATGAAACAATACCGATAATAGCAGTCACAAAGAATGCCCAGATCGTCAAAGGAAGACGAGTCATCGACATTCCCTTAGTTCTAAGATTGATAACAGTAACCACATAGTTAAGGGAACCTAGAAGTGAGGAGGCAATGAAAATGGCCATGGATACTAACCAAAGCGTCATACCTAATCCGCTATTAGGCATAGCTTCTGGCAAAGCACTTAATGGTGGGTAAATCGTCCATCCTGCACCGGCTGGTCCAGTCTCAACAAATAGGGAAACAACCATGATGATAGATGATACTGCAAACAACCAATAGGAAACCATGTTAAGGAAACCAGAAGCCATATCACGTGCACCAATTTGTAACGGTATCAGGAAGTTTGAAAAAGTTCCACTTAGTCCAGCCGTAAGTACAAAGAATACCATGATAGTACCATGGATGGTTACTAATGCCAAGTAAATATTAGGATCCATCACCCCACCAGGTGCCCATTTACCCAAAAGGGCTTCAAAGACAACGCTAGGTTCGGATGGATTAGCAATTTGCATTCTCATCAACAGTGACATGGCAATACCTATGACACCCATGATCAGACCAGTGATAAGATATTGCTTAGCAATCATCTTATGGTCCTGAGAGAATATATACTTAGTTACGAAAGTTTCTTTGTGATGGTGGTGTCCATCATCATGAGAGTGGTCAGTTGCAACTGCGATAGCTTGTCCCATAGTTTTAATTAATTAGCGCTAGCCAAAGATTGTTCAAATGTTGTTTGTTCGCTTAACCATTTGTTATAGTCCTCTTCGCTTTCTACTACAATCTTCATTTGCATGTTGTAGTGAGAAGTACCGCAAATTTTATTGCAAAGCAAATAGTACTCAAACTCGTAAGGATCGAGAGCTACATCACCGTCAGCGATTAACTCTTGACTTTTTTGTCGACGGATCTCATTAATCTTACGAACTTTTTCAGTCATAAATTCCGTTGAACGATATTCTTCAGAAGTTACTGTCGGTGTGAATTTAAACTGCGTTACCATACCAGGCACGACGTTCATTTGCGCACGGAAGTGAGGCATGTAAGCCGAGTGCAATACGTCCTGACTTCTGAATTGAAATAAGACCGGTCGTCCTACCGGGAGGTGTAACTCTTGAGCTACAATGTCATCCTTTCCATCAACATCAGTAGGATCAATTCCTAATGTATTAATCCCCTCTATAAATCTTACATTAGCATCACCTAATGTATTGTCCTGACCTGAATAGCGCACTCTCCAATCAAACTGATAAGCGTACACCTCAACAATTAATGGATCCTCATCTGTACTGGCGTCCATAATATCATTCCATGAGAATAGGCCCCACAGGATCAGACCCGCGAGAACAACAACTGGAATGGCTGTCCAAATGAATTCTAGTTTATCATTATCTGCGTAGAAAAGTGCTCTTTGCCCTTTTTTACCACGGTACTTATAAGAGAACCAATGTAGCAGACCTTGCGTAAAAATCTGAACGATCATGATTACGACCGTAGTAGTGAGAAGTAGATTATCGTATTCTGCACCATGCTCAGAGCCAGCGTCAGGTAGGAAAAAATCATTATAAGCTACAAAACATGCGATCATCATCACATAAAGACCTACCATGAATATTAACATGAAAAAGCCGTGACGGTTATTGTCTTTATCGTTAGCCACCTCAGCCGCGTCAGTGTCAGGCTCTGGCGCCTTTCCTAAATTGACAATTTTGGAAATCTGCCAAGCTGAAATGGCGAAAAGTGCTGCAATAAGAATTACAAAAAATGCTGTCATAACAGTTTACACAAATGGATTTTAATAATGGAAGTGTTTACTCTCCTCAATAAATGGATCGTGTTTCACCACCAGTGGTGCTTTAGTTAGTGTATTAAATACATACATTACAAATAGTCCGGCAAAAAACAGGAAGGCACCTATCTCTGGTAGACCTATGAACCATGACTTACCAACGGTTGCAGGCATTACAGCCACAAAGATGTCTAGGTAGTGACCTATGATAATAAACAAACCTGCGGTGACCACAAACCAATTGACACGTTTGAAGTCTGAATTCATAAGAATGAGCAATGGAAGCAGGAAGTTGATAGCCACCATACCAAAGAACACCAAATTGTAATCCTGGATTCTCGTAACAAAATAGGTCACCTCTTCAGGGATATTTGAATACCAGATCAACATGAACTGCGAGAACCAGAGGTATGTCCAGAAAATACTAAAACCGAACATAAACTTAGCCAAGTCATGAATATGGGAGTCGTTTACATATTCAAGGTAACCTTTTGACTTCAAGAAGATAGTCACGATAGCTATGGTTGTGATAGCGGTTACCATCATACCCGCTAATATGTACCAGCCAAATAATGTCGAGAACCAGTGAGGATCGAAACTCATGATCCAATCCCAAGCCATGATTGATTCAGTCACCAAAAAGAAAACCAGGAACGCAGCAGAATGCTTGAAGCTCTTCTTGTACCACACATTTCCTTTTGGCTCATCATCTTGCTTCAAACCAAACTTTCTGATATTCCATCTATACAAGTTCCAGCCGATGATAAATGCAGCAGCCCTTGCCAAAAAGAATGGTACGTTTAGAAAACCTTGCTTGCCAGCTACCAACTCGTCATAATGGGTGCTTTCCGGATCCATCAATTCAGGATCCATCCAGTGGAATATGTGGTTGATATGCAATCCTGAAAGCAAAAGAAGAATGAACATGATGATACCCCCAGGTAAAATGTAACTGCTTATTCCTTCAAAAACTCTAAAAAGAACTGGAGACCACCCAGACTGCGCAGCTTTCTGCAATGCATGAAAGACTAGTGCACCTAGACCTATCATGAAAAAGAAAAATGCAGAAACATAGATCGCAGACCATGGACGGTTATGAACCTGGTGAGACAAATGCTCAAAGTGACTGTCTCCATCATGATCTTCTGTGGCATGCTCGCCAGCCATGTGGTCATCATCAGCCATTCCCGGTGTGCTGTTGTCGGTGATGTAACCAGTTTCCTTGTGGACATCCTCAGTGTGAGCGTCATCTGAATGCATGGCTCCAACCTTGACGTATTCTTTCCCGTGACCTTCAACATGGTGATCACCGTGCATCATCTCACGTATGTCTTCATCAGAAGGAACAGTCAGAAAACCAGCAACGGTCATAACGGCACCTAGTACCATCAAAACGATGGCAAATATTTTAAGCTTGCTTGAAAAAACGTACATATAATATTCTTTCTTAAGGCCTTTTACTAGCCGTCTATATTTTTACTATCCTCTTTTACCTCGCGCAACTTCTCCTCGTCTAAATCTTCAATCTCGCCGGGCTGTAGAGCATCCTCTTCTACTTCACTATCCTTATCTCTGGGACCTAGTGCCATTACGGTGTCTGCCATTTTCTCAGCAGCTTCATAATTGACAAGAGAATCATACTCACGTTCTGGCATTCCCTTAAGCTCTCTACGCAGCTTATCAACATAGTGCCCTATTTGCCATCTCTCCTCCTCAGTAGTTTGAGATGCATAGGATCCCATGGTGTTAATACCGTAGTAAAGAACATGGTAGATTGACCCTTGGGTGATTTCGCGCGCATCGTACGCCGGTACACCTAGAATTTTTTCGGTTTTAACAAGATGCCCTTGACCAGCTCCCTTTTTACCGTGACATATTGCACAATAAATGGTATAAAGAGCTTGTCCGTTGGTAAGATTCTCCTCTGTGTAAGGCAGTGGGTTTGTTAAGTTCGCTTTCGCGGAAGCGTACCCTTCATTACTGTCCTCATATTCATATGGCATCCAGCCTCGAGAAATACTCCCTTCTACTGGTTTTTGAGCAGCCATGTTGTTAGGGAAGATCTCACCCTCCTCGTAGGTAGAATAGCCTACATCACGATACATTTGAGGGAAGTACTGCAAACTGCGATCATCCTTTGCATCAACGATCTTAGTCTCGTCAGTACATGAGACTAAAACTGCTATTAACAGTGCGGCAATTAGATATTTAGAAAAATGCTGCATTAGTGTTCTTCTTTATCTTCTACTAGTTTAATTTCTGTAGCACCCGTATCATAGATAAACTTTGATATAGATTCTACATCTTCACCGTGAGCATCGATTTCCATCAAGAAATGATCATCGGTAGTTCTTACATCTGGATTCTCAGCTTTTTTGAATGGCCATAGACGGCTGCGTAGGTAGAATGTAATCACCATGAGGTGGGCCGCAAAAAAAACTGTCAATTCAAACATGATGGGTACAAATGCGGGCATGTTCTGAAGGTATGAGAAGCTAGGCTTACCACCTATGTTTTGTGGCCAATCCTCGATCATGATGTAATTCATCATAACAGTAGCCACGGCTAGTCCCACAATACCATAAAGAAATGCATTGATTGCAAGTCTAGTATCTGCTATCCCCAGTGCCTTTTCAAGCCCGTGAACAGGGAATGGACAATACACATCCTCAATGTGATAGTGTTGCGCACGTATCTGCTTTACCGCTTGAAGCAGGACGTCATCATCTGTGTATAGCGCATGTATTTTATGTGTTGCCATAAGATGGTTTATTCGCTAGGGTGAGCTAATGGATCACCTGATGCAGTAGCAGTTTTATGGGTTAGTTTTTCCTCTCTCAATCGCTTATACAAGTCGCCGCTGGACTTAAGGATAGATTTCACCTCTGCCTGAGCAATAACTGGGAAAGTACGGGAATACAGCAAGAACAGCACAAAGAAGAATCCTATAGTGCCTATGAATATTCCTATATCAACAAACGTTGGTGAGAACATCGTCCATGATGATGGCAGGTAATCTCTGTGCAATGAAGTCACGATAATTACGAAACGCTCAAACCACATCCCAATGTTTACAACAATTGAAATAACAAAGCTAAACATGATACTAGTCCGCAGCTTTTTGAACCACATGAACTGAGGTGAGAATACGTTACATGTCATCATCGCCCAGTATGCCCATGCATAAGGTCCTGTTGCCCTATTGAGGAAAGCATACTGCTCGTATTCGACACCTGAGTACCATGCTACAAAAAGCTCAGTGATGTAAGCTACACCTACTATCGAACCCGTAATCATGATAACGATGTTCATCAACTCGATGTGCTGGATGGTGATGTAGTTTTCTAGGTTCACCACTTTACGCATAACAATAAGTAGTGTGTTTACCATTGCAAAACCTGAGAATACCGCACCAGCAACAAAGTACGGCGGGAAGATAGTGGTGTGCCATCCGGGAATTACAGAAGTTGCAAAGTCAAATGATACAATCGTGTGTACTGAAAGTACTAGTGGCGTGGCCAATCCTGCAAGTACAAGAGAAACCTCCTCAAAGCGCTGCCAGTCTTTTGCTCTACCACTCCATCCGAAAGATAGTAATCCGTAAATCTTTTTGGTAAACGGTGTAATTGCACGGTCACGAATCATCGCAAAGTCGGGAAGTAATCCAGTCCACCAGAATACAAGTGACACAGATAGATATGTAGAGATCGCAAATACATCCCAAAGAAGTGGCGAGTTAAAGTTTACCCATAAGGATCCAAACTGGTTAGGAATAGGAAGTACCCAGTAAGCTAGCCATGGACGTCCCATGTGAATGATCGGGAACAATCCTGCCTGAATTACAGAGAAAATGGTCATCGCCTCCGCAGAACGGTTGATTGCCATTCTCCATTTCTGTCTGAAAAGAAGTAGTACCGCTGAGATCAACGTTCCCGCGTGACCAATTCCTACCCACCATACAAAGTTGGTAATATCCCAAGCCCAGCCGATGGTTTTGTTCAATCCCCATGTACCGATACCCTCGGTAATGGTGTAGGTAATACAGCCTAGACCGTAAAGGAATGCCACAAGAGCAACGGTGAAAACTAGCCACCACTGTTTATTGGCTTTACCTTCTACAGGTGCAGCAATATCTCTTGTTACGTCTGAGTAAGTTTTCTCACCGGTAACTAGAGGTCTTCTTATGGGCGCTTCATAATGAGCCATAGTTTATTCTTGTTTTGCCCTGTTATTAAATATTTCTTACTTTGGTCTGGTAGATCACGTTGGGCTCTACACCTATTTCCTCTAGCAAGTGGTAACTACGGTCACCTTGCTTGAGCTTGTAGATCTCAGACTCTTTATCGTTAATGTCTCCAAAGACGATCGCGCCCTCGTTACAAGCGTTTGAACATGCCGTAGCAAATTCACCGTCTTTGATCATTCTACCCTCTTTCTTAGCTTCCAAAATGGTCATTTGTGTCATCTGGATACAAAGCGAACACTTCTCCATTACACCACGGCTTCTAACCGTAACGTCTGGGTTGATCACCATGCGACCTAGATCGTTATTCATGTGGTAGTCAAACTCGTCATTGTCGTTGTACAAGAACCAGTTGAAACGACGCACCTTATAAGGACAATTGTTTGCACAATATCTTGTACCTACACAACGGTTGTAGATCATGTGATTCTGACCCTGACGACCGTGAGAACTTGCCGCTACTGGACATACTGTCTCACAAGGCGCATGGTTACAGTGCTGACACATAACCGCTTGGAAAGCTACCTGAGGATTGTCTGCTGGAATCTCCAACTCACCAAATCCACCTAGCGAACCATTATCACCAAATAAGCCTTCAAAACCATCCTTCTTCTCTTCGTCACTTTCAAAACTTTCTGTAGAAGAATAGTAACGGTCGATACGCAACCAGTGCATGTCGCGTGAACGACGCACTTCAGTTTTTCCTACGACAGGTACGTTGTTTTCAGCGTGACAAGCGATAACACATGCCCCACAACCGGTACACGCATTTAGGTCAATCGACATATTGAAGTGATGCCCAACTGAACGGTCAAAGCTTTCCCAAAGGTCAACATCTGGTGAGGTTACAGGTGTCTCAATATGATTTAGTGAAACTTCAGGCATCGGATTGAATAAATCCTTGTCGCCTGTATTATAAACTGGTAGGGTTGTCTCACGAATGATATCGCGACCCATCATCGTATTCTGAAGCTGTGTGCATGCAAACTCATGCATTGGCATACTTGCCAATGTTACATTTACTCGTTGTGTGTTTACACCATCCTTATAGAAAGGATAAGCATTTACACCTACCTGCATCTCTTCTTGGATTCCGTGGGTCTGGCCATAACCCAAAGCAACACCAATACTTCCTGGTGCCTGACCTGGCTGGATGATTGCTGGGAGGGTCAAATCAGGAGCACCTTCCATGCTCAAAGTAACGTATGAACCATCAAGTGCACCATTGGCAACATGCTCATTTTCTACGCCAAGACGTTCCGCATCTGCTCTAGAGATAGTCACATAGTTATCCCAAGTCGTTCTCGTAATCGGATCTGGTAATTCTTGCAACCATGGGTTGTTGAATTGATTACCCGCACCCATGGCGGTTTTTGTATAAAGCACTAGCTCCATGCCGTCGCCATCTCCATCTGCGGTTAACGAGCGCAATGCCTGATCATTTGAGACTGAACTTGCAATATCCTCGCTTAACATTTCAGCAGCGCTGCCTTTATAAAAACCATCTTGAAGAGACTGGTTCCAGCTGGCTCCATTGGCCACAGAAACTTCTTTCAAAAAGTCACGGTAAGAAGTTGAACTTCCTGACCACTTCAAAAGTGTTTCCTGAACTTGACGCGTATTGAACAACGGTTGGATCGTAGGCTGAGACAAGAAAACATGTCCCTGCTTGATCTCTACATCACCCCACGATTCTAAGTAGTGAGGCGTAGTTGCCACGTAATCACACAACTCTGCAGTTGCATCTTCTCTGGTGGCAAATGAGACCTTGAGAGCTACTTTGTTTAACGCTTTCGCGAAAGCGTCACTATCTTCATAACTGTAAACAGGATCTACACCAGCAATAAAAATGGCACCTACGCGACCCGAGTTCATGTCCTTTACTAGCTGAGTGACCGCTTTGCGGCTACCCTGACGTGTCATGATAGGCGCATCAGTATCGACGATGCTTGAACCCAGCGCTTCATTTATCGCTAGTGTAAGCTGATGAGCACCCTGATCAGGAATGCCACAGAGCACAACCGATTTGCTACCGCCTCTTCTCAAGGCAATAGCGGCTTGCTCAACCGCGGCTGCCGTGCGCTCATCCATAGATGGCGACGAACCACCACCTACGATTTTGTTATACAGACCAGCAAGCACCTTCTTTTGATCAGAGGGCTTTACTGGAAATCTTCTATCGGCATTTGCACCTGAAAGACTCATGTTTGCCTCAAACTGCAAGTGCTGAGACATTTTCCCATTCTTAGGAATTCTAGAAGCAGAATAACCACGGTCAAAACCGCCGCCTTGCCAATCACCTACAAAATCAGCACCTACTGACACGATGCACTGAGCATCTGTAAAATCATAATCTGCTAGGCCACGCTTACCATACTTGAGATAAAATGCATTGACGGCAGCTTCCTCACTTACGGTGTCATAAGTCACCACACGAACATTGCTGTAGCGAGACTTTAACTGCTCGACGATCTTATTCATCGATGGGCTGGCATAAGTCTGTGCCAATATCACAAGCTCTTTCCCGCCTAGTTGATTTAGCTTTTGGGCAACTTCATTGTCTAGTGTATCCCAGTCAGTTTCAGAACCGTTTGCTAGTGGACCAGGCAATCTGTTATTGTCATACATAGACAACACCGAAGCATGAACCCTTGCATTTGCATGCCCTCTAAATTCTGCGTCGCGATTGCTCTCGATTTTGATCGGGCGCCCCTCACGAGTCTTGACTAAAACACTAGCAAAGTCATGACCATTTGCGATGGTCGTAGCGTAGTAGTTAGATATTCCAGGAATAATACGCTCTGGCTGATTTACATAAGGTACAGAGTGAATAACAGGTCCTTCACATGCCGCTAAAGAAGCTGCAGCAGTACTGAAACCAACATATTTCAAGAAGTCACGGCGAGAAGTGCCTGACTCCTCCATCACTTTTTCATTGCCTAGGAAATCACCGGTAGGTATAGGAGTCGCAAATTCGTTTTGCTCAAGATTCTTAACAATCTCATTACCTTCCTGCAGCTGTGCTGTGCTTTTCCAGTATTTCTTTGTTGTAGCCATATAATTCTAAAGCAAATTTATTAGTAGTGGCACTTACCACATTCTAGACCACCTAGATCTGCAATGGTCAACTGGCGACCACCACGTTTTTCAGAAAGTTCCCTATGAATCTCTTCATAGTAACCGTTCCCTTTTAGGTCTACATTAGTTTCACGGTGACAGTTAATACACCAGCCCATTGTAAGCGGTGAATACTGATACATGATCTCCATTTCTTCTACAGGCCCGTGACATGTTTGACAAGCAATATTTCCTGCGTTCACGTGTTGCGCGTGATTGAAGTAAGCAAGGTCTGGAAGGTTGTGTATACGCACCCAGCGTACCGCCTGCTCCTCGCCTGTATACTCAAGCTTGTCTTCATCCCATCCTACAGCAGCATAAAGCTTTTGGATTTCTTTGTTATAATCGACACCATACTCATCCATTCCTTCTTGATAAGTTTCAGGTGCCACCTCGGCGATTGCCTTGTGACAGTTCATACATACGTTGAGTGATGGAATACCTGAGTGCTTTGATTTCATAGCACTAGAGTGACAATACTTACACTCAATCTGGCTTGCACCAGCGTGGATACGGTGAGAATAGTGTATAGGTTGAAGAGGAGCGTATCCTTGATCAACACCTACACCCATCAAAGCACCGTAAGCAAAGTATGCACTTGCCAGAAGAAGCAGTATAGAAGTCACCAATACCAGGAATTGATTTTGAACAAATGCTTTCCATATAGGTGTACGCTGCTCAGCTTGGGGATCTTCAAATTCAGTTTGAATACCATTAGCCTCTGCAAAACGCTTAAGCGTTTGATTAACAACAATCAGAAGAACTACAAGTAGTAGTAGAATGAGCGCAAGAGCACCTAGAATAATGTTTTGCGTAGTCTCATCGAGACCCGCACCACCTGGTGGCACTGTTGGATCAACAACAGCAGCAACAGGCTCTGGCTTTGGTATATCTGTATAAGCAAGAATGTTGTCAATGTCAGTATTTGAAAGCTGTGGGAAGGCATTCATATTGCGCTGTCCCCACTCGTTGTAAAGCTCAACGGCTTGCTGGTCACCACTAGCAATCAGTTCAGCGCTGTTTACGATCCACTTGTACAACCACTCACGCTCGCGACGCTCTGTCACGCCGTGTAGCATAGGTCCAGTGGCATCTTTGTACAGTTTGTGACAGGAAGCACAGTTAGCTTTAAAAAGCTGCTCACCCAACTTTGCATCACCACCGCTGGCATCAACGGGTACGGCATCCACACCATCGTTTGTCGTGTCAGTATCATCTTGAGCGTTAAGGCTTAAGACTGAAAACACAGCAAAAAGGCAGGCTAGCAGATACTTCCAGGCAGAAAAATGTAATTTCCTTTTAACCATCATCTTTAATGAATATTGCAATAACTTTGGCACAGTAATTACGGTGTTTTACCGCATTTTCTAAGCTTCGGCAAAAATAAGCGATAAAGCCATACGGACTTTTAAGCCTAATTAACAGTTCTTAATTTAAATAGAGTCTAAATAAATTTGCTTTCGCGAAAGCGAACCAATAAAAACAACATATGAAAACAGGAATCTCGTACTGCGCCGCCATTTTATTTTACTTAACAATATGGTCGCCTTTACAAGCACAAAATAACACGGTGGACCCTGCTGTTTTAGAAGATTTGATCGAGAAGAAAGTTGAGATGGACAAGAAGGGTGTTTTCAAAGAACGATTCACCATTCAGCTCTATTATGGAAAGCGTGAGGAAGCCGAAAAAGTCGAGAAAAAATACAAGTCGCTTAACTACGATTGGGAATGTGACCTGCACTGGGAATCACCTTATCTCGCCGTGAGAGTAGGTTCATTTAAAAACAGACTACAAGCTGATCGAGCACTACTTAAAATCAAAGATTACTTTGAAGGCGCAAGAGTAATGAAGCCATAAAATCAAAATTTAAATTAGCAAAAAGCCCGCTGATTTTCATCAGCGGGCTTTCTTGTTCTATAAAGCTAGGCTTACTTAAGCGTACGCTTCACTTCAACTTCACGGAATGATTCAATTACATCCAATTCTTTAAGGTCATTAAAGTTCTTAATCTGGATACCGCATTCATATCCTTTGGAAACTTCTTTGACATCGTCCTTGAATCGCTTCAGTTGAGCAAGCTCTCCTGTATGGATAACAATACCATCCCTGATGACCCTCACACCACTGTTGCGGTAAACCTTACCATCGGTAATCATACAACCTGCAATTGTTCCGACTTTAGAAATCTTGAAGGTCTGGCGTACTTCTGCATTACCGGTGACTTCTTCTTCAAAGATGGAAGATAGCATTCCTTCCATAGCATCCTTAACATCGTTAATTGCGTCGTAGATGATCGAGTAAGTCTTGATATCCACTTCTTCCTGTTCTGCGATGGTTTTTGCGTTTCCTTGAGGTCTAACGTTAAATCCAATGATAATCGCATCAGACGCACTTGCAAGCAAGACATCACTTTCTGTAATCGCACCTACAGCTTTGTGGATAATATTGACTTGAATTTCTTCAGTCGACAGTTTCTGTAAAGAGTCAGTCAATGCCTCAACAGAACCATCCACATCACCTTTAAGAATCAGGTTCAGTTCTTTAAAGTCACCTAGTGCAATACGACGTCCAAGATCCTTAAGCGACACACGTTTCTGCGTACGAACCGACTGCTCACGCTGTAACTGCGTACGTTTTGCTGCGATGCCCTTGGCCTCACGCTCATCCTCAAATACGTTGAACTTGTCACCAGCCTGTGGTGCGCCATCCAAACCAAGGATAGAAACGGGAGTCGATGGTCCAGCCTCGATTACATCGTGACCGCGCTCATCCTGCATGGCCTTTACCTTACCGTGCTTAGGACCAGCAAGTACATAGTCACCAACTTTTAGGGTTCCTGATTGTACAAGAACCGTGGAAACATAACCACGACCTTTATCGAGGTAAGCCTCGACAACAGTACCAACCGCTGGTTTATCTGGGTTAGCTTTTAGATCCAGTAATTCTGCTTCGAGCAATACTTTCTCAAGTAGCTCTTTTACACCAGTACCTTGCTTTGCGGAAATGTCCTGGGATTGGATTTTTCCACCCCAGTCTTCTACTAGAAGATTCATTTGTGCCAGCCCCTCTTTGATCTTTTCAGGATTTGCTGCTGGCAAATCAATCTTGTTGATCGCAAATATGATCGGTACACCTGCAGCTTGCGCGTGACTGATTGCCTCTTTAGTCTGAGGCATGATGTCGTCATCTGCCGCTGCAACAATAATGGCAATATCAGTTACCTGTGCACCTCGAGCACGCATAGCGGTAAAAGCTTCGTGACCTGGTGTATCGAGAAATGCAATGCTCGCGCCATTCTCAAGCTCGACACCATAAGCACCGATGTGCTGGGTGATTCCACCACTCTCACCGGCAATTACATTTTCCTCACGTATGTAGTCAAGAAGCGATGTCTTACCGTGGTCTACATGACCCATGACAGTCACAATAGGTGCGCGTGGCTTAAGATCTTCCTCAGCGTCTTCTACCTCTGCTATGCTTTCTTCAATATCTGCATTCACGAAGTTCACTTCGTAACCAAACTCCTCTGCGACGATGGTCATGGTCTCTGCGTCCAGACGCTGGTTCATAGTAACCATCATACCAAGTGACATACACGCACCAATAATTTTGTTGACAGGCACATCCATCATGGTTGCGAGGTCGCTAGCAGTAACAAACTCTGTTACCTGCAGTACTTTCTCTTCAGATTGTAGCTGTTCTGCCTCTGCTTTTTCACGGTGGCGGTCACGTTTATCACGACGGTTTCTGGCCGCTTTGTTCTTTGAAGTCTTTCCTTGCAGCTTTTCAAGGGTTTCCCTTACCTGCTTTTGGATTTCTTCATCAGTTAATTCTGCCTTTACGACCGGTTTTCTAGGTTGTCCCGGCTTGCGACCTCGTGGGCCACCACCAGTTCCAGGCTTGGCAATGCGCTTGCGCTTGCCGCGACTCTCGGTTTTCTTTTTAGGCTTGGCAAACTTGGAAAGATCGATTTTCTGACCAGTCACCTTCAGACCATCGAGCTTTTTATACTCTGTCTTGATTTTTTCTGGTTCCGGCTCGCCGCTTTCAGTAGTTGGCGCATCAGCAGCTTTAGGAGCTTCTGGAGCCGCAGTTGATTTAGCAGGGGTACCTGATTTAGGTGCCTCTTTTTCTGCAACAGGTTTTGCTACCTCCTTCTGTTTGGCTGGCTCAGCAGCTTTAGCTGGTTTTTTAGGCGTAAGATCAATTTTACCTTTGACCGTAGCGCCTTTAGCTTTAGGACGATTTGAAGCAACCTCGGGCTCTTTGGCAAGCTCCTTTTTTGCTGGCGCCTCTTCCTTAGCTGGGGCTTTTTCAGCCGGTGCTGCTTTTGGTTGTTCTGCTTTCGCGGAAGCGGTATCCTCTACAGCCTCCTTTGCAGCAGGCTTGTCCAGATTTACTGTACCCACTTGCTTAGGTCCTTCTAGACTAGCTTTTGCCTTAATGACCTCCTGACGCTTTCTCTCCTTTTCTTCCAGCTCCTTCTCACGTTGCAGGCGCAGCTCTTCCTGCTCCTTGCGACGCTCTGCGCCCACCTCTTTTGAGGCGACTTTTTTACTCTTATCAGTCTGAAACTCATCCACAAGCGCCTGATAAGCATCTGTATCGATCTTAGTCGTGGGACGTGCATCGATCTCTATGCCTACACTGGATAGGTGCTCCACGGCGCGGTCCATGGAAATGTTGAATTCCTTGAGCGCCTTGTTGAGTCTCATTGTTTTACTTACTGCCATATAATGGGTACAGGTTGTATTTCTTAATCTTCAAATTCTGACCTCAGGATGCTGATCACCTCGATCACCGTTTCTTCCTCAAGGTCGGTACGTTTTATTAAGTCGGCAACGTCTTGCTCTAGGATACTTTTTGCCGTATCCAAGCCTATTTTGTTGAATTCCTCTATGACCCAACCTTCAATCTCGTCAGAGAATTCAGTCAATGCCACGTCTTCTTCTACACCTTCTCTGATTACATCGATCTCGTAGCCAGTCAATTTACCAGCCAGCCTTATGTTGTGACCTCTTCTACCAATTGCTTTTGACACCTCTTCAGGATTCAAGCGCACCTCGGCCTTCTTGTTTTCCTCATCAATGGTCATCGAGACGATCTTAGCAGGACTCAAGGCACGACTAATGTACAACTGTGTATTGTTAGTCCAATTGATGACATCAATGTTCTCGTTACCTAGCTCTCGCACGATGCCATGGATACGTGAACCCTTAACACCTACACAGGCACCTACGGGATCAATGCGGTCATCATAGCTATCTACGGCTACTTTGGCTTTTTCACCCGGCTCGCGTACGACGTCCTTTACCTGAATCACACCATCAAAAACTTCTGGAATCTCCTGCTCAAACAGTTTTTCCAAGAACTTAGGCGATGTACGTGAAAGCACGATGTTCGGTTTGTTACCACGCAATTCAACGCTCTCAATTACCCCGCGTACATTCTCGCCTTTCCTAAAGAAGTCAGAAGGAATCTGACGGTCTTTAGGCATGACTAATTCGTTTCCATCGTCATCCAGTAGAATGATTGCACGGTGTCTGATGTGGTGAACCTCTGCGCTGTACAGCTCACCCTCCAACTCTTTAAAGTGCTTGAAGATGTTTGTGTTGTCGTGCTCGTGAATTTTTGCAATCAGGTTCTGACGCAAGGAAAGGATCGCGCGACGGCCCAGCTGGACAAGTTTTACTTCTTCAGCAACATCCTCACCTACTTCATAATCCGGCTCGATCTTTTGTGCCTCAGAAAGTGAGATCTCACTATTCTCATCTTCTACAGCACCATCTTCTACCACCACACGGTTACGCCAGATCTCGAGGTCACCCTTGTCTGGGTTAATAATAATGTCAAAGTTGTCATCCTCACCGTACTTTCTCTTAAGCGCACTCCTAAAGACATCCTCTAGAATGGCCATTAAGGTGACTCGGTCGATGAGCTTGTCATCTTTGAACTCAGAAAACGACTCGATTAACGCGAGATTTTCCATACTTGTGTTTAATTAAATTTTATTACGACCCTGGCTTTCTTGATCTCATCATAAGCCAGTGTCCACGACTTTTCTACTGTGTGCTTGCCTTTACCCACTGGTTTTGGCTCGCGTGCTTTCCATTCAATTGTAATGGAGTCATCGCTTGCTGTAGTGAGCTTTCCTGTCTCCTTTGCACCTTCATTACTCTCTACTTCCAGATCACGACCCAAATTTTTCTTGAACTGCCGGGGCATTTCTAGCGGGCTCGTTGCACCAGCGCTAGTCACCTCGATTGAGAAGTCTTCTTCCTCGCGATCTAGATTGTGCTCTACTGCTCGAGACACAAATATGCAGTCTGCTAGTTTGACCCCCTCGTCGCCATCAATAATCACATAAATGTCGTTTGCCCCGCCGATCTTGTAATCGATCAGAAACAGATCATTTCTTTCCTCAAATGCACGATCCAACAGCTCCTGTACCCTTTCTTTCAACATATCTTAAAAAAAGAGGGGACTTGCCGTCCCCTCACCTATTCCTTAAAATCGGTGCAAATATAAGATCTTTTTTAGGTTATATCAATTCTACGGGATGTAAAGAAATGGTTATGAATGATTTTTATCATTCATGCGATTTATTGGACAGATTTCTTTCCTGCTTGAATTATCAGAGTTTAGTGCTTCGGCTTCGTTCAGTGTGAACTTCCCTGCGGGAAAGCCTATTTCTAATCACTTGAGTAAAAGCTAGCAAGTCCAGAAAAAATCTTAACTTTAATGCAACTCAAATTTACTAACCATGAAAAAAATTATCGTCCCTACAGATTTTTCCCAAGAAGCAGAAAATGCGCTACGTGTTGCTGCAGACATTGCTAGAGAAAATAATGGTGAAATCTTCTTGCTGCACCAGTTAGATCTTCCTCTTCATCTGGCAAATAATGCGAGCAGCAGTATGCCAGAGGCGGTTTTCTTCATGAAACTCGCCAAGGAAAAATTTGACGATCTCATGAAAAAGGATTTTTTAGAGGATGTCACCATTCATGGCGACGTTCAAACAGGTGCTGCATTCAGTGGTATTATGGACACGGTAGATCGACATAAAGCAGACCTAATTGTTATGGGTAGCCATGGTGCAGATGGTATCGTAAATCGCTATATGGGGTCAAATGCAGAAAAGGTGGTGCGTAATAGTGAGGTGCCAGTACTAGTAGTTAAAGATCGAAAAGAGCGATTAGATGTTAATGACTTAGTCTTTGCCACCGATCTGAATCCAGCATCGACCAGCGCCTTGAAGGAAGCAGACAAATTTGCCAAGACCACCAATTGCCGCCTGCACATTATTTATGTCAATACCCCCAAGCGTTTTATGAGCACTCAGGAGGCTGAGAAAAAAGTAAAAGCTTATTTGAAGGACGTGAATGTGGAACCTCACGATTACGCCATCTATAACGACTACAGCATCGAAAAGGGGATTTTCAATTACGCCAAAGATATAAAAGGGGACATCATAGGTCTAGGCATCAAAGGTCGCCGGGGGATGAGTCATTTCTTTAATGGCAGTAAAAGTGGCAGCATGGTGAATCGTGCAACGGTTCCAGTCATCACTTTCAGAATTAAAAAGAAAAAGAAAAGCCAGAAAGAAGTACCCGCAGAGCAACACAAAGCGGAAGCGAAGGCCTAAAGAAGTCCTATAAGGCATACGCAACAACCCTCTTCTAAAGAATAAATCGAAATAAAAATCCCCAACTCGTTAGGAGTTGGGGATTCTAAGTAGTCCCACTAGGACT
>CAYZJT010000013.1:0-84999 GCA_964478845.1 uncultured Flavobacteriaceae bacterium | reverse complement strand
CTGCTCTATACAAAATCCCCTTTCATCACCACGATGAAAGGGGATTTTTGCGTTTGGAAGAATATCAAGGGTTTGTTACTTTATACGCCAAGTTTGTGTCAACTAAGTTTAATTGCGCACCACAACATATTTGATTGTTAAGAGAACACTTCTTCGTTGATTTCTGAGATTAGTCCAGTATGTTAGCAAGATGTCTTTTAACTCTATATGAACCTATAAACTGTATTATACATCACTTGCTCTAATTCATATAATTGCTTGCAAGAAAGGCATCGTTCAGGCAATATTTTTTGTTCAACTACCTCTGCGGCCAGTTTCAACAAATTGCGAGTACGTTCGATTCTATCACATACAGAATTGCTATTAAGATTTTCGATATTCAATTCTGTTTCCACTAAGGTTTGAAAATTATCGTAAAGAAAATGGTCTGAATCAGAACAATACAAACTGGTCACCTGCGGTAAGTCGGTTTTCATAGATTTCATTTTCTAATTCATCTGAAAATTTGAACTCGCTGAATAACGTACGACCTAAATCGTTATAGAGTTTTTCTCCTGTTGGTTTCAGTAGTTCTAAACCACGATTCTTTATATTCTTGATCTTATTTGAAATAGGGTGGGCATTAAAACCAATAGTCTTGAAAGGTCGCATAATATTTTTCAGTTCATTGATGCTAGTTTTAGTGTCTAGCCATTGTTTCTCCTGACGCTTATTCAGTGCGAGTGGTGCGCGATGGTGATTTATTTTGTGCATCAAATCATTTGCAGCTGTTGTGATGATGGCTACTGTGTGATGGATCTCTTGGGTCAGTGGATTTTTCCAAACATCATATACACCAGCCAAAGCAAAAGGCCTACTTGAACTGTTATAAACAAGATTAGGCTTATTCAACTTTTCATATTTAGATCCTTCAATAACCGCATCTACTAAAACTAGACACCGCTGTGAATGGATCACTTCCCTAAACATCGGTTTTTGAAAGATGCCTAGCTTGCCTTTGTAATTTGTTTTGTTTTCTTCATTATGACTTCCCTCTGCACGTGCATTCATTATATAAGTCTGCTTGTGCGCCCAGCGTGGGGTAAAGCCATAAGTGAACATCTGAATTTGATCAGGGTTTTTCATTGTGATTACTGGCACCTGTTGACCTGGTCCGATATTTACGTTTTCCTTGAAGTCGTCCGCTTTCGCGAAAGCGGCATTAAAACGTTTCTCATAAGTCCTGAGCGCTGATACTACTGATACTCGTCCACACATAATTTGAGAATTAGGAATAGTTCCATTTAAATACGTCTCAAATATATGGAAATAATCCAATAAAACAAGTTCTGGAATATAATCTTGGAAATATTCCAATAATAGCTACATTTGTTCCATGGCACCAGAACAAAATATAGAAGCACGTCGTTTTAAACAAGTGCGTGAGGAATTAGGATTAACTCAGAGTGAGTTTGCTGAACAATTAGATGCAGGTAGAAGCACTGCAGATATTGAACGCGGGAAAAAGAAGATCACTGGTAGAATCATAGCTCAACTTTTAAGGCAACATTCAATCAATCCATTATGGATTTACGGATATAGTTTCAACAAGCATATAGAAGTGATGGGACAGACCAGTCCAAAAGTCATTTCTCTGAATGCTCAGGAACGAGAAAACATGCTGATGGTGCCCGTAAAAGCCAGCGCTGGTTATGCTGATAATGTTCAGGATACTGACTGGTATGAAAGCTTACCTACATTCAATATTCCTTTGCCTCAATACAACGATGGTAGCTTCAGGGCTTTTCAGGTAGAAGGCGATAGTATGTTACCAGTTTTAAGAAATAAAGAGTGGGTGATGGCCAAGGCCGTCGAAAGCGTGCGCCTAGCTAATAATGAACGTATCCATGTAGTAGTGACCAACAGCATGGTTGTGGTAAAAAAACTAGCTAAAGTCGCAGGTGAGTCTTACGTAAAGTTGATCTCGCTAAACCCAGAATACCCTACCATAGAGCAACCCATAGATGAAATCTCTGAGCTTTGGGAAGTGAATTCGCATTTGAGTTTTGATTTAGACGAGCCATCACAGAATGACGCCATTACCTCTTTACAACAGGGACTGGAGTCACTAAAAATTGAGATCAATAAATTAAAACAGTAAGCGCCTTATAATTGATCTTTTTATTGAGGTTGATGGTAAACAGCTCCATCTTTCATTACGAAAGCCATTTTCTCAAGTGTAGCAACATTTCTCTCTGGATTCTCTGTTACTGCAATAATATCTGCCAGAAAGCCAGTTTTGATCTGACCTATCTCGGTTTCCATTTTTAGGATTTTGGCTGGTGTGATGGTAGCAGATTGCAGAGTTTCCATTACAGGCATACCGGCTTCAGCCATATAACCGAATTCTTTTGCGTTTTTGCCGTGAGCAAAAACGCCAGCGTCCGTCCCAAACACGGTGGGTACTCCACGTTTATATGCACGTCCAAAAGTTCCTTGAATTTGCGGACCTACTTCTCTAGCCTTTGGTACGACCAGTTCTGGGTAGAAACCACCCACCTCGGCTTTTTCTGCTACTTCTTTTCCTGCGGTGATTGTAGGTACGAGATAGCAATCCATCTCGATCATCTTGTCCATGGTGCGCTCACTCATGTAAGTGCCGTGCTCGATTGTTTTAACACCGCCCACTACGGCGCGATACATCCCCTCATCACCGTGGGCGTGAGCCGCCACATGAAATCCATAATCTGACGCGGTTTGCGTAATCGCCTTGATTTCTTCAATGGTGAATTGTGGGTTGCTGCCATTTTTTGCAACGCTCAGGACCCCGCCTGTCGCAGTGATTTTAATGCAGTCAGCGCCATTTTTATAGCGGTGCCTCACCGCAGCTCTGGCTTCATCTTCGCTATTTGCGACACCTTCTCGCGGTCCAGGGTTACCCATCAGTTTTTGATTGCTTCCATTTGTAGGGTCTGCATGACCGCCGGTCGAAGCAATGGATTTTCCAGCTGTAAAAATTCTGGGGCCTGGCACCTTGCCTTTATTGATGGCATCGCGTAGCGAAATGTTGATTCCGCTCCCTCCCAGATCGCGCACCGTGGTAAATCCAGAAAGCAATGTTATCTCTGCATACTTCACCGAATCATAAGCCACATCTGCTGGATCATCCACGTATTTCTGGATGTACGCGTGTGGATTGTATTCAGTTTCCATATGAACATGCATGTCGGTAAATCCTGGCATTACCCAGTGATTTTTCAAGTCGATGGCCGCAACGTTTTTTGGTGGCACATTATATCCTTTACGCACTTCCTTAATGCGCTCGCCTTCCACGATGATGGTCATTTTTTCCTGCCATTCGCCGTTTTTGCTGTCCAACAGATGGCCAGCATGGATGTAAATGGTTTGTGCTGTTAGCGCTTTCGCGAAAGCGAAAACAAAAAAGACTATCGTCAACTTAAGACTATTCATGTGGAGTATTTAATCATCTTTCTGAACAAATTCTAAAACAGAATCTGTAATAAACCTGATCTGTTCTTCATCTAGCTCTGTATGCATGGGTAGCGAGATACACTCTTTGACTAGGCTGTTTGTCACGGTAAAATTCTCTTCCCTGTAACGCTGGTCTTTGTAAGCTTTTTGCAAATGCAATGGAATCGGGTAGTATACACCGCACGGGATTCCTTTAGATTGCAGATGTCTGACAAGACCATCTCTGTCAGTATCTTTTAGAATTAGCGTATACTGGTGGAAAACGTGACAATCGCAAGTGCTACAAACAATGGGCGTGATTATTCTTGCTTCATGTGCCAGCAGCTCTGTATATCTTCTGGAAGCGTTTCTGCGCTTCTCGTTATAGGTGTCTAGGTGCGGCAACTTTGCTCGTAATACGGTTGCCTGCATACTGTCTAGTCGCGAGTTCACGCCCACCACATCGTGATGGTAGCGCTCATACATCCCATGGTTTACAATCCCGCGAATGGTATGTGCAAGATCATCATCGTTTGTAAAAATTGCTCCACCGTCGCCATAGCAGCCTAGGTTTTTTGACGGGAAGAATGAAGTTGTTCCAATATTACCAATCGTGCCGGTTTTTGATTTTGTACCATCGCTATGCAAGTAATTTGCACCTATGCCTTGAGCATTATCCTCTATGACAAAAAGATCATGCTCTTTTGCAATGTCCATGATGGTGTCCATCTCTGCCACCATTCCAAATAAATGTACTGGGACGATTGCCTTTGTTTTAGGCGTGATAGCCGCCCTGATCGCCTCTGGGTCAATATTAAAATTGTACGGGTTGACATCTACTAAAACAGGGGTCAGTCCTAACAATGCTATGACTTCAACCGTTGCGGCAAAGGTAAAATCTGCGGTAATGACTTCGTCGCCTGGCTTTAAGCCCAGTCCCATCATCGCAACTTGCAGTGCATCGGTCCCGTTTGCACAAGGAATGACATGTTTGACTTGCAGGTAATCTTCCAGCTCTTTTTGAAAGGCATGCACTTCAGGCCCGTTGACAAAAGCAGCGCTGTCAATCACTTCACGTATTCCAGCATCCACTTGATCCTTGATTCCCTCGTATTGACCCTGCAGGTCCACCATTTGAATTTTCCGCATCTTTTTGGCAAATTTCTAACTAGGCAAGTTAGAGCTAGACCCAGGTTATCGCAAGGATTTATGGTATTTTTGATAAAAGCCATTTTTTGAAGACACTGTATGATGTTTTTATCGCTTTCGCGAAAGCGAGTCTCCCGATAGCCGGCGTATTAAATGAGAAGCTCAAGAAAGGAGCAAAAGGTCGAGAGCAATCCTGGGATATCCTGGACCGAAATATCAAACACACCATCCCGAAAATCTGGGTTCACGTCGCAAGTCTTGGAGAATACGAGCAGGTGGTTCCCGTGCTAGAGCGATTGAATCGCAAAAGATATCAGGTAGTGTTAACGTTTTTCTCGCCATCAGGTTACGAAAACAAGCAAAGTACAGATCTCGCCGACAGCGTGACCTATCTACCGCTGGATACTGTAGATAATTCAGTCAAGTTCCTAGATGTCGTAGAACCTGATTTGGCCATTTTAGTCAAATATGAATTCTGGCCAAATTATTTAAATCAACTTAAAAAGAGAAGGATACATACGATTTTAGTAAGCGGTGTGTTCCGTGAGAATATGGTTTTCCAGAAATGGTACGGCAAATGGATCACAGACTCTTTGAATGCATTCAATCACTTTTTTGTGCAAAACGAGAGCTCTCTCGCAGTGCTAAAGAAACTAGGCTTTGAAAAAGGCACGGTAAGCGGCGACACGCGTTTTGATCGTGCTGCACAATTGATTGAGCGAGATGCAAGTCATCCTGTTTTAGAAAATTTTGTTGGCGGGAAGCCTTGTCTTGTTGTAGGTAGTAGTTGGCCGGAAGATATAGCAGTTCTTAAGGATTGGGTCAACGCTAATTCAAGTAACATTAAGGTCATCATCGCACCTCACGAGGTGAATGAGTCAGCAGTTGATCAACTAACGAATAATATTAAAAATGCTAGGCGATGGACTCAAATCGATGAAAGCACGAATTTTAATCAATCAGATGTTCTTATCATTGATACAATCGGAATGCTAACCAGAGCCTATAGCTATGCTCGTGTCGCATACGTAGGCGGCGGTATGGGAACTAAGGGCCTTCACAATATCCTTGAAGCAGCCACTTATGGTATTCCTGTTATCATTGGAAAGAACTACGAGAAATTCCCAGAGGCGGCAAAGCTGGAAGATCTGGGAGGATTATTTAGTGTCAAAAATTCCGATGATTTTGCACAAATTGCTGATAAGTTTTTTGCGGACGATGACTTTTGCCAGAAGACAGGAATGATTTCTGGACATTGGATCAACAGCAATACGGGCGCTACGAGAGCCGTCGTCAATTATTTGAAAGAAGTCAATGAGGATTTTATTACTGATTAGTTTTTTTATTGTCTGCTTTCGCGGAAGCGGACAAAATATTCAGCTACTGGACAGATTGACATCAGAGCCAGTTCCGTATGTTACTATCGGCTTCGGGAACGGGCTGGGTACTTTTGCCAATGGGAACGGTATTTTCAGATTCTCAAAAAAACTTTATCCAGATGTGGATAGCCTGCAGATTAGTTCGTTAGGCTACAGAAATCTAAACATCGCCGTCGTTGATCTGGAGGAAAAAATTCTACTGGATCAAGAAACAAATCAGCTAAATACGATAATCATACGTGAACCTCTCGTAGGTGATTTTAAGGTTGTGGAAATAGATGCCTCGCAACACAAGACTTATGAGAACAGTTGGCTGCCTACTGTGGAAAGTGAGGTAGCAGTGAAATTTGATCGGGTTGGGGGTGCGCCTACTCAAATATCAAAATTGCAAATCCCAATTCTGCTAGAGAAAAACGGTGGACGCAAAAATGCCAATCTGCGCAAATTTTCAACCATGTTCCGGATGAAGTTTTATGAGATTGAGGAAAATGGAAAGCCAGCTTTTGAATCCATTTACCCCAGTAAAACATTTGTCATCGATCAAACTTCTGATCCGATCTACTCGCTAGATATTAGCGATCTAAACATTACCATTCCTAAAAGCGGACTTTACGTGGCGATTCAGGCTTTAGGCTATACTAAGCCCGATGGAGAATTGATTAACTCAAAAAAGTATAGAGAAATAAAGACTGCACGAGGCGTCCAGCGCATTTCAAATACTTATCGGCCACTATTACCTTTTGTAGAGTCAGGGAATGGTAAGCCGGTCATGGTTAGACGCGTGTTTTTCAACGATCGCCAGTGGCAACCGCTCAATCTAGAATACAATCAATTGAGCAAATTGGTACGCAGTGGGCGTGTCAATTACGGGATGGGTGCAGAATTGCGTGTTTTTAAAACAAATTAAACACTTACCGCCTGATTAAGATAATCTCTAAAGGGCTTAAGCTTTTTGTATACATGAACGCAGTGGTCCTGAAAGTCGTCTTTCATGATGCGCTTTTGATTAAGTGAATGTTCAACGGCGTGACTTTTCTTGCGCAACAATTCGATATGTGGATGATCCTGACTAAAACCTTTTGGGGCGGTTTTCAGCGATTCACCATCGTCCATCACATCAAAGACCTCTTGGAATTCCTTATCATTTAAGATCTTTTTCAATTCTTCACCGTTGTAGTCTATCGCTTGTCTTATCGATTCAAGCACTTCATTCTTTGGTTTGTAAAAACCGCTGGCTAGAAAAGACCCATTGATCCCGATGTGAATGTAAAAATCACCTTGCTTGCCGTTAATTCCCATGTCTAGCCCTGCGCCAAAATGATCTTTATATTTCGGCTTGTTGGGATGGTAGAGCAGATTATTGTTGATCCTGTTGATGGCCTTTTTGCCTTCGGTAGGGGAGTAGTCAGTATCGGTTTTTGCGAGTTTTTGATCCAGCTCGTTCAACCAGTCGATGTACCAGTCGCGCACCTCATGATAGCGGTCGCGGTGCTCGTCCATCCATTCCTTTGAATTGTTCTTGTTGAGATCCCGCAGGAATTCAAACATTTTATGAAAACTCATGTAGCGCATCTGTAGTTACTGCTTTCGCGAAAGCGTAATAGTTTCAAACCAATTGCCAGATTCTAGCAATCGAGATCTTTACAGGGATCGTGGCCCCAATTCTTAAGACTGTAGCGCCAGTCACTTTCTTTGATGTCGCTGTCTGGCTTTTGAGCGCGATGGCGATTGACATAGCCTACCACTTTGTTCATGTGATCTAGCTGATCATCAGTTAGTTCGTCTTTTTTAGTGCGCTTGATGTCGATGATTTTCTTTGCGCTTTTACGCCCTTTTGATTCTCCATCGCCACTGTCCTGACCTACGCTTTTTGATTTTTCAGTTTCCAGCCAGTCTTCTATCTCGCTGGGCGTCATGTTTACCGCATCGTAAAAGTCATCGTAGATCTCATCCTTATCCTTGTCGCTCATCTTTTTTTTTGTTTTAAAAGTAAAGGACGAGCTCAGTATGAGCGGTGAAAATGCTGTTAAGAGAAAGCTAGCAGAACTGAATCTACTGGCTTTGAACCGTTACGCTTTCGCGAAAGCGAGATAATCAACTATTCAAAACCCACTCACCTTTGTTGATCAACGGTAGAGCAGATTTATACTTAACTTCCTTAGTCTCGCCAGTCATCACATTTTTGATGGTGACTTTCTCGTTGCGACCTATTTTAGGTTGCTCGCGTACGATGGTTTCGGTAACCTGAGGGCGTTGCTGCTGTTGCTGGCTTGCGCCTGCGCCTACCGCTCGCGCCTGCGCCGCTCGCTCGTCACTGTTGAGTACTTCTTCTTTTTGGGTGCTGGTTTTCTCAACTTTACGCTGCTTTGCCTCGCTGATCGCATCGGTATTTCTGGTGGGTAGATCGCCTTTGAACATAAAGCCAATCACCTCCTTGTTCACCTTATCGATCATTTCCTTGAAGAGCTCAAATGCCTCAAATTTGTAGATCAACAATGGGTCTTTCTGCTCATGAACAGCTAGCTGAACGCTTTGTTTCAACTCGTCCATCTTACGCAGGTGTGTCTTCCAAGAGTCATCGATGATCGCTAGTGTGATATTCTTTTCAAAATCCTTGACTAGCGTACGTCCCTCACTATCGTAAGCGTCCTGAAGATCTGTAGCGACATTGAGTGTTTTGATGCCATCAGTAAATGGTACGGCGATACGCTCAAACTTACGCTCGTCATTCTCGACCACGTTTTTGATGACAGGATAAACCTCTGTCGCAGTGCGCTCCATTTTTTCTTTGTAATGCTCGTAAGCCGACTTATACAAAGTTTGCGCGATCTGCTGCTCGGTCTGGCTTTTGAACTCCTCCTCGGTAATCGGGCTGCTCATCGAGAAATAGCGGATGATCTCAAACTCAAAGTTTTTGAAATCCTGAGCCATTTTATTGGTCTGCGTAATGTTTTCAGAAATGTCGTAGATCATGTTGGCAATGTCCACCGCTAGGCGATCTCCAAACAGCGCGTTATAGCGACGCTTATAAATTACCTCACGTTGAGCATTCATCACGTCATCGTATTCCAGCAATCGCTTACGTACACCAAAAGCGTTTTCTTCTACTTTCTTCTGCGCGCGCTCGATGGATTTAGAAATCATGCTGTGCTGGATGACCTCACCTTCCTTCATTCCCAATCTGTCCATGGTTTTGGCCATGCGCTCTGAACCAAATAGTCGCATCAAATTATCCTCAAGCGATACATAAAATTGCGAACTTCCAGGATCTCCCTGACGACCGGCACGACCGCGTAACTGGCGGTCGACTCGTCGGGAATCGTGACGTTCCGTACCAATAATTGCTAGACCACCAGCAGCTTTTACTTCGTCAGATAGCTTAATGTCCGTACCACGACCAGCCATGTTTGTAGCAATCGTGATTTGTCCTGGGTTACCAGCTTGCGCCACAATTTCTGCCTCGCGCTTGTGTTGCTTTGCATTCAGAACATTGTGCTCGATTCCTGCACGCTGCAGCGTACGGCTCAGTAATTCTGAAATATCTACCGATGTTGTACCGATCAAAACTGGACGACCAGCTTCTTTTAATCTTGTTACCTCTTCAATAACGGCACCGTATTTCTCACGTTTAGTTTTGTAAACTAGATCCTGACGGTCATCCCTAGCGATAGGTTTGTTAGTAGGGATTTCAACTACGTCAAGTTTATAGATTTCCCAAAATTCACCGGCCTCAGTCACCGCTGTACCGGTCATCCCCGCTAGCTTTTTATACATACGGAAATAGTTCTGCAGTGTAATCGTTGCAAAAGTCTGGGTGGCGTCCTGAATCTTTACGTTTTCTTTGGCCTCAATAGCTTGGTGCAATCCATCGCTGTAGCGGCGACCCTCCATGATACGGCCGGTCTGCTCGTCTACGATCATGACCTGCTCTTCCTTGATGATGCCTTTTGGTGTACGCTTGTCCTGCACCATCACTACATATTCGGTATCCTTTTCAAATAGAGTGTAGGCTTTCAGTAGTTGATTCAGCGTATGAATGCGCTCTGACTTGACAGAAAACTCACGGAACAGCTCTTCTTTCCTTTCGGCTTCTTCTTCCTTACTCAGCCCAGCCGATTCAATCTTACCGATTTCCATTCCCATCTCTGGCATCACAAAGAAATCTGGATCGTCTTTACCTGATAAAAACTCAATTCCCTTATCGGTCAATTCGACTTGATTATTCTTTTCATCAATCACAAAGTAGAGGCCCTCGTCCACCTTGGGCATCTCACGATTATTGTCCTGCATGTAGAAGTTTTCTGTCTTTTGCAGGAGTGTCTTGATTCCTTCTTCACTCAGGTATTTGATCAGTGCTTTGTTCTTCGGTAGACCGCGGTAAACTTGTAACAGCAGTCGACCTCCTTCTTTGGTATCACCTTCTGCTATGAGTTTTTTGGCTTGCGCCAAAACTTGCACCAGTTCCTTCCTCTGAACACTTACGATATTGTCAACCGCTGGCTTAAGCGTATCAAATTCCTGACGGTCACCTTCTGGTACTGGACCAGAAATAATCAAAGGTGTTCTTGCATCATCAATCAGAACCGAATCAGTTTCATCAATGATTGCATAATTATGTTTTCGCTGAACCAGATCCTTGGTTGCATGCGCCATGTTGTCACGCAAGTAGTCAAAACCAAATTCATTATTCGTCCCGTAAGTGATATCGGCTAGATATGCCTGACGTCTTTCCTCACTATTTGGTTTGTGGTAGTCAATGCAGTCAATCGACAAACCATGAAATTCAAACAAAGGACCGATCCACGCACTATCACGTTTTGCGAGGTAGTCATTTACTGTAACCACATGCACACCATTTCCAGTAAGTGCATTCAGGTAAACGGGTAGGGTAGCGACAAGGGTTTTACCTTCACCGGTCTGCATTTCTGCGATTTTACCTTGGTGCAAGGTCGCACCACCTATCAACTGTACATTGTAGTGAATCATGTCCCAGGTGATGGGCTTTCCAGCAGCATCCCAGCTATTTGACCAGATGGCATGGTTGCCATCTAATGTGACATAATCTTTCTCGCCTGAAAGCTCGCGGTCGCGAGCAGTGGCTTCTACTCGCAATTCTTCATTGTGGAAAAAACGTTTTGCCGTTTCTTTCATCACGGCAAAGGCTTCTGGTAAGATGTCGATGAGTACTTCCTCAGCTTGCTCATAAGCTACATCCTGAAGCTTGTCTATCTCATTATAGATCTCCTCACGTTTGTCGATATCTTCTTCTGCCTCAGCTTGTTCTTTGAGATCTGCAATGCTTTTTAAAGTTTCACTTTTCGCTTGAGCGATCTTATCCTTGAATTCTACGGTTTTCTGGCGCAACTCATCAATATTGAGTTTCTCCATCGCTGGTTCTGCAGCTAAGATTTTATTGACTAATGGCTGCATCGACTTGATGTCTTTTTGCGATTTATCGCCTACAAATATTTTGAGTACGGAATCTAATAGTCCCATGAAATGGTCTTTAATAATCAGTAAAGTGCAATATTATTGCCACGCCTGCAATATCTGACGTTACGGCAAAAAAAAAGCCTCGCGAGGAGACTTTTTTGAATCATTTATCCAGTATTTAATACTCATCCTCGTTCCAGAGGTAGTCATCATCTGTAGGGTAGTCCGGCCAGATTTCCTGAATAGACTCGTAGAGATCACCTTCATCTTCAATCGCCTGAAGATTTTCCACCACCTCTAGCGGCGCACCCGTACGGATCGCATAGTCGATCAACTCGTCCTTTTCGGCTGGCCAAGGCGCATCACTTAAATAAGATGCTAGTTCCAGTGTCCAATACATATCTTTTCTACTTAAATTTTTTGCAAAAATAAACTTATCCAGAAACCCTGCAAGTCAAATTTTGTGCCAGCCAAAAAAAGATTTCCAGTTGATGTAAATTACTGGGAGGCATTTATTTATGATGATGGGCTAATCCTCTTTTTGAGGGATCCACTTGATCTCTTCGGCATCAAGATCTGCAGACATTTTGCGGGCGAGCACAAATAAATAGTCAGAAAGCCTATTCAAATACTTCAATACTTGTCCATCGATGGGCAACTGGGCATTTAGCTCGCTGGCCAATCTTTCTGCACGGCGGCAGACCGTTCTCGTGATATGACAAAACGACACTGATTGATGCCCTCCAGGCAAAATAAAATGCGTCATTTGAGGAAGTTCTGCATCCATCGCGTCTACCGCGGTCTCGAGAAAGTTGACATCCTCTTCTGAGATCCTAGGGATGTTAAGTCGCTTTTTGCCATTTTTAAGTGTCTCTTTTTCAGGCGGGGTGGCCAGAATAGCGCCCACGGTAAACAATCTATCCTGGATCGTAATTAGACCGGATTTAGTATGAGGATCTACGTTTTGATCCCTTAACAGACCTATCCATGAATTGAGTTCATCTACTGTACCGTAGGCATCAATGCGCAAATTATGTTTCGGAACTCGTGTGCCGCCGTATAGCGCGGTGGTGCCTTTGTCACCCGTTTTTGTATAAATCTTCATCCTTGCGTTTTGGCAAAGATATGTGGAGCAGGGGAGTGGATTTGTTACGCTTTCGCGAAAGCATAACCATCAAGAGCACCTATGGTAAAAATTACTTTGGATCCAATCGATTTGCAATGGCAGTCGTTGCGTGGTCCAGCATCCTGTAAACGTTTGAAAATCCCATTGCGCCGCCATAGTAAGGGTCAGGTACATTGAGGTTCTCGCCAGGGAAGGATTCATCAAGAATCTTGATTACTTTGGATTTCGCATTTTCGTTTGGAGCTCTTCTGATTACATCCTCGTAATTGGAATCGTCCATGACATAGATGAGGTCAAACTTTTCAAAATCTTCTGCACGTAAAGCTCGAGCTCGTTGTTGAGTGATATCTATACCGTGCTTTTCTGCTTCTTTTACTGATCTGGGATCTGGCGCCTCGCCGCGCTGGCTCCCACTGGTACCAGCACTGTCGACTTCAAATTTTGTGAAGTTCAGTTTCTGTTTCAATAATCCCTCTGCTAATGGTGATCTACAAATGTTCCCGAGACAAACCATGAGAATCTTGGTGCGTGACATAATTAGCTCGTCAATTTTTCGTGGAGGTCATCCACGTATTTACTGAATTGTTTGTCTGTCGACGCAAGGTTATTGACAGTTTTACAAGCGTGTAGAACCGTTGCGTGATCTCTTTTACCTATTTGTGAACCGATGCTCGCTAGGCTGGCTTTAGTCATTTTCTTTGAGAAATACATCGCTAGTTGTCTTGCTTGAACAATATGCCTTTTTCTAGTCTTGGATTGTAGAGTTTCTACATCCATACTGAAATAGTCGCCTACGACCCTTTGGATCTCATCGATCGACAATTCCTTCTTAGTATTCTTTACGTAATTCTCTACGATTTTCTTGGTGAGTTCAATGGTGATTTCAGCCCTGTTGAAAGATGAATGTGCAATCAATGAGATAATGGCACCTTCTAGCTCGCGGATATTGGTTTTGATATTTTCTGCGACATAATTGACGATGTTGTCCTCCATTTCTACACCATCGCGGTACAACTTGTTTTTGATGATGGAGATACGGGTCTCATAGTCTGGATGATTCAATTCTGCGCTTAGACCCCACTTGAATCTAGACAAAAGACGTTGCTCAATGTCCTGCATATCCACCGGCTTTTTGTCACTGGTCAAGATGACTTGCTTGCCATTCTGGTGCAGGTGATTAAAGATGTGAAAGAACACATCTTGTGTGCTGGCTTTACCAGCAAAGAATTGAATGTCGTCAACTATAAGTACGTCAACAATCTGATAGAAATGGATGAAGTCGTTCCTAGTATTCTTGCGCACAGACTCTATGTACTGCTGCGTAAACTTTTCTGCGCTTATATATAGGACAGTCTTGTCAGGGTAATTTTCTTTAATCCCTACGCCAATAGCATGGGCGAGGTGTGTCTTTCCTAAACCAACACCACCAAAAATCAATAGCGGATTAAAAGAAGTCCCACCTGGTTTATTAGCTACAGCCATCCCCGCGCTGCGTGCCAGTCTATTTGAATCGCCTTCTAAAAAAGTATCAAAGTTATAGGACGGGTTGAGCTGTGATTCAATTTTGACATTCCTGATTCCAGGGATGACAAAAGGATTCTTGAGTTCAGGGCTTTTACTTCTTATAGGCGCATCTACCGATTGAATATTGTTTATGGATTTGTTGCTGCTAGGGATTTTCTCTGTATAGGCTTCCATGCCCTGCAGCGAGTTTTCCATCTTGATCACATAGATCAGTTTTGCTCCCTCACCTAGTTCTCTCGTAAGGGCTGTCTTCAGAAGTTTGATATAATGCTCTTCCAGCCACTCATAAAAAAAACGACTAGGAACCTGGATACTAAGTGCAGAATCAGTGATCTTTACTGGGGTAATGGGTTCAAACCACGTTTTAAAAGCTTGACCATTAATATTGTCCTTTATAAAAGAGAGGCAATTATCCCAAACTGAAGCTGCAGTTTTTGTCATGAAAGCGTTTTTTTGTAGTTGATTTCTTCAAGATTTGAAGAACTTTCAAATCTTAATTTCTGTCCCTGAAGACAGGGCAAATATGTGTAAAAAAAAGCCCAAAAAAAATCTTAAAACCACTTGATTTTTAAAAAATTTAGTTGCATTAGTAACCTTGATTTTACTTCTTCCTAACAAAGCCATAAAGTATGATTTCTTTTATTACAACTATAACACCTAGATATTGCGAGTCAGATCAAATGGGTGTAGTTCATCACGCTAACTATTTGTTATACATGGAAATGGGTAGGGTGGACTGGTTAAATGCCATGGGCTTTTCCTATGCCGAAATGGAAAGGCAAAACATCATGCTGCCGGTCTACCACATCGATATCAAATACATAAGGCCTATGGTTTTTGGGGGGCAATATCAACTGAAAACAACCTTAAAGAAATTACCTACAAATCGCGTAATTTTTGATTATGAAATTAACGATGATTCTAACAACAAAATCGCACATGCTGAACTGACCCTTGTTTTTACTGATGGTAAAAATTTACGGCCCACACGACCACCTAAGGATTTTATAGACAAATGTCATGAGAAATGGGAAGGTGATTCAGAAAATTTGATCGGTACTAATTGATGACAGACCATTCAACTTGATAGATAGACTTTGCTTTATCATCAATCTTGTTGGCATGACTTTGTGGAACTTCTACACTCACACTACATCTGGACCCTAGTTGTTGATCTACAACTTTATAATTAGATTTTGATATAAATTGGTATAAAGAAGATAAGTGGTCATAGCTGCAGCTGGCTTGTAATAAAACCGTTCTAGTTTGTTTAATGATTATGGCGGCTTCAATCGCTTCTTTGGCTGATTCTTTATAGGCTTTTATTAAGCCAGAAACACCCAATTTGGTCCCGCCAAAGATCCTGCTTACCACAATGAGGGTATTGTTTAGATTGAATGAATCTATCTGACCTAAAATAGGATCACCTGCGGTGTGTGCAGGCTCACCATCGTCATTAGTCCTGTAACTTTCATTGATTCTATATGCGTAACAATGATGTCCAGCTTTTGGATGTCTAAATTTCAGATTGTCAATGATTTCTTTCAATTTTAAATCGCTATCAATATTGAATGCGGTGGAAAAAAATTTGCTCCCCTTGGATTTATATAACGTTTCATTGCCTTTCCCATCAATTGTTAAAAAATTATCAACTAGATTTGCCAAAAATTCAATTATTGTAGTTACAACCTATTTTCAAAACTATGAAAAGATTATTGGTGATTTTGAGTGTGATATTTATTACCTCTTGTGAAACAGAATCATTAGACCCACTATTAAGAGAACAGATCAATAATCCCACTTCAGGATCCGGTAGTGGCGAAGCCACCATACAAGGCAGATGGAGATATGCCACCTATGAAATGGAAGTTATAACGACGACCACCGGGGGTTCTGGGACAAGTAATGTTTCAGAGACTATTTCAATAAATGATGTCCAGGGGGCTAACGTTGATTTCAATCCAGATGGAACTCTAAATCAGGCTGGAGCATTAGAGATCGCAGAGTCAACTGATGGTGATCCACCTACTAACCGAACTCTCGATCTCACGGGATCAAGAGGCAGCTATATTCTAAGTGGAACAGTACTTTCAACAAATATTTTCAATGATCTTTTAGGTTCGACTGCTGATCCTTCAGGACTAATAATCAGAGTAACCACCTTGAGCAGTAGTTCTTTGAATTTGTCATTTAGCGGTTCTAATAGTACTATGAGCGGTACAGAAAACATTGAGACCATGTTCTCTGGTACAGCCACTTTTACCAGACGTTAATTATTCGCTTTCGCGAAAGCGATAATTACTATAGCACAAACCGCAAGAACAATCCCGATGATGTTCTTGCGGTTTGTTCTTTCTGCGAATAAAAAAATGCCTAAGGCGGTGGTGAAAAGAACCGTTCCCACATGATTGATCGGGAAAATCGTGCTGCTTTCCAAATCTGTTTTCAGGGCTTGAATAATAAAGTAGATTGAGAAGTAGTTGGGAATTCCCAAAATTACACCAGCTAACAACGATTTTAAGGAGATAAACCTACCACTGAACGCTTCGTAAACAAGCACAATTATCCCCAAAATAAAGGCAAAAAAGAAGCACACTGCACTAAAAATAGGTTCGTCAGATTCTTGTATCTTAGTTTCCTGGGCATACTTGAGCAATGTGTCGATTGCGCCACTTCCCAGAAAAAGAATGATGGGATAAGTTAGATTTTTAAGTTTGGACTTGAGAGACGCTTCTGCTGGCGCAGAGGATAGGTAGACTGCGATTAAGGCTACGATTATACCTAGTAATTTCAAAAAATCTAAATCCTCATTGTAAAGCCAGACCCCCGCAATCACAGGTATAATAAGTGACATTTTACTAGCAATGGCAGCTACACTCAAACCATTTTTTTGGCTAGTGAGTGCCATAAAATTAAAGATAACGATAAACAAAAGTCCCAGAATTGCTGCAACCCAAAGCCATTCTGAACCGTATATATCATTTAAAGCGATAGGTTTGTTAAAGGCAATCAATCCAGTGATACCTGCTACGAGGTAATTGATAACGATTGCGTGGAGAGTATTGACTTTGTAAATCTCAAAGCCCTTAAAAATCACATATAAAAAGCTAGAGGTTACGATACTTAGAATCAACCAGATCATTTTGCGCGATAGATTTTAAGTATGTCATTTTCTATTTCTTGCCTAGATTTTAGCATAGCTACTGAAGGCAAATTTGGGGCTTCGATTCCATTTCCTAACCTTACTTCGGTTGCCATAAAAACTTGCGCCTCATCCCAGAGGGCTGTTTCAATAAACCGTTGAATAGTCTTTGCGCCACCCTCTATGATTACAGATTGAACACCGTCATCATACAGTGATTGAATTACTTCATTTGGTTCAGTAGTTTCTAGCCATTTGAAACTTTCAATTGACTTGTTCAACGGTCTAGTTGACCAGACATATCGCTCGGGCTGGCTGCCATACCAGTCTCGTGCGGTCAAACTAGGCGTATCATCTGTATAGGTATTGTAGCCCACCAGAATCGCTTGCTCTTCTGCGCGCAATCGATGGCCTAACTGCCTTGAATAGATATTGCTTAACCAAACAGGGCGTTTGCTGTCTTTCTCAAGTGGCGCGATAAAACTATCTTCTGACTGTGCCCATTTTAAAATAATGTATGGTCGCTGCTTTTTGTGGTAGGTGAAAAAACGTTTGTTGAGTTCGTTGCACTCATTTTCTAAAACACCAACTACCACTTCAATTCCTGCATTTCTGATCCTTTCGACACCTTTGCCAGCTACTTTCATGTGAGGATCAAGTGTGCCTACCACAACCCGCTTAAATCCATGTTTGATAATCATATCCGCGCAGGGCGGGGTGCGACCAGTATGAGAGCAGGGCTCTAGGTTGACATAGATGGTGCTTTCTGAAAGATCTTTATCGGTGTGTCGAGCATTAATTGCCGCCTGAACAGCGTTGACTTCGGCGTGGGGTTTTCCTGATTGATAATGCCAGCCCTCGCCTATGATTTGATCGTCCTTAACAATCACACTTCCCACCAGCGGATTAGGGTAGGTGGTGCCCAGTCCGTTTTTAGCCAGTTGAAGGCAGCGCTGCATGTATTTTTCATCGGCGGTCATGACTGGCAAAGATAGCCAGCCACTTATCTACCGATTAACTTTACGCCATGCAAATAAGAGAAATCCTGCCGTCTGATAATCCAGCAGTAAAAGACATTATTCAGCAAGTAATTTTGGAACACGGCGCGCCAAAACAGGGAACAGCCTACAGCGACGCTGCCACTCAAGCCATGTACGAAAACTACCAAAAGCCAAGGTCAAAGTATTTTGTGCTGGTGGATAATGATGAAATCGTAGGCTGCGCAGGCATCGCACCCTTGCAAGATTCGACTGATAATATTGTCGAGCTACAAAAGATGTATTTTCTGCCGCAGTCTAGGGGCAGGGGCTATGGCGCCAAAATGATGGAACTGTGTCTTACTACCGCTCGCAATTATAGATTTAATCAGGTTTATATTGAGACCATGGATAACATGCTTGCTGCACAGTCCCTATACAGAAAATTTGGTTTCGAAAAGTTGCAAGAGCCTATTGGTAATACTGGTCACTATTCCTGTCCTGTTCAGATGATGCTTGAGTTGTAGAGATTACGCTTTCGCGAAAGCTTGAATCCTGAAATATTATTGCACTACAAATGATACCTCCCTATCATTTGAGGTTGATTGAACAAAAGTATCAAGTACAAAACTCACACAGGGATTTGGCACTATAGTGAAGGTAGAAGCTGAAAACCAATCATAATTTCCTGCTTTCGTTAACTGGATCTCTAATAGCAACTCATAACTGTCAGATTGAGCAACATAAGGAACGCTGTATGTAGTTATTCTTTCCGCAGAACCAATAATTGGGTTTACTATATTCCCATCAAATAATTCGCTACTTGAAAATCCTATTCTACCAAAATCCAATTGTGTAGCCTCCCTCATATCTACTGGTCGGTCAAAAAATGTATTTGTGTTTGGGATGGAAATTTCTAATTCAATTATATCTCCTATATTATAAACATCTTGAAGTGGTGAAATGGTTCCTAGCGGACCAGAATTACTTTTCCCTCTATTTCCAATATCACATTCTCCATCATCGGAAGGACAGGCAAATAGAAACTGGCAACAAAATAGAATTGCTAATCGCTTAATGTAAGGTATTGCATCCATAACCATGGCTACTAAATAAAGCCTTGAATTTGGTTTGTTATCAAGCCTGTGAACCTTTTTAGGGTTGTACTGTAAAGTTTATAATCCCGTCCATGGAAGATGTCTCCACAAAAGCGTTTATGCTAAATCCCACACAGCGGTTGGGTGTCAGAGAAAAAACTGCACCAGAAATCCAATTGTAGTCTCCAGGTCTTTCTAAAGTAATTGCCAATCTCAATTCATAGCTTTCATCTTCTGGTATGTAAGGTGCGACATATGTTGTTAATCGCTGTTGGGATCCGATTACCGTTTGGACAGTATTACCATCAAATAGATCTGACCTCGAAAAACCTATCGTAGCAGCATCTAATCCAGTTACCGCTCTAAGATCAACAGGCCTGTCAAAAATCATGACGTCATTTGAGATTCTAAGGCTTAATTCTATTATATCTCCTACCTGATAACTATTCTGCCTCGGTTCTAACTCTATGATGGGACCAGCGCTAGCTTCCTCACGATTGAATACATCACACTCCCCGTCATCAGAAGGACAAGCAGTTAAAAACATGCAACAAATTAGAATTGAATATCTCTTAATGCAAGGTATTGCATCCATATCCGTAGCTATTAAACAAGGCCGTCAATTCATTTTGTTTTAGAGGGTAAAAGGCAACAAGAGAATTATAGAGATCGCAAGCTGACTCAATATTGTTTTGAAGCAAAAAGAAAATAAGGACAAATTCATCGTTGTTATGCCATTTACTTTCTATTATGGCTCTACAGTAAATTCAATTATCTGATCATCACTTACTCGCTCAGCAGATGTTCTGATTGTGTAATTGACACATCTATTCGGGAACATCGTAAATGCAACAGCTGATGACCAAGAATAATCGCCTGCACGACTCAATTGGAGATCAATTTTTAGCTCGTAATTATCAGATATAGGATTATAAACGGCGATATAAGTATCTATACTTTCTTGAGCACCGACGGGTACTTGGACAATATTTCCTATGAAGATTCCAGGATTCAAACCGACTCTAGCAGTTTCTAGTCCGGTAATTCTTCGCAAATCTACAGGACTTTCAAAAAAATTGTTGTTATTGGGAATTTCTAGGATAAGCTCAATTGTTTGGTCGAGCGTATAATTCGTTTGTTAAGGCGTTATGCGCAAAAGTTCATCAACACTTTCTTCATTCCTATTCGTAAAGTCACATTCTCCATCATCGGAAGGACAGGCAATTAAAAACAGGGAACAAAGTAGAATTGAAAATCGTTTAATGTAAGGTATTGCATGCATATCCGTGACCGTTGAATAAAGCTCAAATATAGACTTGCTGTAATACTTGAGGACGTTTCTAAGGTTGAACGGTAAACTCATAAATTCCATCCATACTTGGAAGATCAGCAGAGGTAATTATTGAGTATCCCACACAATTATTTAGCCTCATGGTAAAAGTACTTGCAGTAATCCACCTGTAATTTCCCGGTCTCAAAAATTCAATTTCAACCTCTAATTCGAAATTATCAGTTAGTGGATTATAAGGCATCAAAAATTGAGAAACGTTTTCTTGTGTGCCAGTAATAGCCCTCGTTTTGTTCTCTAGAAATAAGCTTTCATTAAATACGATTCTCCCAAATTCCAAACCGGTAGTCTCTCGTAAGTTAGATGGTGTGTCGAATGATGAATTTATGTTTGGAATTGAAATTTCAATTCGCAAGGTTTCACCTAAATTGTAAGATAAGACTGTGGGAGATACCATCACCAATGATGGTTCTTGAATATTCTCTCCAATTATCGGATCGCACTCGTCAGATGGACATCCGACTACTAAAAAGCATGAAATGCTAATAAGGATAGCTCTCCTAAAGTTGATTATTACATCAATATCCGTAACTATTAAAAAGTGCTGTCAACTGAACCTGCTGTTGAGGATATAATGCAACTAGAGAGTTGTAAAGGTCACAAGCCGATTCAATGTTATTTTGCAAAAGAAAGAAAATAGGAACGAACTCATTATTTCCCCCTGGTAAATTAATATTTGTATTATCAATTATTGCACCTAACGGTAGCTGATCTGAGCCCCTTAAGAGAAGAGATTCTTGATTAAATGGAGGGACACTATTTATGTTTTCATTTGAATTATCCACTAGATCCCACATCAGTCCATAGAGAAACCAATGTTGAATGTCTGAGGTGTCATCCTCATCGGCTGGTCTGGTAAACATATCAAAATCCTCCATTAAAGTATCGACCTGTCCAGTGGTGAAAGGTGCTCCCTGAATATAAGCTTCCTGGAACCAAGCCTGGCTTATACGCATCTCTGCAAATGTCGCCCAGCCTTCAACCAGTGCGATACGCTCACCGGCTAGATTTGAAGGTGAAACACCGTCTAGATACGGGTCGCCTTGAAGAATAGAATTACTGATTGTAGGCGCAACATGGCGCGCCCAGTAAAACATTCCTGCCAGTAATGCATGAGAAAAATGTGCTGATTCATGAAAAACGGTTTGATTGATCCTGTGGGTGCTACTTGGTCCTGTGTTACCTACAGTCCTTTTGTCCCGTAGCCCTTGAAAAATCATATCAGGTCTGAGATGAGGTGGGAGTATGTGAAAAGTCGTAGATATTCCACCGCTGGTCAATTCTGCCCAGACATCACTCTGACCTACGTTTGAGTACGCAGAAATCCATGGCAGCACAGGATATTTTTTTAACATAGCGCATACACTAGCGCCATTTCTGCTCCATGCCCAAACATTAGCCCCTTGAACCGTATGACTGTGCGGTATGCCGCCTATGAATAAGGAGTATGCATTGTACCTCACTACACCGTTATGTACTGTTCCTTTACACCAAAGATGACCACCCCTAAGGTCCACACCCAGTATTCCATCGTGTGGTTCCATGTAGTCAATTACTTTGATTCTATAGCTCTGGCTTTTTGTAATAGTCATTAAATGGTCACTAACCCAAAAGCCTAGGATTTCATTCCAGGTTTTTCTGACGGTCAGCTCGCCAGAACGCCATTTTGATCTGATCCTTACTTTTCCACGGTATTTTTTTGCAGCCTGAAAATTACCCATGTTATCTGTATAGGTTGATCGCCACCAGAAGCCTCTACCTGTCATAATTTTAGCATGCATCAGGGGTTCAGGAGCATTCGTATTTGTATTTTGGATCAAGACGCGCCCCACAGGACGATATCGTCTTCCAAAAATTGAGTTTAACCAAGAGAAACTTGTCATGTATTGGTTTCCGCTGCCTATTGTTATATTACCGCTTTCCCCACTGCCCGAATTGATTTCTCCTTCACCACCCCCGTTTTGTTGATGTTCATACCACATCACGATAAGATCTGGTAAATCCTCAACGGTTATTTCTTGTTGAAACTGGGCAATTATGTCTTCATCCCAACCGGCAAAGACTAGGGAAACTGTCTCCACGTCAAATTCATCTTCCTCAGGATAATATAATTCTTCTAGGATTTGATAGGGAATAGACGGGTCTAGTTGATAATCTACCGTAATGACTGTGTAAATAGGATAAAACAAATCCTCTTCATGTTCAGGCCAGATATAATAGTCACCTTCTGCTAGTATTTCCCTGTGAAGTGGATAATCATGTAAGATAGGTGCATCTTCTTCATCACTCGCATCCAGTTCATCGAGGATCTCGAGTTGGGCGATGGTCGCAGGCTCAATTTTTATAGTAATGCGTAGCTTGAACGACTTTTCCTTCAAAGGGACTGTTTTCTAGATGATCATTATAATAATTAAAAGCAGCCTGCATGTTGGTCACACTATAGGGATTAGATAAAGTATCACCTAAAACGATTTGATGATGCGTATCAATGTAAGATTCATCACCAAAAGATTAAGTTATCAAGCTTTTTGTTTGTAATTCCTGTGATTCTTCTGCTACATCTTCGATAATGTCATCAGTTGCACAAGAATTAAATAATAAGATAGTGAACAGTATAAGAAGTTGTCTTTTCATCTAAACATGAGTTAGGAATACTACAAAAAAATATACTTCCCGCTAATAATTAAGTAGTTACAACGTTATGATAAGGTTAACATTTTATTATTAAGAAATGGAATTACTTAAATTTTATACATGTATGCGATTATTTGTCGTAGTTAAGTAAGCTTAACACTTCCCTGAATTAGAGAAGTCTAATAAAAATCCACGTCCATAATACAGCGTACTGGTCTGAAATTAGGAACCGCTTCAAAGCTTCTATTCACGCGCTGCATAAAATCTTTTACGTCTGCTGGATTGAGCTGTCTGCTGATCTTCACTAAAACATTCACGATAAATTGGTTGCGAATTCTTGAAACAGGTGGGAATTCTGGACCCAGCACCGTTGCGCCTTTTGGTAATTTGTTAAGTGCCGCGACAAACCATTGCGCTGCTTCCAGCGTGCGATTATAATCCCTGTGTTTGAAAGTAATCCTGATCATGCGCGTGTAGGGCGGGTAGCTAAAGTGGTAGCGTTCTGATAGCTGCTCTTTGAACATTGCGCTATAATCGTGCATGCTAGCCTGTCGCAAAATCTGATGATTTGGGTTGTAAGTCTGAACCAGAACTTTCCCGCGTTTGCTGGTGCGTCCAGCTCGACCAGCCACCTGTGTGATCAGCTGAAACGTACGCTCATGTGCTCTGAAGTCTGGAAAGTTGAGCATGCTATCGGCATTCATGATTCCTACTAGGCTTACGTTTCTGAAATCAAGTCCCTTTGTGACCATTTGTGTACCAACCAGACATTGAATCTCGCCGGTATCCATCTGGTCAAGCAACTTCTCATAGCTGTATTTACCGCGTGTGGTGTCTAGGTCCATTCGCGCGATCTTTTGATCGGGGAACAGTTCCTTGAATTGCTGCTCGATCTGCTCGGTACCAAATCCTTTAGTGTCCAATTCCCTGCTGCTGCAGGCTGGGCACTCGATAGGTTTAATGGTATGGAAACCGCAATAATGACAGCGCAGCTCGTTCTTAAACTTATGGTAGGTCAGGCTTACATCGCAGTTTGGGCATTGCGGTGAATGCCCGCAGGTCATGCATTTCATGATGGGGGAGTAGCCGCGCCGGTTTTGGAAGAGAATGACCTGCTCGTTGTTTTTGAATGCCTCAGTCATTTGCTCAATGAGTGTATCGCTGAATAGGCCTTTCATCAATTTTTTGGTGTGTTTTTCTTTGAGATCTACCATGTTGATCTCTGGCATCAGAACATTATTGAATCGCTTTTTGAGCTCGACCAACTCAAACTTGTGCAACTCGCAGTTGTGGGAGGATTCAATGGATGGTGTGGCACTTCCGAGCAGGATTTTGGAGCGATGAAGCTTGCTCAAAACAACAGCGGTATCCCGAGCATGATACCGTGGTGCTGGATCAAATTGTTTAAAAGTGGATTCATGTTCTTCATCGACCACGATCAAGCCCAACTCAACAAATGGTAGAAATATCGCGCTACGCGCGCCTATGATGACAAATGGTTCACCGCTCAAAACATGGTTCCAAACTTCCAGTCGCTCATTCAGGTTGTAATTGGAATGATAGACCAGCACCTTTTCCTTAAAAAAGTGACGCAATCGCGAGATCAGCTGAGTGGTGAGACCTATCTCGGGCACGAGATATAGGCATTGTTTGTTTTGTTCTAGCTGTTCCTGAATTAGCCTGACGTAAATTTCTGTTTTTCCGCTGGAAGTCACGCCGTGCAGTAGGACTGGTCTTTCTGACTGAAAATGTTCTTTGATCTCATTGATAGCCGCGTTTTGAGGTTGACTCAATTCATACAGTTCAGATCCCTGCTCGGTTTTTTGCAGGACTCGATCAACTGCTTTTTCAATCTCGATCAAAATTTTCTTATCGACTAATGCCTTGATCACGGCAGCACTCACATTTGCTCGTTCCAGCAACTGCTTCTTTGAAACCTCTTTATCTGAACCAGCCTTCATCATAAAAAGCGTCATCACGGCATCGCGCTGTTTTTCAGCTCTTCCAAGATCGTCGAGAAGCATTTTCAATGCATCCTGATTCTCGTAGTCTGGGTGCAGGTAGATGTATTTTCTTAGCTTGGGCTTGTACTTTTCGTAGATCTCTTCCTGTAAAATAATGAATTTTTTGTCCAGCATTTTTCGGAGGATCGGCAGAACGGTCTTGCGCTCTAGGATATCCATCACATCCTGAATTTTTGCTGCCTTGCGGTAGCTCAATGCTTCTAGGATCAGGTATTCGTGATCGGTTAGCGTGTCTTCGTCAGGATCAGTTTCCACGTTCTTTAGTATGATGGTTTCTGATTCCAGCAGTAAGGATCGCGGCATTGCCGCACGCATGACCTCCCCCACGCTGCACATGTAGTAACTTGAAATCCATTCCCAAAGCTGCAATTGAGTTTGAGTAACAATGGGCGCGTCATCAATGATGAATTCGATCTCTTTTATTTCATAAGCCGATGCCGGATCGTTATGCACTTGATGTACAACAGCGGTATAGATTTTTGACTTTCCAAATGGTACTGCCACCCGCATGCCCGCCTTGAGAATTTCAGCTTCGGCGGCATTGACTCGATAGGTGAAATACCTGTTGAGAGGCAAGGGCAAAATGACATTGATAAAGTGCTGCATTCGAGGGTGAAATCCAGACTAGGCAAGATACCTATTTGACCTCAGAATGTCATTTGAATGATGATTTTTTGCGATATGTAAGTCGTAGATGGTTGATTTGAGAGAACAGATAAACTCAAGTCTGACCTGACTTAAGTTTTATCTTTGCAGACCATTTTTTGAATATGATTTATAGGTTTAGGGTTTTGCTGAGCGCGGCAAACGATTGCTTCAGGGATATCGAGATTCAGGGCACCGATACGCTCGAGGATTTCCATAATGTCATCATGCAGTCTTTTCAGCTGCAGGGCGATGAGATGGCTAGTTTTTATGAAAGCGACGAGGACTGGAATCAGGGGCAGGAGTACGGTCTTTTTGATATGGGAAATCCTGCCATGAAAGGGATGTCAAAAACCACGATTGGCGATGTTTTCTCAAAAGATGACACCCGCATGATCTATGTGTACGACTTCTTGAACATGTGGACGTTCATGGTAGAATTAGCCGATATTGCTGGTCCAACTGACGGCGTCGCTTATCCGCAGGTGATTTTTGCCATGGGTGAATTGCCAGACTCTCCGCCAGATCCCGAATTTGAGGCAGATCCACGCTTTGCCGAAGAGGAAGACGAGGACTCTGACGACGAGTATTTTGAGGAAGAAGACAACTACGATAACTACGACGACCTTTACTAGCCCATGATCAATTTTTACAACGCGCGAATAGAATCACTTGCCATCCACAGGGTGGGCAACAAGAACAAGGGCGAGCACCTGCTTACATCTACTTCCACAACGCCGCTGGATGACGAGATGCATTCGCTGATGAAGGAGTATTTCCTCAAGCCATTCAGGTCAAAAGAGGAGGCATACTACAGTTTCTATCACGATGAAGATCTGGAGTTTCATGAGTTGTACGCTTTCGCGAAAGCGATTTTCTCAACACCCGCCAGCCTACTGGACAACAGCAAGAAAATTGCCAAGCATTTGTACCAGCAGTCTGAGCATCCGCACATACGCAGCGGCGAGGTTTACGTGTGCTACATGGAAGGGCTGATGCTGGACAATGAAAAAACCGATGCCATCGGGATTTTCAAAAGCGAAATCAAACAGGAATTTCTGCAGTTTGAAGAGAGTGAGGAAGATCTAAAGATGATTTTGCAAAAGGGTGTTAACCTGAACAAACTGGACAAGGGCGCCATCATCTTCAATAGGGAAGAACAGCAGGGCTATAAGATTCTGAGCGTGGATTCCAATCGCTACGATGCCAAGTATTGGCTGGAAAGTTTCCTTGGCGTAGACGTTTTTGAAGATGAAAACTTCTTCACAAAGAAGTACTTGAAGTTCTGTCAAGACTTCGCAAAAGACGTCGTCCTACCTGCAGAGGATAAGAAAGAAGAGGTAATGTTTATGAACCGTGCGGTCAATCACTTCGCTAAAAATGATGACTTTGAGGAGACAGCTTTCCTGAATGAGACTTTTGAAAATCCAGAACTTATCCCAGAATTCAAGAACTACAAAGTAGAAAAAGGCCCGAAATATTCGATCGAGGACGTTTCTACTTTCCCAATTTCAAATACTGCTGTAAGCGCCGCGCGCAAAGGAATTAAAAGTGTGATCAATCTGGATACACAAGTCCAGATTAAAATGGATTTCACAAACTCATCCAGCGCTGAGAAGTACATAGAGAAGGGATGGGACGAGGAGCGCCAGATGTACTATTATCTAGTTTACTTCAATCGGGAAGAGAAGAAGTAGGTTTTCTTATTCACGCAGTTGAGTTAAAATAATACTGACACGCGTTGCAAACGCGCGCTATTAGGAAATTATATGCTTTCGCGAAAGCGTAAAAAAAAGAGAACCGCCCCATAATTGGAACGGTTCTCAAACCCTAACAAAATTCTTTGTTCCTAGAACGGATATTTATTTTCTACCGTGACTTTATCAGCTATGGTATTGCGCAACTCGATCACGTTCGGCAGATTGGTGTACTTGGTGAATCGCTTAAGTCCCATAAGCATCATGCGCTGCTCATCACCCTCAGCAAAGCTGGCGATTCCTTCTTCAGCGCGCGCCTGAATAATTTTTGAGGCTTTGTATAGGTACAGTTTGCTCATCGCGATTTGCTCTTTTTGCTCATCAACTGAAGTGCGAGCGATGTTTTTCTGCGTTCTCAAAATGGCACTTTCAGCCATGTAGATTTCGATCAAGATATCTGCTGCTGCCAGCAACAACTGCTGATTTTCTTCCAGCTCAGTACCAAATTTCTGAACCGCGCTACCAGCAACCATCAAAAATACTTTTTTCAGCTTCACAAGCATTTCTCGCTCTTCGCTCAATGGCTCGCTATAGTCTGGTGTGTCAAAGGATGGAATTGAAGTAAGCTCTGTCGCAACAGCCATAGCTGGCTCAAGCAGATTTACATGACCTTTCATGCCCTTCTTCACGAGCATTCCTACCGCCAGCATGCGGTTGATCTCATTTGTTCCCTCGTAGATTCGTGAAATACGGGCATCTCTCCAAGCTGCTTCCATTGGCGCATCTGCACTGAAGCCCATTCCGCCGTAAATCTGGATTCCCTCGTCGCTACAGTCCTGCATATCTTCTGACACGGCGACTTTGAGTAACGAACACTCTATAGCAAATTCTTCGACTCCTTTTAATTCCGCTTTCGCGAAAGCGTCACCATTTTCCTGCCTTAAGTGGATGCGAGTTTCAATGTCGTGAGCAGCACGGTAGCTTGCACTTTCACCTACGTAAGCGTTAGTAGCCATGTCGGCTAGCTTTTTACGAATCGCGCCAAATTTTGCGATAGGCGTCTTAAACTGCTCACGCTCATTTGCATATTGAGTGGCAAGGCTGATGACACGACGTTGCGCATCTAAACATGCTGCAGCCAATTTGATGCGTCCTACGTTAAGTGCGTTCATGGCAATCTTGAATCCTTCGCCGCGACCAGCCAACACATTCTCGACCGGCACCATAGTGTCATTAAAGAAAACCTGACGCGTCGACGAGGAGTGGATACCCAGCTTCTTCTCTTCTTCACCCATGGTGATGCCATTGCTTGGATCGTTTTCTACGATAAATCCTGTGATGTTCTTATCATCCTCCAGACGTGCGAAAACGATGAACACATTACAGAAACCTGCGTTTGATATCCACATTTTCTGACCGTTGAGCTTGTAATGCTTGCCATCTTCCGTGAGCTCAGCTTTTGTTTTTCCTGAATTGGCATCACTACCAGCACCAGGCTCAGTGAGACAGTAGGCACCAAACCACTCGCCAGTAGCAAGTTTTGGAACGTATTTTTTCTTCTGCTCTTCTGTACCGTACAGCGTAATCGGCATTGTACCGATTCCTGTATGTGCGCCAAAGGCAGTTGCAATGGATCCTGTAGCACCAGATATGTAATCACATACCAGCATTGTGCTGACAAATCCCATTCCCAGACCGTCATATTCTTCTGGAACAGCAACTCCTAAAAAGCCCATCTCACCAGCTTTGCGCATTACTTTTTCGGTAAGCGCATAGTCTTTTTTCTCAAATCGTTCTTTATGAGGTACAATTTCTTTATCCACAAATTCTCGTACGGACTCCAGCATCATGCGCTGTTCCTCGGTGAAATCTTCTGGGGTAAATACGTTTTGGGGATCTGTCTCTTTTACGATGAACTGTCCACCGCGGATGATATTTTCTTCACTCATGTCTGTATTTGTATTTAGTATTTGGCATGCATGCTGCGCTTGCTTTTAGTATTTAGTATCTACACGCTTTCTCGGCGCATTATTAGTAATTATAAGTATTCCCTGAGCATTGGCTCTCTTGAAGATTGTTTTGTCGTCTTATTTCACCAAATGAGAAGCTAGAGAGCGATTCATTTTGCTGATTTCAACGCACTGATCTACAATCGCTCTTGTTGTCATTTCAGGCAAAAATGCTAAGCGTTGCGTCAAGAAAGCTTGTGTAATTAGTTCTGAGGTACTTCCTGATGCAATAGTCAAGAATTGCTGGAATTGTTTATCAGAATTTCTCCCTGCTCCTTCTGCTATATTTGAGGGTATGGACACCGCTGACCTTCGCATCTGTGATGTCAAAACATATTTTTCTTCGACAGGCAATTTGGCAGTTGCCTCATAGACATCCACCACAAGATCCATTGATTTCTGCCAGATTTTTAACTTCTCGAATTGCTGCACATTACTCTATTTAAATTATTCCTTTCCAAAGGGCACCCAATAGCAAAAACCAGAGCTTTTTTTTCTAGCTACTAAATACCAATTACTAACTACTAATTAAGAAACTCAAACACCCCTGCAGCTCCCTGACCTGTACCAACGCACATGGTCACCATACAATGCTTATTGTTCAATTGTCGCTTACGCATCTCGTCAAAAATTTGTACGCTCAACTTTGCACCAGAGCAACCTAGAGGATGGCCCAATGCGATGGCACCACCATTAACGTTTACTTTGTCAGTATTTAAGCCTAGCTCTCTCACCACAGCAACTGATTGACTTGCAAAGGCCTCGTTTAATTCGATAAGCTCCATGTCCTCTTGTTTCAAACCGGCTTGGTCTAGCGCTTTAGGAATAGCTTTGATAGGGGCGATTCCCATAATGCGTGGTTCTACGGCAGCGACGGCAAAACTGACCAGTCTCGCAATGGGTTTGACGCCAAGCCTATTGACCATTTCCTCGCTCATGATTAGGGTGAAAGCTGCACCATCGCTGGTTTGCGAACTGTTCCCCGCAGTCACGCTACCACCAGCTGCAAATACTGGACGTAATTTGGCTAGTGCTTCAAGGTTAGTTCCCTTTCTGGGTCCTTCATCCTTTGTTACTGTATAAGTTCGTTTTTGTTTCTTACCGTTATCGTCTAAATAGACTTCCTCAACTTCAATCGGAACGATTTGGTCTTGGAACCGATCTTCCGCTTGCGCTTTTAACGCTCGCATGTGCGACTCATAAGCAAATTTGTCCTGATCTTCTCTAGAGACTTTGTATTCATTGGCGACTTCTTCTGCTGTGAGTCCCATTCCCCAGTAGTAATCTTCATGGCCTTTAGCGGCAAGGCCATAATCTGGTACGGGTTTGTAGCCACCCATAGGTACGTAACTCATACTTTCCACACCACCTGCGACAACGCAATTTGCCATACCTGACTGTACGCGAGCAACGCCGTCTGCAATAGCATTCAATCCACTAGCGCACCATCGATTGATGGTGATACCTGGAACGTCATCGCGATCTAAAGCCATCAGAGAGATTTGTCGCGCCATGTTCAAGCCTTGCTCGGCTTCTGGCATTGCATTACCCACAATCATGTCATCAATTTGTCCGCGATCAAAGTCGGGTAGATCAGCGAGCATTCCCTGAATGCATTCTGCTGCGAGTTCATCGGGACGCTTGAATCTAAAAACACCCCTTCCTGATTTTCCTACTGCAGTTCTTTTTGCGGCGACTATATATGCTGTTTTCATGTAATTTAGATAATAGATGTTGGAATATGGAGATTGGATTCTCTCATTTAAGTGTTTCTATAAATTTCGCAATACTTCTCTGAAGCGACTTGATCTGTTCAATTAGAACATTGTAAACGCTCTGCCGAACATATGAGAGCCTAAAAGCGACTTCAAATTGAGTTTCCCATTCATTTGCAGAACCTAGACTATTTTCAAGGTAAATTACAAAGTGTTTATCAGATGATTTAGCACTTCCCTCAGCGATATTTGATACCGCACAACGATTGAGTTGACTGATTAGATTAAATTTCTCCGACGCTGGAAATTTTCCAGTCATTTCATATATATGTAAGATCAAATCGATTCCGTCTTGCCAGATTTTCAAGTTTCTAAAGTTGTGTCGTGGCATAAAAGATTTAATTTCAGTCAATTGTCCAAGTTCCATCATCTAACTTCAACATCAATTTCTCAAAGGTTTTCCTTTTTGAATCATGTGCTGCAGACGCTCAAGCGTTTTACGTTCCCCACAGAGACTCAGGAATGCTTCTCTTTCAAGATCCAACAAGTATTGTTCACTTACATCTTGCGGCTGACTCAAGTCGCCTCCTGCCATTACATAAGCTAGCTTATTGGCAATCTTACGATCGTGCTCGCTGATGTATTTACCAGATTCCATAGCCTCGGTTCCTACCAGGAACATACCGAGTGCTTGTTTTCCCAGAACTTTCACATTTTTATTAGGTGGCGGTTGCGTGTAACCCATATCTGCGAGTCGTCGTGCTTCCGCTTTCGCGAAAGCGATCTGACTAGCAGCATTGACAACCACATGATCTTTTCCGTGTTTTAAAATCCCAAGATCATAAGCCTCGTGCGCACTTGTAGCCACTTTGGCCTGGCCAATGGTGAGGAAATACTCACGTAATCTATTCAGTTCAACATCGCCTTTATCAAAGCCTTCTGCGGCACGTAGTGTCATTTCTTTACTTCCACCACCGCCAGGTATAAGCCCGACACCGAACTCAACTAATCCAATGTAAGTTTCTGCTGCGGCGACCACACTATCTGCGTGTAGAGTCATCTCACAACCACCTCCCAGTGTCATTTGTTGGGGCGCGACTACCGTAGGAATGCTTGAGTAGCGCAGGCGCATCGTAGTTTGCTGAAATTGGCGTACCGCCATATTTAGCTCATCAAATTCTTGCTCGACCGCCATCATGAATATCATCCCGATGTTTGCACCCACCGAAAAGTTGGCGCCTTGATTAGCGATAACCAATCCATCGTATTTCTCTTCAGCAAGGTCGATGGCTTTATTTACACCAGCTAGGACATCACCGCCGATGGAGTTCATTTTGCTACGGAACTCGCAGTTGATGATGCCATCCCCTAAGTCCTGAATAGAAACACCAGAATTTGACCAGATTTCTTGCGTTTTTCTGATGTTGTCCAGAATAATAACAGAATCCTGTCCTGGCTTTTTCTTGTAGTCTTTATCAGGAATAGAGTAGTAGTAAGTTGCTCCATCTTTCACTTTATAGAAAGACTTATTTCCAGCGTCTAAAAACTCTTGAACCCATTTTGCAGGCTGCTTATCGATAGCCTTCATGAGCTCAATGCCTTTCTCGACACCTATTGCATCCCAAATCTCAAATGGTCCTTGTTCCCAACCGAAACCTGCGCTCATCGCGTCGTCAATGCGGTAAAGTTCATCAGAGATTTCTGGGATACGGTGTTGTACGTAAGCAAATAAAGCGGCAAAGGACTTTCTGTAAAACTCACCAGCTTTATCTTTTCCGTTGATTAAAACAGGGAAACGATCTGGTACGTGATCTATGCTTTTAGTTTGTTCAAGCGTAGCAAATTTTGCTTTGGGTTGAACTTCGTATTCCAGCGTTTCTAGGTTGAGAGCCTGAATGGTACTTTTTCCCGAATCGTCTTTAACCTTGTGATAGAAGCCTTTTCCAGTTTTGCTTCCCAGCTGCTTATTGTCAAGCATACTCCCGATAAAATCCGGAAGCTCAAAAGTTGAATTGTGCTCATCCTCTGGGGCGTTTTCTCTTACCCCGTTTGCGACATGAGCCAGGGTGTCTAATCCCACGACATCGACAGTCCTGAACGTTGCAGATTTTGGTCGGCCGATTACTGGTCCGGTCAATTTATCAACTTCAGTGACTGTGAGCCCCATTTCTTTTACGGTGTGAAATAGACTCTGAATGGAGAAAATCCCAACACGATTACCGATAAAAGCTGGAGTGTCCTTAGCAAGTACTGATGTTTTGCCTAAAAACTTCTCGCCATAATGCATTAAGAAGTCGGTTACTTCTTGTGAACAATCAGGTCCAGGGATAACCTCAAATAATTTGAGATATCGAGGAGGATTGAAGAAGTGAGTTACCGCAAAGTGTTTTCTGAAGTCCTCACTGCGGCCCTCATTCATGTACTGAATAGGGATTCCTGAAGTATTCGAGGTGATAAGCGTTCCAAGCTTGCGATGCTTCTCAATTTGCTCAAATACGGACTTCTTGATATCCAATCGTTCTACAACGACTTCTATGATCCAGTCTGTATTTGCTATAAGTTTGAGATCATCCTCGAGATTCCCTGTATTGATGCGATTAGCAAAATCCTTTTTATAGAGTGGGGCAGGGTTGCTCTTAATTGCAGCGGCTAAATTATCATTAACCATGCGGTTGCGCACTTTCTTGTCCTCAAGAGAGAGTCCAGCAGCTTTTTCCTTGTCATTAAGCTCTCGAGGTACAATATCAAGTAAGAGGACCTCGCAGCCTATGTTGGCAAAATGGCAGGCAATACCGCTACCCATGATTCCAGAACCGATAACGGTTACATGCTTTATTCTACGCTTGTTCATTTTCATATACGGTTAGACTGGTTCTTTTTTAAAAATCTTCTTCGAAGTTACGATTTCGTTGATCTTAAATGCCACGTCAAGAAAGGTTTCTATCTTATCAGCGGGAATTTCTTCTCGCACCTTTTGGTCAAAGGCTTTTACCACGCTTTTAGAGAATTCTCGCATCTCCTGACCAAAATCTGTGAGATGAATCAACACACTCCTACCATCCTCTGGATTGCGCCTGCGCTCGATCAACCCTTTATCTTCCATCATCCTGAGTGTACGAGATAGGCTAGTGGCCTCCATGCCCATTTTAGGACCTAGAGCAGTGCTGGGTGTTCCCACTTCTGGGTCGATGCTTATCAATGCAAAACCAGTAGCCATCGTACTTCCCTTTACGGCTGCCTGCTCGTTGTACATTTTTGAGATAGACATCCAGGTAGTGCGCAAGATGTGATCCAGTGTTTTATCTCTATTCCTCATATTCCAGTGCAAGATATTAAATTTTACTATGCACGCATAACAATTAGAAAAACTTTTTCAATCGTTATAGTAGCATCCGTAAAAAGCTCATCATGATACTGATCAATGTCATCTCAGACCAGTCGTGTCCTTTATAGAGATAAGTTTACGCTTTCGCGAAAGCGTGAATTCAATAGCTTGAGTAACAACTATCTTTTTAATGTAAAGTGTCCAGTAAATTCAGAACCGTCCATCAAGGTCGCTCTAAACCAATAGTCGCTGCTAGGTAGGGGGATATTATTGAATGTGCCATCCCATCCGGCTCCTTCTGGTGAGATTTGCTTGAGTAGTCTGCCGTAGCGGTCAAATATGAAGATTTCTGAGTTTTGTTCAAACACGTTTGAAACCCCTATGAGCTGCCAGCGATCGTTGAATCCATCACCATTAGGCGTGAAAAACCTGGGGTATCCTACAACAATAAAATCTTGAGTGGTTTCACCGCAGCCGTTCTTGTCGTTTACGAATGCCGTATAGAATCCTGCTGCAAGATTATTGAAGTTGTTGTCATCCTGATATCCGAAAAACGGATCAAGGCTGAATTCATAATCTCCACGGCCGCTTGCAATGATTTCTGCAGAACCTGTGGGGTTACCACCAGCATTTATCACCACGATATCATCTATGGTAGCTGTCTCGCTTATCACCACGTCTATTTCTCTAGTCGCTGAACAACCCGTTGCCTCAAGAACTTCTACTGTGTAAGTACCTCCTACTGCCACATCTATAGTAGGGGTCATCTCACCCGTGCTCCATAAATAAGTGTAGTCCTGGGGTGATCCGACTGTAATACCAGCTTCTAAGGTTAAAGGCTGTGGATCATTCCCACAATACTCCTCAAAACCATTGGGCTCCAATACAGGCAGTGGATTGACCACTAGGGTCACCTCGCTTATACCAAAACAATTGCCATCTGGGGATTCCGCGCGGGCAAAAATAATTTCGCTTCCTGCGATACTGTTAGTGTAAAATGTATTGAGTGCATTCTCTTCAGTTAGTGCATCGTTCAGGGTCAGATAGTAAATAACAGTCACATTTGCCGGAGCGTTAATTAGTACATCACCATCTGCAATGGAAAGATCAAATTCAACAAAGCCGTCTGCATCACCGTCATTGTCGCATTGTTCAAGTGTCGTGTCCTGGGCATCACTACCACTTACATCCAGCGTTACCCGAGAAGTAGAAGTACAACCATTTGCGTCGTTAGTGACTTTTGCCACGATAGATTGCGGGGCACTGGTATTCGTAAAATTATCTGGTAGCTGGTTCAGGTCACTATCGGCATCAACCTGATTAAGAAAGTAACTTACCGTAACCCCATTTGCACTGTTTGCAACAGAGGCGTCAAAACTAGGTAGATTGAAAACCGTACGGTCGTCAAACACCCCATCTTCATCACACTGAAAGGCATCAAAATCCAGTGCTTCCGGTTTTTCATTTACAATGAGGTCAAAGGAAAGCGAAGTGTCTGCACAGTTGGGATCGCCATTGTTTTCAATCCTCACAAAAATGGTCTGTAGGAAGGCATCTGTATTTCTAAAAGGTGAACTAACAGCATTCACAGCATTGTCAGCATCATCCTGAGAAGTGTAGAAACTCACCGAAAACTGAGCAGGGTCTTGCGTAAGAATGTTTGATTCCTGATTTCTGAGGTCAAAATCTATAAACCCGTCAAAGTCATCGTCACAGGCTTCTAGATCAACCACAGTTCCAGGCATCGGGAACTCATATACGGTTACATTGAACGAAGTAATGTCTGCGCATTGATTGTTGTTTCTATTGAACAAACGCGCAAACACTTCGGTAGTGCCGACGTCAAAATTTCTGATCTCGGCAAACTCGTTGACATCATTTTCGGCATCTAGTTGTGTGGGAAAAAACAACACGTCCAGTTCTTGACCAGTCTGAGTTCCTACCAAAGTATCAAATGCATAGCTACCTAGATCAACCTCTTCCAGTCCGTCACCGTCATCATCACACAAATCCAGATCATTCACCGGTTCCGCAGTTGGAACGGTGTAAATCTCTATGTTTTTTCTGAAGGTCCTTACCGCACCGTTGACAGTCAACGTGAGCACCACATTATAGTTTCCGGGACTGGCGTAAACCTTTGACGGATTCTCCATTGTTGAGGATGTACCATCACCGAATTCCCATAAAATGGAAGTAGGCGTTTGTTCCGATTGAAAACTAAATTCCGTGGAGTCTCCTAGACAAAAATTTTCTGCCTGGATCAAGGCAAAGAGGCTTTGGATAAAAGGCGGCAAACCCTGACGAGAAACACCGGTAGTCAATTGAATAGCATCTGCCTGAAAATTGCATGCGGTCCCCTGAGCATTTGGATTGTTGATCACGCTTAGAAAAGGCCTACCGATTTGGTAGGTGTCGGAGGTAGTCATGTAGATCCTACCATCAATTCCCAGTTGTAAGCTGCTGCGGTAACCTTGTCTGGAATCGATTACAACTCCATTTGTTATAATCGATTGAGAGAGTGCTGTAGTGTCAGTCAGATCGAATTGATATAAAGTGTTGCTGAAATTTGAAGCGTTATTGCCTCCCGCACCATTTGTAGCGGCTACATATAGCAATTCGCTGTTGGGTGAGAACTCGACCCCAAAACCTTGGATGTCTGAACCGTTGTTGAGCAATAGCCTGCGCTCATTGCTAACTACGCCTGTAGTGTTATCATAGTCATATATATATGTCCCACCACTCATATTGCATGATACTATCAGATTACCTCTAGGTGAGATCTTAAGATTCCCACGTGGGTCTGTTATAGTAGTAGGTAAAGTAGATGTGACTGGTACAGGATTTACTCCAGTTGAAGAGATAGTGTAGGAATAAAACGTATCAAAATTGGCTGTAACCCCATTAGATGATGCGTAGGTCGTAACAATGATATCATCGCTATTAGATCTATTGATTGCTGTGATTTTCTCGCTAGAATCTCTCAGAAGATTATTAGGGTTGGAAAGGTTAGTAATTACATCTCCTAGACCATTGTCTAAAGACATATCCACCTCATACCAGTTGAAACCAGTATCAGGATCACCGGTTACAGACGTGTCTACAGTAAAAATGTAATAATTAGTAGAGGATAGAGGCTTTGGAATAATAATACCACTTTGAGTACTAGATGGGTCGCCTAACAAACCCAAACCGTTAGGCATTGCGATATGGTTTCGGTTGTAGACCGTGATACCATCTGTATAGAAAAGTAGCTGACCATTATTGTCGCTAATACTTGCGCAACCCTCTGGAGTAGATAACGCACCATTGTTTAACGGAGTAACAGCACCTGTATTGGGATCAAAATTTAAACCTGCATTGTCCCCAAAATACCAGTTTGAAGCTTGAAGCTGTGCGTTGCTGTCAGTTGTGAAAATAAATGTAGCTACAATAAGCAGCGTAAAAAGCCAGTTTTTCTGCATCGTGCGAAATTAGCATACAGAATCCAGAATTTAATGTATGCTTAACAGTAGATTTTGATTCTTTCTAAATAAGAGAATAGATTGTTTGTAGTCACGCTTTCGCGAAAGCGTAATCCTACAAATCCCTACGTTTCAGTAGCGCATACGAACTGTAGATAAAAATGGCCGTCCAAATCAAACAGACGGCAACACTAAGAAGAGGTACAGAATAATCTTTGGTGAATTCAGAAGTCTGAATCATCTCAATCCCATTTTTAACTGCGCTGATTTTACTGAAAGGCTCTACGATTAATGAAGCGATTGCGCTGATAGGTAGAATTTCACCCAGCCAGCTCCAGATATCTACTTTGTAATAGGCATTGATAAGTTCTGTAGCACCACGTAGGACACCTTCAAAGATTGCCCATATTCCTATTAATGCAAGTGCAAAGGCAGATCGCTTGACCAAAATTCCAGCAAACAAACACATGCTGAAAAAAGTGAGGTGACTCAAAAAGAACGCGCCTAGATATTCTAGGTCACGCGTTATGATACTGACCTCGTTAAAATCAGAATAAATGAGTCCAAGGATTAAACTAATAATAGCTACGATTAAGGTAACTATCACTGAGAGAGCAATTACTAAATAGAACTTGCTCAAGATCAATTCTTTTTTACTCAATCCATCAATAAGATTCTGCTTAAGTGTACGATTACTGTATTCAGAAGCGGTCAACGAGACCAATACAATAGCGATCAAAAACTTTAGAAAGCTCACCATATAGGTACTCAGGTGCCATACAAATGGGAAGTCAAAAATCCCCATCTCGGCAAGGCTGATGGTCTTCCCATTAATGTCAAACTGATAAAGTCCTATAAACATGAGTAGGGTAACAATTACTAGATAGATTATCGTCACTACTTTACTACTCCGGCTATTTTTGAATTTAAAAAATTCTATGTCGAGTAAGCGCTTCATGTTAGTTGTTTTTGGTTAGTTCAATAAATTGATCCTCTAGGCTTTGTTTCTTATGGAATAGCTGAGTCAGTACAATCCCTCTATCAAAAGCCTCTTTATTGATAATTGCCAAGTCGACCTCATCGGTAATTGTCGCTTCTATGCCGTCCACCTGATGGGTGAGTGTTCCCAGGTAGACTCGCGACTCACAAAAACTTACAAGTTGATCACGATCTATGGCATTCAGTAAAACAGTCCCATAATTGTGCACCATTTCATCAACAGGTCCTGCGTACAGCATCCTTCCCTGGCGTAAAACAACTACGTGACTGCAAACTTTTTCTACCTCGTCTAATAGGTGGGAGGCGAGAAGAATTGTTGTCCCCCGATGTGCGATCTGAGTTATGATATCTCTGATTTTCCTGATTCCCTGAGGATCTAATCCATTTGTAGGCTCATCAAGGATCAGGATTTCTGGATCGTTCAAGAGCGCGCTAGCGATAGCTAAACGTTGCTTCATCCCGAGGGAATAGCTTTTAAATGCAAAATGACGACGATCGTACAGGTCAACAATTTTAAGTGTCTCGTCGATTTTGTCTTCAGAAATCTGCTTGATTTTACAAACCAGCTTGAGGTTCTTTACTGCACTCATGCTAGGATAGAAGTTGGGACGCTCGATGATGGCACCTATGCGTTTGAGCGCATCCTGATTACTCACTGTTCCATCAAACCATTTAAAAGTGCCACTAGTAGGATTGACAACATTTAGGACCATCCCAAGCGTAGTCGATTTCCCGCTACCATTGGGTCCCAAAATCCCATAAACATGGCCCTTTTCAATAGAGAAACTTACGTGATCGACTGCTGTTACAGGACCGTATTTCTTATGAAGACGGTCAATTTCAAGAATAGTTGGCATAGATTTGAGAAATAGGTTGTATTATGTGACGATTGCAAAATTGATTTGTTACGCAAATGTCCTCAAACCATCTCAACGATAAACTTCTTTCCAATAAAAAACCAACTTATCCTATAGGTGAAAATTTGTCTGGCTATGTAAAGCGCTATAATCGCAGCACAAACATTCCAGTGAGTTATGATGATCTTTTGCGGTTTTCTGGATCAATCACCGTCTACGATAAAAATGATCATGACACTTTGTGGGTGAGGTGCTATTATCCAGATTATGAACGCGACCACATCGATAATAATCTCAAAAAGATTTACGACATTCTTCACAGTGATGGTAGGGATGAAACGCTGGATTTTCTAAGTGTCGATGCAGTTGATTACTGCACCTTTGGTAATACAAAGCCTTTTAGGATCAAGATCAGGAATATTTTGAACGACGGGCATACCTATTTCTATGTCAAGAAAGCCGATGCATCCAGGGTTTATGGACTAGAACTAGAACACCTGTTATCCCCACACCGGATAAATTTTCTCGTGCACAACGACACTCTCATTGAGGAGCATATTGCAGGAATACCGGGTGATGAATTCATTGCTGACTATTTAGAGGCCTGTGATCATAATGAACTTACTCAGATTGCAAAGGAATTTGTAAAGTTCAATGAGCGGTGCTTCATCCGCTTGCTAGGCGACATGAGGTCCTATAATTATGTCATCATTCCCACCCACGATTTTGATCGGGTGAGTTATGCCATAAGGGCAATCGATTTTGACCAGCAATGTTATGAGGGTAGGCTCAAGGTGTATCGCCCACAATTTTTCAAAGAAAATTTGCCAATGGTCCTCAATGTAGCAGATTGCTTAAAAGACGAGAGCATCGAGCAGTATAAAAAGGAAGAGCGTTCACTGATCGCAAAGCGTCTAATCAATTCTGAGCGACGCTACCGCTACCTTGTGAAATGTATGCGATCAGATACACTTTCTACTCCCGCAAAGTTTAAGGAATTGCGCATGGGGCTATTTGATTTTACTGGTGATATAAAGTTCAGGAACGCACGGACGATGGGTGGGGTGCTCAATGCCACGCTGGATTTTGTAAAACGCAACTATCAACATTAATTAGTCAGGTTTTTGTACGCTTTCGCGAAAGCAAAAAAAAACCGCCATGTGTTTTCATGACGGTTTGATTGATTGAACTTAATTGTCCTACCATATTCTTACTCGCTCTTCTGGCGGTAAGTACATCTTGTCACCTTCTTTGATATCAAAAGCCTCATAGAATGCATCGATGTTTAATAGTGGTTGCACAGCTCTCGTCTTTCCTGGTGAGTGCGGGTCAGTAAGTATCTGATTGCGCAATGCCTCGTCACGACTCAGGGTTCTCCATACTGTCGCCCAGGACATGAAAAAACGCTGCTCTGGTGTGAAACCATCGATATTTTCAGGGCGCCCATTCTCTTCAAAGTATTTTTGAAGACCATCGTAAGCTCCAAGTACACCTCCTAGGTCTCCTATGTTTTCTCCCAATGTGAATTTGCCATTGATGAAAACACCATCCAGTACCTCTACTTCGTCATATTGTTCAGCCAGTTTGTTGCCTCGTTCTTCAAAAGCTTTGGCATCTTCTTCAGTCCACCAGTTTTTAAGGTTTCCGTCGCCATCAAAACGTGCCCCGCTATCGTCAAATGCGTGGGAAATTTCATGACCTATTACTGCACCTATCCCACCATAATTAACGGCTTCGTCTGCGGTGTAGTTATAAAACGGTGGTTGTAGAATGGCAGCTGGAAATACTATTTCATTATTGAGCGGGTTGAAGTAGGCATTGACTGTTTGTGGTGACATTCCCCACTTACTTTTATCAACAGGCTCGCCTATCTCATCGTAATTTTGTTTTTGAGACCATTGCGATAGAGCTGTCATGTTTTCAAAATAGCTTTTTTCTGCACTTACCGCAGCATCACTGTAGTCTTCCCATTTGTCGGGATAAGCAATTTTTACGGTAAACTTATTCAGTTTTTCGACTGCTTTCTCCTTGGTTGCATCTGTCATCCAGTCTAGTTTCATAATGCGTTCTTTGTAGGCATCAATGATATTATCAATCATGTCCTCTGCCTTTTTCTTTGCCTCTGGTGGGAATTTAGCATCTACATAGAGCTGTCCCAGGGCTTCACCCATTTGTCCATTTACTGTAGCAAGTGCACGTTCATCGGCTGGTCGTTGTTTCTTTTCTCCTCGCAATTCCTTGCTGTAGAACTCCCAGCTGGCCGTTTCAATTTCTGGGGTCAACCTGCCTGTAGCGCTGTTGAAGGTATCCCATGTTACTAGGGTTTTGATATCCTCAATAGGTGTGTTTTTGAGAAACTCGTTCAACGCTTTTGTGTAGCGCAGCTGCGTAATTAGCAACGTGTCAAATTCCTTTTCTATGCCTAAATCTTTAATCATTTTCTTAAGATCGATACTAGACAATAGTTCATTTGCTTTTTCGACAGATCTAGGGTTGTTGTAGTTGCGTGCATCACGGCTTTCTACCTTGTCGAGACGTGGCTGGGCTAGAGCAGTCTCCATTTCAAGTATTTTTTGGGCGGCTGTTTGCGCCTCATCTGCGGTGTAGCCTATCATCTGCATCATTTTTGCTACATGCGCTACATACTTTTCACGTATTTCCTTGCTTTTCTCATCTTCTAACAGATAGTAGTCACGATCCGGCAGTCCTAGACCATTTGCCCCTAGATATACCGTATTCATCGAGCTGTCATTTAAATCTGCCCCTGCACCAATACTGAGAAAAGGGGAGGTCACCACCGGATTAGTAGCAAGAACAGTTTGAAGATCATTTAAGTCTTCAATTGATTTAATGGCGTCTAATGCGGGTTGCAATGGTTTAATGCCGGCCTCCTTGCGCGCCACCGTGTCCAGTCTTCCACGGTAAATAGCCAGGGCTTTGGCTTGATCTGTAGTTGGGTCGTATTTCCCACTTATCTCTGCTTCGTCTAGAATGGCTAGCATATCGGCATCGGTAGATTTACGCAAGACACTAAAGCCGCCCCATGTAGAACGGTCCTCTGGTATCTCTGTATTTTTCATCCATGACCCGTTGACATAATTGTAGAAATCTTCCTTTGGATCTACGCTGGTATCCATGTTTTCAAGCACGATTCCAGGTATTTTTTCCTCGTTCTGAGCCACTTGCAGTTCCTCATTCTCTTTGCAGGCACTCAATAACGCAACGAGCGCTAGACTGCTTGCAACTATTTTTAACTGTTTCATTGGTGATTTATTTATACTATGTGTATTCAGAGCAAGATAAGTGTTACAGAATTATGCTTTCGCGAAAGCATACTATTTTAAATCCGTATGCCATAGGTCGTAACTTAGTCCTCAAAACGAAATGGATATCTTCAAAGCAATAACCACAAGACGAAGCGTATTTCCAGCTGAATATAAAGAAGGCGAGATCAGCATAGACGATTTGAAAAAAATAATCGATTCTGCTCGCTGGGCGCCCACTCATAAAAAGACTGAGCCTTGGCGATTCAAAGTGGTTATAAAAGAACACCTGACTAGTCTGGCAGATTTCATGCTTGACCAATTCGAAAAAGCTGAGGGCAAGACACCCACTTTCAAATTGAAAAAGCTGAAACAAAAGATGGAGGCAAGCGCTGCCATCATCCTAATTTTTATGGAAAGAGATGAGAAAGAGATCATTCCAGAATGGGAAGAAATCGCTGCCACCAGTATGGCTGTCCAAAACATTTGGCTTACATCGCATGCAATGGGTTATGGTGGATATTGGAGTTCGCCTAAAGCCTATGCAAACATGAAAGAATGGCCAGCAATTGAGGTAGGTGAGCGGGAGCGCTTTCTCGGGTTTTTCTATTTAGGCAATTACGATCGCAGTTTAGACAAGCCACAGCCAGATCGTAAAGGCCTTGTTGAGATTGCGCAGTTTGTGTGACATGATTTTGCGCACCTGATAAAAAATACATTATGATGAACTATCAGATCAATAGCAAATTAAACCAATAACAAATCAAATCACTAGAAGATTATCACATTATCACATCAGCGCATTAGCACATCAATACACTAGCACATTATCAAATTAACTAATCAGCACATCAGGCAATTAGCGCATCAGGTAATCGTACCTTTGCAGCCATAAAAATTGTTATTTGAAAAAGTTTGAAGAATTAGGCTTAAGCAAGCCTTTGCTGGACGGTCTGGTTGATATGGGTTTTGAATCGCCTACCGAAATACAGCAACAAGCGATCCCTATTCTATTGAAGCATGATGGGGATTTTATAGGTCTGGCGCAGACCGGTACTGGGAAAACAGCAGCTTTTGGTTTACCACTGCTGGAATTGATGGATACCACATCACGAGATACGCAGGCTTTGATCCTAGCGCCCACTCGTGAACTCGCACAACAAATTTGTCACCAGCTGGAATTAATGTCAGCAAAACTGGGAAAGCTTAATGTGGTCCCTGTTTTTGGTGGTGCAAACATCATGACACAGATCAGGGAAATACGTCGCGGCGCACAAGTGATTGTCGCTACACCCGGACGATTGATGGACCTCATGAAACGCAAGGAGGTCAAACTCGATTCCATCAAATTTATGGTGCTGGACGAGGCTGACGAAATGCTCAACATGGGCTTTAAGGAAGACATTGACTACATCTTGTCCAAAACTGATTCCGGTCGCCACATCTGGTTGTTTAGTGCAACCATGGCCAGAGAAATAAAGCGTATTGTCGATACCTACATGGTTAATCCAGAAGAGGTAAAGATCAATCGCGAAAACATCGTCAACACAAATATTGAACATCAAGTCGTGCAGCTTAAGGCGAGCGACAAGATTGAGGCGTTACGTCGCTATTTGGACTACGACGAGGATCTTTTTGGAGTGGTCTTCTGCCGTACAAAGCGTGATACACAACGCGTCGCAGACGAGCTAAATAACAACGGTTACGCTACAGAGGCGCTGCACGGTGACATGTCACAGGCGCAGCGTGACGCGGCTATGAAACGCTTCCGTGATAAGAATTTGAAACTGCTTATCGCAACAGACGTTGCCGCACGGGGAATCGACGTAGATGATATCACTCACGTAATTCATTTTGCGCTACCCGATGATCCTGAATTCTACACTCACCGTTCAGGTCGCACCGCAAGGGCAGGGAAGAAGGGTGTTTCAATCGCGTTAATTACGCGTGGCGACAACAGAAAGTTAAAGCATATCGCCCACAAGCTAGGAATTGAATTTGAGAAAGCCGAGATTCCTGCTTTAGAGGCCATCACCAAAAAACGCATGGCAAGATGGTCAGATAACCTGATCAATCAGAAGGTAAGCGATAAGATAAGCGAGGATTTAATTGAGACAGTCCTTGAGCGATTTGATGACCTTTCCAAAGAAGAAATCATCAAGCGCTTGCTGACTAAGGAATACAACAGCATACACAAGCGCAATTCCATAAGCGATCTCAATGATCGTTCTAAGCCTAAGAATGACCGTGAACCTCGCGAAAGAGGAAATCGCAGCAGGGGCAAGGAGGAAGGAATGAAGACCTATTTCATCAACCTGGGACGTAAGGATGACATGAACAAAGGTGCTCTTTTAGGCTTTGTTTGTGATGCCACAGGAATTAGTGGTAACGATGTGGGTCGCATTGTTTTGGATGGCGCGCATTCGTTCATGGACGTTCGCGAGGAAGTCGCAGGCAAGCTCGATAAGCTCAACGGGATGAATCGCAACGGCCATGACATTAGGGCAAATGAGCATCACGGCAAAGTAACAGAAAGTCGTGATCGTGGTGGTCGCAGCTTTAGAAATGATCGCGGTGATCGCAATAGCGGTTTCAAAGGACGCGGCAGAAGAAGTGATGATACCCGTAGCAGTTCACGAGACGAGAGCCCGCGAGCTGGAAGTTTCAAAAATCGCAGTAAAGAAAAGTATTCTGAAGGCAAACGCGAGGGCAAAAGCAAGCCAGACAGTAAGCAACCACGTGGTCGATCCAAGTTTTTTGGGACAAAGTGGGATTAGTTCCAGTTAGTTATTGGCAGTCTCAGTCTGCAGTCTGAAAAGTATTTTTGACTAGTAATGAGAATTTTGCTTTTGGTTCTGATCTGTTCCGCTTTCGCGAAAGCGCAAAAACTACAGGCAGTTGTGCCAGATTTGATTGGTAAGACCTTAGAAGAGGTGTGCAGCATTAAAGAATGGCAGGTCGTTGAACTGAAGGCTGGCGATTTGGATAGGGATGGGGATGTCGATTATGTAGTTGTTTTACAGGAAAGACACCCGGATGATCCTGATCTGGAAAGCATGAGAAATCATAAATTTTCATTGCGTCGCATCATTTGCGTCGCCGTTTCACAATCTGAGGTGGCTAAAGTGAGCGTGCAAAACAATGACTTTATCTTAAAGTCAGACGATGGCGGGATGTTAGGCTATATCGCACCAGAAATCAGTATAGATAGCAGTGGTTTACTCAAGATATATTATCAGTTTACGCGCGGCAATGCATGGTATGTATTTAAATTCAAGAATAATTGTTTCCATTTAATTTACGCTGAATCGGGTGGAGTTCACAATGCATTGGGCGATTACGAGAATAAGTTTGTTGATTTCAGGACCATGGTAGCTGGAATGGAAACTGGGAATAGCTCAGAAGACGATTTTAAGCGAGAATTGTTTACAATACAGGAAGGCTCTGCTAAATGTCTCAGCGAATTAGGTGAGGCATTTTCATGGGAGGTGATCCCTGATTTCCATTTTTAGTTACGCTTTCGCGAAAGCGGGATCGCATCAGATCCTGAGACTCAATTCTAGCATGGATGTTGCTATATTTAGCCTTTATTCATGCACATGATTTACGTTAAGCGATTAGCAGTACTTTTTTTTATAGGGATTTTAAGCCTTTCCTGTCAAGATGATCTAGATGATGTTCCCGCAACTGGGCGGGATATCAATAACTTTATCTATCGCGGGATGAGTAGCTTCTACTTGTATAAGCCTGATGTTCCCCTGCTGGCAAATGACCGTTTTGAGACTCAATTTGATCTAGAGCAATTCCATTCTCAATTCACGCCAGAACAATGGTTTGAACAGCTGGTGTTTGATCGAGAGAATGTGGATCGATTCAGTATTTTGGTAAATGATTATGTGGCGCTTGAAAATGCGCTTTCCGGTCAGCGGTTGAGCAACGGGATGGAGTTTGGACTAGTTGCAGAAGAAGGAAGCGCAACAGGTGTTTACGGTTACGTGCGATACGTACAACCTGGATCAAACGCTGAAGCTCAGGGTGTGCAACGAGGAATGATCTTCAATAGAATAAGCGGTTCTGCGCTTACGAGGTCCAACTTCAGAACACTGCTTGCACCAGATGTTTACACCATCGGATTGGCTAATTTGAACAATGGAACAACGTCCAATCTTCCGACTGAAATCCAGCTGACTAAGACCCAATTTCAGGAAAATCCTATTCTAATAGCAAATGTGATTGATCAGGGAACTGATAAAGTAGGTTATCTGATGTACAACAGTTTTTTATCGCAGTTTGACGAGCAGTTGAATAATGTATTTGCTGATTTTGCTGCACAGGGAGTAAATCAGCTGGTACTGGATTTGAGGTACAATGGTGGCGGTAGTGTAAATACGGCAATAATTCTGGGATCGCTTATAGCTGGAAGACCTACATCAGAAGTTTTTAGCACGGAACAATGGAATCCTGAAAACCAAGCCTTCTTTGAAGCGAATGATCCAGAAAGGCTGGTCAATTTTTTCAGGAATACGACAACTAGCGGGACTGCTTTAAATAGTCTGAACTTGAGTAAAGTTCGCATTCTTACCACCCGTAGTAGTGCCAGCGCCAGTGAGCTGGTCATCAACGCGCTTAATCCATATGTTGATTTAATACAAATAGGGGATAGGACGTCTGGTAAGTTTCAGGCAAGTATTACAGTTTATGACAGCCCCAACTTTAGCAGAAACGGCGCTAACCCTGCACATCGCTATGCGATGCAGCCACTAGTGTTGAAAGCTGTCAATTCAGTAGGTGTAACCGATTTTATTAATGGTTTAGATCCTGATATTGAACTGCGGGAGGACTTTGAGAATTTGGGAACTTTGGGGGATCCATCAGAACCACTTCTTGCTAGAGCTCTTCAGGATATCAGCTTGAATGGTCGCGGCTGGACACCGCAACCATCTAGATCTTATGATGAAATTTCTGGAAGCACAGAATTAGTACCGTTTGGTAATGAGATGTGGAAGGATATGGAAGAGGTTCCGCTGAAGTAATTATTAGGCTTAAAGATTCTGCATACAACTTTAGGCTCTGGAATATGAACAATCCTTCCCTGACAGGCTAAGGTGATCTGCGTCAGACAGAAACTTTTTTCTACGAGCGTAGTATTTGAGACCAGTCAAGCAGGACTCTTTAAAGCTTTTCATCTGGTTCTCATGATTGGGATGTATTGTTTTAGCTCGAAAATGTCGCAAAGTTTGAGTGATCTATTGAAATGAGTCTCAGCATTTTTTTTAGCTTAAATCATCTTTCTACTCGTAATATGACTTATTGATGTCTGTTTTCTTCACAGACGATAAAACAGCTTTAATCTTTGACATAAACTTGAGCTTAAACTTATACTTGGTGTAGATGTCCATTTTATCGCTGGGCTGGGGCAGAGTTTTTTATTTGATGACTTTGGCTGAGTATTAGAAGTAGCAGTATCCCACTTGATGCGTTACTTCTATAGTAGTAGCGCTATCCTGCTTAAATCACCATGTAACTGAGTCAAAAATTGTTTGGTTTGTTTATTCAACCGTTGTGCAACATATGAAAAACACCGCTTTCATATTGATATCATTAGTATTCGGAATGTCTTTCGGGCAAAACGAAAACGAAGTTGAGGGTTTGACGACACGAACATTTCACTGGAAAACGAAAAATTGTTTGGACTTAAATAATCCCTATGAAAATAATTTGTGCATTCAACGAGAAATAAACCATTTCACAAACAAGAATTTTGACTGGTCAATTATCGAAAACTTACCGAATGGAAACTATATCATAAAAATTCACCTAACACTAAACGAAGACGGCGAAATATTAAATGTAGTAACCCAGAGTGATTACCCAAAGCTGAATAACGGACTTCAGAAAACTCTTGAATTGTTTCCCTTACGAATTTATTCTGTAGATAAAAATGGAACTACCTATGCGAATACTTTGAGTTTTCCAATAACAATTGGTGTGGAATAATGCGTTGCACAACACGGGCTATAAGTAATTGCTTGTTCTCGCCTACTTCAGAAAATTCTCGGGTAAATGAGTCTAGTGTAATTGCGAGGTGTAGTGCCAACCCACAGAACCATTCATAGCAGGAGACCGTTCAGGTCAATTCGGCGGGCGCCAACCCGCGTTGCTAAATTTTGCTTCTAAAAAAACCATAGTGCGATGCGCGAGGCAATCTCGCCTCTAGCAGAAAAAATCAACCTGAATATCCAACCCATACTCTAACCGCCACCAAAAAATAACAACATTCTCAGACCTTTCAAACGTTGGATATTTGGCAGTACCACATTCTTTATCGCCAGACCCATCATGTAGTAAAGACAAGCTCAACAGCGCAACAAACACATTCCACTAACTCACAAAAGCAGAATATCCAGTAATCGCTCGTCCCACAATCAGGCTGTTGATTTCTTTGGTTCCCTCGTAACTGTAGATGGCTTCGGCGTCTGCGACAAATCGGGCTACGTTGTGTTCCAGCAAAATACCGTTACCACCCATGACCTCTCTGGCGCGGCCCACGATATCGCGGGTGCGCATGCTGCAGATGACTTTTGCCAGACTGGCGTGCTCGTCTTTTAGGATTCCCTGATCCTGCATCTCGCTTAATCTGAAACAGAGCGTCTGCATACTGGTCAGATTGCTGATCATTTCAACCAGATGATTCTGAATCAGCTGGAAACTAGCAATCGGCCGCCCAAATTGCTCTCTCTTTTTGCAGTATTTCAGCGCATTCTCGTATGCACCGCGTGCGCAGCCCACGGCCTGCCACGCAACGCCCGCGCGGGTCATGCGCAAGACTTTTGCGGTGTCTTTGAATGAGTTGGCTTCCTGTAATCGGTCAATTTCAGGAACGGCGCAATTGGTGAGAGTGACAATGGCATTCTGCGTGGTGCGCAGCGCCATCTTGTCTTCCATCTTTTCAGTATGCAGGTTGGGATTGTCTTTACGCACGATAAATCCCTTAACACGACCCGTCTTTTCCTCAGCCGCCCAGACGATGATGATGTCTGCAAAGGTGGCGTTGCCTATCCATTTCTTTTGTCCGTTGAGAATCCAATTGCCCTCGCCATCCTGCTTGCAGGTGGTTTCCATACCGCCGGCAATGCCGCTGCCCGTATCGGGTTCGGTTAGGGCAAAGGCGCCTAATTGTTCCATGCGTGCCATTTTAGGTAACCAGTATTTCTTCTGTTCCTCGCTGCCACACAAATAGATCGATCCCATCGCCAGCCCGCTGTGCACCCCAAAAAACGTAGAGATACTCACATCCACTCTCGCGATTTCCTCGGCGATGATGCCCTCTGTTACAAAGTCCATCGCTGGGCAGTCGTAGCCTTTGTACGCTATTCCTGCAATGTTGAGTTTGGCTAGTTTCGGGATGATGTCATGCGGGAATTTTGCGCGGTTCCAGTAATCGTTTGCAATGGGCTGCACCTCGTCTTCCATAAAGTTGCGCACCTTAAGCTGGATCTCGCGCTGCTTTTCCGTCAGTTTCAGGCTCAGGTTATAAAAATCCCCATCGATAGGCGGGAGTTTGCTCTGGCCTTTTCGCTTTTTGGTTTTCAGCATTTTCATGAGTCCCGCGAGCTGCCTATCGTCAAGATTACCCACGGTGTCCATGACCGCAGCCAGATCTACCTTTCTGTTGAGTGCGGCGAGTTTATCCACGTCAATGGACTTCATAAGTTTGATCGTGTCTTTGATTTTTGAAAATAGTGCCATTGAATGTGGTTTTGCTGGATTAAATTTAGAATTACGCTTTCGCGAAAGCGTTAAATGACTTGTAAATAAAGGCAGCGAGTGTATTCTCAAGATTAATCGCTGAGGCACAACTCAGAATCTGAAACATCTCATAAATCCAGCAGTTTGCACATGCCATTTTTGTTAAATTGCAGGGAAAAGAATCTATGTTAAGAGACCTGCGGGATCAGCGTAAATCCTATGAGCAAGACACCTTGCTGGACGACCGCATCGAGAAGGATCCATTCAAGCTTTTTGACAACTGGTACAGTCAGGCAGAGCGCAACGATGATATAGAGGAGGCAAATGCCATGGCGCTTTCCACGCTAGGCACCGATGGCTTTCCCAAGGCGCGTATCGTTTTGCTAAAAGAACTGCTCGACAATGAGTTCATTCTCTATACCAACTATGGTTCTGAAAAGGCAGTTTCCATTGCGCATCACGACAAGGTGAGCTTGAACTTCTTTTGGCCCGCGCTTGAGAAACAGGTCATCATCAAGGCGGTGGCCAGCAAAGTAAGCACCGAAAAATCTGAATCCTATTTTTCAAGCCGCCCACGAGGTAGCCAGATAGGGGCGTGGACGAGCGACCAGAGCCGTGAGATTGAAAGCCGTGATGCTCTTGAGCGCAAGAAGGAGGAAACAGAATTACGCTTTCGCGAAAGCGAGATTCCCCTACCGCCAGACTGGGGCGGGATAAGCTGCAAACCGGTGAGCATGGAATTCTGGCAGGGACGACAGAACAGGCTGCACGATCGCATTCTCTACACTCGCGATTACAGCGGGAAATGGACACACAAAAGACTACAACCATAATGAAACGATTGATTACAGTAAGGCACGGTAAATCCAGCTGGGCGCATGATGTGCGCGATCACGATAGGCCGCTCAACCAGCGCGGGATCGATGATGGGCATTTGATAGGAAAGGCGTTCAAAAAGACATCCTATCGTCCGGATCTCATCTGGTCTAGTACGGCTGCAAGAGCTCTGCAAACGGCGACACTTGTATGTGAGTACATCGATTATGAGCTCGAAAAATTAAAATTAAAGCGCGCACTATACACTTTTAGCGACAGAGATCAGCTGGGCGTGGTCAGAAGCTGCGATGATGAAGTGGAGACGCTGATGATATTTTCGCACAATGATGGCTTGACAGAACTAGCCAATGCCCATGGTTCAGAACGCTTCAACAATGTGCCGACTACTGGACTCGTGATTATGGAATTTGACGTGGATCGCTGGCAGAACATTGATAAAGGCGAGACGGTTACCCATATTTTTCCGAAACACTTCAAGTCTTGAGCATGCGCTACTACAATCGCGAGTTGAGTTGGCTTAGGTTCAATGCACGCGTATTGCAAGAGGCCAGCGACAAAAGCGTCCCGCTGATTGAGCGTTTGCGTTTTCTAGGGATTTTTTCCAACAATCTGGATGAGTTTTTCAAGGTGCGATACGCGACTATCCAGCGCATTCAAAAGGCCGGTAAAAATGCCACCAAGTCGCTCGGCGGAATCAGCGCAGAAGATTTGCTGATTGAGATCAACAAACAGGTAATCAAGGATCAGTCGGCGAGTTTTAGGGTGCTGGAAGATCTGGAGGAAGAGCTGCGCAACGAGAACATCATGATCATTGATGAGACCGAGGTCAAGCCTGCACATGAGCCTTTCATTCGCACATTTTTCAATGAGAAGATCAGTCCTGCGCTGGGAACGATCATGGTAAGTGATGACGTGGAATTTCCAGCTTTACGCGATGGTTATGGTTATCTGGCTGTACGCATGGTGATGAAAGATGAGACTGTACGGTATGCGGTTTTAGAAAAACCAAAACACATCAATCGTTTTGTAGTTCTACCTGATCTGGACGGTGATGACCGCAAATACATCATCCTGATCGATGATCTGATCCGCCATAGGATGCACTATATCTTCAGCTTGTTTGACTACAAGTCCATCGAGGCGCACATGATCAAAGTGACGCTGGATGCAGAGTTGGATATGGAACTGGACTTGAAAAAGAGTCTGCTGGAAAAAATCAGGCGCAGCGTTCATGAACGCAAGGATGGTGACCCTGTGCGTTTTGTGTACGACAAGGACATCAAGCCCGACACGCTAGCTGCGATCATGGATAAAATGATCGTGGACGACGACGATTCCATCATCCCTAGCGGTCGATACCACAACAGACGTGATTATCTGAAATTCCCAGATCTAGGCCGGCAGGATTTGTTGTTCAAAAAACAACCGCCGCTGCCTATTGCAGGTGTTGATATTAGAGGCTCGCTGTTGGCTGAAATTGCCAAAAGAGATATTCTGCAATACACGCCATATCATACGTTTGCAAATACGATCAAGTTTTTACGAGAGGCCGCGCTTGATCCACAGGTGCGTACGATCAAACTGACCATTTATCGCCTTGCTGAAATTTCGCAAATCGCCGGTGCGCTGATCAACGCCGCCAAAAACGGAAAACAGGTCACGGTTTCCATCGAGCTGCAGGCACGTTTTGACGAGCAGGCAAACATCAATTACGCAGAATTGATGCAGGAAGAGGGGATCAAAACAGTTTTTGGGGTTTCTGGATTAAAGGTGCATTGCAAGGCCTGCTGCATCACTCGTGAAGAAGAGGACGGCATTGGTAGGTACGGATTTATCTCAACTGGTAACTTCAACGAGAATACGGCCGGCATTTACACCGACTATACCATTTTTACTTCTAACCGCAAGATTCTAAAGGATGTCGAGAAGGTCTTTGAGTTTTTTGAGGTGAATTATAAGATCCAGCGGTATAAGCACTTGCTGGTCTCGCCACACACCATGCGTAGCGGGATTGAGAAATTGGTTGAGCGGGAGATCGCTTTCGCGAAAGCGGGGAAAAAAGCAGCCATCAGAATCAAATTGAATTCATTTTCTGATTTCAAGATGATCGAGTTGTTCTACAAGGCTTCCAATGCGGGCGTCAAAATCGAATTGGTCGTGCGTGGGATCTGTTGTCTAGTTCCCGGTGTGAAAGGAATGAGCGAAAACATTAAAGTCAGAAGCGTGGTAGATCGTTATCTTGAGCACCCACGGGTGTATCAATTCCATAATGATGGAGAGATTGATCTCTATATTTCAAGTGCTGATTTTATGACTAGAAATCTTGACAGTAGAGTCGAGATTGCCTGTCCAGTTTTTGATAAAGCTGTTAAGGCCGAAATTATCGAAACGCTGGACATTTGTTGGAATGACAATATCAAAGCTCGTATTATCGACGCAGAACAGTCTAACGAATATGTTAGAAACAATATGCCATCTGTGCGATCGCAGGTAGCAACCTACGAATATTACCGAGATAAGATGGAGAGTGTATGAAATTTCAGAGTGCCAAATACGGGGCAATTGATATAGGAAGTAATGCCATAAGACTACTGGTGGCTACGATGAACAAATTGGGTAAACAACCGCCAATGTTCAAAAAGACCAGTCTGGTAAGAGCACCGATAAGATTGGGTCAGGATGTTTTTACAACAGGTCGTATCTCTGATCACAACATACAGCGCATGGTGGACAGCATGAAGTCCTACAAATTATTGATGAATGTGCATGGAGTAGAAGCATACAAAGCTTATGCAACAAGCGCGATGCGTGATGCTGCTAATGGTGACGAGATAGTGGAATTGATCAAGAATGAATCAGGAATTGAAATTGAAATTATTGACGGTTCCCATGAGGCTGCGATCATTGCTATGACAGATCTTCATTCCATCATCGATGACGACAAAGTGTATCTCTATGTAGATGTGGGTGGGGGCAGTACTGAGTTTACCCTATTTGTACACGGTAAAACTGTGACATCAAGATCTTTTAGAATAGGTACGGTGCGTTTGCTGAATGACCTAGTAGAAAGTGATTTGTGGATCGAGGCTGAGGAATGGATAAAAGACATCACTAAACCCTACAAATACATTGACCTGATAGGTTCTGGTGGGAATATCAATAATATCTTTAAGACAAGCGGCAAAGCTTACGGAAAGCCATTGTCCTATTTCTATATCACCTCATATTACGAAAAGTTACAATCCTACAATTATGAGGAGCGTATCTACAAACTAGGATTGAATCAGGACAGAGCCGACGTTATTATTCCTGCATGTCGCATCTATTTGCGCGCCATGAAATGGAGTGGGGCAAAGAATATTTATGTTCCCAAAATAGGTTTGTCGGACGGGATTATTAAGAGTATTTATAATGGTCTGTATCCTGCTGATTAAAACCCCAAATCAAAAGTCTTCCGCAAAGTCTCGATAGCTGGATTTTTCTCTACCAATTTTGCATATTTCTCTTGATCGGTGTAGGCGTATTTCTTGGTGACTTTCTCGTTTACCTCGATATTGAATTCAATACTGTAATTGTTTAGTTCGCGTTTGATGAAATCCAGTACCATACCCTGACTTTTCTCTAAGTCACTTTTCATGGATTGGTTAGGAAAAACCAAATGAATAATTGAATTCTCTTTGAGTTTAGGCTTATCGACTCTCAAGATTCCAGCAAGGATCTTGTAGCCACGTCCCTCAAGGTGGTGTATGTATTTCTGCCAAACCAGATCTAGTTGTTCCTGACTAAATTCCTCAGTAGGGAGTTCTTTTTTTTGGACTACTTTTTTTTGTTCTTCCTGCTCTTTCTGTTTTTGCTTTTCATGAGATGCTAGAGAAAAAGCCGAGGTTTTTTTCTTGGCACGATCTGCCAAAGCCAATCGTTTTTCTTCTAACGGATCGACTGAAGAAGATTCTTTTGCCGCGATATTTTCCTGAACTGGATTTGGGGCAGACTGATCAAAGGTTTGTTCAGCATCAGCTTTTTTAGCTACTGAGGGCTGATTTGTCTGATCCTCAAACTTGGACGCTTGGTAATTAGCAGAGCTTTCCTGTTTTTGGGATTGCTCTACAGACCCAACTGATGGGACAGAGGTCTCGGCAATTGCTGCCTCCTGCTTGACGATCGGCCGATGATCTGGGTCGTTTATGCTGGGCTCAGACTTTTTTTTTTCGGTGTCTGGCTGTAGGATAGAGGCAAGCTGCATCAAGGCCAACTCAACTGACAGTCTCTGATTTCTACTGGCTCTGTAATTGAAATCTGTGGTGTTTGCGATTTCGATGGCGGTGCGTAGAAAGGAGAGATCGGTTTTTCTGGCTTGCTCTACGTATTTGACTTTGGTCTGCTCACCATATTCCAGCAGCTTTATCGTGCGCTCATCTTTACACACCATCAAATCTCTGAAATGGTTTGCCAGCCCAGCAATGAAGTGCTGTCCGTCGAAGCCTTTGGCTAATATTTCATTGAAATCCACCAAGAGCTGTGCTATGTGACCATCCAGGATCAAATCCGTGATCTTAAAATAGGTCTCGCGATCTAGAACATTTAAATTCTGAGTAACTGCCTCGACCGTGAGATTTTTACCTGAAAAACTAACCACACGATCAAAAATTGAAAGCGAGTCACGCAGGGCGCCATCTGCTTTTTGAGCGATAATTTGAAGTGCGTCCTCGTCTGCTATAATTCCTTCTTTTTCTGCGATGCGTTTAAGATGCTTACGCATGGCAGAGACTGTAATCCTTTTGAAATCAAATATCTGACAACGTGAAAGGATGGTCGGGATGATTTTGTGCTTCTCAGTAGTGGCCAAAATAAAAATGGCATGCGCTGGTGGTTCTTCAAGTGTTTTTAGGAAGGCATTAAACGCTGCATTACTCAGCATGTGTACCTCGTCGATGATGTACACTTTGTACTTACCGACTTGCGGCGGGATGCGCACTTGGTCAACGATACTTCTAATGTGATCGACACCATTATTAGACGCCGCATCGAGTTCAAAGATGTTGAAAGCGAAATCTTCATCAGGATCAAAATCACCAGACTCGTGATTGATCTTTTTGGCCAGGATGCGTGCACAGGTGGTTTTACCTACCCCACGTGGACCAGTAAACAGCAACGCCTGAGCAAGGTGGTTGTTTTCAATAGCGCGTTCCAGCGTCTGCGTGATGGCAGACTGTCCTACTACATCTTCAAAGGTTTCCGGACGGTATTTCCTTGCTGAAACAATGAATGGCTCCATGCTTCAAAAATAGGCTTTACGGCGCTTTTTTCTTATGATATAAGATGGCAGTTTTGCACAGTAATCTATAGCGTTTGCTCTGGCACATTGACGTAATTTTGCAACAGCAGGCCGCCCTGTCGCCGCCCTGAAAAGGGGGGAGGAAAGTCTGGACACCATAGGATAGCATAGCGGCTAGCGGCCGTCTTTACGCTTTCGCGAAAGCGAAATTTTAAAAGGACAAGTGCAACAGAAAGAATGTACGGGTAATGCCGTAGTGAAATCAGGTAAACTCTATGCGGTGCAATGCCATGTAAATCAGAGCTTGAGCGCGATCCGTGCGATTCTGAAGGGTAGGCAGCTTGAGGTTGCGGGTAACCGTAATCCTAGATCAATGACAGGGCTATCGTTACCGGTAGACAGAATCCAGCTTATAGGCCTGCTTTTATTCTTCAGTAGATTCTTCAAAAAAACTAAAGACAGTTCCACCGTATCGCCTAGCATTTGAGAATCTGGGATGGGATTCTAAATCGGTATGCTTGCTGTGTTCAATGATAAGCAGTCCACCTTCTTTCAGGAGCTGTTTCCCAAAAACCAAATCAGGAATTTGCAAAAACTCTTCAGTTGATAACGCGTAGGGAGGGTCTGCAAAGATGATATCGTATTTGCCAACACTTTTTTCAAGATGGCTAACAGCGTCAGACTTTATAGCGTGGATATTCAGATCCAATTCTGCTGCTGTTTTCTCAATAAATTTCACACATTTCAATTCTTGATCCACGGCTGTAATAGATGAGGCACCGCGGCTTGCAAATTCATAGCTCATGTTACCGCTGCCAGCATAAAGTTCAAGAATTTCCATCCCGTGCAAGTAGACCTGATGGTTAAGGATGTTGAATAAGGCTTCTTTGGCCATGTCAGTCGTTGGTCTGACGGGCAGATTCTTCGGTGCTGTGATACGCCTGCCCTTATGGATCCCAGAGATTATGCGCATAGAATTTGGGCTATTTCAAGTTCGGGATCTGTTGACTTAGTAACAGTCCCGATATAAATACCGAGCAGACTGATCAGCGAAGTTATGTCTTTGTCTGAAACAACCTGGATGTTTACCTCTTCAATCACCGCATTATTTTGTTCAAGCGTAAACAGCAAGTAATACAACACGTCTTCATCGGCTTGATATTTAAATAGATTTGAAGCAATTAACTTTCCGTCCTTTATGTAATAGAGGTAAAATGTTTGATCAAGCAAGAAGAGAAATGCCTGCGGATCAGTATTTGAAATTTCTGTCTCTAAGGCTTTTGCTAGACGGCTTGATAAATGGAAATAATCAAAGCTGCCTATGTGGTCGATGAGGTAATTGTTGATGTTATCGTAGCCCACAAAAACACAAGTAGTGCCAAATCCAGATGTATCGCTGCTAATTTGATCTGTTGCAAGAATTCGAGAATTGTACTTCAAGTAATCACGTTTGCTTGATTGCTGAAAAAGTTCGCTGGGTACGGTGGCAAATAGGTCATTGTGGTAGATGACCTGTAGTTTATCATTTTTCTCAATAACAGAATTTTCTCTTTCTAAAACCGATTTCAATGATGCCAGTAGTGCGTTGGGATCCTGCGAGGACTCTTTACTGCCTATCAATGTAGGTTTCCCATCGATCTTGCCGTAAATAAAAAGTCCACCCTGACTTATCAGGATGGACTTTTTATTATCGTAATTGATTTGGTTCACAGGGTATTTCAAGAAACCTCCAGTTCAGCTCACGAGCTGACTTATTTTTTATTCTCGGTAGGGGCAAGTTGTCTTGGCCAGTTACCGCTAGTCGTAATTTCGTCAAGGCTACCTACTTGAATTACTGGTCCCCTCACAGCTTCAATATCTGTTTGTTCCAGTTCTTGGGCAACTAGTTTTTTAGGCTGGTCATGAAGAATATCTTCTTTTTCTGCGACAGCGCGGAAAACCGGGATTCTATTTTCCTTATCTACTACATCTGATGTTTCTAGAGAAATCTGCTTGCCCTGTGGTGCATTTTCAAAATCGTATTCAAGAAGTTTGCTTACATCTACATTCTGAAACTTTAGAGAATCTCTTACCGGCGTAAATCCTAGTGTATCAACAATTGTGATTTCTTTCATGTATCCACCTGTTTCAGGATCAAGTCTAAACTTGATGTTTCTCTCACGGTCAACGACAGATGTATCCCTTTTGGTCGTACGAGCAAATTGAGCCGTATCAACAAACTCTGCTAGTGCATTGATGTCATCAGTATATTTTCCAGTCACAGCCTTCATGGCATTTTGTGCTTCACGCAAATGAATCATCTGCTCGATAACATCACGATAACGCTCTTCAGATACCGCTTTAAACCTTACTGGTTCTTCAATGGACTTGTAAAGTTTAAAACCAAAAAATCCACTCGCAACCAGTAACAGGATTACCATGACGATGTGAAACTTTTTTGGAATCTTGTTGATGAATATAGCAAGTAACACTACTACAATCAGTCCACCGACAATCGACAAAATCAAAGGCAGCATATACGTATCTGTTTTTAAAAAATTAACGCAAACAAATCTACAATAAAAATGCACTCATCCTAGGGCTCTATTTTTAAGATTTGACTAAGTTTATCCAATACGCTACTATCACTTTAAATGACTGCACCACAGTATTATTCATTTCTTCTAAACGATTTTAAACATGAACCCACTTATCAGCAGATGCGAGCACTTAAGCATCTCGCTGACTTTCTAACCGATAAATCAAAGGATAGGCTTTACATGTTGCGTGGATATGCGGGAACTGGAAAAACAACAATCATTGGTGCCGTTGTCAAAAGTGCATGGCGACTCAAAAAAAAATGCGTTCTGCTGGCACCTACTGGTCGAGCCGCAAAGGTCATCAGTAATTATTCTGGACAGAATGCATCCACCATTCATAGGGAAATTTACTATCCCAAGAGTCAAAAAGGAAGTGCGGTACAGTTCACGCTCAAAAAGAACAAACACCGCAATGCGATTTTTATCGTAGATGAGTCGTCTATGATTCCTGACGTAGGAGAGGGTGATAAGCTTTTTGAAAACGGGTCACTACTCGATGATTTGATGGAATATACTAGCAGCGGATTCAATTGCCGATTGATCTTGATAGGAGATACGGCACAGTTGCCGCCAGTGAAGCTTGATGTGTCACCCGCTCTGGATGCTTCACTCTTGGAATACAGGTATGACAAGCAAGTTACCGATATTGAATTGGACGAGGTAAAACGTCAGGCTGTAGAAAGCGGCATTCTTTTCAATGCTACAGGAATTAGGGATGCGTTAGAGTCAGGAGTTTATTATTTTAAGTTTCAAGTCTCAAGCTATAATGACATCAGAAGACTGATTGATGGCCATGAAATACTTGAGGCAGTTCAGGATTCCTATCACAACTTTGGACACGAGGATACTGTCATAATTGTCAGGTCTAATAAGCGTGCAAATCTTTACAATCAGCAAATACGCGCAAGAGTCTTATTTAAAGAAAGCGATCTAGAAGCTGGTGACTACCTCATGGTGGTGAAAAACAATTATCACTGGCTTGAGGCATCATCCAGCGCTGGTTTTATTGCAAATGGGGATATTATTGAGATACTTGAAATTTTCTCCTTTAAAGAAATCTACTCATTTCGTTTTGCAGAGGTAAAGGTGAGAATGGTAGATTACCCAGACATGAAACCTTTTGATACTGTCCTAGTAATGGACACGCTAACTTCAGAATCGCCATCGTTTACTTATGAAGAAAGCAATCGCTTGTATCAGGAAGTCAGAATGGATTACCTTAAACTTCCTAAATGGAAGCAATACAAGGCGATTAAGGAAAACCCGTTTTTCAATGCCTTGCAGGTCAAGTTTTCCTATGCCATCACCTGTCACAAATCTCAAGGTGGGCAGTGGCGTAATGTGGTTGTTGAGCAGCCTTACCTGCCAGAAGGGCCTGATAAAGACTACATGCGTTGGTTATACACGGCTGTAACACGGGCTAGTGAACGACTTTATCTTATTGGCTTCAGCAAGGAAAGTTTTGTTGAGGATTTTTGAAATTACGCTTTCCCGACCGCAGGAAGGGAAGCCTGTCCTGAGCGTAGTCGAAGGGCGAAAGCATAATTAAAATAACTTACAGTGGTTTAAGCGAGCATCTCAAAACAATTTATCCACATATAAAATTAGCCATATTTTTACCACAATCGCTATGATATGAAAGTAGTTGCCATCATTCCAGCTAGACTCCAAGCCACAAGATTTCCTCGTAAATTATTGCAAGACTTGTGCGGTAAATCAGTTATTGCGCGCACTTATCAAGCCTGTGTAGCAACTCAGCTTTTTGATCAAGTGCTAGTCGCGACAGACAATCAGGAAATCGCAGATGCTATACATGCAGTGGATGGTGAGGTCTTTATGAGTAAAAAAATCCATGAATGTGGCAGCGATCGCATAGCAGAGGCTGCAGAACAAATCAATGCTGATGTGATAATTAATGTCCAGGGTGACGAACCTTTCACAAATACAGCAGATCTCAAGAAGCTAATTGAGGTTTTCGAGCAGGACGATCAAAAACTAATCTCGCTCGCGTCTTTAAGACATGTCTTGAACTCAAAAGCTGATGTTGAAAATCCCAATCACGTCAAAGTGATTACTGATCTAGAGAACAACGCGGTTTATTTTTCCCGTTCTGTCATCCCTTTTCTTAGAGAAGGCGGTGCAGAAATGGAACATTACAAGCATATAGGAATCTATGCCTTCAGAAAACAAGCCTTACTGGATTTCTACCATTCTGAGGCCACACCCCTTGAACTGGCAGAGAAAATAGAATGCCTACGTTATCTGGAGCAGGGTAAAAAGATCAGAATGATTACCACCTATCAATCCAGTATAGGTATTGATACACCAGATGATTTAGAAAAAGCAAGGATAGAGTGGCAGCGTAGAAATTATTAAACGCTAGATCGCGATCCCTACAGGTAACATTTCTGCATACATTCTGCGGTGCTTGCGTACAAAACCAGCAATTTTTGGGTGGGTGGGGACCACTTTAACGTCTTTTTCATCTCGGATATGGGCAAATACACCTCTTAGGAACTCATTCTTAAAAGCAAGGTCATCTTCCACTTCTTTTGGAAGGACTAGCTTAGTCAAAAAGATTTTCCTGTCTTGCTCAGCGTATTCTACATGAGCCATGATTTCACCTCGGCGTCCCTCGTACTGTCGTAAAAATTCGTTGTCTGTAATTTCTACTGTTGTGGTGTCACTCATAATTAATGTCTTGTATATGCAATTTAAGAACCAAAGGGAAAGAATGTATTTTAGCCCGAATGGCAACCTTGTTGCGCCAACAAAGATAATCTACACTTAACAATTTTTTATAATCTGGTTGAGTTAAAGCTTTGAATTAATAAGTTTTATGAGTGTTATACCTGTTTATTTCATGCCTGGTATGGCGGCCTCGCCGCAAATCTATGAGCACTTTAAGCTGCCAGAGGATCGCTACAGCAGGCATATGATGGAATGGATCCTGCCTAATCAAGGCGAATCTCTGAAGCAATATTGCCATAGACTCGTTGATCAAATAAAGCATCCAAAACCAGTGCTGATAGGGGTGTCCTTTGGAGGAATGATTGTTCAAGAACTTGCAGACATCGTCGATAGTAAGCAGGTGATCATTATTTCAAGCGCAAAAACCCCAGCAGAATATCCCAGGCGCATGCGGCTGGCTAGGAAGACAGGTTTACATAAGTTACTTCCTGTAAAACTCATCAGTTATGCTGAAATTTTAGCCAAGTACAACTTTGGTATCGCTCATAAAAAAATGCAGTTGTATTACAAATACCTGGGCGTTAATGACCCGCAATACTTGAAATGGGCGATACATGAAATTATTAATTGGGACCGAGAACAGCCCGTACGCAATTTGATCCACATTCATGGTGACAAGGATCCTATATTTCCTGTCAAGTATCTGGGTGAATATATCAATGTGAAAAATGGTACGCATATTATCGTTGTAAATCGATACCGATGGTTCAATGAACACCTCCCTCAGATTTTAGACAAGCAGCTTGGGATTTATTAGTGGATAACTATCGTTAAAGTCTTTTATGCGCTTATTTCAGTTTTATACCTTTAAATCAAAATTGAAGTGATGAAAAAATCATATATAATTTTGTCTTCACTGGCAAGCCTTGTCATTTTAGGTGCAATGGGATTTGCACAATCCAGCTGGACATACACTACTAAAGAAAGTATTAAATTAAAGTCAGAACCTGGCAATAACATGGTTCAGGACTATAATGTTTATAGCTACAAGATTCCAACTGACTTATCTTTTGCTGGTGAAAAGGTGCCCCTAGAGAATCCTGATATTATGGAAAGAGCAGATCGTGAATTTCTTGTCAATACCTACTGGCAATCTAACGGGATTCTATTAATAAAAAGAGCAAATAAATATTTCCCAATCATTGAGCCTATCCTTAAAGAAGAAGGTGTGCCTGATGATTTTAAATACCTTGCTGTCATAGAAAGCGGCTTGCAAAATGTCGTTTCACCAGCGGGTGCTAGAGGTTTCTGGCAAATCATGCCATCTACTGGAAAAGAACTGGGACTAGAAGTTAACGATAATGTGGATGAGCGGTACCATCTTGAAATGGCAACAAGGGCGGCATGTCAGTATTTAAAAGAGAGCAAAGAGCGTTTTGGTTCCTGGACGCTCGCAGCTGCCGCTTATAATGCAGGCAATGCAGGTGTAAGCAAACAAATGGAAAGACAACAAGTTTCAGACTACTATGACTTGTTACTGGGCGAGGAAACTGGACGCTACATGTTCAGGATCTTGGCGATCAAAGAGATTTTACAAAACCCAGAAGATTTCGGATTTAATGTTGAGCAGGATCACAAGTATAAGCTTGTACCTACTCGCAAAATAAAAGTAGATTACGAGGTGGAAGATTTTGCCGCTTTCGCGAAAGCGGAAGGCATCAACTACAAACTACTCAAAATTCACAACCCGTGGCTGAGAGAGGCACACTTGAACAACCGCTCTAAGAAAATGTACGAGATTGAGATCCCGCTAGAGGGATATTACAGTCTGCCATGATTAACTGGGTCTATGCTAATTGGTTCTTCACCGCGCTGATTGTTAACTATCTGGTAGCGCTGGGTGCTGCGTTTTTCCTGATCAGGAACAATCAGAATCCACGTAAGACGCTATCATCACTACTTTTTTTAGTTGCTTTTCCCTTTGTGGGATTGTTGATTTACTATTTTTTTGGTCAAGAATACCGCAAGTCAAAAATTTTCAAGCGTAAAGATCTAAGCTCTCACAAACTGATCAAAAAATGGTCAGAGCGATTAGAAATCACAGGTGTCAAACTTGATGATCTAGAAGAGGAATTTCTGGAAGAGCGTATCAAATTAGTCAAACTTATTTATCACAATGAGGGTTCACCGCTTACCCTAAAAAATTGCGTTGACGTGATCTATAATGGCGACGAGTTGTTCAAACAAATCTTTGCGGCAATCGATAGGGCAGAACACCATATACATCTTGAGTATTTCGTATTTAATGATGATGTAATAGGAAATCAGTTGATTGATCGACTAGTTGCTGCGCGAGAGAGAGGGGTAGAAGTAAAACTTATTTACGATAGTGTAGGAAGCAAACTGGGTGGTAAAGCAAAGTCACGCATGCGTGATGCCGGTATTATTTACAACAGTTTCATGCCGGTACTTTTTTCTCGCTTTACGCGAAAAGCGAATTACCGCAACCACCGTAAAATCTGCATCATTGACGGCAAGACGGGATTTGTAGGTGGTGTAAACGTGAGCGATGATTACTTGAATGAGCCGGGGAACAGCAATTTTGATTACTGGCGAGACACCCATTGCAAAATCGAAGGTCACGCGGTAAAATCCCTTCAAGTTCAGTGGTTGCTCAACTGGTTTTTTGTTTGCGAGCGCAATCACGATGAGGAAAACCAGCTGATAGCTGAAGAGTATTTCCCAGAAATGCCTGACTGTAGTGATGTGCCTGTTCAGATCGCTGCCAGTGGACCAGACACTGATTGGGCAAATATCATGGAGGCCATCTTCATTGCCATTAACACGGCAGATGAGCAAATCAGAATTACAACACCCTATTTTATCCCCAATCAAGCAATTCTTGTGGCGCTGAAAAGCGCAGCGCGCTCTGGGATCGATATTGAAATCATGGTTCCCAGAATAGGAGATAGCTGGGCGGCACGTTATGCTTCTCGTTCTTATTTTAGGGAACTGATGGAAAGTGGAATCAAGGTTTTCTGGTATTGCAAGGGAATGCTGCACGCCAAAACCATGACTGTAGATGGTCACTTCTCTACAATAGGAACTTCAAACATGGACTACCGCAGTTTTGATATCAACTTTGAGATCAATGCGCTTATCTATGACAGGTATGTGGCTGGTGATCTGAACCACCAGTTTGAGATGGACAAGAAAGACTGCCAACAGATTAACTACGACGAGTGGATGAACCGGAGCAAATTCTATAAGTTTAAAGAGTCTTTTTGTAGATTGTGGGCTCCATTGCTTTAATCTATGAAACGCACCGATATGACTCTCTCCACCATTTTATTACTTGTAATCCTTGGACTGGCCGCTGGTCTTTTAAGTGGTAGCGTGGGTGTAGGCGGTGGTGTGATTATGGTACCATTGGCGATCTGGTTTCTAGGGTACACGCAACATCAGGCACAGGGTATGAGTCTGGCAGTGTTGTCTGTTCCAGTAACATTTGTGGCTGCATACACTTATCATAAAAGCGGGCATGAGCTGGACTGGCGCTATGCCCTCATTATTGCTGCGGCCTTTGTTGTAGGCGGGTTTTTCGGGTCTAAGATTGCCGTCAATATCAATCAGCAGTTGATGAAAAAGGTGTTTGGTGTAATCCTGATCATCGTTGCCATCAAGATGATTTTTTTCTCTAAGATAAAGGGTGTGAGTTGATTAATCTATTCCGCTTTCGCGCCGTGCCTGCCGGCAGGCAGGCAGGAAAGCGTACATAGTTGAATTGCCATTTAGTTAATAATTCTCTAACAGTTGTCTGTACAGATTCTTTTAATATTGTTTGAACCAAAACAATAATCATGAACAAGATTTTTACACTTATCTGCTTGTTTGCCATCTCTGTAGTGAGTGCGCAAATAGAAGCACCGCAGCCTAGCCCAGCGGCAAAGGTCATGCAAACCGTAGGTCTGACTGATGTCTCCGTGGAATATTCCCGTCCAGGTATGAAAGGTCGCAAGATCTTTGGTGGATTAGTTCCTTATGGCGAGATGTGGCGTACAGGCGCTAATGCCAATACAAAGATCACATTTAGTGATGCCATCAATTTTAATGGAACTGCAGTAACCCCTGGTACTTATGCATTATACACTCGTCCCGGAAAGGATCAGTGGGAAGTGGTACTATACAAAAATGCTGATAACTGGGGCCTACCTCGTGAGTGGGACGATGATATGGTAGCTGCAAAAACTATGGTGAAACCTACCATGCTCGCAGAGTCTCAAGAGAGTTTTACGGTCGCCATCAACCACCTAAAAATGGATATGGCACACCTTGAAATTATGTGGGATAAGACTAAAGTCGCTATCCCGTTCACGGTACCTACAAAAGACAAAACTATGGCAAGCATTGATCGTGCAATGTCAGGTCCTAGTGCTAATGATTACTATAGTGCTGCTGCTTTTTACTTGGAAGCTGATGAAGACATGGAAAAGGCACACGAGTGGATTTCCAAAGCCGTTGAAATGCGTCCTAACGCATTCTGGATGCAAACAAGAAAGTCACTGATTGAAGAAAAGATGGGCAATAAAAAGATGGCCATCGAGAGCGCTAAAAAAGCTAAGGAAATGGCTGAACAGGCTGGAAACAAAGATTATGTCAAGATCAACAATGACAATCTTAAAAAATGGGGAGCGATGTAAATCGACACTCATTTTGATACCAAGCCTGCGATTTCAAAATCGCAGGCTTTTTTATTGCTGAGTATTAAAGATGAACATTGAGATGGTGTTGTCTAGCAGAGATTGATCGCCGTATTTCCCGTGACCAGGGACGATGGTTTCTGCTTCAGGAAATTGTTTCTTCACATTTTCAACTGCTTTGGACCAGTTCGCAGTATCCGCGTCCGCTAGATTCCCTTGTCCTGCGTCTAGGGCTTTGATCAAGCATCCACCGAAAAGCACTTTCACATCAGGTAGATAAGTCACTATGTTATCAATCGTGTGACCTGCGCCCGGATAGAATGATATGATTTTTGAGTCACCTAAGGTCAATTCTAGGCTTTTGTCAAAACCTATACTCGTATTTGCAAATACAGGATTTGCGGCAAGCTCAATTGTTTTGTTTAAAGCGTAGGATGGAATTTGTCGCTTATGAAACTCTTGCAAACCACCCAGACAATCATTGTGGAAATGGTTGACAATTACTCCCTTGATATCAATTCCTTGTGACTCAACAAATTCAAGCATTTCCGCTGAACTCCCTTCATCAATGGTCGTGTCCAATACTATGGCCTCGTCGTCTTGAACATAAATCAATCCGTTGCAGGGGAAATTGATTCCGTTTGAAAGTTTGATATAGGAAATGTGTAACCACACGCTAGGTTTGATCTTTTCAATTTTTAAAGTCTGCGAAGAGTAGGTGAGGTCAGGCGGGGTGGGATTTTCACAAGCTTGTGAACAAATAAATAAAAATAAATAACGGATCCTGATTAACTTTTTGGACCACCATTTCATCACGCTACGCTAGGACTAGATTTGGTATTATCCGTAAAATTCTGGATGATCAGCGCCAAAAAAATCGTCAACAGTGCACCCAGTGGGTTCAACCACAGATAGGGTAAAATCTCAATGCCTTCAACAAACTCATGCAGGATAGCACAGGTTGCAACGACGACTTGCGAAATCAATGCTGCAATAAAAATTGCCTTACCATGAACGCGCTTGGCATAAAAGGCAACTAGAAAGATTCCCAGAATCGTCCCATAAAAGATTGAACCTATGAAATTCACTAACTGGATAAGATTGTCAAATAGCGATACAAAACTGGCGAATGCAATGGCCAGAACACCCCACAACAAAGTAAACCAACGCCCCATCTTAACATAATGGCCGTCCTCTTTTATATGGCTGGAAAAGCGTTTGTAGATGTCAACATTGGTTGTTGAAGACAATGCATTCAATTCACTCGCTGTTGAACTCATCGCTGCGCTCAAAATCACCGCTAGCAACAATCCTATCAAACCTCGAGGAAGGTAATTGAGAATAAAGTGGATGAACACAAAATCCTTGTCGTTGGTTTCAATGCTTTCATCAGCTTTTTGAATGACAATTCGTGCCCGCTCACGATTCTCTTCTTCTTCAGTTCTATATTTTTCCAACTGATTTTCAATAGTCTTCAAATCCATCGTTGGATTCTCTAGCTGACCCGCATAAAATTTCTGAAGTTCCTGCTTGCGCTCGAGAATCTCGTAATGATTTTCTTCCAGCCTATCGTAAACTACCTCAAAAGCAGTTCCTTCCACAGCTGCTTTACCAGCAGGATTGAAATTCAGAGGAGTGCTGTTGAATTGGTAAAAAACAAATACCATCACACCCACAAGCAGAATGAAAAACTGCATGGGAACTTTTAGCAAGCCATTGAAAAGAAGCCCAATTCGCATGGATCGCACACTGTCACCAGATAAATACCTTTGCACCTGACTCTGGTCTGTACCGAAATAACTCAACATTAAAAAAGTGGCCCCGAAAAGCGCCGACCAGACATTGTATCGGTCATCCAGCGAGAAGTCAAAGTCAAGGATCTGCATCTTCTCACTGCTACCAGCTATTTGCAGCGCATTGTCAAAAGTCACTTCCTCGGGCAATTGATTGACGATAAGGAAAAATGCCGTAATCATCCCCGCCATGATGACCATCATTTGTTGCTTTTGGGTAACATTTACAGCTCGTGTTCCACCGGATACCGTATAAATAATCACCAAAATCCCAATCCCGATATTCAGGTATTTAAGTTCCCAGTCTAAAACCGCACTCAGGATGATAGCCGGCGCGTAGATCGTAATCCCGGCCGCCAGACCCCGCTGAATCAAAAACAGAAGTGAGGCTAGCGTTCTCGTCTTGATGTCAAAACGCCGCTCTAGAAACTCGTAAGCCGTGTAGACTTTTAGTTTATGATAAATAGGAATAAATGTGACACAGATGACTACGACCGCGATAGGGAGTCCAAAATAGAACTGCACAAATTCCATCCCGTCCACGTAAGCTTGTCCCGGTGTACTCAAGAAAGTAATCGCACTGGCCTGGGTTGCCATAACCGATAATCCTACCGTCCACCAGCGGGCATCACCCCCTTTGATGAACTGTTCGCTCGTCTGTTTGCCGCGGGTTTTATAGACCCCATAAAGAACAATGAAAGCTAGCGTTGAGAGTAGGATCAACCAGTCGAGTCTGGACAGCGCACCTATGGTGTCAAATAACCAACTAAGCGTTTCCATACTTCACGCTTATCAGGTAAAACAAGATGCCAAAAACCACATTAGCTACAATCACAGCCACATAGGTGATGTTCCATTTTCTATTGCCCCTACTCATGCTGCTAATTTACGCCTAGACTTAGCAGATTTGCCATTAATCGGTAGGCACCTGGCACACCCGCAGGCAATTCTCTGAAAAAACTTAGTCCAGTATAGACTACGTGCCCCTTTCCATATTCTGCGATTAGTAGGCTGCCCTCTAGCGCATCTTCGCCAGGATCGCTCATAGATAGGAGAGGGGTGAACTCTGCTGCCCAAGCATCGGGGAAATACAATCCACGTTCCTGAACCCATCCTTTGAAGTCATTTTCCGTGATTTTATTCGGTTTAGAGAGTGCTGGATGTGCTTTTTGTAACAATTTGACTTTTGCGGTTTCATCAGTTACCCGCTTTCGCGAAAGCGTAATCTCCAAAGGCCCCAGAGCATCACTGGGAATTTCACGGCTGGTGTTGTATTGCATGATGAGCGTACCGCCATTTTTCACATAGCGATCTAGTAGTGGTTGCGCCGCTGCCATGGCTTGCGGCTCGACGTTAAATGCACGGATTCCAACGACCACTGCATCAAAATTCGCTAGCGATGTGGGTAATTCATCAGGTTCAAATCTAGTCACCTTGCTACCCATAGCCTCAATGGCCTCTGCGACGCGATCACCAGCACCATTGATGTAGGCTACGTTTTTAGCGAGATTGATCAAACCAGGATTCACAATTTTTGATGTGCTGGGGCGCACTAATTGTTGGTCCGGGATATGATCATAATCAATTAGTATGACTTCGCTTTTGAAAATTTTACCGTCAGCTTTTGCGATCGCAGTAATTTCACCTACGGATTGATCACTAGGCGCGGTCACATCAAATAGCACCTGACGCTGCTGATTGTTTTCCAGATTTAGCTCAGCAGATTCTTTAGATTTTGCCGTCCATCCTTTAGGTAATTCCAATTCTACGGTAACATCAGATACATCTTTAAAGGCTTGGAGTGCTACAGCAACTTGCTGCGTCTGCCCAGACTGGAAAACATAAACTTCCTGATTTAACCCAACTGACAGTGCAGGAACTATATTGAACGGCTCGTTTACCTCGCCACGTACACGATCTGTACGCTTGTGGATGACAGGGACATTATATTCAATGGTTACGTCTCTAAAATTTAAAACAACTGGGATTTGCAGCGCGGCATCCAATTCTGGTTTACCGATGTTTTCAGGATTTTCCACAGCGTACATTCCCGTAGTTCCCGCTTTTTTCAGATAGTAGGGTGTGGTGAGCGGAGTGAAATCATTTATAGCTATTTGCAGATCAGCGTTATATCTGGAATTTGCGTCCACTTTGGAGGTTTCTTCACTCAAAAACAGTTTGCTGTCAGGTAGGTTGAAAGACAATATCTGATTCGAGCGATTAGCGATTTCAAAATCTACGTTTATGGTTTCACCAGCTGTCGCTTGCCTAGCTGACGTGCTAGCCTCGAGATATAAGCCTAGAATTTGCTGGATGATGTGATCCAGCTCAGTGAGTTTGATTTTACGCCAGTGATCGTTGGAGATTTTTGAAATCTTGTGTCTGAGTTCTACAAGTTCAGGTAAGCTGGATTCAGGGTTTTTAAAATTATAGCTTGACAGGATTTCATTTAGTGCAGTCTGGATTTGGCTGCCACCTTTAACTCTGGTCCAGGTCGTATTAATCCCAGAAAACGGATCAGATTTATCGTTAGGGAATGACCCGTCAAGAAATTCTAGGTATTCAGTCTGCGCACCTCGACTACCGCGGGAACCAAATCCTTGCGATTTATGTTGGCTACGACTTAGCGCAGCAAGTTCGTTATTTGAATAACCAAGATGTTTGTAATAACTGCCTATCTCGACTTCCAGCAGATTGGTCTTATCGGCTTTTTCAAAGTTTTCACGGCCGCCGTAGAACCACCAGCTGGTATTGAAAAATAGTCGTTTTGGCTGCCAAGGTTCAAGTTCTAGGGTAGGAAAGGAGTTGTTTCGTCCCGCTTTCGCGAAAGCTTCCACACTCAACATTGCACTTGCAGTGTGGTGACCGTGAGTGGTGCCCGGCGCGCGATGATTAAAGCGATTGATAATAATGTCTGGTTTAAACTGTCGGATCACACGCACAACGTCTTTTAGAACCTCTTCCTCATTCCAAAATTCCAGGGTTTCCTCAGGATTTTTGGAATAGCCAAAATCATTTGCCCGAGTGAAAAATTGTTCGCCACCATCGATGTGTCTAGCTTCCAGTAATTCTTGGGTACGGATCATTCCCAGCTGCTCGCGCAGCTCTGGCCCAATCAAATTTTGTCCACCATCCCCACGGGTAAGTGATAAGTAGGCCGTGCGCGCCATACGGTCATTTGCCAGCCACGAGATCATGCGCGTGTTCTCGTCATCTGGGTGCGCAGCGATATAAAGCGCAGTCCCCAGAAAGCCCAGTTTTTCAAGCTGGTGATAGATCTCGGCGGGGTTTGCCTGACGATTGGCTAGGCGGTTTTCTTGAGCAAATGAAAATAGGTGAAGGCTAGAAAGCCAAAACAGGATAAGTGTCTTTCTCATACTGCGGGTGAAGATAGGGTTTGAAAATATGGTAAACCAAAAGCTGAGCGTTGAATAAAATCCTGTCTCTTTCCACGGTGCGTGCGTCCCTCCAAAGGTTAATCCACGATTTGAAGCCTCAATTGCAAAATTTTATGAGTTGGAAATATCCAAAGCAACATGATGAGTAGAAAAAATGAAATTCATCAAACTTCAATATGCACCAGCGAGACGCTCGCGCACGTGTATGAAAAAAGCCCACATCTTAATGCAGGCTTGAATTAATTCAATAAAAATCTATGAGCCTACTGCACCGGCATATTCCGATACCTTGAGCTGGCCAATAGATAAATTCCATACATCGCAAGACCCACTGCAATCACGCCCATAAGGATGGTGCCGCCTTGTTCCTGTATAAACTGGAAGGCGTCTTTTGTGCCGCCTGCTTGACCTGCATTTTGGCTCATGGCTGCTTTAAAGAATAGAAATGCGATCACACCTACAACCACACCACGAGCGGTGAAACCTAATTTTCCCATTTTGATGAGGTAGTCCTGTACTTTGCGATCAAGTTCTGCGTTGCGGATCTTGTCAGTAAACTTCCCAGAATAGGCACGGTAGAATTCATAAATGGCTTTACCTACAAGGCATAACGCAACAAAAATTACCAAATATTTACCCCAGTCGCTATCAAGAATTGTCGACAACCATGAATTGCCACCACCGCCAGAACCAGAACTCATGAGCAGTTGAATTCCAAAAACAGCCAGCGCTAAATAAGAAAGCGCACTTATAAAATAAGCTGCTCGCTTGATGCCATCCTTTTTGTCGTCGCCCTCTTTCTCAGGATTTTTGATGGCTAGATAGAGTCTCCAGCCTACAAACGCGAGAATTCCCAATATCATAACTCCCAATAGAATCTGTCCGAAGGGTTGGCTCGCCACATACTCAAGTACGCTGTTCCCGCCTTTGGCGCCGCTACCCGAACTGAAGGCTGTGTAGGCCGTCAGAATACCGATCAACATATAAATGGCACCCTTAGTAAATATGCCGAATCTTGCAAAATTCTCTTTTTTGCTCATAATTTTTTGATTTTGTTTTAAAAATACGCCGAGCGCATCCCTGTATTAGAATTCCTTAACAAGGTTTAGCAAGGTTTATATTTCCTTTCTGATTCACTGCCCAGATACTCGCATGTCATAAAACTTTGCAGCTGGTTTTAGTCAGTATTGACTTTTTACCATTTAATCGGGGATCGAGATATATAGACTAGAAAAAACTTGCCTACTCAACATTTATGTAAGGTCGCAAAGTTTATGATCACGCTAGTTTCAGTTCTCTTTATTCATCAACACTCTAGTTTTGGGCAGGCTGTCCGGATAGTTATTCTGAATAAACTCAATCATCTTTTCACGTATATACACGCGTAGATCCCAGGTAGTGGGCGAGTTTTTTGCACTTACTAAAATCCTAATTTCAATGGTTGATTCTTTGGTGTCTGTCACCTGTAGCACGTTCACTTTTCCGTCCCACAGATCTGTAGAGTTCAATAGCCGGGTCAGTTCTTTTCTCAAATCTTCAAAGGGGACGGTGTAATCAGTATAAAGAAATACGGTTCCTATGATGTCTGCGCTGGTACGAGTCCAGTTTTGGAAAGGTTTTTCAATAAAATAGGTGGTGGGTAATACCAGCCTGCGTTTATCCCAAATCCTGACTACCACATAAGTGAGATTGATTTCTTCAATCCATCCCCATTCACCTTCAACCAGTACGGCATCATCTATCCTAAAAGGCTGTGCAAAGGCAATTTGAATTCCCGCTAGAAAGGCGCCTACCACTTTTTGTGCAGAAAGTCCGATGATGATCCCAGCCACACCAGCCGAGGCAAACAATCCTACCCCAACTTCCCGGATGGACTCAAAAGAGATAAGAATAAGCCCTAAACCAATCAGTATGATCGTAAAAACGATTACTTTTTCTAGGATCGATACGGTAGTATATCGCTTTCTTGATTCAAGATTGTCTTCTACATCTATATCATTCTCCTTTAAAACATAGTATTTACCCAACCTTAAAATGACGATGCATAGCCAGGTGAACGCAGCAATAATGATATTGCGTTGCTGGGATACCAGAATAGATAGATTTGCACCGGTTATTTCCTCTATCCAGCTCACCAGTGGGTTCAGGAATAGAGCTAGTACCAGAATGATTATGCTTAATACGAGCTTTTGATACTTTCCCATTGTTTTGGGTTTTTATAAACAGTTAAACGATTTGCTCAAGGTTCGACTTTCTTTAATCCCTTATTATAAGTCAAATTATACGCAGAATAACACAGTTAAAGGGTTAAATTGATCCTATTCAAAAAATCAAGGTACAGTGAAAATACCTGAAGAACTCTGCACGGGATTTCTACAAAACTAACTTGATATGATCGCAAGAGGGTTGTCTTGAACTCTTTGGACACTATGGTTAGTTGATATTACGCTTTCGCGAAAGCGTCACAAGCAATATCTACTGAATAGGAATATTGCGGTATTTTGAACTGAGTATCAGAAATGCGCCGTAGAGGGCAAGGCCGCTGGCGACGACAAACATGCTGATCGCGCCAAACTGAGACTGCATAAAGGCAAAGGCGTCACTCTCGCTATAGGGCAATCGCTGCAAATTCATCACCAGCGGGCGACCAAAAATGTAGGCAAACGCGAGAAAAACCAGTCCACGACTAAATCTACCTATGCGACCCAGTAGCATGAGGGCAGCGTAGTTGCGGCTGTTGAGGTCGTGCTGCGTGGTCATCTGGGTCATGCGTTTTGAGAATGCCATGATCCACTCATTGACTGCGCTTATCAAAAGGCTTACCATCACAATCACAACAATAATCTTACCGATGGCAGTAAAAAAGTAGGTCTCAAGCAGACCGCTTTTGTCGCTGTATTGCTCGATCAATATCATCACGCAACTGTAAAGCAAAAGGCAGTAGCCCAGACCGTTTACTGCATAGGCAAATCGCCTAAATCCTGGTTTGCCCTGATTGCTGCCATCATAATCATACTTGTTGAATGCGAGTATGAACCGAGACAGAATATATCCCAAAAGGCCTAAGCTTATAGCAAATAGAAGCACACGTCCAAAAACCAGTTCTGAGATCCAAGAAAGAATCGCAGTGCTGCCTCTTAATTCATTGCTTATATTGCTAGCAGTGATCGCCGCCATCACACCCATCAGGAAGAAAATGATTCCTTTTACGGCTATTCCTATACGCGCATATCTCCTGTAGTTGATCCCGTCCATTTCAATCTGGCAAAGCTAAATGCTCTAAAATGTGCTGAATGTATAGAAAATGATAAATCAGCTTACGCGAAAAAGGGACTCCCTAAAGACCTTTATACTGCGGCGGCAGGTTTCTATTGCTGCCTGAATTTTTTGCTCTGCAATTTCTGTGCGGCCTTGTTTTTTACTTTTTGGGTTCTTCCTTGCTCTACAAACTTTAAAATAATATCTCGGGTAATGCTATGATGATCCAGCAGGAGGTTTTGGATTTGGGGATTTCCTTGATTTAGAATTTCATCAATTAAGCGATCGGATAAACCGTTGTCCAACATGTCTAGTCGGTAAGATTCAGAAGGCTGTGACACGACTCCACGTTTGCTAAGTATTCGCGGATCGTTACAGATCAGAAGTGTACGCATGAGTTCTTCAAGTTTTGTAACTAAGTCTATGCGAGATCGAGTGGAGAATGTCAAGAATGGTGATTCCCAGTCAGGATCAGTCTTAAATCTATTTTGGTCTGAATTGAAATTCTCTAGGAATTTTAGCACCTTTAGATTGTATGAACCGTTTAAATCTTTTTCTGGCCGCCACTCCACATCGATCAATTTTAGGCGAGCATCGTTGCGCAGCATGAGTAGGCTAGAGCCTTCAAAATAGCTCTCGTTACCAGGGAGTGGATCTACTTCATACAACTGGTTGTAGGTGACTTGCCATCCAGCTTCTATTCTTAGGGGTTGTAGGTTCATGGGTGGGGGAGGAGTTACTAGGCTAATTCAAATTAATAAATTACTTGCTTTTTGCCTCAGTTTTTTGACCTTAAATATTGTTGTTAAACCATTCTTTTATTCTATCGGAAAAATGTCTGTGTTTTATATTAATGCTCAAATCATCAATAATTTTTCTGAAATCAGCAAGCTGAGATTCATTTAGTTCTATTATGAAATCTAATTGCTCGATTTTACATTATAGAACATCCCATATTGCTTTCCGAAAACTATAGTCTCAATCTTACTAAGCTCAATTTCGCTCAAATTTTTGTTTTGATTTAGGTCATCACTTCCTTATTCATAGCGAACTTTCCAATTCTCAAATAAACAAACATGTTTAGGAAAACTAGAATCAATCCCGAAATAATAAATAATGTAGATGCAATTGAAATCAATGATTCATATTGGGCAATTTTTTCTGTTCCTCCCAAGGATGTAAGGGAGATTAACAGTATTCCATAGAGTAATATGATCGTCCGCCAAACCTTGATGATTCGATGGTTCCTTATATATTCTGTATCTATTGAGTCTGTTTCCAAATGTTGCACAATGGCTCGCGGGGTCTTGCTTTCCACGAAGATAACGCAGTATGCGAAAAGAAGGCGTCCAAAATAGCTCAAGAGAAGGTTGCCACAAGCGACCTGGCTTGAGCTGCCCGCATGGGTATTTCGTATGAGTACCGATCTAAACGCAAGAATATAACATGGATACTACATTCTACAAACCGATATGGATCGAAAATCTGATAATTATAGAATTGAATTTTATTACAATATTTTCTAACAAATAAGAAACTCGGAATAGTCATTCACTTCAAATTCTTTTTGTAATTCACTAATACATTCATCAAACTCATCACCTGGTATCAATTCACCATTAATTTCCCTCTCCAAAATTTGTTGAAAGTGATCTAAATTCGAGCTGTTAATGTACTTTTCTGTCATTAAGTTGTTTATCCTGAGTGCTAAGCGTTCAGAACTAATTTTTCTGTGACTCCACCAATTAATCAACAATCCAACTTTATCGTTTTGTGTCATTCTTTTGTTAAGCGGAATAGAGAAAGCATCGAAAATTAAGTCATTCAAATCACGTTTAGTAGGTCTGTCTAAGTTTAAGATTTTAATCAGTGACTCATTGTTGTTTATCAATACTTTTGGTAACTTTCTGATTTCTGAGGGTAAATTTTCTGGATAAATTTCCCCAATCTCATATTTCACGTATATTTCTTTTAATAAGTTCATGGCTTGTCGATAACGGCTCTACTGGTCTTGCTTCCTCCTAAGATACCGCAGTTATCGTAAAGGAAAGCACAATTTGCGTGCTGGCTTGGATTCAGAGTAGCGAAGAGTGATCGGATGATATAGCGTTAGTCAGTGTATTCTTTAAACTCGTTGAATAAAATCTCATCTCTAAATTCGACTTTAGAGATATGTCTAACGCTATTTTCCAGTCGATTGGTAACCAGTATTCTGGAAACTTCACTACTATTGAGTTTCTGATTAATTTTTTTTAGGAAAATTTATTTCATGCCCATTTTCCAGTTCTCTATTGATTTTTAGCACGCTTTCGCGAAAGCGGAATCATCCACTTTGTAAATGGAACGGTTCTTAAAAACTATTTTACAAGAGAGAAGTCCTAAGCCGTAGACGGGAATATGAAAATGAACAACCCTTCCAGAGAATTGCTATTCATTTAAAGGCTTATAATCCACCGAGGCTTCAGCAAGTCCATTTGGATTGGGATCCAGGTACAGTTCATGGCTGGCCAGTAATTTGATTTTTTTGGTCTCGCCCTCAGCTACGTGTGTTTCTGATATGAGATCACCTTTCTTCTGAATTCTTACCGTAAATTTTCTTTCGCCGATGTTTTTGATGATGGCATAGCAATCCTGACCGTCATACGGATTGATGGTCGCATCCTGCCCAGGTCCTTTGCCTGTAATGATCATGCTTTGACTGGGTTCCAGCTTAAAGGTGGTCTGCGCGTTTACGTTAAGTGCACCGAAAACAGCTAGGATGAAAAATGAGAGCAAGGTCTTGAACATGATTTAAAATTTATCCACAAGTTTGAAAGTTATGAGACATCAGATTCATTTTTATGTAAGCAAATGATAAAAGTTATGCAACATCGTTAATCACCCAAGTCTTTGTAAAGTAAAATGTGAGAATAAAGATTCGCTAGAGAACTGGCGATTATTAGCATAGACTAATAACTTTTTAACCCAACAAGGTGCGTTGTAATGAATTAATTTCGCGCACCTATTTCGATAAGATTGACAACAAATCATACACTGGATCAATGGCTTGCCTGGATGGATGAGCTTGCCATTAATGACTACATTATCATCGATAACTTTTTGAGCGCGTCCCAGTTTGATTTAATCCATAGCTTTTTTAAGTCACACCTTGATGCTTTTGACAAGGCTGGGATAGGGGAGTTGGGAAATAATATCGTACGTGCTGACATACGTGGGGATTACACCTACTGGCTTGAACGATCCAGAGACCTCGTGCTAAATAACATTTGGGAGTTGATTGACGAAACCATGTATATCTATAACCGCTACTGTTTTCTGGGCTTATCTGGATACGAATTTCACCTGGCTCACTATCCTACCGGTGGTCATTACGATAAGCATCTGGACCAGTTCAATAACAGGAACAACCGGACCATCAGCATCGTTACTTATTTGAACAAAAACTGGCGGCCGGGTGATGGGGGCGAGTTGGAAATTTATCGTGCAGACGGTTCATCTTTTACCGTCGCGCCCATGGCCAGGCGATGCGTGATGTTCAAGAGTGCTGTTGTTCCACATGCAGTATTGGCTTCCCATCGACCTCGTTTTAGCCTGACAGGATGGCTGTTGCAGAATCCTTCAGCCTTAGGTAAGTTCTTGAGATAGCGGGACTTCAGCAATTGAATATAGAAAACTGTGGCACTGACCTGCAACTAACAATCAATTGACAGATAAAGTTTCATTACTGAGTATTTAATACACTCGCTAGCAATTTCTTGAGTTCTGGTGTCGAAGGTTTGGGTGCCATGGGATTGATGATAATTCCTGCTGGGTCTACCAAAACGTAAGTGGGTGTGCCATTCACCTGATAAGCCCTAAATACCTCGGAGTCCCAAAAATTCTCTGTTCGCAAGTCTGTTCCAAAATCTTTTTGATCTTTTACAAACGCCTTCCATCTTTCTGGATCAGGATCGTTTGAAATGCTGACAAAGGCTATGTTTTCATTTTCAAACTCTGATTGTATTTTTTTGAAATATGGCATCTCCCGCATGCAAATGCTACATCTGGTGTTCCAAAAATCAATAAGTACATACTGGCCTCTAAAATCCTTGAGTGACTTTGTTTCATTGTTGGCATTTGGTAACTCAAAATCTGGAGCTGCCTGACCGGGAGCTAACGTGTACTTTTTGGCGTAAGCCAGATCCAACTGTTTCCGATAATGATTATCAGTGTTGTGCTTTTTGAAGTATACAAGATGCTGATTGAAACCTTCCAGACCTTCCCACATAAGTCGCGTGTTCATGGCATTGAACCGGCTGTAATTCCGAATTTCATCGTTTTCAAATTCTTCAACCACTGCCAAGGATTGCTTGAAAGCGGCCTCCGGTTCATTCTGCGCCATTGAGTCCAGTTTTTGGAGTCTCAAGTCTGCTTCTCTATCGAGATATAGATATAAAAACACGCGATAGTGAATGACGTCCAGTAGTTCAGGACTGTTCAGCGATAAGTTATCGATAAACCCGTAATAGCCCTCAGGAATGACGTCCTTACGCTCACCCAGCTGCATCTTTAACCCCGCCACATTATAATCGATATAAGCTCGGACATACTTGAGGAAATCAGTTGAGGTAGATTCTTTCTCAGTAAGTTGACTCAAGACATTCTCGCTGACCATGCCTAGTGAGTCTGTGTACTGTGCAGCGGCATTTAAATCCAAGTTGATCGCATAGCGAAAATCAAACTGATCCATGACACTGGCCACCGAATCCAGTATGCGGTTTTCTGATGCGAGATCTCCTCCAAACTTCCAAGTCTTTTCTGGTTTTATTGCATCAAAACGAACTTCTAGCGATTTATGGGGTTCAAGAAAAATATCCTTGCGAACCATATTGTATTCCAAGGTTTTGATGACTGGTTTGTCTAGTTCTAAAGTGTCGATAAATGAATTGTCTAAAACAATTAAGGGTTGCTCCCATTCAGATTTCCCTAAAAACTCGACGTACTTGAGTTCCCTTCCCTTGTGGTTAGTAATGGTCACTAATACTACAGCGGGCTGATCAAGCTCTTTATTTTGCAGTTTTTCTTGTTTCTCTTGACAAGCTGTAGCCAGGGAGACTATGGCTATGAGTGAATACAGGTGTGTTTTCATGGCGGTGTTTTCTGCGTTTTGATGATTAATCTAGGATAGATCGAGGGTAAGTCATGAAGTGTGACATACTAAGAAGTCCAAAAATCAAACAGAGCAAACCCTTGCGATTCAGTATTTTGCGATAGGCAAGATATTTAAAAATATTCTAAATTATGCGTAGGAATACTCGCCGTCAGGCGATTCAATCTAGCCTGGGGTAAATTACTTTTCAAAACCGGCAGGCCCTGGGATCCAGAATTTAAAAGTACTCGGTCAGCCTAGATCATAGGGCGGATAAGGCAGCGAAGGACCTTGGATAGTTCAATCTAGGAATGGATAACTAATGGACTGATTTAATTTGATTAAATACTTGTTTTTTACTTCAGTTCTTTATTGTGCACAGGTTTTATTCCCTGATTTTCTTGAAATAAGTTTTGTATTTTCTGTTAGTTCTTATTCCTCGGATTTTTCTCATATCAAGAGTTCCGTCGTGGTTAATAAAGTATAATTTGTTTTTTTTACGATATAATTTTTTAGGCAGTTTAATTCTATTTTGACCACCACTAGATATTGTGGAAGCAACAATTTCAATTTGCTCAATTCGGTCAGCCTTTTGGTCAGATGATAGTACTAATGAATCACGCACCACTCTTCCTTCTTCGTTGCGTATTTGCAAGGTGTCCAAAATAGGAATGGTTTCAAGATAAACTGTATCATTTTTCACGCACCATTTTCCAGTTGTCCAGCTCGATGAGAGGTCAAATCTATATTGATGCAGGAAAGTTGAGTCGGACTTTAATTCTATTGTTCCGTTTATTCGACTGTAATAACTTCCATAAATGTTACTCTGTCCAAGCGTCCATTTGGAAATAAGTAAAATTAGAATTAACTCGGTTAGTCTCATTTTTTGTCAACTTGCTTACAGCGCAGGGCTATGTGAAGCCACGTTCTGGATTTTAAATATAGCGAATTTATTCGCTGGTATTTACAAATACAGGTTGAACGTGGACAGGTTGCATATAGCCGTTGATATGCACAGTTTTCCTCGATGGCACCTAAAGGTGGGGTTTCGGATAGTCCCAACTCCTACGCCATATGCAAGCTGGCATAGCCCTGCGATGATGCACATATCTCAAGGGGCGGGAATTGGAGCGTAGCGACAATGAAGCAACTTGAGTTCACCTTTAGGTGAATTGTGCATCATCGGTTGGGCTATGAGTAGTTGCGTGTTTTAGCATTAAAGTTAGCAAATAATCACGGATAGAAAATTCCAGTGGAATTTTCGTAAGTAGGCCTTACTAGCAATGAATTATACACATCTTAAGTTTGAATCTCACTACATTAGTTAAATAATCAGAAAGAACAAAAGGGAGGAATAAGGCAATGATATACGTTGAGGCATTGACCTCGTCAACATTGATTGTCCCCTCCCTTTTCCTACAGAGATCCTGTTCAGTTCTGTGAGGCTATAGGACCTCGTCTTTAAGTTGTTGCGACCGCTGTAGACCGTTCTTTCACAAAAGATCAGTTCTATGGATAAATATAGGGAAATCTACGGAGTGGACATCAGCAAGGATTACTTTGATGTCTACAGCGAGCGCTACGGCCACGAGCGCCTGGCCAACGGCGATGACGGCTTCCACCGGTTTCTCGAGTCGCTTGAAAAAGGCGATCTGGTGGTCATGGAAGCAACGGGCTACTACTATTCACGGCTTGCAGACTTCCTGCTGGAATACGATATATCCACTTCTGTGGTCAATCCACTATCGGTAAAGAGCTTTATACACTTGTCTCCGACGAGCTACGCTTTCGCGAAAGCGTTGTGAGAGGAAGACATTGAAGCGATTGAAGACCGATCGCAGTGATGCGCTCCGGATTCGGGAGTATGCACTCCTGAACGATGTCCCGTTGTACCGCGGCAGATCCCCACGCCAGGCGGAACGCCTACAGCTACCGAGATACCTGGACGTTCTGATAAAGCAGCGCACCATGCTCAAGAACAAGCTGCACGGCGAGCAGGTACTGGGAACTCCATCACCTATGGCGGTTGGATGTATGGAAGCGGACCTGGCGCACCTGGATGTACAGAGGAAAAGGGTTGTTGGTCGCCTGGACGAACTCACCAGGGCAGATTATGCCGATGAGCTCACGCTTCTGAAGAGTATCCCGGGAATAGGCGAGCGCACGGCTATCTATCTGTTATTGCTTACCGAGGGCTTTACGCGCTTTGTGACTGCAGACCAGCTGGTGAGCTATGCGGGCATATCGCCCACGATCAGGGAATCTGGTACAAGCATACGCGGCCGCAGTCGCATCTCGAAGATGGGGAACAGGAAATTGCGCAACCTGCTGTTTATGTGTGCATTCAACGCATGTAAAAGCAATAGTGCCTGCAGGGTACTCTACGAACGGTTGGTCAACAAGGGAAAGAGTAAGAAGCTGGCGCTGATTGCCGTATCAAATAAGTTGCTCGGGCAGGCATTTGCCATCGCGCGGTCAGGTATTCCGTATTGTGACGAGTACAGGTCTGTAAAGGCTTAAAGTATGATGCTGGCTGAGGCCTGTTGAATTGGAGATAGCTGGTGCGATTCCTACACGGAAGCTAAAATGAAATAATAGCTATCCCAATTCAATTGGCAAGGGATAACTATGTCCGATAATATTTAGTAAAAGGGTTGTTTTTTACCTCAGTTCTTTGTTGCCACCAGTACTTTTTACCATTCAACTTTCCCTTTTAAGTATTTGATTTTCTTTTTGTGGTCTTGTCCGCTATAGTCAAACGCAATTTCATCAAAAACCTTTAATACGATGTATTCGCTTTCGGTCCAGAATATTTCCTCGATGCTAAAATCGTTTATTGCAATGTACCTGTATGTATTTAAATCGGTAATTGATTTGCTTTGGGATATGTTTATAATTGATATGGTAGATATTTGGTCATACCAGTCAAAACAAGATTTTCCACTCGGACAAGTTCCATAGGTCATTAAAAACTTATTGTTCTTTGAAATCTGTGGTTGATTGCAACTGTTGTCATAAAAAGCTGGTAATGATAAACCGATTGCGGTTTCTTGGTCAATCAGAAACATTTCGCAAATTCCAGCTCCTGAAACTTTTACTAATTGGGCATTTATTTGTGGGTAAAATCCTCCGTAGTAGTGAGACCTATCCATAATGCTTGGAAATTCGAATATTGTATCGGATGCACGAATAGAAAAACTATTTTCAGTTTGCGCAATCAGTTTTGAAATGGTGTCAGATTTTTGTCTATATTTTTCTTTATAAGTGTCAAAATCTGATTGAGTTATCGATTCGAAGTTTATTTTTAACTCAATATTTTCACTTTCCAGTCTTATATCAGAAAACAATTCGTAAATACTGTAAGTCACATCTACAGTATCTGATGGTTTACGATTTCTTTCATCTTGAGCAGATAAGTAAAGGCTAATCAAAGTAAAAATGTATGTTAGCAAGTATTTCATTGTATTGGTGGCAACGCAGGGCTATGTGAAGCCACGTTCTGGATTTTAAATATAGCGAATTTATTCGCTGGTATTTACAAATACAGGTTGAACGTGGACAGGTTGCATATAGCCGTTGATATGCACAGTTTTCCTCGATGGCACCTAAAGGTGGGGTTTCGGATAGTCCCAACTCCTACGCCATATGCAAGCTGGCATAGCCCTGCGATGATGCACATATCTCAAGGGGCGGGAATTGGAGCGTAGCGACAATGTAGCAACTTGAGTTCACCTTTAGGTGAATTGTGCATCATCGGTCTTGTATATGGCTCGTAGCGTGTAAATTAGCGATTATTTTTCGGTTGAGCACGAGCCGATTTTTTTTAATTTTGTTATTATCTTTTTTTATCAATAAGCCAAATTAAAAAATTTGGCGGACTTGCAAACATACCTTAACTTTGATTAAGCAACTAACTAGCTATGAGCTATATACGTTGTTGTGGTGTCGTTTTTTCACGCTGACATTGGTTTCACGTTAATTTGTCCGCCGATAGCTTTCAACACTTTCATTATTGTTCCGAATTGCGGTTTCGCTCCTTCAGATAATGCCTTGTAAAGACTTGGTCTGCTCATTCCAGTTTTTTTCGCAATTTTAGTCATTCCGATTGCCTTTGCAATATGTCCAATTGCCACAATCAAATCAGAACTTTCGCCATCTTCAAGAACTGTATTCAGATATTCAGCAATCATTTCTTCGCTATCGAGATAATCCGCTATGTCAAACTTAGTCGGTGCCATTTTATTCATCTTTTATTCTGTTCCAGATTTGCTTTGCTTTTTTGATGTCCTTTTGCTGGGTCGATTTGTCTCCACCAATCAATAGGATAACAATTTGGT
>CAYZJT010000012.1:0-87551 GCA_964478845.1 uncultured Flavobacteriaceae bacterium | reverse complement strand
ATAAAAATCCCCAACTCGTTAGGAGTTGGGGATTCTAAGTAGTCCCACTAGGACTCGAACCTAGAATGACGGTACCAAAAACCGGAGTGTTACCATTACACCATGGGACTTTTGCGGGTGCAAATTTAATACTATCTATGATTTCTCCAAATCACTCAGAACTTTTTTAGCATTTTTTGATTACCACTCTATGTAAACTTGCTCTACTTATACGCTATTGGCTAATGATGCGTTAGTGCAGCAGGAAAGTTAGAATGGTTATTTTCGCCACCGGATTTAAAATGCGCATGAATACATCTTACAATCAACTGAATAAAATCCTAGGATGGGTCGTCTTTATCATCGCTCTTACCATTTTCTGGTTAACGGTCGAGCCCACCACAAGTTTCTGGGATGCAGGAGAATACATTGCTACTTCTTCAAAGCTGGAAGTAGGTCACCCGCCAGGCGCGCCACTTTACCAAATGATGGGAGCTGTTTTCTCGATATTCGCTTTAGAAGCAAGCGACATCGCATACACAGTCAACCTACTCGCCGTATTCTCAAGCGCGTTTACGATACTTTTCATGTTTTGGTCACTTACGCTTTTGCTCAAGCGTCACATTATCAAAGAAAAAGCGAGTGAAACGATGATTCTGGGATCGGCATTCATTGGGGTGCTGGCTTTTGCTGTTACCGATAGTTTTTGGTTCAATGCCGTGGAGGCTGAAGTCTATGCACCTGCCGCATTGCTCATGAGTCTCATCTTTTACTTGGGTCTTATCTGGGAACGTGATATGATGAAACCGCGCGGCAACAGGTGGTTGCTATTAATATCGCTTTTGGTAGGGCTTTCCTCTGGGGTTCACTTTTTGGGATTCTTGACGATTCCCGCAGTCGGTTTGCTATGGTATTTTAGACATTACAAAAAAATTACGCCGCTCAATTTCATCGTCGCAAACATCGCCGTGATTGCCGCGCTACTTTTTGTGTTCATCCTGTTGCTACCTTTTACTTTGAAGGTGTTCGGTTATCTGGAAGTATTCTTTGTGAATGAGATCGGTCTGCCGTTTAATTCTGGGACGATCATCGCGCTATTGCTGATTATTGGTTTTTTTGTCTTTTTGATTACGCTTTCGCGAAAGCGTAACCTACCCCAACTCAATCTTGCAGCTTTATCCATCGTATTCATTCTGATCGGGTTCTCTTGCTGGACCATGCTGCCCATACGTGCAAACGCAGGACCACCAATCAATGAAAACCGACCGGAAGACGCTCGTGCCCTACTCGCCTACTTCAATCGTGAGCAGTATCCCAGTGCGCCATTGTTTTTTGGAAAATCATTTACAGATAGCTACGCTGGATTGGATCCCGAGAATCCATACATCGACGACAAGCCTAAGTATGAGCGCGACTACGAGCAGGGAAAATATGTAATCGTTAATGAGTACAAAAACGCCATGCAAAACACCCACACCGACCATAATGGTTGGCTGCCACGTATGATTGACGGCTCGCGTGCCAGCAATTACGTGGATTTTATGGGTGGCCTGGATTACGAGATCAAGGAGGATTACGCGGGTAATGTGGAATTGCTTTCAGTATTGAGTGATTACGACCAGCAATATCAGCGAGGCCGCATCGACGCTTCAGAATACCTAGAGGCGATCAGCAGTTTACGAGATTACGTGGACATTCAGCGACCCAGTTTTTACCAGAACATGCGTTACCTCTTCCAGTACCAGATCAGCGGGATGTACCTGCGCTATTTCATGTGGAATTTTACTGGACGACAAAACGATGTGCAGTGGGAATGGACGCGATTCAACGGCAACTGGTTAAGCGGAATCAAATTCATAGATGAGATGCACCTAGGAACTCAGGACGAGCTGAGTGACGATATGCTCAACAACAAAGGACGCAATACCTATTTCTTCTTACCGCTGATTCTTGGGATCATCGGGATGCTGTTTCACGCCAGCCGCGATATCAAAAGTTTTTACGTGACGCTTGTGCTGTTTCTATTTACTGGGCTAGCTATTATTTTCTATCTAAACCAAAGCATGTTTCAGGTGCGTGAGCGTGACTACGCTTACGTGGGATCGTTCTTGGTTTTTGGGATGTGGATCGGGATGGGTGTTTATAGCATCTACGAGGGATTGCGTGGATTCTTGAGCAGCAAACCAGCACAAATTATATCGCTTGTAGCTTGCTTTGCAGCTGTTCCCCTGCTTATGGGTTTCCAAAACTGGGACGATCATGATAGATCAGGTAAATACACCGCGCTGGCTAGTGCCAAAAAATACTTGGACAGCTGCCTTCCTAATGCATTGATCTTCACAATCGGTGATAACGACACGTTCCCACTGTGGTATGCGCAAGAGGTTGAGGGCTACCGTACGGATGTGCGTGTGGTGTGTACCTCGCTCTTGAGCACAGACTGGTACATGGACGACATGAAAAAGCAGGCCTGGGAAAGTGAACCGGTGCCTAGTACTCTCACGCACGACGAATATGTGTATGGAACTCGGGATGCCATCATCTATCCTGGCAAGGAGAGATTGCAGCAGATTGTTGAGCGCACAGGATCCAATTATAAAGTACCAGACACGGTAGACCTATCTGCATGGATGGACTGGGTAGCCAGCAACCGCGAGTTCACCAAAGCCTATTTTGCCAGCAATGGTATTCCCGATTATACTTTTCCTGCCCAGAAGATCCGTATACCTGTGAACAAGGAGGCCGTGCTTGCAAATGGGGTTGTGGCACAAAAAAATGCAGACAAGATTGTTGACGAAATAGTTATCAATGTCAATAATCAAATTATCTATAAAAATAGAATGCTGATGCTTGATATCATTAATGCTAATAATTGGGAGCGTCCTATTTATTTCTCGGGCGGCGCATTTAGCGATGCAGATTACATCTGGATGAAAGATTATTTGCAAATGGATGGTTGTGCCTACCGATTGACGCCTATCAAAACCGAGCCTGAAAATGCGCGGGATCCATTTGATATGGGGCGGATAGATCCTGAATATTCTTATAATGTAATCATGAATTGGGATTGGGGTAATAGCGGCAGTCCTGATATCTATCACGACATAGAAACCAGACGCAACAGCGTGGGCTACCGTAGCAACGTCACCAGAGTTGCAGAAGCATTGACTAAAGAAGGTGAATACGAGAAAGCCGAGAAATTACTAGATCTAGGCATGGAAAAAATGCCGCTGGAAATATTTGGTCACTACTCAATGATTGAACCGTTTATCTCTGGATACTATGAGGTGGAAAGCATTGACAAGGCAAGAGATCTGATGAACAGGACCGTGCTAAAGTACCAAGACGAGATAGATCATTATCGTGCGCTGACTCTGGAAGAGCAAATTGAAGCCCAGGAAGAAATCTTCACAGCGATGGTTAGATACAACTCATTAGTTGAAACAGCTATTTTCTATGATGACCAGCAGATGAAGGACAAACACATTGAGGCGTACAATGCTTATGTCGCTTCATTTCCACGATTCTTTGACGAGGATTTCCTTATCAGACCTGATCTAGGAAACGAGATGTTCCCTGACAGCGCCGCAGCACAAGAATTGAGGGATCTACTGGACACAGATGTGGACAATCTAGATGCTAGACCAGATCTTGATGAGCTGACACCAGATACTATACAGTAAAATGAGGTGGTATCCGGATCGCATACCCGACTGGATTTCGCGGTTTTTTCCTGATTTTACCTGGCATGGCGAGCGATCAAAAAATAAGGTATTTCTAACCTTTGACGATGGGCCCACGCCAGTTGTAACAGAATTTATCTTGGATGAGCTGGCCAAATATGATTTTAAAGCAACTTTTTTCTGCATAGGCGATAATGTGAGCAAGCATCCTGAGCTGTTCCAGAGAATTAAGGATGAGGGGCATACCGTGGGCAACCACACACAAAATCATCTGAATGGGTGGAAAACAGATGATGATGAGTATTTAGAGAATATCGCTCCTGCCTGCCAAGGCACGACAGGCAGGTTCGCGAAAGCGAAAATAAAAAGTCACCTCTTCAGACCACCTTACGGCCGAATCAAAAGATCACAGGCCAGAAAATTGCGAGAGCAAGGATTTCAAATCGTCATGTGGGATGTATTGAGTGGCGATTTTGATCTGAATAGATCTGCGGACAGCATACTAAAAAACCTCAAGAAAAACACGCGATCTGGGAGCATCATCGTATTCCATGACAGCAAGAAAGCGGAGCCGATTCTAAGAGAGATTTTGCCAAAGTATCTTGACTGGATCAAAGCGAATGATCTACGAGGAAAATCACTTTCCGTTTACGAGCGCTAGAATGCACAATATACTTTTACGGAAAATAGAGCCTAACGGAAAAATAATCATAACCGCTAGAGGGATTATAATTAAATAGCTAAGCCCCCAGCTAAAGTCGATTCCAACCACTAGAAAGAATGAAGTAAATAAAATACCGGTCATCAGGTCATTGAAATCCTTGTTGATCAGTTTGAAAAATGCCTCCATCATCTCAAACATAGATAAATCATACGTTCTGGGTTACACTACGCTTAAGCGTAATCTGCGTAATCTCAGGCCATATACCAGCACGTCCGGAATAGCCGATAAAACCGAATCCGCGATTTACGTTCAAGAACTGATCGGCTTCTTTATAGATGCCTGCCCATTTCTTGTAGACAAAAGAAACTGGTGACCATTTTAGAAAACCGGGTATCTCAACGCCGAATTGCATCCCATGCGTATGACCGCTTAAGGTTAAATGGTATTTGCTGGGATAGTCGCGCACCTGTAAATCCCAATGTGTCGGGTCGTGGCTCAACAAGACTTTAAATGCTTCGGGATCCAGCCCTGCCGTAGCTTTCTCGAGATCGCCGTATTTAGGGAAACGTCCATCACCCCAATTTTGGACACCTACGATATTCAGCTTGTCTAAGCCACGTGAGATGGTTTGATGCTCGTCCATAAGCAATCGCCAACCCATCCCAGTCTGGATGTCTTGAAGTTCTTGAAGATTTTCCTGTTTCTTTTCTGGCGATTCCCATTGTACATAATCACCATAATCGTGATTTCCCAACACAGAATAGACCCCATCCTTTGCATTGAGTTGGCTGAAAACCCCTTCCCAGCCGTGCATTTCACGAGCAACATTATTCACAAGATCACCTGTAAAAACAATCACATCACTCCCTAATCCGTTTGCCATATCTATCGCACTCTGTACCTCTTCCCTATTTTCGAAGCTGCCCACATGGATGTCGCTCAGTTGGGTGATCGTGTAGCCGTCAAAAGCAGCCGGCAGATCGTCAAAACTGAGCTTGTAGCTGCGCACTTGATAATTGAATTTCCCACGCCAAGCCCCGTAGAGTAATGCCCCAAAAGGCAGCGCAGCAACAGCAAGCCCAAGGGTAGCAATAAATTTTCTGCGGGAATGAAGAAAATTGTCGTTGTTATTACGCTTTCGCGAAAGCGAATTAAAAACACCCTCAAAGAATCGATAAATATCCTCGCCAAACATAAAGAGGAAGAAGATAAACTTTGCCGCCATAAAGGCTAGCAAGAGCGTCACCGCCCAGTTGCGCGCCGGAACTACCTGCGTGCGATCTGGATAGAGTGAAAACTGGAGAACCGCATTGATGATGATTCCGATGGAAACCGCCAGATAGATCCATTTCCACCAATGCCCGCGAGAGAGCATCCTAATCAGCTGAAAAGCATAGATTTCTAGGACCACAAAAATGATGATGACTATCGCCCAACGCATGCACCAAAAGTAATTCTGGCATGCCCTGAAACCGTTAAGGATTTAAGAATGAAATACACCCTAAAACCGATTTCTTATTTCCTTAATTGTACCTAAACGGAAAGCTTTTTACCTTTAAAACAAAAACCATGGGAAGACCTAGCATCAAAAACGAAGACCAGTACGAGTCATTGCGCGATCAGGGCTACAGCAAGGAAAAAGCCGCACGCATCGCAAATACAGAGAACAGTGGTGAAAAAGGCGGCAAAGCAGAACAATACGAGGACCGCACCAAAGAAGAACTCTACGAACAAGCTAAGAAGGTAGGCATCGACGGTCGCTCAAAAATGAGTAAGGATGAATTGATTGAGGCGTTAAGGGAGCATTGATAACCGTTACCGCCCTTCGAGAACCTCAGGGCTCTATATGAATTCGGAAGAAGTGGGGAGGTGGCTCGAACCACGATTCATTTCACACGATGAAGTGGTGAGGTCCTCGAACCACGGTAAGAAGAATCATCATTCTAAATTCTGCGTTCACTATTCCCCACCCCCTATCTTTATCGTTTAAACATTTCTGACGGTGACAAACAACGGTAACGACGACAAACGACTTTTTCTTTTGGATGCCTATGCCCTGATTTTTAGGGGGTATTACGCGCTCATCAAAAACCCTCGCATCAACAGCAAAGGCATGGATACCAGCGCGATCATGGGTTTTACTAATTCGCTTTTTGACGTCATACGCCGTGAAAAACCAGAATACTTGGCAGTAGCTTTTGACAAGGAAGGAAGTGCTGAACGAACAGAACTCTACGAAGATTATAAGGCCAATCGCGACGAAACTCCTGCGGCCATTACGCTCGCCATTCCCTACATCCAGAAAATCCTCAAAGCCATGCATATTCCCATAATCGAGATGGCTGGAATCGAGGCAGATGATTTGATTGGAACATTAGCAAAACAAGCCGAAAAGGAGGGTTTTACCACCTACATGGTCACGCCCGATAAGGATTATGCACAATTGGTAAGCGAAAACATTTTTATGTACCGCCCGGCGCGTATGGGCAACGGCATCGAGATATGGGGGATCCCTGAGGTGCAAAAGAAATTTGGCGTTGATCGCCCAGAACAAGTAATCGATTACCTAGGAATGATGGGTGACAGCAGCGATAACATTCCCGGCTTACCCGGCGTGGGGCCTAAAACTGCATCAAAATTCATTGCCGCCTACGGTTCCATGGAAGGACTGCTGGAAAACATCGATGACTTGAAAGGCAAGATGAAAGAAAAGGTGCGCGACAATGCAGAACTGGGCTTGCTTTCCAAAAAACTGGCCACTATCCGTCTGGACTGTCCCGTAAAATTTGATGCCAGCGACTATACGCTGGACGAGCCTAATGTCGAAAAGGTTCACGAGATCTTTGACGAACTGGAATTCCGTAGGGCTAAGGAGACCATGGCAAAGATTTTTGCTGAAGATGCCTTGCCCGCACCAGATGACCTTTCAAGCTCGTCTTCGAGCTCGTCTGGTTCAGATCCTGGAAGCGGCCAATTCAACTTATTTGACCAGCCCGGCACAGGCACTAAACAGGAGGCTGCGGCCACGGGTCGGGCAACGCTTGCCACCACAGATCATTTGTATCAGCTAGTTGAGCCTGGACTGGGCACCGCGCTTTTTATCAAGCAATTGATGAAACAACAGAGCGTCTGTTTTGATACGGAAACAACAAGTCTGAACGAGCTTGAGGCAGAGTTGGTCGGGATTGCGTTTAGCTGGGAAAAAGGGCAGGGTTTTTACATGCCGTTTCCAGAAGATCGCAGTGAGGCGAAAGAACTGATCAAGCAGTTGAGACCGTTTTTTGAGAGTGAGACGATCGAGAAAGTCGGGCAGAATTTGAAGTACGACATCAAGGTTCTATACAAGTACAAGGTTGAGGTGCGCGGGCCGCTTTTTGACACCATGCTCGCCCACTACCTTATCAATCCGGACATGCGCCACAACATGGATGTGCTTGCCGAGACCTACCTAAACTACACGCCGCAATCCATTACCGAGCTGATCGGCAAGAAAGGAAAGAACCAAAAATCCATGCGTGATGTTCCCGTAGAAGAAGCCAAGGAATACGCTGTGGAAGATGCAGATGTCACACTGCAGCTGCGGGAATATTTTGCCAAGGAGATGAAGGACGCCGGTACAGACAAACTTTTTCGGGACATTGAGATGCCACTTCTTCAGGTGCTGGCAAGTATGGAAATAGAGGGTATCAATCTGGATGGAGATTTTCTGGGTACGCTTTCGCGAAAGCTAAATGAAGACATACACCAGTTAGAGCAGGATATTTACAAGGCGGCTGGGGAAGAGTTCAACATAGGGTCGCCAAAGCAGCTGGGGGTGGTGCTTTTTGAGAAAATGAAACTGGTGGACAAGCCAAAAAAGACGCGTACGGGGCAATATTCTACGGCAGAGGATGTGTTAAGCGCGCTGGCGCATAAGCATGATATCGTGCAGCAGGTGCTGGATTATCGGGCGCTGTCCAAATTGCAGTCCACTTATGTAGATGCGCTGCCTAACCAAGTAAATCCTGAAACGGGCCGCATCCACACCAACTACATGCAGGCGGTAGCCGCGACTGGCCGATTGAGTTCGACAGATCCCAATCTGCAAAACATCCCTATACGTACCGAGCGTGGGCGACAGGTGCGCAAGGCATTTGTACCGCGGGATGAAAATTACACCCTGATGGCTGCCGACTACTCGCAGATCGAGCTGCGCATCATTGCAGCACTGAGTGAGGAAGATGCGATGATTCAGGCGTTTTCAAATGGTGAGGACATTCACGCTTCTACCGCGGCGAGGGTTTTCAATGTCCCGATTGACGAGGTAACGCGCGAGCAGCGTAGTAATGCCAAAACGGTGAATTTTGGGATCATTTATGGGGTAAGTGCTTTTGGCTTGAGTAATCAGACCGACCTAGACCGCACCGAGGCCAAGGAACTGATCGACACCTATTACAAAACCTACCCAAAACTAAAAGCCTACATGAGCGATCAGGTGGATTTTGCGCGTGAGCACGGGTATGTGGAGACGGTTTTGGGACGTAGGCGCTACCTAAAAGACATCAATGGCCGCAATCCGGTCGTGCGAGGCGCAGCCGAGCGCAACGCTGTCAACGCCCCGATTCAAGGAAGTGCCGCAGATATTATCAAACTGGCCATGATCAATATACACCGCAAGTTTGAAGAGCTGGACTGCAAATCAAAAATGTTGCTACAGGTGCATGATGAATTGGTTTTTGACATCCACAAAGACGAGTTGGATAATATGAAAACCCTGATCAAAACCGAGATGGAGAATGCCTACAAATTAAGCGTACCGCTTGATGTGGAGATAGGCGTGGGTGAGAATTGGTTGGTGGCTCATTAGATTTCAAAATGTGATATGGGATCAGATATTAAAATCAACTTACCCTTTCAACGCAAGAATTATTTTTGGTTGCTGTTCTTTGGAATTGGCTGGATAATATTGGGTATTACTTCCATCTTACAAAATGACGCGTTGCACTGGACCGATTATGGTCGTGTGATTATGGGATTAATTCATCTGGGACTCTGGGTGAATTTCCGGTACAATAGTTATATAAATATACAAGATGGGACGCTGTACAAGAGAAAATTTTTTGTTTTCAGCAGTTCGATGAGATTGAGAGAAGTGACTAGAATCAAAGAAGTCAGGGAAACTATTACTCTTGTTTCTGATAATAAAAAACTACAAATCAATAAGTCTTTCTTAAGTGATGACTCAATCGCAATTTTGGGAAGAGAGGTTAACAGGCTTGATTTGCCGCTGCATCTTACACCTTTTGGTGATCAAGATTTGCGAAAGGTCAAATAAATTTTGTGGACACTTGCTGGCTAGGCGTACCTATATGTGAATTGCATTTGCAATGCAAAACGCAGCTGCCAATCAAAACATCTGGGTCCCGCGTCCTGTGAGATGCTCGCCTGCGTCAGCATGACAGTTCTGTGAAGAACGCACGCGTTGCAAACGCGCGCGAAAATGTTAGGGTTAAGATTTGATCTCAATGACCTCTTTTAAGATTTTAATTTCAACCTCACTTCCAAATTTTTATGCCCGATGATCTAGTGGCGCGCGATTGCATCGCGTGTTTATGAGAATTGCATTTGTAATGCTAGTTATAACTTAATAATTTAGGAATCTGAATACCGCCACTTGTGGCGCGCGATTGTATCGCGGTGTATTTGAACAGGATTTGTATTACTTGCCGCCAACCCATCCCCAGCCCTTCCCGAAGGGAAGGGGGAGCATAAGATCACGATTTAATCTCAAGGACTTCTACTTGTGGCGCGCGATTGTATCGCGTGTCTATGTGAATTGCATTTGTAATACAAAACGCAGCTGACGATTAATGTATCTGAATAATGCGTGCTGTGAGATGCTGACCCCCGTCAGCATGAACTGTGCTCAAATACAAGTTTTCATCTGAAAATTTTCTTCATATTTAGTTTTTGTCGTTGCTATCGCAAATGCCTGTTTCAAGAGTTTGTTGGCTATTGCTATCTTGATGACTCTTTCAGGTTTACCTTTTGTCTTCAACCTTTCGTACATATCTACACAGGCATTGTTGTTCCTCTTTGCTGTCCAGCTGCACATGTAGAGCAGTTTTCTGATTTGGGATTTGCCCATTTTACAGATGTGCCCCTTGCCCTTGACACTTGTGCCCGATTGGTAAACCATCGGAGATAGCCCGACATAGGCTATAAGCTGTCTGTAGTGGCTGAACTTATCGAAGTCACCTGTAATGGCAATCAGCATGATGGCTGTCTTTAGACCTATCCCAGGGATTGAGGTAAGCAGCTCAAGCGTCTGTCTGTAGTCCCTGTTGCATATCTCCAGCATCTGTCTTTCAAGTTTTGCGATGCGTCTTTTGATTGTGGCAATGGATCTGCCGAGCATGTCGCGTACTGCTGGATCCACATAGCCTGAACTTACAAAGGCCTGCATCTGGTTATTCGTCTGACTCAGTTGTTTGTTTAGCAGGTCCAGTACAGTCCTAATCTGTTTGAGCGACTGGATGTTGTGACTTTCCGGCTTCCAGATGGGCAGTTCGTCGAATTGGCTTATGGCGAACTTCCTGATTACAGCGGCATCTTTCTTGTCAGTCTTTGCCCTGTAGAAGTTCATCTGGCTGAAGCGCTTTACCATTAGTGGGTTGACCACCGATACGGTTACTCCCCTCTGGTGCAGAAAACTGGCCAGTTCCAGATAGTATGGACCCGAGGCCTCCATAACCACATGACAGCCCTGATCTAGATGTCCGGCAAGTTTTTCAAAGCCAGAGCGTTTGTTCTCGAAGACATGGTGAGTCTCCTTTGAATCCTTAATCAGACTGACATCAAATGTTTGCTTACTAATGTCGATTCCCATAATTTTATCCATGACTATAATTTAGTATTGTGCCGAGGTTTATCTATCCTAAATACAGGCTCGGAGCCTAATGAACTGTTCAAACTTTGGGCACAGGGAGAAAGGGGCAAGCATGCTGAACTGTTTTTAGAACCAATGACAATTTATTGCCTTGCTCTTTCTCCTTTTAGTTATCCATGAAAAGATAATATAGATCTCTTAAATCCTTGATCGGTAAACATAGGATCGGTAAACATAGGATGACAGTTCTGTGGATTGATAAACGCACGCGTTGCAAACGCGCGCGACGACAAGAAAAAATGCATTTGCAATACTATAGCGAACCCATCCCCAATCCTGTGCATTCCTCTCGTTCCTCGTCGGATGCAATATGGGGAAGGGAGCTACTCTATTGGATTTACAAAACTATATGCATTGCAGACTAGAGGCTGTATGGAAGCAGAAGTTCATGAATTGATTTCAATGACCTCTTCTAAGATTTTTATTTCAACTTCACTTCCAAAATTCAAAGCCCTGTGATCCTCAACATGCCCAGCAGGCACATCAAAAATGATAGGATAGTCATATTCTGCGGTGAGGTCTAGGATGATTTGCTGGTAGGTTTTGCCTAGTGGTATGTCGTGATCTTTTAAGTCAGTCATGCCGCCTATGAGAAGGGCTTTAAGATTGGTGAGCATTCCAGCGCGTTTTAGGCCGTAGAGCATGCGCTCTACGTGGTAGATGTATTCGTCGATTTCTTCGATGAATAGGATTTTGCCATCGGTGTTGAGTTGGTCGCGGGAGCCCAATAGGCTGTAGAGAATGGATAGGTTGCCACCGCAGAGTATACCTTGAATTAGTTGAGATGGTAGATTTTGTGTGCTTGGAATCGTGATTTGATTTTGCTTTCCAGCGAGGGCTTTTTTCAAGCTCTGGATGCTTTCCTCGGTTTTGTGTTTGAGTTCGAGTGGCATAAATGTGTGCAGGCTGGGCCAGCCGCGATTGTTCCAGATAGCATGCAGCAGCGTTACATCGCTGTAGCCTATGAGAAGAGTTGGCTGTTCAGCTCTTTCCAGAGCGTCATAAAATTCATCCTGCAACAAATGAATCGTACCGTACCCGCCTCGTGCTATCCAGATTGCTTTGACTTTTGGATCGGTGATGGCGTCGATTAAATCGGCTAGGCGTTCTTGAGTCGTACCGCCGAATTGGTGGTGCACTTTGCCGACTGTCTTTCCCAGTTGCGGCTCGTATCCCCATGATTTTAGCAATTCCATGGCGGGTACTAGCGCCTCTGTTTGTGCGCTGCGCGCGGTGCAAATGATTCTGATGATGTCGCCTTTTTGGAGCATGTGATCATGAGGGATTTTGTAGTATTTATACTTTCGCTTTAAGCGAAATCAAAACAAATACAAACAGTGCAGTTCTTAAATTTGCTGCCCTAAAAATAACGCATGAAAATAGCAGTCGTAGGCGTAACCGGAATGGTGGGACAGGTGATGTTGCAGGTGCTGGAAGAACGCCAGCTACCCATCACCGAATTGATCCCCGTGGCATCTGAACGATCGGTGGGCAACAAGGTGAAATTCAATGGAGAGGAAGTAGCCGTGGTAAGCATGCAGGAAGCGATAGAGCGTAAGCCGGCGATTGCGTTGTTTTCGGCGGGTGGTGATGTGAGCAAAGAATTTGCGCCACAATTTGCTGCAGTAGGAACGACTGTGATTGACAACTCCAGCGCATTCCGTATGGATGCGGATAAAAAACTGGTGGTACCTGAAATCAATGCGTCTAGTCTGACGGCAAACGATAAGATCATTGCAAATCCTAATTGCTCGACCATTCAAATGGTTTTGCCACTTACGCCGCTTCATAGGCGCTACGGGATCAAAAGGCTGGTGATCTCTACCTATCAATCGATTACGGGAACTGGTGTAAAAGCGGTTGATCAGCTAGAAAACGAAATGGCTGGCCGCAAAGGCAGCATGGCTTATCCCTACCCTATACACCGCAACGCATTGCCGCATTGCGATGTGTTTGAGGAAAATGGATATACCAAAGAAGAAATGAAACTCGTACGCGAGACGCAAAAAATCCTTGATGATCGCAGTATCGCCGTAACCGCTACTGCTGTACGTATTCCTGTCATAGGCGGGCATTCAGAAAGCGTGAATGTGGAGTTTAAAAAAGACTTTACCGAGAGCGAGGTAAGACAACTACTTGCTGATACGGAGGGCGTGATCGTTCAGGACAATACAGACACCAACACCTACCCCATGCCGCTGACTGCTCACGGCCGCGATGAGGTATTTGTGGGGAGGATCAGACGTGATCACTCGCAGGAAAACACGATGAACATGTGGATCGTGGCCGACAACCTGCGAAAAGGAGCTGCCACAAATGCGGTGCAGATTGCGGAGTATTTGATTAAACATGATATTTGTTAGATGCGTAAGTATCTAATTATCCTTATTATTCTCGCTAGTTTTTACGGGTTTTCGCAGGACAAGCTTTTTCTAGATTATACAGGTGATACGATAACAGAACAACAATTTCTTAATCGTACGGCCAATTACGAAAATCTATCTATAAAGCTAAATTCGCTAGAATACTATAGGGTTGTAAAAAGAGAGATTAAGGATACACTTGAGAACTGGGATAAGATTAGAGTCCAGCTAAATCAAAGACTCAAGACAGACATCAAAGGTAATGATTACGTGTACATCAATTACTCAACTGGTGAGCACCCTGGTTATCTGGTCAAGTCAAAACCCAGTCTAAAAAGATTCAAGCGTTATTAAGAAAAATTTGGCAAAGAACTGAATGAGATAGCGCCAACGAAATCTTTATACTTGATTAGTAGCAACCCTGGTGGTTTCCAACCAGAATATCGGGAAGCAAGAATAAGGGATTATAACAACATTATTAGAAGTCTTTTTTTCAAGGATTCAGGTCCTATTTCAGGGTATGTACTTATATCCCCAGATGGTGAATATTATGTTTATTTATCCGAGGTGGCCTACGATCGATTTCCAAATAAATTGAGAGAATTTATAGAAGCTCGCAAATAGCTTCTATATGCTTAAACTTTAGCAAAATCGTTTTGGCTCTCTGACCAACTTCCTATTTTTAAAAGAAAAAGAATAGAAATGGACGAGATGATAGATAGCGATGGTCAAAACGATAAATCTACTTTAACAGAATTGCACACGGGTAATCTTAGACTGAGTCCGCTGGATGAACAAGATTTGATTGAATCCATCATCCTGCTGGAAAATCCTGGCCTCGCGGCTAAAATCACCAATTATGTAGGAACGCCCATAGAGAAAGGACTTGAAATGCTGCCTGAAAATTTCAGAGGCAGAGTGATGGACCTGACCAAGACGGCGTTGATGAAAGCAACAGAGGCTGCTGTTTTTAGCATGAAGGATAAAAGCCAGCGTCCTGCTTCAAACCGCTGGCATAAACTAGGCGTTGCGGTATCTGGTGGTGTGGGAGGTTTTTTTGGATTAGCGGCTACCGCGATAGAACTACCTATTTCAACTACGGTTATGCTCAGATCCATTGCAGACATTGCACGAGCCGAGGGCGAAGACCTGACGCGCATGGATGCAAAACTGGCATGCCTACAAGTTTTTGCACTAGGTGGAGCTACTGAAGATGATGATAAAGTGGACAGCGGGTATCTGGCCGTGCGCACAGCACTAGCTCAATCCATACAGCGTGCTGGTAAATATGCTACCTCAAAATTACTGAGCGATGAGACCGCGCCGTTGCTGATGAAAGTTTTGGTCAAAGTGGCCGAGCGATTCAGCATTCAGGTGACCGAGAAAGCGGCTGCGCAGGCCATTCCTGCCATAGGAGCAGCAGGTGGTGCGATTATCAATACTTTGTTTATCGATCACTATCAGGACATGGCAAAAGGGCATTTTACGGTCCGCAGATTGGAGCGTGAATACGGTCGCGAACTGATTCAGGAGAGGTATCATCAATTGCTTACGACTGGGGAATAAAACCCTGCATAAGGCTTAAGAATAAAAAACCCTCGTGCTTCCACGCACGAGGGTTTTTGAATTTGGTAGTTTACATTAATTACATAGCAGGCATCACCACGCTGTTGATGACATGGACCACACCGTTGCTGGCTTCTACATCAGTAGCTGTGATGGTGGACATGTTTCCATTTACGTCTTTCAGTACTACATTTCCGTCTTGAATCATTGCTGTAAGAAAACCACCTTCTACGGTTTTCAATCTCAGATTGTTTCCTTTATCCTTAATCATCGCTATCACCTCTTCAGCTTTAAATTTTCCAGAAACCACGTGGTATGTCAGTACACTCTGCAACATCTTTTTGTTTTTAGGCTCTAATAGCATGTTGAGAGTTTTCTGATCCACTTTCGCAAAAGCGGCGTTGTCTGGTGCAAATACTGTAAAAGGGCCTTCACCTTGTAAAGTTTCTACTAGATCAGCTGCCTTTACAGCGGTTACTAAAGTGCTGAGATTCTCAGCCCCTACCGCAGTAGAAACGATGTCTTTTTGAGCAAATGAAATAGCTGTTACGCTTAAAAATAATGCTGTTACAATTGTTTTGATACTTTTCATGTTGTGTTCTTTTTTGTAAATATGCCACTCAACGCTCTTTAGAAATCTATATATAGTGTTAGCTATCATAGGTTTAACGCATATTCATAAAGTTGCTTAAAGTCTGTAAGGTGAATAGGGAGTGTTTGACGTATCTCGCTTTCGCGAAAGCGAATAATCATTACGCACCACAGTCAAGTATCAGTAAAAATCCCTACAACGTTACTTGACGTTTCTTGTTTTAATGGTGTACCGAAGCCCAATAGAAAAATCAATGAAAGATCCACTTTCAAATTGTTCTTCAATTACTGGGGATAAATTTTGAAAATCCATGTCAACATAAGTATACGACAATCTCGCAAAAGCACTGAACCCATCAGTGAATTCATAATCCACATTTACCGATGGACTGTAAAAAGTACCACTTTCTGAAAACCGCTCGGTTGTGGGCGTAATGGGATCATTATTAAATTCAACACCGCCAATGGCTAGGTCTGCCATAAGATTGAAGTTCCCATCAAGATAAAACTCATGTCCCAGAAAGGCATAGTATCGTGAGCGACCGGTATTTGAATATGCGCCTACTAGCTGGGGTTTTTTTACATCTAATCCTACAAAGTCCATTCCCAGACCAGCATAAACCTTCCTCAAGGGATACATGTGAAGCCTGAAACCGATCCCCGTTCCTGCTTCATAACCATTGCCTAAAAAATTATCACCACTAGGCACTGCCATGGAATAATACATTTCTAAAACCGCAGATTTCTTTAATAACTTTTCATTATCAAGAGTGTCCACGGGAAGATCTTGAGCCTTTATATTCCACACAATAACCATAGTAATAAATAAACTATAGATTAATTTCATACACTGGATTTGCACTATTGACAAAGAAATTCTGGGTTGTCTCAGGACCGCCATCAACGCTGTAGACGACGGTTATCTCGGTATTAAGCGGCGCGCTAAATACTTCTTCCCTCACAGTGTTACTAAGCCTAATAAATTCATTTAACTCTATGCGCTGGCTACAATCAAGAGATTCTGGGATAATGCCGTGTATCCAATCTTCAACGCATATCAATTTATCTTTAATTATGCTTAGATCAACAGTACCAGTTGCGCTAGCAGGTGCATTTACGACTAGGGTAACCTCTGTTGCTTGTTGAACTTGAAGCTTTTGGATTATGTGCGTGAAATTAGTATTCACGTTCATTTGACTGCTATAAACTACTGAAGAGGTGTTTCCCATAGCATCCTCGACCTCTAGAACATTAAATACACCGTCACTTGCTAATGTTGTAAAATCCACAAATCCTGTGGCATCTGTTACACCAGTCCCTAGTATTAAATTTTGTGGTGTGCTTGGGGTAAAAAGAGAAACTTTTGCATTGCTAATAGGTGAGTCTGAAGCATCAACGATAAAAGCTGAGAAATATCCTCTACTGGAACTCAGCAACTTAGGCGGCTCCTCACAACTGCTAGAGGTAAGCAGTAAATATGTCGCAAAAAGCGTGGTTATCAGTTTAGGCATAATTCTAAAAATGTGCTAGGCAATGTAAAAGAATATTCTGACTAAATCAGATTTCTAGTGTAGAGTGATGTTTAAGCTTTCGCGAAAGCATAATTATCAAAATCCTCCTGCACATTCTTATCTTAGATGCCCAATTAAATCACCATGAAAAAATCGATCGCAATTTTGACCGCCTGCCTGGCGCTCATCGCCTGCAAGGAAAATGAAGAAGAAAAAATCGCAGAAAATTCAATGACCTACCCCGAAACCAAACGTGTGGACACTGTCGACACCTATCACGGTCAGCAAGTAGAAGATCCTTACCGCTGGCTGGAGGATGATATGAGCGAAGAAACTGCAGACTGGGTAAAGCGGCAAAATGAGGTGACTCAAGATTTTCTTTCGCAAATAGATTACCGTGGAAAAATCAATGACAAACTAACTGAGCTCTGGAATTATGAAAAGATAGGCGCACCTTTTATCGAGGGTGACTACACTTATTTCTATAAAAATGACGGCCTACAAAATCAGTACGTTATCTACCGCCACAAAAATGACGAGTCTATAGAAGACGCAGAAGTTTTCCTTGACCCTAACACGTTTAGCGAAAAAGGAACTACGAGCCTAGGCGGCACCAGTTTTACCAAGGACGGTAGCCTGTTTGCCTATTCCATCAGCGAGGGCGGTAGTGACTGGCGCAAGATCATCGTGCTGGAAACCAAAAGCATGGAAAAAATAGGCGATACAATTATGGATGTCAAGTTTTCAGGTATGTCCTGGAAAGGCAACGATGGCTTTTATTATTCCAGCTACGACAAGCCAAAGGGTAGCGAGCTGAGTGCCATGACTGACCAGCATAAGTTGTATTATCACAAGCTAGGCACGCCACAGAGTGAGGATAAAGTAGTTTTTGGCGGTACGCCAGATCAGAAATACCGTTACGTAGGTGGCGGTGTGACTGATGACCAAAAATATCTAGTGATCTCGGCAAGTACATCCACAAATGGGAACAAGATGTTCATGATGGAGCTGGACAAGCCCAATGCAAAGCTGGTTACCGTATTGGACAATTTTGACACAAATACCTACCTGCTCCACAATGAGGGAACAAAACTTTGGCTGGTGACTGATTATAACGCGCCGAATCAGCGCATCGTCATGACAGATTTCAAAAACCCTGTCCAGTCCACTTGGAAGGACGTCATCCCAGAGACTGAACATGTCCTGTCACCATCTACGGGCGGAGGCTACATCTTTACAGAATATATGGTTGACGCGGTCTCGCAAGTGAAGCAATACAACTATGATGGCTCGCTTGTGCGTGAGGTGGAGTTACCGGGTGTGGGTAATGTGGGAGGTTTTGGCGCAAAGGAAGAGGATAAAACACTTTACTACAGCTTTACGAACTACACGACACCAGGTAGCACTTACCTGTACGACATAGAAAGTGGGAAGAGCGAGTTGTACCGCAAGCCTGAGATCAAGTTCAACAGCGAGGACTACGAGAGCAAGCAAGTGTTTTACACTTCAAAGGACGGCACAAAAATCCCGATGATTATCTCACACAGAAAAGGCTTGCCACTAGATGGTAAAAACCCAACCATTCTATATGGATATGGTGGGTTTAATATTTCGCTTAATCCTGGCTTTTCTGTCACTCGTGCAGCATGGATGGACATGGGCGGTGTTTATGCAGTAGCAAATCTGCGTGGAGGCGGTGAGTATGGAAAGAAATGGCACGATGCAGGAACTAAGATGAGTAAGCAAAATGTTTTTGACGATTTTATCGCTGCTGGTGAGTACTTGAAAGAGAATAATTACACGAGCACGGATTATTTGGCGATACAAGGTGGGAGCAACGGTGGGCTGCTGGTAGGGGCGACCATGACCCAGCGACCTGATCTTGCTGGTGTAGCTTTTCCTGCCGTAGGTGTACTCGATATGTTGCGGTACAATAAATTTACAGCTGGCGCTGGTTGGGCTTACGATTATGGAACAGCAGAGGACAGCCCAGAGATGTTTGAATATTTGAAGGGTTATTCACCGTTGCACAATGTAAAAGAAGGCGTGGAATATCCTGCGACGCTAGTTACAACGGGAGACCACGATGATCGTGTGGTACCAGCGCACAGTTTCAAGTTTGCCGCAGAGCTGCAGTCCAAGCAAGCTGGCAACAATCCTACCCTGATACGCATTGAAACTGATGCCGGTCACGGTGCAGGAAAATCTACCGAACAACAAATTCAGGAGTGGACTGACATCTATGGTTTTGCTTTTTACAACATGGGCTTTGAAGAAATGCCTGATGTTAAGGGGCGGGTTAAGGGGTAAAAGCTCTTGTCTTTTTGATGCTTAGACTAGAAAATGTTGATTTTGCTTTCGCGAAAGCAGAATCCCACACACTCAAGGACATTTCATTTCATCTGGACGGCGGGAAACATCTCGCCGTCATGGGTGAAAGTGGCTGTGGTAAAAGCACATTGCTGAATTATATCTACGGATTGCTGGATTATCAATCTGGTACAGTAACATACAACGGCGTAGAACTAAAAGGCGCACAAGATCATCTGGTCCCAGGTCATCCCATGATGAAATATGTTCCTCAAGAATTTAATTTGATGCCCTACACCACCGTAGCTGAAAATGTAGGTGAACATTTGTCCATTCAATTGGATGGACGTGACCGGCGGATTGCAGAATTGCTTCAAGTAGTCGACTTGGCAGCATTCAGTAATCGAAAAGTAAAAACACTTTCTGGTGGGCAGAAACAGCGGGTTGCTATAGCAAAAGCACTTGCTCAAGAACCTGAAGTGCTGTTGCTGGATGAGCCATTCTCACACATTGACCACTTTAGACGCAACAATCTGCGCAGACGCATTTACAATTACCTAGACGAGAAAGGGATTGCCAGTATCGTCGCCACACACGATTGCGAGGACGTGTTGCCATTTACCGATGAATTGCTGGTCATGCACGATGGTGAGATCTTGGATCACAGATCTACTGATGAGATCTACCATGATCCAAAAACCAGATACACAGCATCGCTTTTTGATGAAGTGACTGAGATGGATGGCAGCTTATTCAATAAAAATGGCACGCTTTTACTATATCCTCACCAATTGAAAGTCTCCGATTCAGGCTTAGAAGTAATGGTAGGAAATTCGTTCTTTTTGGGGACGCGCTTTTTGATTAAAGCAACGTATGAGAATGGACAACCGATCTTCTTCAGCCACAAGCATGAGTTGAAAGCAAAGGATGTAGTTTACTTACAACTCAATCGAACCACCAAATCTTAGAAGAAAACAGAAATTTAATGCCATAGCGCCGGCCACTTTGATGTTCTGCCACCTGAACTCGTGGTGAAAGCAACAAAGCAGGAATAACTCCAGCTAGTAATTGAGGAAAATCTCCATATTCTTCTGCGGGAAGAAGTCGTTTTGCAAGCAACATGAATCCTGCTAGGAATATGATAAGCGTCACAAATCGGATGAGAAATGCTTTGTATTTACCTGACATTTTTCTTGGTAAGTTTTCTATCTAGTAAAAATACAATTCCCCCACAGAGAAAGCTTGAGATACAAACAGAATAGGCTAAATCTAGTTGCGAGCGATTAGTAAATTTCCAGTCGATTAAAAGGTAGATGAATGCAATTAAAACTGCATAAATCAAAAGTGCCCACCAGAATAAATTATGCTTGGTTATTCTCAGCTTCATCAATTGCAGTCTCAATTTCAACAGCCACCATTTCTTCAACTCCCTTAACCTCCTCTGGCGCATACAATTCTGAAATTCCCTTGAAGTAAGCCTCTAATTCTGCGAAAGTTCCGGCGCCTTTTACCATATCCTTGACTACTTCGCCTTTTTCTAACAGAACTACTCTCTGAGCTACCTCGGTGACGTGCTGTAGGTCGTGGCTGGAAACTAGTACGGTGCGCTCTGGATCATCAGCTAGTTGCTTGATGATTTTCTTTAACCTGATTTGGGTGGAAGGGTCAAGATTTGCAAAGGGCTCGTCGAGAATGACCACTTTAGGGTCACCGATCAAGGCTGCAACGATACCGACTTTTTTCTGATTTCCCTTACTCAGGTCACGAAGGTATTTTTTCTGTCCCACGGCTTCTCCATTGAAGAAATCTGAATAGCTGGCAATGAGTTTATCGATGTCGGCTTTATTCTGCCCGCGCAATTCACCGATGAAATAGAAATACTCTTCAGGGGTGAGGTAACCGATTAAAAAGCTTTCGTCTACAAATGCGCTGGTAAATGGTTTCCAGTCCTCACTCTCGCTAACCTTAACGCCGTTATTTACAATGTGGCCAGTTGATGGCTGAATCAAATCCAGCAACAAAGAGAATAGGGTAGTTTTTCCAGCTCCATTATTCCCCACAAGACCAATCGCTGCACCCTGCTGGATGGTCAGCTCATCGATCTTAAGTACAGTTTGGCCATTGTAATTCTTTGAGAGGTTTTCTATATTGATCATTTTAGAATATTTATCCGTTTATAATTTTATTTTAACCAGACCTTTTCTGACAACATTAATTTCATCATATTCAGAAGGTGAAGTTCTAGAGCTCCACATTCCATCTTGATAAACGAAAAATGCGAATTCTGAATTTCTATGACGGTCAATTTTTTTACCCCTTCGATTAAATAGTTCTCCGCTTCTAAGCACAAGTTCATCATTGTTCTGTGGCTTGAATTCAAAATCGAAAGGATCCTGATTATTTAATGTGGCTAACACTACATCTTCTGTCAAGATATCAGTAAGATTTTGTTTGGGGAAAACAATCATTCCATCGATGAATTTTTCCATTTCATGCATTCTCCGGAAAAGAGTCCATGAGATGATCTGTAGAAAGTCATTTTTCTTCAATTTTTTCATCTCATCAGAATACAAATCATGTACTTCATCAGCATGATCTTTTGAGCAAGTACAAAACATAATTTTTTTCTTCCCAGTGCACATAATTCACTCTTCGTTGCTTTCAGGATGTGTGCATTCATTTAATTATCACAAACCTCTGATTTTTACTTTATAGAGTATTGAGCTATAATAAAGCGCTTAAACAGTTAATTCTTTTCGGCATACGCCGCAATCGTATCGTATTTCTCGTTTTTGTAGACATCTTCAATAATGTTAAAAATCTTGTTGCGGAATAACAAGCCCAGCATGCCTGTAAGAGCAATTGCGGCAAACCCGGCCATCTCACCAAAAGGTAACGCAAAGGCGTAATAGATGCCCACTGGAAGCAAAATTTTAGGAATCGTAAGCAACAAGGTTTTGGCATTGAATGCCTTACTGTCACCAAAAGCTTTTTTTGTACTCGTCAGATCAATGGGCGTCTTCACATACGCGCCACCCCACAGCACCACCGATGAATTGAATCCGATGTTATAGATCGCCCCGCAAACCATCGCCAGATACCAGTCCAGCCCAAAGTAGATGTAAAACGTACTAAGAATAAAACTCACCACCGTCGCCGCGACCATTAACCACCATTTGCTAAGCAGAAAATCACGATACGGAATGTTCTGCGACATCATCAATTTGTAATAGCTGCTGTCCCAGCTGGGCACCAGCCCACCAAAACTGAACAAAAAGCCACCTGTCACAAACAACCCTGCAAATACTTTCATCCCATTGATGCTCGAGTAGATATCGCTGATGAAAAAGAAACCGTAGAGCACAAAGGCAAAGCCCATGATGAAAGTGATTTTGGCGCGCTTGTTACGCTTGATCAACTTGATATCGTTTTTCAAATAGGTAGCGATGTTCCCAAATCGATCCAAGAAACTCAGATCCTCTGTCTGCGCTTCTTCTACCTTAACGCTAAGTGCATCGTCCAGATAAAGTTGGCCGAGAAAATAGTGATACGCCGTATAGCCTAGTGCCACAGCAGCAATGGCAGGCAGAATAAAGCCCCATGCCTGATCGTAAAAAAACTGAAAAACAGGCTGCGTGTAGAGCGTGATGTCAAACCATCCCTGATATTGCGCAAACCCCAGCCCGATCACGACAGCCGCGATGGGATAAAATACCTTGTTCAGGTTATTTGCGAATACATTCAAAAAATTGAACGATAGAGTGATGGCCATCAGCGCGAGATGCCATCCGATCACATTGAGCGGATCGTATCCCTGAGCAAAAAGCGTAATCGTGAACGGGATAAAAAATAGCGCGGGCAGAATATTAAAAATTGAAATCAGCGTTTTGCCCAGCGCAAACTTGACGATCTTCCCTTTTTTGAATGGCAGATAAAGCAGCGGCTTGATATTGGCCACCGGCATTTTCTGGAAGAAGTAGCGTAGAATCAAGTCAAACGCAAACCAATAAATCAGATAGCTATTGACAGCGGCGACTGGATTTGCCGCATCAATAATTCCTTCCTCGATTGCCTTTTCAAGACCGAAATATGCGATACTCCCCATCGCCAGCAGTCCCGAACCGTAAAACAGAACCACAAAACCTAGAATAATCTTGATCGCTAGATTTGCCTTAAAAGCAGATGCCCTCAGGAAACTCTTCCATTGCAGGCTGATAAAATGTTTGACCATATTAACAAAGGTTTGGCTAGTTAGTGCGCGTCATGCTTAATATGTTACAAGCCTATTTAAAAATTCACATTAAGTACTAAGTCAATAGCAAATGACCTTTCACACGCTCAACATAAAACAAGTCACTAAAGTAACGCCTGCAGCGCTGGAAATCAGTTTTGAAATTCCTGATTCCCTGAAGTCAGAATTTGAATATCAGGCTGGACAATACCTCACGCTTAAAACCGAAATCGATGGTAAAGAGGTGCGCCGTGCCTACTCGCTTTCCAGCGCACCCAGCGATCCAGACCCGACGGTAGTAGTCAAGGCAGTTGAGAACGGTGTTTTTTCCAACCACGCCATGAAATTGCGTGCTGGTGATCAAATCGATGTTGCCGCACCAGACGGACTTTTTATCCATGAGGCAGAACCATCTAATCCCACTTATCTGGCCATCGCGGCAGGAAGCGGTATTACGCCTATTATGTCGATTATCAAGACCGCACTCAGAAATGAGCCCGAAGCAAAATTTGCGCTCATCTACGGCAACCAGAGCCTCGCCCAGACCATTTACTACGAGCAGCTCAACGATCTAAAGGACGAGTACGGGGACCGTTTCGTTCTGCGGTATACGTTTTCACGCGAGGAACGGGACGAGGCGCTGTTCGGTAGGGTGATCAAGAGCAATCTGAATTACTTTTTAAAGCAGGACTGTGGTAATTACGCTTTCGCGAAAGCTTACCTATGCGGCCCCAAGGAAATGATCGATATGGCAAAAGAGAACCTTATCGAGAAAGATTACCTAAAAGCTGAAGACATCAAATTTGAACTCTTCACCACCACAGATAACAAAATCGAGGTGACCGAAGACGGCCACCTAAGCCAGATTGAAGTCTTGCTGGATGATGAGACCCACAGCTTTACCATGCAGCGCAATGAGCCCATGCTGGATGCGATGCTGCGCGAGGGAATAGATGCGCCGTACAGCTGTCAGGGCGGGATCTGTAGCTCCTGCATCTGCCTGATTGAAGAAGGCAGCGCAAAAATGGCCAAGAATTCCATCTTGACCGATAGCGAGATCTCAGAGGGATATTCTTTAGCTTGTCAGGCTTACCCAGAATCAGCTAGGGTGAAGGTCAATTTTGATGAGGTATAAATTTTGATAATACTTAAGGCATGAGAAATAAAATCTGGGTTTTCTGTTTAGCCATAACCATGGCTATCTCGAGCAATCAAAAAGTCATGTCTCAAGATGCTGGACTGATTTTAAACATTACGGGTGCGATAGGTTCCATTCTGGAATCTACAGAACAGGAAATCTACTTCTATCCAGGCGAGATGATCCTAGCCGATGGATGGCTAGTGACTGGTGAAATCGCCATAAACATCAGAGATGGCAATGATCTGATCAACATTATCCTAACAGAAGATGAAGAAATTGTATTAGAGCCTGATGAAATTGACATCATCAAGTTGTACGATGAACGGAATGGCTACACCCAGTTTGAAAAGCTACCCGGGCGTCGATTATTCTCCCGCCTAGTATTTGAAAAAAATGAATCGTTCAAAGTTTATGATTCAGGCTATCGCCCATTTACGGATAATTTACGTGGTCGTGTTTTTATTGAAACAGAAAATGAAGTAAAAGACTTATGGAGTTTCTGGACCGGGAGCTCAGAAAAAGACTTGATCAATTACATCAATGATCGTGATAATCAGAATTACCGCCGCCGCGATTTTGAGACCGTCCAGAACATTTTTGATAAGCTTTAAACCTCTCTCCTTACCCCTTCTAGAATTTCTTCCTGCAGGTCAATATCATCACCGGTCTTGTGCAGCACACTTATATCACCGGTTGATTCTAGCACTACGGCGGCTACTTGATCCATATTCAACACGTTAGCCTCGCGCAGTTTTGCTATAAGTTGGCTTTTTTCCACCCGAGCGCTGGAAAGATTATCTTCAAGAATTTCAGAACCTTCCATTAACATCAATGGTGCGTTTGAAATGGTTTTACTCAAGGCTTTTGACCTACGCTGCAAAAAGGAGAAAACCCATGTCACTCCTAATAGTCCAGCGATGGCTACTCCACCTTGCGCAATGCTTGTACTTGACGTCAGGGTAGATGATATGATGCTACCTATTGCTACGGTAAAGGCAAAGTCATATGCCGTGAACTTTGCAAATGAGCGTAATCCGATGATGCGTGTCAACAGAATAATAATGATGAAAACAAGTAGGGACCCAACTAAGGTTTCCCAAAGCGGATCATCAGGTGCGTATATCCAGTCCATTGCGTGCGAATTTTCTATAAAACTAGATAGAAAAAGAATTGGCACATGGTAATTCCAGCACAAAATTGAAATCACGCAGTAGCCTGCTTGTTGCGATAAAGTATAGCCTCATTAGCAGCATCAGAAATCTCTTGAGAAACATCCTCGCTGAAATGAATAAGGTGCTGCATACTTTGCTGTTCTTGATCTAATTTGAGTAATGCGATCAGCCTAAGATGAACATCTCTATCAGGTATGTCAGTAAGGAAGTCGTAGCAATCATCCTGCTTTTTCAGATCCACGTGGGCGTGGTAATCTTTGACTTCTTCTGGGTGGATAAATCCGTTTTCGAGAATAGGGAAAAGAATAGTTTTAAGGTTTCTGGCGATTAGGCCATCCATGTATTCTATCGCATTCAGCTTGCTGTCTTGGACATCGCTCTTTAAACCTTTGTAGGCTATAAAAACATCGTTGGGATCATAATAAAGTGCCAGAAGATTAAAGGTCCTTTTGAGAGCCATTTCCATAGATGAATGGAGTTGATTGATTAGATGTTGTCTAGCCTCTTTCTCTGGGAGAGAAACAACATTACTATCAGGCCTACTGGCAGAACGCTGTATGATCCTGAGTGAATAATAGCAGGAAAGCAAATTCTTGTAAGTGGAAATCTCATTTTCTATACTGCGCCTCAGGCTCTTCATCCTTACTGGGTACGCATCGCCCGACTTTCTCCAGTCATAAAGTAACTCGGTAGCTTTTGTACGTTGTCTGGCACCGCCATTTTGAGCAACCCTCAGTAGCGCTCGATATGAGCGTTGCGTACGTAAACCGGCCAATATTTCTGGCACATAGATTTGCAGGACATGATTCTCGGTGGTGCTACCCTTTCCCTTTTCTATAAGCGGTATGATGCTGTTACCGTATTTGATGATTGCTTTAATTGCGCTTTCGCGAAAGCGAAATTCCTCAAGACAAGCGACAAGATGCGGAAGGAATTTTTCGTGCGCCATCTCACCCGCAGCTTCGATAGCAGCGGTTTTAAGAATGGGATTGGGATGTTTGAGGTACCTGCCGATGATCTCGTGATATTTGGTTCGAGTGACATAACCCAATGCCCTGATGAGGTGTGCTATTTCAGGTATTTTAAGGTCGTTATCGCTGCTTTCTATTTCATGGATGAACAGGTTAACCCTAAGGCCTAGGTTATATTTTGAGGCAAGTTTCGGATTATCTCTGGCGTCCTTGGCCAGCGCTAGAAGAGCCGCCGTAGAGATGAACTCATCCTCATCGTCCAGATAGTGCTCAAAAAACTGATAGGTTGTGGCCTCTCTAGCAATCAGATATTCCATTACTGCGACGATGAGATCATCATCCCGCTCATAGATCAGGTCTTGAACTTGTGGCTGGGTAGTTTTTGTAACCAGATCCAGACTACGCACAGCGGCCGCTTTCACCTTATTATCCGGATGGTTCAAAAGTTCAATAATATTTTTTCCTAGCGATGAATGAGCTACCTCTGGCAGGCGTTCAAGCACTTGAAGAATATCTTTTGCAGAACCAGTTTCAAAAATCACACGCATGTTTTTGCGTATCTGTTTTGCAGAGGCTTTAGAGAGTTTAAGGTGTTCAGTACTTGCAATGCTGTCCCTAAAGGTTCCCAGGTAAGTTTCCCTGACTTTGAAAACCATAAAAACCCAAAGCGCTAACAGTAGAATAGTTAGAGCAGTTATCGCCGTCATGGGCAGATCAAGCCCCTTTACAATAAAAACAATAAAAAACCCAGCTATACCAGTAGCCACGCTATCCACGACTACATCAATGAACGTTTTGGTCTTGTTTTTTACGGTACTGGGTATGGGTAGAGACAGTAATTCCACACTACTCTTATGCAAAGATTGTTTAAGGCTCCCATCCAAACCTTTTAAAAGAACAACTAGCCAAAGCTCTGGGAATATCAACAGCAGGAAACAGCAGCAAAATAAACCTACTGGTAAAAGTACGAGCCCTACACCTACATCTGTGCGCTCCAGAATCCGTCGGGTGACAAATAACTGGATGAGTAGTGAGACTATATTAAACGTGCTGAACCAAAAACCAAAAAAAGACGCCAGCTCCTGGGGATCTGGAATTTCCCTATGCGCAACAAGGCTGAATTGATAGTCCACCAGCTTTGCAACCAAAACACCCAAACCTATAAGTGCAGCTAGGTAGGTTAAGTGTTTCGAATCCCAGATCAATTTCATGGAGCTTTCGGAAGAAACACCCGCTCGCTCTTTGCGTTTATACTGAGTGAGATTGGACACACGATCCTTCCAGATTTTCTGGAACACTGCGCCGCATCCTGCTATCATTACAGCTGCGATCATGATCAGCACGCCGTTGCCTAGATACTGTGCCGTCAGAGAAGTCAGATAACCGCCAGCGATTCCACCTATGATCCCACCAGCGCCTATAAACCCAAATAGCCTTTTGGCTTCCCTGACATTATACACAACATTTGCCATCACCCAAAACTGTGAAGTGGCCAGCAAAGCAAACATTCCTACGCCTATATAAAAGATATACGCCAGAAAAGCAGGTACAAAGCCGGTAGTAACACAAATCCCCATCACAAAGAAACCTACGCTGAAAAGCGTGAGTGTCCCCCTGATTGTGCGTCTCAGTGGGTATTTTTCAAGAGATTTGTTATACAAGTAGGAAACCACCACCGCAACGATTGCCGTGATGATGAATGCGAGGGCTAAGGAGTCTGCGCCTTGTTCTGATAAAAAAAGCGCGTTAACTGTAGGCTTAACTATCAGTAACGCGCAAATAATTAAAAACAAGTAAAGCAGCATCCACAAGCTTATGGATAGCTCACCCTCCCGTATGTCAAAAAACCTACGAACCTGCTGTGATAACTGTTTCATTTTCCGGTTCAAGTCCCGGTGTGAAAATAGTACTTCGTTCAAGCGCGAGCTCTGCAGGACGTACTAAACTTCTTATAATCTTCTCGCCATCTGGACTATCTACCATGGCAACTAGAATATAATTTTTGCCTCTAGCCTCATCTTTAACAAGAACACTGTCGCAATGCCAATTCTTCCAACTTCCACTCTTGCGATACAAGTCTGCATCTGGGGCTATCTGTTCTAGGGTATTCACAAATTTGTGATGCAATCCAGGATTATGAAGATACTTCAACATCTGATTGCTACGCTTTTTATTGATCAACTGCCCAGTAGCAAGTTGATAATACATTTTAGCCACAGATTGAGTAGTTGCTGCGTGACTCAAACCTCTTAAGGGCTCTGGATTACGCTTTCCTTGAGCGGCGTAACGCTTTCCACACCACAACCCGCCTACACCATTTTTATCATAGAATGGATTTTCTGGATTGCACATTAAATCTTCAATACGCTGGAAACCTACGCGATCAATCATTCTAGTGGATGCAGCGTTGTTAGACTTGCTTATCATCAACCACATGTCCTTCTGGATAGTGGGTGTTAATTTTAAATCACCTGAGTCAATTGCATCAAAAGCGGCGTAAAGCACCGCAATTTTAGGCATACTGGCAGCATACATCATGTGGTCGCCATTAATGCTGGCATAGTGCACCTGTGAAGGATCAATGTCGCTGCCCAAATCTACTAGACTGATAGAAAGGCGTTTTTGTTTGCTTAGGCTTCTCCATAGCGGGTTAGCCATGATCTGATCTTGAAGAGCTAGCTGCAAGCCTGTATCTTGATACATGGTTACTTCCGGAGAGAACACTTCGTCATCGGCGTTAAGCTTGTCCTTTGCGTTTGAGATTGTACAGAAAAAAAGACCAATCACTAATGGCCAAATGCGATAATTCAATAGTTCCTTTTTCATATTTCTTTAACAGCATACTCTATGCCAGTCCTCCCAAAATTACTTTAAATACTGACATCGCCTAAAACTTTAACAGCTTGCTCTTTAATTTATTGCATCAGAAATCTCTCTATCACTTTTTTAACGTAAAGTGGAGCCGTTAACACCGTCTTACCTTTGTCCAAAGATCACTTTTGAGCGGCATCTATATCCATATCCCATTTTGCAAACAGGCCTGTCATTATTGTGATTTCCACTTCTCTACTTCTTTGAAGTATCGAGATAGAATGGTTGAGGCAATATGTGAGGAATTACGCTTTCGCGAAAGCGAATATGCTTTAAAACAAGTTCATACCATCTACTTCGGTGGAGGGACGCCGAGTATTCTGAGCCTTGACGAAATCAATCGGATTCTGGACACAATCGACGAACACTACGACGTCATACCAGATGCCGAGATCACCCTCGAAGCAAATCCAGATGATCTGACACCAGAGAAAATAGAAGAATTAGCCGATTCAAAAATCAATCGACTTTCCATAGGCATCCAGAGTTTTTTTGAGCAGGATCTCAAACTCATGAATCGAGCACACAATGCTGATGAAGCCGTAAATTGTATCAAACTTGCCAAACAGAAATTTGACAACCTATCCATCGACCTGATCTATGGCATTCCAGACATGGATAATGAGCGCTGGCGTGAGAATCTCTACACCGCGATAGACCTCGGCGTACCGCATATTTCCAGTTACGCGCTTACCGTCGAGGATAAAACACCGCTAAAGTCATTTATTGAGAAAGGACTGATTCCGCAGGTGGATGATGAGGCTGCACATGAGCATTTCAAGATCTTACTGAACGTCATGCAATTGCACGGCTATGAGAATTACGAGTTTTCGAATTTCGGCAAACAGGGTTACTTTTCAAAAAATAATACCGCCTACTGGACAGGCAAACCATACATCGGTATAGGGCCCAGCGCACACAGTTTCGATGGACACCGCCGTGGGTGGAACATCAACAACAATGCGAAATACATGAAAAGCATCGAAGTAGGGAAACTGCCCATGGAAGTAGAGGAACTCACAACAACCGATCGCTACAACGAGTACATCATGACAGGCCTGCGTACGATTTACGGTGTCTCACTAGAAAAAATTGAGAACGAGTACGGCCAAAACTACCGCGAGTACCTACTCAAACAAGCAGAAGAATATTTAAATGACCATTTACTTTATCTAGATGATGATCATTTGTTCGTGACACGAAAAGGAAAATTCCTAAGTGACGGTATCGCCGCAGATCTATTCATGCTTAATCTCAGCTGATGGTTGATTATAAAGAATCTCGTTTACTCTATTGAAGATATCCTTGACTTTTACGCTGCAGGTCACTTTTTGGTAGCCTTTGACCTTTTTGTTACCGTAAATGGAAGTAGGTATCAATGGATATTTATCCCTGCTGGCAATTAGCTGGTTTTCTTCGGGTTGACCAAATGGTGCAAACCCAGCGTAGGGATGTGTATTCCCCCAAACCGTGATGACAGGAACGCCATAAGCTGCTGCAATGTGTCCATTACCGCTGTCCATCGCAATCATGAGATCCAGATTTGATATTACAGCCAGCTCATTATTAAAAGTGGTCGTTCCAGCAAGATTGACCACATGAGCTGTCGTTCCAGCAACTACCTGTAGTTTTTTACATTCTTTCTTTCCGCCTCCTATCAGGACTACCGTTATGTTTTTGTCAGCGCTGAGGGCCTCTACCAGTCGTCTGGCTTTTTTTACTGAGAATGCCTTTGTCTTGTGCGCGGCAAATGGTGCTAGCCCCACTAATTGAAAACCGTCCAAATGCAATCTTGACGCCAGTTCCAGAGGCATGGGAAGCTCGGGCAACTGCTCGTCGCCATCCAGTTTTAGATCATAGCCTAAATTTCTTAGCACCTCAAGATAACGTTCAGTTGTATGTTTTAAAGGCCGAAAAAAGTCCTTGTCAGAGACCAGTTTTTTCTTTTCTTTTCGACCTTTATCAATCACCGCCTTTTTGACGCCGCCCAGAAATGTGCGCAGCATTTTGGTACGGATCACATTGTGCATATCGGCGAGGGCGTCGATTTCAAGATCTTTCAGTTTTTTTGCCAGTCTGTACATTCCGGCGACGCCGCGATGATTTGTTTCCAGTTGTGCCTCGAGAACACGTACGCCATCGATTTGCTTGAGGATTTCATTGTTACGCTTTCGCGAAAGCGTAAAAACTTCCACATCAGGATACTTTTTCCTGAGCGCGAGAATGACGGGAACCATGAGAGCCACGTCTCCCATGGCGCTGAAACGCGCGATAACAAGTCGTTTGGGATAACTCATTGACTTATTTCTGGTTGCGCAGGACTGGGTTGAGCTCGTCGTCGTTATACATCTTCATCTGTTTATAGACTTTCATGTATTTGCGGCCTTCTTCAATGTCCTTGAGCAGCTGATTGAGCGCGGTAGACAGATCCTTGCGCTGTTCAAGTAGGACGGTGAGTTTATTGGTGCATTTGGCCTGATGGGTCTGGGATGCATCGCGGCGGGTGGCCTCCTCTTGCATGTGGTAGATCTTCAATTCCAGAATGGAAAGACGGTCGACCGCCCATGCTGGGCTTTCAGTATTGATGGTTGCGCCTTTCTGCACCTGAACTTCCTTGTATTTGTCAAGGAAATAGCTGTCGATGTATTCCACCATGTCGGTACGGTCCTGATTGCTGGCATCGATCTGGCGCTTCAGTTTAAGTGCGGCCACGGGATCGATCTGCGGATCCCTAATGATGTCCTCGTAATGCCATTGCACGGTGTCAATCCACGCCTTGCGGTACAGCAAATGATCCAGCAAATTATCCTCGCGATCATAGGGGTTTGTGAACTCCTGATCCACGCTATCGATCTCGTGATAATCTGCGATTACTTGCTTGAATATTTCGGTGGCGTGCTGTGCAAACATGTGTACTTGATTTGACGCAAAGATAAAAGCTTGTCAAATTGACAATCGTTAAGCCGATCCTTACAAAAATGCCTGCGTAGATTTTGGAACAATCAGCCTTAGAGCGGTGACTTACTTTTGCGAGGTAAAATTCCACCATGGACCTCGCATTTATTCAGGACTATTGCGAAAACAAGAAAGGCGTTACCGCACACTTCCCATTTGATGAGGATGTGCTCGTATTCAAAGTCATAAATAAGATGTTTCTGCTGACCGGATTGAGCACTTGGGAAAAGAATGAGCCCTACATTAATGTAAAATGCGATCCAGAAAAAGCGATTGAGCTGCGTGAGGAATATCCCGAGACGATAAAAGGCGCCTATCACATGAGCAAGAAGCATTGGAATTCTATTTACATTGACGGGACGCTCGACCAAAAGCAAATCATGCATTGGATCGACCATAGCTACGACCTTATCGTCAAAAGCCTACCGAAAAAAGATCGCCTAAAACTTGAAACGCTTTAATGGATCTCAATCAATTTTACACCAAAAGGAAAGAGCAATTCCAAAAGCAATTTGACCATCAGCGTGCGCTGCTCAGGCGATCCAGCCTGATCAGGTTGCTGGTGTTTCTCGCTGCGGCAGCAAGTATCTATTTTCTCTGGCCCTACGGCTGGTGGGCTGGTGTTGCTGGGTTTGTGGGATTAGTGATTTTTCTATTGCTAGTGAGCCACCATGAGGGCTTGAAAAAACGTAGGGATCACCTCGCAGCGCTCACTGGCATTCAAGAAACAGAAATCAATTTACTGGCAAGAAAATTTCATCACCTACCTGATGGTGCCGAGTTTAGTGATCCAAGTCACGAATACAGCCACGACATTGATTTATTCGGCGTGGGATCGATCTATCAATACATCAATCGAACTCAAACCGCAGATGGCGCACGCCAATTTGCTTCGTTACTTAACAACGAATTCAAGGATCTGCGCGGGCAGAATATTCCGCTGAATGCTGAAAATGTGAAACTACGGCAGGAAGCTATACAGGAACTCGCTGGGAAAACAGATTACAGGCATGACTTTAGAGCTAGCGCAAGTCAGATTGGGAAAACAGATAAAGCTACTGTGGTAAAAATCTGGGCACTTGGTTATCAAGATTTTGTGCCGAAGGTTTTTGACTACCTGTCATTTATTGTTCTAGCGATCAACGCTACGTTGATTGCGCTTTACGCATCTGATCTGATCTCCGGATTCTGGGTAGGTGCAGGATTTTTTCTGGGACTCGCTATTACGGGTAAATACTTAAAACAAATCAACGCATTCAGCGCGCAGGTGACTGAACTTGAGCAATTTTTTGCACAGTATGGGAAGTTGATCGCAGCCATTGAGCAAGAAGATTTTGTTGCTTCGCTAAATGTTAATCTTAAAAAAGTATTGCTAGAGGATGGCTCGCCTGTTTCCCATCGACTGACAAAACTGGGTAAGCTGATAGGGAAACTGGATCAGCGTAACAACATGCTTTTTGGCGTACTGGCTAATGGACTCGGACTTTGGGATCTCTACCAATGCAGAAAGATTGAACAATGGCTAGAGCAAAATAGGGAATCGGTGCCGCTCTGGCTAAGTGCTGTTGCGCATTTCGAGGCTTTACAAACTTGCGGAAATCACGCTTTCAACCACCCAGATCACACTTACGCAGGACTTAAAGATGGTGAATTCACATTTCAGGCCCAGAATGCCTATCATTTATTGCTGGATCCGGCAAAAGCGGTGGGAAATACCATTGAAATTGATCGAGGTGAGTTCTTTATCATCACGGGTGCTAACATGGCTGGCAAGAGCACGTTTCTGCGTACGGTTTCGACTCAGATTGTGCTATCAAACATCGGACTGCCTATTTGCGCCAAAAATGTTCAGTACACCCCCATTCACCTCATTACTAGCATGCGCACGAGTGATTCTCTAAGCGATGAAGCATCCTATTTCTTTAGCGAACTGTCCCGATTGAAATTCATTATCGACAGGATTGAAGAGCAACCTTACTTCATTGTCTTAGATGAAATTTTAAAAGGCACAAACAGTCAGGACAAGGCAAATGGCAGTAGGGAGTTGATAGAGAAGCTTTCGCGAAAGCGTGCAACCGGCATCATCGCAACACACGACTTAAGCCTGACCGAGGTCGCCGATGAATTTGAGCAGATCAGCAATTATTATTTTGATGCCGACATCACTAACGACGAGCTCACTTTTGACTATACCATGAAAGCTGGCGTTGCAACAAATATGAATGCCAGCTTTTTGCTTAGAAAGATGGGAATCGTAGATAAGTAGAACTAGCTTTTGTGCTTTTTGTTACAGTCGCTCATGAGCAACTCTTCTACCTTTGGACCAGAAATTCAATGCAATGGTATCGTCCATCATCAAAAAAGCCCTAGAAAATTCAATCCCCTACCTACAGTACAGAGTGCTGGTTGAAAGCCATGTGGCCAACAATTCCAACACAGGAAATGAGGTCACCGAGGATCTAGCCGCATACACCGCGCTGAATCACCAGCGCATGAAACGATTGGACAAAACAGTAAAGGTTTCGGACGATGCCAGAGAATTTTTGAGTCAGTTTGACAAATCAGTCAAATTTCTAACAATTACCGAAAGCTGGTGTGGCGACGCGGCGCAAACTGTTCCCGTGATTGAAAAAGTGGCTAAACTGGCTGGAATTGAGCATCGACTGGTACTGAGGGACGAGAACGAAGAATTGATGAACGCCTTCTTGACTAACGGCAATAAATCCATTGCCAAGCTAATTGTCCTGGATAAGAATACACTTGAACCCATTACCAGCTGGGGACCTAGGCCATCCATCGCCACAGCACTTGTAAATCGAGAAAAAAAGGAAAAGGGAAGCCTAAGCCAAGATTTCAAACAGGAACTTCAAAATTGGTACAACAAGGATAAAGGCAGGACCACAATAAATAATCTGGTAGCTATGTTGAAATTGATCAGCTAAAATCTAATGATAACTGACTCTCAAACTCTTTTATAGTCAACGCATTTTCAACCCTGTACTCACCGATGGCAGTACGACGCAGTGCAGACAAATGCCCACCGTTGTTTAAGGCCTCGCCAAAATCATGCGCCATCGATCGGATATAGGTTCCTTTGCTGCATTGGATTTTAAAATCGACTTTTGGCAAGTCGATTCGGGTTAAATCAAATTCCATAACTTCAACAGGTCGAGATTTGATTTCGGTCGTGCCGCCCTCGCGTGCTATCTCATACAGGCGCTTGCCTTCTTTTTTTATTGCTGAGAAAATCGGCGGTTTCTGATCAATCTTTCCTTTAAAATGATTTGTAGCAGACCGTAATTTTTCTTCTGTCAAATCAGAAATATCAAATCGCTGATCTATTTCAGTTTCCAAATCGTAACTGGGTGTAGTTGCGCCTAGCGTTATGGTGCCAGTATATTCTTTGTGTTGCGCCTGATAGGATTGAATGTTTTTGGTTTCCTTACCCGTACAGATGATCATCAAACCAGTCGCCAGCGGGTCGAGCGTGCCCGCGTGACCTACCTTGATTTTTTTGATGTTGTATTGTTTTCTTATCAGCCACCTGACTTTATTCACCAGCTGGAAAGAAGTCCAGTTGAGCGGTTTGTCAAATAGGAGGACGCGGCCGTTGAGGTAGGGGTTATTAATTGAGTTCTGCATTCAGAAATTCTTGAATTTGGTGCTTCAACCGCGAAAAATTGGGAGCACAAGAGTAAAATATCATCTCATTATCCACTGAATTAGCATCGTTGGCCAATTTGTCACCAGTAGACTTTAGCCCAGGACAATCTATTTGCAGGTAATCTTGTTTGGATTTATTATCCAGAAAACCCATCTGCTCGGTGATAAGAAAAACATGAAGTTTCAAAGCATCAGTAAGAGTATCATCCGCTAAAAACTCCTCATAAGATTTGCCATGCAGATAACGTTCTATTTTTTCAATAGACTTTAAAATCTTTTCAAGAATAACATGGTTTTTCGAATAAGCCATTATCCAAAGTTAAGGTTTAGTGAGCTTTAAATTCTCAATCAATCTTGATGACTTCGCTCCTGTTTGATGAAACTGGACTGGCAGATTTAGAAAAAGCAAAAAAAATTCATTTACAGCACATTTTCACAGATCTCAAAATCCTACCCTATCTTGAGCCTCGCTTATAGAATTGCCCCATGAAAACGATCTTTTCCAATCTTCTTTTACTGCTTCCTTTTTTGTCTTTGGCCCAAGTCCCGCCTGCCACACCCGCAAGTGAGATAATCGATGGGCTTGAGAAAAGAGCAGAGATGGAGAAATCATCTCTTCTTAAAAATCTAAAATTTGAAAACATCGGACCTAGCATCATGTCTGGACGCGTAGTAGATGTAGATGTGAATCCCGCTGATCCTACCGAAATGCTTGTCGCTTACGCTAGCGGTGGACTCTTCCATACTCAAAATAACGGGACGAGTTTTGAACCCATCATGGACAACGCGCCCACGGTCAATCTGGGTGACATCGCTGTGGACTGGAAAAGCAAGACCATCTGGGCGGGGACTGGTGAAAACAACTCATCACGCAGCAGTTATGCCGGCATCGGTATTTTAAAATCTGCAGATTGGGGTAAAAGCTGGAGTGAACCCATGCTGACTGATGCCCACCACATCGGGCGCATTTTGATCAATCCAGAAAATCCAGATCATGTGGCGGTTGCGGTAACCGGCCCACTTTATAGCATCGGCCAGTCTAGCGGGATCTACATTACCAAAGATGGCGGCGAGAACTGGCAAAAAACCCAATCAGCGCCTGCTGGAACTGGTTTTATCGACCTCGCCATGGTCCCTGATGATTTCAACACCATGTACGCCACGAGCTGGGACAAGGACAGGAAGGCATGGAATTTTCGCGGAAGCGGCACAAACAGCGCCATATACAAAAGCATGGATGCTGGGCAGAGCTGGGAGAAGATCAGCATTGAGGGCAGCGGTTTTCCCACAGGTGACGGCGTGGGGCGCATAGGCCTCGCGATCTACGACAGCAACACCATTTATGCGATTCATGATTCCCAGTTTCGTAGGGATAAGGATGATTCCGCTTTCGCGAAAGCGGATAACGACGACCTCAACAAAAATGATTTCAAAGCCATGAGCAAGGAGGATTTTCTGGCCTTGGATGATAAAAAGCTAAACGCATTCCTGAAACGCAACGGTTTTCAAGAAAAATACCGCGCACAAAACATCAAAAACATGGTGCGCGCAGGCGACGCCACCCCAGCCGATGTTACCAAATATCTTGAAACAGCCAACACGCAACTGTTTGACACGCCCGTAAAAGGCGCCGAACTTTATCGCTCTGACGATGGCGGGAAAAGCTGGAAGAAAACACACGAGAAACAAATCGACGATCTATTCTACAGCTACGGATATTATTTTGCTCAGGTGCGAGTGGATCCCAGCGATAAAAACCATGTGTACGTAATGGGCGTACCCATCGTCATGTCAGCCGATGGCGGAAAGACGTTTACCAGCATCTCGCGCGAGAATGTTCACGCAGACCATCACGCGCTTTGGATCAATCCTGACAAGCGCGGGCACATCATTAACGGGAACGATGGCGGACTCAACATTTCCTACGACGATGGTGAGACTTGGATTAAAAACAACACGCCACGTGTGGGACAGTTCTACGCCATCAATTACGATATGGAAGAGCCGTACAATGTGTATGGTGGGCTGCAGGACAATGGTGTTTGGGTAGGTGCTCATAATGCACGCGAGGATTACGGCTGGAGACAGAATGGGCAGTATCCATGGGACTTTATCATGGGCGGTGATGGAATGCAGATTCAGGTCGACAGCCGCAACAGCGATATCGTTTATACGGGCTACCAGTTTGGAAACTACTATCGACTCAATCGTGAGACAGGTGACAATAAATACATTCAGCCAAAACATGAACTAGGCGAGATCCCCTACCGTTTCAATTGGCAAACCCCGATTTTGCTGAGTTCGCACAATCAGGACATTCTGTATCTAGCTGGGAACAAACTGCATCGGTCCATGAATCAGGGCGATGATTGGACGGCCATCTCACCCGACTTGACGCAAGGTCCGAAAGACGGAAATGTAGCCTACGGTACGATCACGACCATCAGCGAGTCGCCATTTCAATTTGGGCTTATCTACGTGGGGACAGATGACGGATTAGTCCAAATGACCCGTGATGGCGGTGCAAGTTGGAAAAAACTGAAAGGCAACTGGCCAGAAAACCTTTGGGTAAGTCGCGTGGTGGCATCGCAGCACGATGAGGGTACAATTTACGTCACCTTGAATGGCTACCGCTGGGATGATTTTACGCCCTACGTTTTCAGAAGCACCGATTACGGTCAGACGTGGGAAAATATAGGATCAGCGATTCCTACTAGTTCTGTCAACGTAATCATTGAGGATCCTAAAAATTCAAACAATGTGTTTATTGGTACAGATAACGGAACTTATATCCATGATGGCGCAAAACTGAGTCTACTCAACAACGGAATGCCGCCTGTAGCTGTTCATGATTTAAAGATTCAACCAGAGGCAAATGATTTGTTGGTCGGCACGCACGGTAGAAGTATTTACAGGGTAAATCTTGATGCGATATCGCTCATGGCGAAAACCAAACAGGATGAATTCATGGCGGCAGGAAAAGATCATCCGACTTTGAAAATGCTTGAGATTGACAAGATCAAAAGTTCAGATTCCTACGGCAGCAAGCGCACATGGAGCAAGGAATACTACGAGCCAAGCATTGAGATCGCGTTTCATTCAAACATGGCGGGAGAAGTAGAAATAAGTGTATTGAATGCCGATGGAAAAGAGGTATACAGCGAGGAAACTAATGCAGACAAGGGATTGAACTTCTTTGAATACAAGGGAACAATCAGCAAGAAAGGATTGAAACGTTTTGATAAAGACAGCAAGCCTAAAAAGGCTGATAATGGATCTTATTATTTACCAGAAGGTGAATACACGGTCAGATTGAGTAAGGGAAAGACTTCGGTTGAGCGAGAGTTGGTGGTAGAGTAAGTAACCTCACTATGCCTAGAATAGATCTTACAACAGTAATTCATGCACCCATTGAGTTGGTTTTTGACTTGTCACGCAGTATTGAATTGCACGAGGTATCCATGGCAAACACAAATGAAAAAGCCATTGCTGGAAAAACGCAAGGATTAATTGATTTAGGTGAGACCGTTACATGGCGAGCTAAACACCTAGGCATAACCCAAACATTGACTTCAAAAGTTACTGACGTAATACGACCCGTTTTGTTTGCTGATGAAATGCAAAAGGGCGCCTTTCACAGTTTTCGGCACGAGCATCATTTTGCGGAAGGAAAAGATGGTACTGAAATGAGAGATGTCTTTATCTATAAATCACCTTTAGGAATGCTAGGAAGATTAGCAGATGTGTTATTTCTCAAGAACTACATGAGAAGTTTCCTGCTACAGAGAAACAAAGTACTTAAAGAATACGCAGAGTCAGATCGATGGAAAGAAATCCTAGACCTGAATGATTAGCCAAATCAAATCCCGCAAACGCATCGCAAACCACGGCGAGGTATTTACCGCACCCAGAGAGGTGAATGCGATGCTGGATTTACTACCAGCTTCCAGTTATGAAATAGAGAAACGGTTTTTTGAGCCTGCCTGCGGGACGGGGAATTTTCTGGTGGAGATCCTGCGTCGCAAGTTCGAGAGAGTAAAAAGTAATTTTGAACTTAATCAAAATCTCAGCAACAGCACTCTAAAGTCAGTCGCCAGCATCTACGCCATCGATATCAAAGAAGATAACGTGGCTGAGAGCAGGAATCGGCTGCTGGAGATGTGTACTGATTTTTTTGAATTGAGCATCGGGAGGCAATCGGACGCTGCTTTGCTCAAGTATATAAACTTTATTCTCAGGAAAAACATTATCCACGGTGACGCGCTGGCTGATAAGGATTTTACGACTGGTGGTTCCATTGAGTTTTGTAGTTGGAATGGCAGCAAGATTGAATACAGTCACAGCCTCGAGAGACTACAATCCGCTAGTGCTGAAACAGGATTCTTTCATGCCGTAGTAGGCAATCCACCTTACCAGCAAAGCGACGGCGGCGCAGCCGCCAGCGCCATACCGATCTATCACTTGTTCCACAGGCAAGCAGTTGTATTGAAGCCGCAATTCATTTCATTGATTATTCCGTCACGGTGGTTTACGAGTGGTAAAGGGCTGGATGGTTTCAGGGAAGAAATGCTGGGCGACACCCGACTCAAAGAATTGGTCGACTTCCACAACGCCCGTCATTGTTTTCCCGAAGTGGAGATCAAAGGCGGAGTCTGCTATTTTCTCTGGGATAAAAATCATGACGGGCCTTGCAAGTTCACCAGCGTGGATAGTAATGGATCACGTAACACGGCAAATCGGTTTTTGCTGGAGCCTGGTCGCGACATCTTTATACGCTACAATCTGGCATTACCGATTTTGGAAAAAGTTGAGGAGATGGGGTTGGGAAGCTTTCGCGAAAGCGTAAGCATCAGAAAACCTTTTGGTCTGGCAACAAATTTTCAAGCATCGACAGAGCGAGAAAATGCTGACCAAATTAAAATCTACGCAAACCATAAAATCCTGTACACGGACCCAAATTGTATTTTTAAAAACGCAGACTGGATCAGCAAATACAAAGTGCTTGTTCCTTATGCCGTAGGCTCTGGCAATCCCAAAACCGATGTGCTAAAGCCTATTCTCGCACCGCCAGGCACAGCTTGCACAGAAACCTATCTTGTCATCGGGCCTTTTGACTCAAAGGCTGAAGCTCAAAACGCCATTAGTTACATCAACACTAAGTTTTTCCATTTCATGCTAACGTTGCGCAAAAACACGCAGCACGCCACGCGCAAAGTATATGACTACGTTCCAGCAGTCGATTTGAGTAAATCGTGGAATGATGAACAATTGTGCCAGTACTTCCAATTAAACAATGCTGAACAAAAATTTATTAACTCGCTCATCTCTGACAGAATTCCGCTGACCCATCATGGCTAATTATCGCGGCGACCGCAGCTTTACAGATTATGTGCACGTGCATCTTGCGCGACCCGTCATTTATGAGCCATTGGGATGGCAGGAATTGGATCTGCCCGCAGATCTGCTTAAACGCATCGATCAGGATCACGGTATTGACTATGTGGTGCGCGATCGTGATGGTAGAGATATTAGGTTGCAGGAGCGCTTTCGCGAAAGCAAATACCAAAACTACACCGATGCAACGCTGAGATTTCGTAGAGATCAGAATAGACATCAGGACCGGGTAAAATCTGAATTCTACAAAATCGAAGCAGATTATCTGGTTTATGGAATTACTAATGGTACGAAAGAACTGAGTAAAAGAGCCGCGCTTACTGATTTTTTAAAGTGGGTGGTTCTGGATCTTAAACTAATCCAGCAGAAGATCAAGCAAGGGAAATTGATTATTGTTTCAGAAAAAGCCAATCGGTGTTACGTCAAGAATGAGAGACTTTATTGCCCAGAAAATTTTAATGCCGATGGCTCGTCTAGTTTTGTTCCGCTTGACATCAAGTTGATCCGAAAACTGTGGGGTGATGAACCCATTTTTGCTCAAAGGGGATATCTTCACTAATCATTCTAGGTTGCTCATAACAATGCCACTAACAAACCGTTATTTTTGCGTGATCAATTAGCGCTATGTCTCGCCAATCGGCTTACCAAAAACGACGACTTTTCAGCTCCTACTTCTGGGTGGTGGTGAGCTTGTTTCTCGTATTGTTCATGATGGGATTGCTGGGATTCTTTTTGTTAAATAGCCAAAAATTGGCAAATTTCTTCCGTGAGCAGGTGCCCATGTCCATCTACTTCAAGGATAACGCAAAGGAAGTGGACATGCGACAGCTGGAAAAAACACTTCAAATGGCAGACTATGTCAAGGAAGCTGTTTTTGTAAGCAGCGAGGAGGGTGCAGAAAAAACAAAAGAAGAACTAGGCGAGGATTTTATCGCTACGCTAGATGGATTTAATCCCATCCCAAATTCAATTGACATCAGATTAAAAGCTGATTACGTCACTAGCGAAGAAATACAGGCTATAGCTGATGATCTGGAATCTCGCAGCTATGTGCAGGAAGTCAATTACGACAAGCCGCTGGTGAGTATCCTTAATAAAAACGTAAAGCGCATAACGCTCTACATGCTAATCGTGGCTGGACTTTTTGTGCTTATTGCATTCTTATTGATCAACAGTTCCATCCGATTAAGCGTTTACGCAAAACGATTTACCATCAAGACCATGCAGATGGTAGGTGCCACTAAAGGATTTATACGCAGGCCGTTCATTCTGACCAGCGTGCGACTGGGTATCATTGCAGCTGTGCTAGCGCTAGGTTTACTTGCTGTAGTGATTTACTACGCAGACCGCGCCATACCCGAACTCACGATCCTAGAGGATTATCAGACCCTCGGGATTTTGTTTGTTGGAGTGATCGGTTTTGGGATTTTAATCAGCCTGCTCAGTACTTTTTTTGCCACCACACGTTATCTAAATTTAAGGACAGACCAGTTGTATTATTGATGTTACGCTTTCGCGAAAGCGTAATTAAGAAATACCCGCAGGAAACAGAAAAGACACCATGAAGAAGCAAAAACAACAGGCAAGCAAGACTCAGGAAGAGAACGTGAAACCGAGAAATGAATTTCTGTTTGGCAGGAAAAACTACTTGATGATGGTGATCGGTCTGGTGGTGATTGCACTAGGTTTTGGGTTGATGGCCGGCGGTGGCAGCGATGACCCTGAAGTTTTCAATGAAGCCATTTTTCATTGGCGTCGCATCAGGCTAGCGCCTGCGGTGGTGCTGATCGGTTTTGGGATCGAGATTTATGCTATTTTACTAGATCCAGAAAAGTAATGGACTGGCTGGACGCCCTGATTTTAGGAACCATTCAGGGCCTAACTGAATTCCTTCCCGTTTCTTCAAGCGGCCACATCGAGCTGGGACAGGCATTCCTGGACGCAGACATGAAGTCTGCTGAGGAAAATTTGCTGTTCACGGTCGTAGTTCATTTTGCTACTGCGTTGAGTACCATCATTGTTTTTAGGAAGGACATCTCAGATCTTATGCGTGGCTTGCTGAAATTCAGCAATAATGAGGAATCCAGATTTATTGGTAAAATCGCGCTATCCATGATCCCTGCTGTTGCCATAGGACTTTTCTTTGAGGATTATTTGGAATCACTTTTTTCGAAAAATCTGGTGCTCGTAGGTCTAATGTTAATTGTGACTGGCCTGTTGCTTTTTCTAGCGGGACGTGCAAAAAACACCAACAAAAATGTGAGTTGGGTAGATGCGGTAATGATAGGTATAGCACAGGCAATTGCCATGCTGCCCGGGATAAGCCGCAGCGGTGCGACCATATCAACTAGCGTACTTCTAGGGAACGATCGCACAAAAGCAGCGAGGTTTTCCTTTTTGATGGTAGTGCCATTGATTTTTGGCAAAATCGCCAAGGATCTTTTGAGTGGCGATCTGTCTGCTCAGAATGCAGAACTTACACCGCTATTGATTGGCTTCGGGGCGGCCTTTTTAACTGGTCTTCTGGCATGTACATGGATGATTGCGCTGGTCAAAAGAGCAAAGCTCCACTACTTTTCTTACTACTGTTTTATCGTGGGTGCCATCGCAATCTGGGCCAGCCTAAGCTGATCTAGTCGATCACGCCAGCTCTAACCATATAACTCACGATGGCTTCTTTCATTAATAAAGTCTGCTCACCTGCCTTTAGTGGTGGAAGTTTTTCACGCACCTTGTAGTGCGGCCACTTATCGTCATCAAAATGCGAAAACTCGTAATAGCCATAAGGTTCCAGTAACCTACATATGGCGATGTGCATGAGCTGTAGCTTTTCGTCCTTTTTGAATTTTCTGTGCAGCTGTCCCAACTCCTGCACGCCTATCAGAAATATGATCGCATCCAGATCCATTTCTTCACCATCTCCAAAATGCTCTTGGAAGAAAGCAACCGTACGCACCCATCGCTCTTTAAGCTGATCGTCTTTAACCATAGAACAAAAGTACTGACTGAGCTGAGTCTTAGATGGGTCTCGCCGCGGTATCTCAGTAAATTAGAATGGATTGATTAATATCAGACTTTACACATCCAAAGTTTTTAACTAGTTAAAGTTACCTCAAGTCCTTTCTGGAATGTTCGTTTCAGATTTAAATTTGTTCACGATGGCAAGAACGGAGGCATTCAATAGAGAAGAAATACTGGAAAAAGTGATGCACCTCTTTTGGAAGAAAGGCTACAATGGTACGTCGCTTCAAGATCTAGTAGAAACGACTGGCCTCAATCGCAGCAGCCTTTACAACTCCTATGGTAATAAGATGCAGCTCTATAGAATGGCGCTGGATAATTACATGGTTTTAAGCAGTAAGCAAATTGAAACATCCGTTAATCAACCAAGAACTGGATTTGAAGCGGTTAAAAATTTGTTTTTGTCATTTTTGCCAGAGATAAAAAACGACTCACGCGGCTGTATGAACATCAATTGCCGGACAGAAATGCATCATGAGCCATCATTAAATTCTTGGTTGAAAGAAACCCAAGAAGACAATCTCAAGTTCTTTGAAAAGCTTGTCAATATGGGTCAGCAAGATGGCTCTATAAACGACAAGGCGGAATCAAGGGAATATGCCTGGCATCTTCTGAATTCGCTTCATGGCTACCGTGTCACAGGGATTTTGGAAAAAGACGAGAAAGTGCTTGAATCAATCATCACAAATAGTTTGAAAATTTTAAAATAAAGTTTAATCGTGGGAGACCACACAAATCAATTATTATGAGCAGATTTCAAGGAAAAACAGTTTTAATTACTGGTGGGACCAGTGGTATCGGAAAGGCAACGGCCAAAGCATTTGCAGATGAGGGCGCAAAGGTCATCATCACCAGCCGCAAGCAGGAAAACATCGACAAGACCGTCGCCGAATTAGGCAAAAATGTTGTTGGTTTTGTTAGCGATGCGGGAAAATGGGATGATTTGCAGCAACTGGGAGATCACATAGGCAAACATACCGACCACGTGGACGTACTCTTTGTCAATGCTGGCTTCGGGAAATTTACTCCGCTTAGCGAGGCTACAGAAGAAATGTTTGACGACCAGTTTAATGCACTTGTAAAAGGTGGCTATTTCACCACTCAGAAAACTCTTCCATATCTGAAGGAAGGTAGCAATATCATTTACAACACGAGTGTAGTTACTGATATGGGTATGCCGGGCGCTAGCATGTATGGAGCTGCTAAGAGCGCAGTCAAATATTTCACAAGCAGCTTTGCAAATGAATTCAAAGATCAGGGCATCAGAGTCAACGCTGTAAGCCCTGGTCCCATCGATACAAATTTCTTCAATGAGGCCAATGTCCCAGAAGATCAGCAAAAGCAAATGGCAGAGCAGATTCTTTCTCAGGTTCCATTAAATCGTTTTGGAAAACCAGAGGAAATCGCAAAAACCGTCCTTTTCCTTGCAAGCGACGACGCCAGCTACATTACCGGTCACGAGATCCAGGTTGATGGTGGGATGGTGCAGGTGTAAATCACAAATCCTAAAATTTCAAATCCCAAATTGAGATTTGATGTTGCATAAATTCAGATAAAGCTCTGTGAGAACCATTCTCATAGGGCTTTTTTGATGCCTCCTCTTAAGATTTACCATTAATTTGCAAACTGACAGCTAAGCGCTAACTGCTAAGCGCTAGAAAATTTAACCTATGAAACTCTACCTTGTCCCCACCCCCATCGGCAATCTAGGCGATATGACCTTCAGGGCGGTCGAGGTTTTGAAAGAAGTGGATCTTGTGCTGGCAGAGGATACGCGAACGTCAGGAAAGCTATTCAAGCACTACGATATTTCCACACCCATGCTTTCCTACCACATGCATAACGAGCACAAACTGGTAGATCAGATTGTGAGGCTAATCGAGAGTGGGGAAACCATGGCGCTGATAACAGATGCAGGCTCCCCTGGGATAAGTGATCCTGGATTTTTGCTTTCGCGAAAGCTAACAGAACACAACATCCCGATAGAAGCGCTACCAGGCGCCACCGCCTTTGTCCCAGCGCTTACCGTCTCGGGATTGCCATCAGATCGGTTTGTGTTTGAGGGATTTCTCCCTGTCAAAAAAGGGAGGAAGAAAAGGCTTGAAGCATTGCAAAAAGAAACCCGCAGCATCATTCTTTACGAGTCGCCTCACAAATTGCCGCGCACACTAACAGACCTGGCCGAACATTTGGGAGAAGATCGCCAGATCTGCGTTTCTCGAGAAATCACAAAGCTTTACGAGGAACATTTTCGCGGATACGTAAAAGAAGCAATCGCCCATTTTGAACAGAAAAAACCAAAAGGTGAATTTGTGTTGGTAGTCGCAGGAGCCTAAATTTCGCTTAATTTGGAACATCAAACATTTTCTACATTTCTACTGGCGCATCGCCAAACCCGTTTTGATACTGGTATTATTATTAGGTTTTAGCTGGTGGTATTTTTTGGGATATTTCCCTAATGGCGCAATTGCATCCTTGTTAGTAACTGGTGTGATTTTTAACCACTACATCATCTACGAGTACATATACGAAGATGAATTGTTCTTCTACTACAATCTCGGCTGGACAAAGGCGAGACTGTGGATCTGGTCGTTAGTTTGTCATTCCGTAATCGCAATTGTCATCTCCCAGCTATGAAACTGCACGTGGACAGCGTACAAAAGTCATTTAGCGGGAAACAAGTCCTAACAGACGTTTTTCTGACTGCGAGACCGGGAAGATTGACGGTTTGCTAGGCAGAAATGGATCGGGAAAATCGACTTTGTTGAAAATAGTTTTTGGGTGTTTGAAAGGTGATTACTGTTATCGCTCTGTGGACGTTGCGGTCATCAAATCAAATTTGAAAATCCGCAAACATATCGCCTATCTGCCTCAACAGAATTTTTAACTAGCAGATACAAAGTCGCTGAACTGATAAAGATTTGTGATGCCGACAGCAGGGATTTTTTGATAAAACACGAGTATTTGAAGGAAGTATCCAGTCAAAAAGCTGGCGATCTATCAGGCGGGCAAAAAAGGCTCGTAGAAGTTATGCTGATTACTCACGCTCGCCAGCATTTTATTCTGCTGGACGAGCCATTCAACGGCATTGCACCGCTCTATCGCGATGAAGTAGCGCAATGGATCAAAATGAGAGCGCAGAAAAAAGGAATTGTGATTTCAGATCATGACTTTGAAAGAACTATCGAGTTGAGTAATCAGCTTATCCTGATGCATGACGGCGGGACGCGGCGCATTAAAAATCTAACCGAACTAGAGGACTTATGTTATGTGCCCTTCGCTTTTTACTCAAAACCATCATAGTTCCGTAAGTCTAGAATTAAGTTTAAAAATCAGCAGCCTGCAACCCAGTATCTTTGCAAAAAAAAATTAGGATGGCAAGCAGTAAGGGTGGAAAGAAGTCAACTTCTGGCGATCAAAAGAAATCACCGCGCGGTGGTAAAAATCAGGTTGTAGGGACCTCGCGTACAGGCAAGCCGGTAACCAAAAAGCAATACATCGACCGCAAAAAATCGGAATCTACGCCCAAGAAAAAATCTGCTGATGATAGCATAAGACTTAATAAGTATATTGCCAATAGCGGTGTATGCAGCCGCCGCGATGCAGATGTTTATATACAAGCAGGCAGCGTGACTGTGAACGGCAAAGCTGTTACACAGATGGGCTACAAGGTGCAACCGAATGATGAAGTGCGATTTGACAACCGCCTTTTAACTCCTGCACGTAAAGAATACTTCTTGCTCAACAAGGCTAAAGGTTTTATTACGCCTAAAAAGGGAGAGCGTGCCAGCAAGACCGTTCTGGATCTGATGGCAAATGCCAGTCCCAGCAAACTGCATTTTGTGGGTTCATTGAACCGCAGCGGCCTCGGACTTATGTTGTTCACCAATGATCTTGAAATGGCCAACAAGTTAAATAACCCAAATCGGCCCATCCGCCAGATGTATCAGGTAGCGCTAGATCGCAGCTTTAAGCATGAGGATCTGGTAGCATTGCGCAAGGGAATTTTGATTGAAGGGAAGCCAGTCAAAATCCATGATGCCAACTACATCGAGGGCGGACGCAATAATGAAATAGGTGTAGAATTAAGTTCTGGCAAGGACAATATCATCCTGCACATTTTTGATACGCTGGGTTACGAGATCAAGATTCTTGATCGGGTGATGCTCGCAGGATTGACAAAAAAAGATCTTCCCCGTGGCAACTACCGTTTGCTATCACAACAAGAGATCATCAATTTGAAAATGCTCTAGGGTATTATTCTTATAGATTTATGTTCTCTCTGAGAAATAGACTTGATTTCATAGATCAAAAATCCGATCACAGCGATATATTCAATCGCGACCAGCCAGAGGTTTTCTTGAAAATTCTCATTTGAATAAGCGCTGTAACTCAGAAAAACAAGCAGCGACCACAGCAGCAGAAATCGATATCTGGTGAATACACTCAGTAGCAATGGGATGGTCAAATACCACGGGTGAACTGTCGTTGACAGAAATAGGTAAAGGCAATATGAGAATACCAGAGTAATGAGCAGCGTTTTTGGTTTTTCGTTTGCACGAAAAGCTGACATACACAACACCCCGATCACAGTTAGCAGCGGTAAGATCTTACCGGCCGTCTGAATAATATTGTATCCTGTAATCTGATACCCAACCCATCTGATCAAGTAGTAAATACTCGCATTAAACTCAAACTTCCCAAACCACATCCCGACTGAATTAGAGTACTTGTCAACCAATTCAGCCGAGACAAATGGCAGGAATCCTAGTGCGATAATGATGCTCACCAAAATCCCGTAGAGCAGCCACTTTTTCAATCCAATCGTTTTGAAAAAGACTGGAATTGCGATGATAGGTAAAAGCTTGACCAAAACTCCAGAGGCAAGAGAAACTGCGCTTGAGAACCATTGATTTCTAAATAGAAGATAAATTGCGGAGAGTAAAAAGAACGCCATCATTCCCTCCCAATGCAGATTGCCCATCAACTCAATAATGACGAAAGGATTTAGGAAGTAGAGCCCGATATTGGTAATCGGCAGTTTTAAAAACCTGAGCAGTTTTATCCCAACGAGGAAAATCCCGATATCTGCAGCGATAATCATCAGCCGCATCCAGACCATGATGTTGACTAGGCTTTCTCCACCCAGATAGCTAGCTGCCGCAAAAAACAATTGATTCAACGGTGGGTAGTTTGTATAATTGGTTGCCGACAGATTGCCCATGTTTTCATGCAGAACCGCTGCGTAGGCGATATGGTCTACGCCTGATTTTATGATGTCATCAGGCAGGTAGAGATAAGGATTAAAACCTCCTAGAAGCTGCTGTCCGTCCCAAATGAATCTGAAGAAATCCTGAGACAGATTGGGAACCTCAAACAGAATTGCAAATCGGAATATTAAACCAGCCAATAGAATTGCGATCAGCTTACCATCGAACTTATTGAGCCATGACATATGAATTTGCTCTGGGAGTGCCTTGATGATTTTGTGCAAAAGCAGGAATATCCCAAAAAGAGTGAAGTAAACCGTGGTGATGTCTAGGAAGTGCTTTCGCGAAAGCGAGAAAAACAAAACATAACCCGCCGCACTTAAGATGACAATCAGGCCGTAGGCACTTGATAGCCTAGAATTAGAGAGCTTGATCTGCGGCAGCGACAGCATTAGGCCTTATCACTCAAACTGCGGAAAAACACAAATCCGAAACCGACGAACAGCATCAGGTGAAAAGGGAATAGTCCAAAATCGCCACCCTGATCGCCCACGATAAATGCAGAATACATCCCGAAAGCAAAATACAGCATGAGCAGACCCTCCAGAATCACATGCGGACTCAGCTTTTTGCGCAGGTATTTATTGGCTCGCCAGTTGCCACCTACCGCAGATAGATTGAATTTAGGCGTACGGACAAACTCGCTGCGCTTCCCGATATGACCCTCGATCACCGCAATGCTGTTGTGCAGAGAAAAACCCATAGCCACCGAGAAAAACGTAAAGAACATCCCGATGTAAGTCACAAAATTCTTGAAACCACCGCCGTAAGTATTGCGGTACATGTACCAGTAACAAATGAAAAAGATGAGCGTGCTCAACACAAAGAAGCTCATCACGATGAAGTAGACCTTGAGGTGGGCATATTCGTTTTTGATGTACAGCATAGGAATGCTGAGTACCGCGACGATCAACACGTTCAGAAACATGGTACTGTTTAGCAAATGCATAATCCCGTGCAGTTTGCTCTTAATGGGCAGATCACTACCCACAACCTTGCGCACCATTTTTCTAAAATTCTCGGCACCACCTTTGTTCCAGCGGAATTGCTGTGACCGCGCTGCGCTTATCACGATGGGAAGCTCTGCGGGGGTGGTTACCTCCTCTAGGTATTTGAATTTCCACTTTTTGAGTTGGGCGCGATAGCTCAGATCTAGATCCTCGGTGAGCGTGTCGCCTTCCCAGTTGCCTGCGTCAATTATAGTTTCCCGCCTCCAGATTCCAGCCGTACCGTTGAAGTTGATGAAATGCCCCTTGGCATTGCGGCCTACCTGTTCAAGTGTGAAATGTGCATCTAGAGCAAAGGCTTGGACTTGGGTAAGCAGCGAGAAGTCTCTATTCAAATGTGACCATCTCGTCTGAACCACGCCGATGGATGGGTCAACGAAATAAGGAATGGTTTTTTTGAGCCAATCAGCTTTTGGAAGAAAATCGGCATCGAAAATGGCGATGACATTACCCTTTGCGATTTCTAGTCCTTCTTTGAGTGCGCCAGCTTTATAGCCTTGTCTATTTGTTCGGGTGATGTGTTTAATATCCAGACCTAGTACCTGAAGTTTTTGGACATGAGCTGCAGTAGATTTTACTGTTTCGTCAGTAGAATCATCCAGCACCTGAATCTCCAATTTATCACGCGGATATTCCAATAGGGCTATGTTGTCCAGCAATCGCTCCATCACATAGGCCTCGTTAAAAACAGGCAATTGAACTGTCACCACCGGGATTTGTGCATCATCGAGATCATTCCAAGACAGTTCTGACTGGCGGTGACGCCTCGCCCATCGATAATTAAAAAGCAGGTTGAGCTGGGCCAGCGCAAAGCATAAAATCATGATCAGCGCGGCACTATAGATGAAGATGCATAGGTATTCTAGGATCACTTTTTAAGGCCGTATTTAAAGATCCATGTTAAAATTTTAACACCTGCAAAGATAGCACCTTTAAGAGTGCCCGACACTTTTGAGACCCCGATCCTATTGCGATATTTGACTGGAACCTCGGTGTAAGAAAAGTCTTTTTTGAGCGCCTTCAACTGCATCTCAACTGTCCATCCATAGGTTTTGTCCTGCATGTCCAATTCCAGTAACTTGTCATATTTGATAGCCCTGAATGGTCCTAGGTCTGTAAATCTGGAATTGAAAAACAGCCCCATAAGTCGTGTTGCCAGCCAGTTTCCAAATATCTGGGGTGTGGTCATGGATCCGCTTTCGCGAAAGCGGGGAACCCGAGCCCCGATAACTAGATCTATATTTTGTGATATGATAGGCTCAACGATCTGAGTCAGCTGCTCTGGATAATCGCTGTAGTCTCCATCTAGGAATACCACGATGTCAGTCTGTAGATGATTTTGTGAGATATAATCCACTGCTTTAAGACAAGCGTATCCATAACCTGATCTAGGCTCTTCCAAAACCGTCGCGCCAGCAGCACGCGCATTAGCCACGGTTGCATCTGTAGAATTGTTGCTGGTTACAATGACTTCTTCTACGAGAACTGGAATATCGGCAATGACTAAGCCGATGGAATCAGCCTCGTTGAAAGCGGGAATGATAACTCGGATGATGGGTTGATTCTTCAACCTAAAGATCTAATTTCACAACAGAATCGGCGCAATTTAGTCATTGGAAGGCTATCTCAATATCAGACAAGCAAAACGATGTCAGTGTAAAATGAATAGTTGCACCCTGACCAATAAACTTACTGGTTCTATATCTCAAAAAAGAGCATCAATACCCTGCAATCAATAATGGTGTATCAATACGGATTACTCACACCCCATATCATTTTTAGACTGTACATCACTATTGGGAAAACACGCACCAGAAGGAAGTGATTCTGGCACGTAGCGCAAAAGTTCAGGATCTTGGAGAGCAATTCCGACAAATGCAGTCAAATCAAGTATTTCTTGCTCCGATAATGAGATAGCACCAAATTCTTCTGCCAGTTGTCCATCGGGAACCATGGTGTTCTCTTTGTTTCCAGCAACTTTGTACCTGATCATATCCTCTACAGTTGCGATTGTTCCACCATGTCCCAAAGGATTGCCATGCCCCAAATTGTACAATGTGGGCGTCTTAAATTTATAGTTGTCATCTGGATTATTTGTAAAACCGCCTCGACCTCTTGCCGTTTTGTCCATATCCACCATGCTTTGAATTACCGCATTAGGCGCGTCATCAAAATCACCGAGGCCAAACGCATAAAAGGTATTACTGCTCAAAGCTGGCCCCGTATGGCATTCAACACATTTCCCAGATGTAAGAAATACAATCGCACCGCGCTTTTGTTCGTCACTCATAACATCACGATAGCCCTTCAAATAATCTTGCCACGGAGACCTATTGGCCATGACCGTACGCTCAAAGGCGGCGATAGCTAAAGCAGCAGTTTCTCTTGTATAGCGTTCTGATTGAGGCAACTCACCAAAAGCCGCATCAAACATATTGCGGTATCCGTGTTCAATAACAAAATCTTCATCCACCTTCAGGCGGTGGACATTCTGACCCACCATCGCTTGTACCTCCACCCCTTGCCATCCTTCAAAATTTTCTGGGAACGGTGTCCAGGAAGCTTCTGTTCCTGCATTAGTTCCTGTTCCACCAAACTGTCCATTCCATAACATGACGTCTTGATAGGCAACATTCAAAATGGTAGGCGATTTTACGGGTTGAATATCTAAAGAATCCCTATGCACTATGGTGTCAGGCAGACGTCCCTCACCTATCAATCCAAATCCTGATCCGCCTTCGCCTATTCCCTGTCTCACTCCCGCTGCAAATCCAGCGGCCGCATGGTGACAGCTGGCACAGCTGTAAGTGCCAGCCATATTTGCATCTTTTGGATTGCGGGCCATAGCCGTCTCATGCATCAACATTTTCCCGAGCTGAACTTTTTCCCTGGTCAGAGGATTCATAGGATCCTGCGGGATCGCATTGAGATCATCACTATCTGGTAAAATGAAATAATTGGAACCTACACCACCCGAAGCCTCATTAACTGCTTCATACAAATTTTGATCAAGAGGTGAGATCACCTCATATCCATCATTTTGACAAGATTGAAGTAGCAGTAGACCTGCAAATAAAAAGTAAAGTCGTTTCATGCCTTAACATATGTTTGGCAAATCAACGATTTTTTAATTGAACTAGCTGTTTTGTAGGGTGTTAAATTTCAGTTCTATTGAAATTTTCTGCTTTTGCGAAAGCGGATTTAACAAGCTACTTCTTCCTCATATAAACACTCACAGGAACACCCGTGAAATCAAAGTTCTTACGCAGCTGGTTTTCTAGGTAGCGCTTATAAGGCTCTCGCACGTATTGCGGCAGGTTACAGAAAAATGCAAACTGCGGTTGCGGGGTGGGTAGTTGAGTTATGAATTTGATTTTGACAAATTTCCCTTTCAGCGATGGTGGTGGGTAATTTTCTATTAGCGGTAAAAGCGTCTCATTCAGCTGACTGGTCTTGATGCGTCGAGAGCGGTTTTTGTAGACCTCAACCGCAGTTTCAATGGCTTTAAAAATGCGCTGTTTGTTGAGCACGCTCATAAAAACGATAGGTACATCAGTAAACGGGGCAATCTGTTCCCTGATGTGTGCTTCAAAATCTTTGGCGGTATTGGTTTCCTTCTCGACTAGATCCCACTTGTTGACTAGAATGACAATCCCTTTCCTGTTGCGTTCTGCTAACCAAAAGATATTCTGAACCTGTCCGTCAAATCCACGGGTGGCATCCAGCACAAGCATCACGACATCTGCATGCTCGATAGCACGCACGCTGCGCATCACGCTGTAAAACTCAAGATCTTCTTTTACTTTCTTTTTACGACGTATTCCAGCCGTATCAATCAAATTAAATTCAAAACCAAATCGGTTATAGCGCGTATGAATGGAGTCACGGGTGGTGCCGGCAATGTCAGTAACAATATAACGCTCTTTGCCAATCAACGCATTGATAAACGAACTTTTACCCGCATTGGGTCGACCTACTACCGCAAATTTTGGTAAATCATCGTCATCCTCCTCTACTGTATCGGGTAAGACATCTACCAGAGCATCCAGCAAGTCACCTGTTCCATTTCCATTGATACTCGAGATGCTGTGATACTCACCCATCCCTAGATTGTAGAATTCAAAAGCGTCTTGCTCCCGCTGGTTATTATCCACTTTATTGACAACTAATAGAGTAGGTTTTTTGACTTTACGCAGCAACTTGGCAACATCCTCATCTTGAGGTGTAATACCGTCCTCTGCATTTACCATGAATAAGATGGCGTCGCTTTCCTCAATCGCCAGCTCAACCTGCTGGTCGATGGCAGTTTCAAACTCATCATCGCTCCCTACGGCATAACCACCCGTATCGATGATGGAAAACTCCTTGCCGTTCCAATCACTCTTCCCATAATGCCTGTCCCGTGTCACGCCGCTCACGGCATCAGTAATAGCCTCGCGACGCTGAATCAATCTATTGAAAAGCGTAGATTTTCCAACGTTGGGCCGTCCTACGATAGCGACAATACTCATAAGCACTCAATTGAACTGGCAAAAGTACTGGTTTGCGTTATGCTAGACTATTGTATTAAGCATTGTTTGTCATTGGTTCGCTTTCGCGAAAGCGTAAACCCTAAAACCTAATTATACTATTCCCAGAATTGGGATCCTTACCGCCAAATTGCTTGAACTTATAAGTAAGACTCAACATAAAATACTGTGTCAATACCAAACTGCTGGTATCGGCTACAAAATCATCAGTCACCCGACGGCGCGTGTTGATGATCTCATTGAGTAGATCGTAGGCCTTTAATTTCAAGCTGCCGCGATCTTTAGAAAACTTGTAGCCCAGACTCCCTATCAGCACGATACTGTCATCATCAAATTCATCGGTTACATTGCCGAATTTCTGATACTCTCCGCGTATCCCGAAAACTACATTTTTAGGCCAGAAAGTCGTCAAGTCAAGACTCACGGTGTGATTGGTAAAGTCCTGCTCTTCGGTGTCGATGTTTTCAAAGGTTGTCTGATTGTTGCTCAAAACGTATTCTGCCTCAACGTCGATGATCTCATCCAGCGAATAGCGCAGCTCAAGCCTCGGGGTGAGCGTGAGCCCTCGTGTATCAAATTGCACCCCGTTGTTGAATGCCCGATTCAATCGATAAGCAGCGCGCATATTCAATCCCACCGTGATCTCACGGGCATCCCTCTTAAATTTTTTCCTATAAGTCCCATACGCAGATGCGTTGTACTGACCGTTGATATTCACATAGCTTGTGCGCCTGATGAGATCTTCATCAATTAGTGAGAAAGCGGCGACAGCTCTATCCCTTAATGAAAAACTCCCGCCGCTGTAGAAGCCTGCGCCTTTCTCCCAGTTGTAGTTGCTCAGGTTGAATCTGAAATTGTGGTTTTGGCTGGCGTCAAGATTTGGATTACCCGTGATAATATTTTGCGGATTTGTACGATCCTCAAATGGTTGTAACTGTCGGGTTCCTGGCACGTTAATGCTATTGGAATAACGCACATAAAATCTACCAAATTTCCCAATCTTTCTGCGTACGGATGCTTCCAAATATGGATCGGTAAAATCTTGATCAAATGAAATTCCGCGCAGATCGTCCTCATTATTCAACGTTTGGTGCAGGATTCCGCCGCTCATCTCGACCGTCCATTTGTCTTTCTTGTACCTAAAACCTACTCGCGGTCGCTGGGATACATTTTCGGTAGTGAAATCTGTACTCAGCTGCTCATTAAAAATGGGCGACGCGCTACCATTCCTATCAAAAACAGATCGCTGGTTGTTCCTCACATTTCCTCTCACTCGATAGGACGCCGAGATAGACCAGTACTCTCCCAGTTTTTGACGAGCACGCGGGTTGATGCTGAACGAGGTGTTATCAGATTCCTCGTCGATGTTTTGGTCTTGAATTTCAGTACGACCGTCAGCAAAATCTGTCTGGCTAAAAAACAGCGAGTTACTGGATCCAGTATCCCGATCCAGATCTGTGCTAATGGCCCAGTAGCTGCCTTTTTCTTTTAAGCGTCGTGTATAGGATAGGCTTGCACCGTAATCCTGATTGTCACTTACACCATCATTTCTGGTGACGATTGAATTGATCAATTCGCTCGCCTCGTTTCTGCTTGTCGAACTGCTGTTGCGCTCGTTGCGGTTGTCCCTGATATTGGCGTTCAGGCGCACATTGATAGTTGTTAGCGTATCAGGTTTGATTTTTACCCTACTGCTTGCACGGTGACTGGTGCCGCGTGTATTTCCTGCATTACTTTCCACAGAACTGAAACTACGATCAGGCAGAAAGGTTGTTCGGCGAGTATCGGTTGCGGTGCGAGTATCGTTGTTGCCGTAGAAATAATCTGCGCTGGCCTCTACAGTCTCGCCCCAGTCGTTTGAGAGATTGATCCCGCCGTTTTGGCTGGTTGTGATGCCGTTCCCATTTCCGCCAAAGGAAATCCCATTGATCCCAAAACCACCACCGTCAAAACTCGAGATCGAAAACGCACTACCGCCCATAGCGTCAAACACCTCATCAAAAGAGAACCCAGCGCTATTGATATTGTTGCCGCTCCCGAGAATACTGACTTTAAAATCATTATTGAAGTAGTTGGCAATCCCGTTTAGGGAATATCGTTCCTCGGTTCCTGCTCCAGCTGTAAGCCGCGAGAAAAAGCCACGGTTTTTGTCTTCATCAATGGTAATGTTTATCTCGCTTACGCTGGGATCACCCTCCTCGCCTGCGGCTTTTTGCTCGTCGGTTTTGCTATCGGTAACTTGGATTTTATCGATGATTTCTTTGGGTAGGTTTTTAAGAGCGATCTTGGGATCATTCCCAAAGAACTCTTTCCCATTGACCAAAATCCTACTCACCTCACGCCCATTTACCGTGACCTTGCCATCTTTGCTTACCTCAACACCCGGTAGCTGTTTCATGACATCTTCCAGCGTTGCGTCTGGCTGCGTGTCAAATGACTGCGCATTGAATTCAAGTGTGTCCTGCTTGACGGTGATGGGTGCTTTTTTAGCGGTGATTATAACATCTTCCAGTTGCTGTGATGCCGGTGCAAGGAACACGTCAGGCATTTTCAGCTGCTCGCTTTTTGAGATCTCAAGCAACTTGCGGTAGTCTTTATAGCCCTGATAGTGGATGATGAGGTACGCTTTCGCGAAAGCAGTATTCCCACTCACACTATACTTGCCTTCCGTACCAGTAATGCTATAAGCAATTAAGGTGCTGTCCTGCTCGCTCTCGAGATAGACCGTGGCACTTTCCAAGGGCTTTTTGCTCACCGAGTCCAGAGCGGTACCTGTGATCTCAAATTTCTGGGCAAATGAGGAAAATGAAAAAAAAATCAGTAGTGTGGAAAGTTGGAATCTCAAGTAGAAAATTTTGATTGACTAAATATATCTCTTAATCTACTCTAAACCATTTCGTCGAATTATCTTCAATGTTTTCAACATTAAATTTTTTTGATTTTTCCAGAAGTTCTGTAAATTCTGTTTTCTTATCGTCTACTGGTTCTAGCGTATCGAAATCAACCAAGTAAACCTCAAATCCTTTCTCGTGATTTATAAACTTACATATCCCATGAGCGAAAATTTGATCACCTGTAATTTCTGGTTGTATAAACTGTGGAATTGATGAATCTGTTATAATTGAGAATTTTTTGTCTTTAGTGGTGAAAAGTTGCTGCCTAGAAGGAAGCGAGTCTGTAGCCGTCTTGTAAAATTTTGGTGTCCTTACTTTATAAGAAGTCGGTGAATCTCCCATCTTAATAACTGTGTTATCATTATATCTCAAAAGCGATAATGAATTGTTAGTACTTAAATCAATTCCTTTTGATGGGTCTTACATGAAGGTTTTATGGCGGAGGCAGGCTTCGTCATTGGAAATATATGCAGTTCTAAGATGCGAACCAATAATACGTGGTAGGTCTGAATTTTGTAATTGCAAAGCACCAAGTAAGTCTTGATTTACATCAGTATTATAAGGATGATAATCGTAGTATGAAATATAAACTGGACTGGATTTAGAAGGTTCTATACTTGCCTGAAAAATGAAAGGTGTGATAGTTAGTAATAGGACAGTTGAAAGTTGAAAAAAAAACTTCATAATTATTAAATTTAATAACGGCGATAGAAACTTATTTATATCGCCGTATAAATTATTTACAATTGTGAATTTAAAGAATCAATAAAGTTTGCTTGAAAGTTTTCTTGATAGAAAATAGGATGAGCATCACCAATAGGGGTGATCTCAGTAATTTGTCCCTCAGAATTTGTCTGGATACCAAAGGAATAATTAAATGTCGTTCCATCGAGCTCTTCGCATCCCGAGCCTGAAAAGCTAACTTCACCACTCCCACTAGTGGGTTTGTTGGTTTCATCATCTACAATTACGGTTATATCGTAAGAGACAGCACAACCGTCTATTATGAAGGATCCGCTAAAATTATACTCACCGAAAAGGACCGTTTCAAGAGAAAAGGTATTATCAATTTTACTTGCCGAGTTGTTTTCGATTGAATTTTCAGCTGTCAAAGAAATAGCAGGTGCAAAAAGAAACATTAGAATTAGAATAGAATTTTTGAAAGTTTTCATTGTTTTTCTTTTTTAAATTATAAATATTTGATTGTCATGACGATACAAATGAAAAAAAAACGAAGTGGACTTCAGATTCTGAAAACTTTACAGCTAAGATAATTTGATATAATTTATACTAACATTTTGATACCAGGTTGTTTTCTTACATCTATAATCCAAAAGAATTGTCACTTAAGTTTCCTTTTTTTGGTCAAATCTTATGAATTAAGATACTTTCGCGCGCTGATTGACGATGAAAAACAGACTTTATTTTATTGATGCTCTGCGAGGTCTGGCGATCTTGCTCATGCTTGAAGGACACTTTATCGATGCGCTACTGGCACCTAAATACAGGGACACTACTTCAGGACTATACAGCGCTTGGGCTTATGTGCGCGGCAACACCGCACCGTTGTTTTTTACCATTGCTGGGCTTGTTTTCACTTATCTCATCCTCATTTCAAGACATGAGGAAGCCCGGAAGCTGAGGCTGAAAAAAGGTATAAAGCGCGGCGTGCAGTTGATACTGATAGGCTACTTGCTCAGATTTTCCATTCACGGAATTCTTGAAGGTGAGATAAGGCCTTACACTATTACGATAGATGTACTGCATGTGATGGGCGCAGGAATACTCTTGCTTACATCTTTTATGTGGCTGATGAAAAGAAAGCTAAACCTCATCTTTTCCCTGAGTTCGTTTTTTTGCCTATTGATTTTCTTGATCGACCCGATCGTGAGAACTTTAGAACTAACTGAAACGCCTGCAGTTATAGCCAACTGGCTGGTTAAAACCAATGGATCGGTTTTTACACTGCTGCCTTGGATAGGCTATTTATTTGCTGGTTCATCTATTGCTTGCTTACTTAAATTGAGTACCACATCGGAACGTAGAAAAAAATGGCTATGTGGTACGTTCGCTGGTTTGGGGATAGTACTAGTTTTAAAATCATCAATGATTTTTAGCGACTTGGGTCACCTGGCAAGCGTGCAATTGCTACACGACATTGCCAATTACAATTGGTTGTTTCCGCGACTAGGTGTGGTGTTAATATTAATTGCAGTATTATATCTTCTAGAGCGGTGGATCCAATTTGACTGGATCGGAAAAATCGGTAGAAATACGCTAGGTATTTATGTTGCTCACTTTGTGATTCTGTACGGTACGTTTACAGGATTAGGATTATATCGGTTTTTCAGTAAATCCTTAGATCTCCTGCAAATTGTCTCAGGTGTATTTCCATTTATGATTTTAAGTGTCCTATTGGGCTCAATTGATTACAATTCAGTTATTGAGCGTATAATGCGACCACTAGTTTCTTTGAAGATTAAACAATTTAATCGTACCTACAATTAATATTTCTAAGAATATTAACCAAATTAGTGATGCACCTATCTAATTTTGGTCCTTAATTAAATTCCAATACAATGAAAAGATTATTGTTAAGTTTTGCTGTCGCAGGTTTAATGATCGCTACAACTTCATGTAGAGAAGAAACTGAAAACAGCGCAGAAGAGACTATTGAAAATGCAGCAGAGGACACAGAAAGAAACATCGATGCTGCTGGTGAAGAGCTTGAAGATGCAGGTGAAGAAGTAGAGGGCGCAGCAGAGCGCGCAGGACGTCAAATCGATGAAGCTGGTCGTCAGGTAGGTCAAGAAATTGAAGACGCAGGTAAAGATGTGAACCGTGAGATCAACGAAGAGATCAACGGTACTGACGACAACTAGTCAAAATAACATATTAGATTTTTCAGAGCCATCCGCAAGGATGGCTTTTTTAATTCATTATTTTCAGTTTAATGGGTTAGACATAAATTAGGCTTTAGCAAAATTATTCTTAAAGCGCTTTTTCAGATATAGCATTCTCATACATTTACTTACTAATTCTATAGGTCTGATGTTGAAAAATGATAACTGAAAACAATCTTCTGGACGGTGTAAAAAGTCAAGTGGTGACTAACACCGCCGAGGTTGATCGCCTGAGTGCGATGGTCAGGAATCATTCATTTTCTTTACAAGATCGCATAGAATCTTTTGAAGATATCATCAGCCTAGAAGTAGGGGATACCAATCTTACTCGTGCCAGAACGCTGGAAAGGGATCATGGTATCAGACAGCTTTTCCTGAAATACGAGGGAAACAATCCTACTGGCACCCAAAAAGACCGCATTGCTTTTGCGCAGGTGCTCGATGCCTTACGTAGAGGCTATGATACACTTGCCCTCGCCACCTGTGGGAACTATGGTGTAGCCTGTGCTTATGCAGCAAGTTTGGCTGGCCTGAACTGCAACGTATTCATGCCAGAAAGCTATCATTCAGAACGCACCGTACAGATCGAGCAGCTAGGCGCAGAACTGATAAGGCTGACTGGAACTTATGAGGATGTAGTTCAGTCGAGTTCAAAGCAAGCAGCAGAAAATTCGTGGTATGATGCCAACCCCGGCGGTGCAAACACACCTATGCAGATCGCAGCTTACGCTGAAATTGCAAATGAAATCTACGATACCCTGCGAGACGCACCACGCTATCTGGCCTGCCCCGTTTCTAACGGTACCGTGCTAGCAGGAATATATCGTGGTTTCGTGAGTCTCTATAAAAGGGGGAAGACAAGCAGAATTCCATACATGGTCGCTGGATCATCGGCGCACAAGAATCCTATCATCAGCTCGCATCTAAAAGGACTGGATCATTGCGAAGATCTGGAACCAAGCAAAATCAAAGAGACATTAGTCAATGAGGCTTTGATCAACTGGCATAGCTTTGATGGCGAAGAAGCCCTCTACGCTTTGCGCGAAAGCAGTGGCTACGCGGCACACGTTTCAGACCGCAAGCTTAAAGAGATGAGCAGCTACCTGAACCAAAAAGAGGGTATGCGCATTCTGCCCTGTTCTAGCGCTGGCTTGATTGCTTTGTTGGAATTACACAAAAAACAACCGCTGGAAAATGATCGTTTTGTCGCGGTCATCACAGCAAAAAGATAGTTATGAAAAAATCCATCAACGGCACCGCGCTGGTTTACTGCGAGGGTGCATTCAATACCCCAAACGGAAAAACTGCCCACGGCCTCGTGCGTTTTACGGAACGTTTTGATGTGGTGGGTGTCATCGACAGCAACTACGCTGGGAAAGATGCTGGCGAAGTGCTTGACGGCAAAAATGCCGGAATCCCCATTTACGCCGACTTTGACAGCGCAACAAAAGAAAATATCGTCGAGAATTTTGTGATCGGACTTGCCCCTGACGGAGGTCGATTACCTGCCAAGGCGCGTGATATCATCGCTCAAGCCATAAGCTGCGGGATGGACATCGTTTCTGGTCTGCACGACTTTTTAACCAAAGATGAGCGACTGGTCAACCTCGCTAAAGAAAATAATATAACCATCAAAGACGTACGCAAAACACCAGATCGCGATGAGCTGCATTTCTTCACGGGAAAAATCGAGGAAGTCAATTGCCTGAAGATCGCCGTACTGGGCACCGATAGCGCGATAGGCAAACGCACCACCGCTTGGATCATCGTTCATGCCTTCCGCAAGGCGGGCAAAAAAGCCGAAATGGTGGGAACAGGTCAGACTGCATGGATGCAGGGTGCCAAATACAGCATGATCATGGACAGCTGCATCAACGATTTTGTGAGCGGTGAGATAGAGCATGCTACCCACGAGGCATGGAAAAACGAAAATCCAGACCTCCTAGTCATCGAGGGTCAGGGCAGCCTGATGAATCCAGCCTATCCCGGCGGGTTTGAGATTTTGGCGGCTGGCAGACCAGACTATGTCATTCTGCAGCACGCCCCTACCCGACTGGAATACGACGGCTTTCCCGGCTATCGCCTGCATTCGTTGCCTGAACAGATCAATGCCATCGAGACTATTTCTGGGAAGAAGGTAATTGCAGTCACCGTTAACCATGAAAATCTAGACCCAGCAGATATTGAATCAGCTTGTCAGAAGATTACTGAGGAAACTGGGCTTCCGGCTTTTGATGTGCTTGCCCACGGTGCAGATGGACTGGTCAACTTGCTCAAGAACCACTTGAGATGATTGCACTCGAGGATTTTGTCGTACTGCGCAGCCTGCGGATTCACAAACCCATCATCACCCCTCGACGGGTGCAGGCGGTTTATGAAATCATCGATCTGGACGGCAACACGTTTACAAATACGCTTTTCTACACTTACAACGATAAGCTGTTCAACAAAAAGGATTTAGCCGATCAGAATTTGGCTAGTATGATGGTCGCTCAGGTCGCGATGAATTACGGCCTGTTTTGCCGTGAGCTGATTTTTGACGGCAATTATGACAAAACCGATCAGCAATTGATCAAGGACATGACCGAGAATACAAGTCGGGAAATCCTATGCAACAAGCTGGTGGACAATCCATTTTTGACTGAAGAGTTTACAGGTCTAGTCCCAGAGAAGCGTGAACGATACACACAGGCAGAGATCAAGTTCACACAGCCAGCGTGTAAAATTGATTCCGCTCCTGCCTGCCATGGCACGACAGGCAGGTTCGCGAAAGCGAATCCCGAGGCCTACGCAATCCTGAGCAGCGGCGGAAAGGACAGCCTAGTTTCCTATGGGATGATCAAGGAATTTAGCTATCCGCATCCTATTTATGTGAACGAGGCAGGGAGACATTGGTTTACCGCGGTAAATGCTTTTAGACGCTTTCGCGAAAGCGAACCACGTACTAACAAGGTATGGTGCAACAGCGACCGAATCTTCAACTGGATGCTGCGACACCTAAAATTCATCAAACCTAATTACGCCAGTATACGTGCAGATATCTACCCCGTGCGTTTGTGGACGGTATCCGTTTTTCTTTTTGGCGTCTTGCCTATCGCGTTGAAACAAGGCCTGAAAAACATCATCGTAGGCGACGAGTACGACACCACCGAGAAAAAATCGTTGAACGGAATAACGCATTACGCGGCACTATATGATCAGAGCAAATACTTTGATAATGCGATGACCAGATTTTATGCAAGGAAAGGCTGGGACTTATATCAGTTTTCGTTGCTGCGCAGCATGTCAGAATTGCTAATCATGAAGGTCTTACTCAAGCGTTATCCTGATCTGCAAAAAGAACAGGTAAGCTGTCACGCGGCTCATGAACACGAAAAACGCATGTATCCCTGCGGCAAATGCGAGAAGTGCCGCCGGATCATAGGAATGATTACCGCCCTTGAATCCGATCCTAAAAACTGCGGCTACAGCGACCTGCAGATTGAGCTTGCACTTCAAAAACTATCCAATACCAGTATAAAACAAATAGGCAGCGATGCCGCTCACCTCTACCACATGCTGTTGGAAAAGGGCGCTATCGAAAAAAACGAATTCACCAAACGATTGGCAAAATCACACCCACGTGTGATGGAGCTGCGTTTTGATGAACAGCGCAGTAACTTAGAGGATCTTCCTGAATACGTGCGCCTGCCACTTTTCAACATTCTGGATGAATACGCAGATGGTGCGGTCATCAGGAAAAACAATGGCTGGGAAGATCAAGAAATCACCCCTGAGTTTCTGGCTCAGAAGAAATACAAATACGCAAATGCAGAATAAAAAAACCGACTACCTCTGGGAAACCTTGAGCTGGCAAGAGATTGAAGAAAGGCTGAAAAAGATTGACACCGCCATTTTACCTTGCGGTGCCATCGAGCAGCACGGGCCACATCTACCTGTGGACATCGATTACTACGATGCCGTTTACATGGCACAGGAAGTAGCAAAAAATTGCGCTGACCCCAAACCTTTTGTGTTACCGCCCATTCCCTATGGCGTTTCCTACCATCACAGCGATTTCAAGGGAACGTTGAGTGTGACCAATAATGCATTGAGTGCAATCATCTATGATCTGGGGATGAGTCTAGCACACAACGGAATCAAGAAACTGATCATCCTAAACGGTCACGGCGACAACAAGCCTACACTCACCTACGCTGCGCAAATGATCAATCGTGATGCAAAGATTTTTGTTTGTGTAGACACGGGCGAAACCAGCGATATCGATCTTTACGGATTGATCGATACTCCAAACGACATCCACGCCGGTGAGATTGAAACCAGCACCACGCTGGCGCTGCGACCAGAAATTGTCGACATGAACAAAGCTGTAGATGAAACCCTTGATCTGGACAACGAGTATCTAGATTTCACTTCAGATCGTGGAGTGAACTGGTATGTGCATACAGATCGTATTTCCAACAGCGGCGTGATGGGCAACGCAAGAAAAGCCACCGCGGAGAAAGGCAAAAAGATGTGGGATATTTCCATCAGAAAGATGGTGGAATTTGTCGAAAGCATCAAAAACATGCCTCTTGACAAACTGTACCAAAACAGATATTAGTCCGTGAGAATCACGAGTATCGAATATCAAGTGCTGGATTTAAAAATGAAGTCTGGCTACACGATCGCCTACGAGTCTATCGACAGCGCCCAAAACGTAGTTCTCAAACTCAATACAGACAACGGACTGACTGGATGGGGTTGTGCGGCGCCCGATATGGAAATCACCGGCGAGACGGCAGAGTCCGTGGTCAATGCCATCAATACCACCATCGAGCCCTACCTGTCAAATAAAGACCCATGGGAATACAGGCTGCACATTGCCGAGTTGAAAAAACATCTTCAAAACCAGCGGTCTGCGCTGGCGATGGTGGACATCGCGCTATACGATTTGATTTCGCGGGCTGCCGGTGTGCCACTTTACAAGTTTTTGGGCGGTTATCGTAGAAAGATCGCCACGAGTGTGACCATCGGGATTATGCCTGTGGATGATGTTCTCGCTTTCGCGAAAGCGTACTGGCAACAAGGCTACAGAATCTTGAAAATCAAAGGTGGACTAGATCTGGATCAGGATGTCAAGGCACTCGCCAAACTAAGAGAAGTCTACGGCCTAGAACTGGGGTTGCGATTTGATGCCAACCAAGGTTATGACATTGCAAAAAGCAAGCTATTTGCCAAAAGGACAAAAAAGCTAAACATCCAGATGCTTGAGCAGCCCACGGATTATCAGGATGATATCGCATTACAGCGACTCGCCACAGAAATACCACTTCCCGTAATGGCAGACGAGGGCGTGCGATCAATCAGCGATGCGCACTCATTGTCAAAATCTGCTGGGGCAAACATGATCAACATCAAACTGCAGAAGGTGGGAGGGATCACTCAGGGAGTTCACATCGACTCTGTAGCCAGCGCAGCTGGAATGCCGGTGATGGTAGGTTGTCTGGATGAAAGCATGCTGGGAATAGCCGCAGGACTGCATTTTGCACTAGCCAGACCAAACACCCAATACGCTGATCTAGATGGTCATCTAGATTTCACCAATGATCCTTTTTCTGGGCTTTTCAGGATTGAAAATGGGTGGATGATACCGACTCACGATGCTGGACTTGGTGAAATAGTAACGTAAACAAAGAGATTAGATGATTATTTCAAATCTTTTCCGCTATAATTTCTATTTCCGTGTACAATTCGTAATATATCAATTTTATCCTCGTGAATTTTATAGAAAATTAGGTGCCTGCCAGATACAATTCCCTTTATTGATTCCCCTAAATGAGTGTAAGATTTTCCAATATTAGGATTTGAAAGCAGTGAATGACAAACACTTTTGATCTGAAAGTAATACTTGTCTGCTTGTGAACTAGAAAATTGTGATTCTGTGTAGTCCCAGATTTCATCGAGGTCATCGATAGCCGCCTGTCGAATGTGAAGTTTAACCACTCTTACGCTTTTTTGCTTTCAAAGCTTTGAGATGCTCTTCAAAATCAAAATTCTCGACTATCTCACTATCAATACCTTTCTGAATTTCAGCTCTCAACCACGCATTGTACCTTTCCTCATCTTCTAACAATCTGAGCGCAGCGCGTATCACTTCACTCGCGTTTTTATAGCGACCGCTATCGATTTGATTTTTGAGAAATTCATCAAAATGAGTGCCCAGCGAGACTGAAGTATTTTTCATTGCTACAATTTTTTCAAAATTACCAATATTTGGTAAAAGGGATGAATTGTATTTTCTAAAACTTATAGTTCACTCCTAACCCAAACACCTGACGCACCTGAAATGCACCTACCGCATTGTCATCGTAGATGGCTTGGAAGATGAAGTTTGTGCTTAACCATTCGTTGATCTTCATGTTGATGTTTGTGCTGTAGTTGATATCCACGTTGCCCACATCTTCTAAATAGTTCATGTAAAGTAATAGGACGTTGTCCATGGTGATGCTTTTAGCGATGGTGAAGTTATAAAGTGCATTAATGCTGGCACCCAGCTCAAAACGCATGGACTCGCCTGCATCTACGCCAAAGTAATCACCATCCATGTATCCTGGGGTAGTAGTGAACTCGCTATCCACGATCACAAATCGCGATGTAGCAGGTGCTATGTTTACGGTCAGATCCTCGTCACGGCGGTAAAGTACACCAGGTCCTATCTGGAAGAAGCCTGGAGACATGAATCGAGTTCGCTCGGTTCTGATTTCTTCACCAGTTACTGGATCCTCGCTAAATCGGTAACCTTTTGCAAACTGTGTCAGACCATTGACAAAAAACGAATATGACCAACTGCTGTCCTTACTAATCTTATACCCATAAACCGAATTAAATTCGATACGATCATTTGTCTTACGAGAGAATACATCTTCATCCTGTTTTGTAATACCGTATTCCAAAATCAGTTTATTGTCCCAACTGTGACGGCCTTTCAGGTAGTTTGCATCATAGTTGAGCGTAGCGTTACCTGCAATGTTTGAGGTTCCTCCACCTTGCCATTCTGCGTTAAAGGCACTTTGATTAAAAAGGAATTGGAAAACACCATCCGTGCTCCAGCCCTCTTGAATACTATCAGTTTCTTGCTCATTCTGAGCAAATGAAAGGGTGGTAGCAAATAAAGCCGAAAGAAGTAGCGGTTTTCTCATAACAGTTCATTTAAACCGCAAAAGTAAGTTTCTAGGCTGGATAGGCTCTACTTCTTCTCTTCCTGTCTGCGGTAGATGTCCTTTAGGGTGTAAATGTCTTTGATAAGTGCCTCAACTTCCTCTGGATTTGTGCCATCGTATGATCTTCCTCTCAATCGACCTTCTTTATCGACCAGCATGAAATTTTCGGTATGCACCAAACCGTATTCACGACCAGACTTATTCTTAGCAGCAAGGTATGATTTGCGAGCCAGGTCATAAATTTCTTTTCGGTCCCCGGTGACTAGGTTCCACTTTTTGTCAAGGATGCCTTTCTTATCTGCGTAGGCGCGCAGAACTTCAACTGAGTCTTGCTCTGGTGTAACGCTATGGGAAAGAATCAGCACCTCTGGATCGTCCTTAAATTCTTCCTGTACCATCATCATGTTTTCGGTCATCATGGGACAAATAGACGGGCAAGTGGTGAAAAAGAAGTCTGCGACGTAGATTTTGTCTTTATAGAAATCTTGGGTGATGGTATCACCGTTTTGGTTGACCAGTTTGAAATCTGCGATGGTGTGATATTTTTTGACAAATTGCTTGCTATCGTCCACTAGGGTGGGGTCGAACTGATCAGGCTGCAAGACAGCAAGTGTTTTCTCTGGCGTAAGCGCATACTGGAAAGCCGCCATGATTCCCCCACACAGGATCAACATGAACAGTATCTTCCATTTATGCTTGCTGAAAAATCCTTTGATCATACTGCAAATTTAGCCCTATCATCTTGTTGGTAGGTCGTAATAAAGTTTAGGAAGCTACATTTCTAAAGCAGTTTTTGATTGTTGATGATTACGCTTTCGCGAAAGCTTAATACAAAAAACATCACACTTAAATAATAGCAAAACAGAATCGATGAACTATGGGTAATACTACCTTAGCATCATGAATAGGCTCTTGTTTACACTAGTCAGCACAATTTTCCTTTTTTGCGGACAGCTTTACGCTCAAAAAGGGGTTGCAAAACAAGAACAAGAAACAGGAATTGAACGAGATGATTTCCCTGCTCCTGCACTACCTATTGTCGATCTTATCAATTCTGCAGATAAACGTATCAAATACTATAAAGAGATCGATGGTGAACGCTCCAGTTTTGAAGCAAAATTTAAACGCTCTGGTAATAGAATTAGTGCAGAGTTCGACCAGAATGGAAAAATCCAAGATGTTGAGATCAAAATTTCCAAACGGGAAATTGAAAAGGCGGCATTGCTTAAAATACGCAGCCAGTTAGACACAGTCGCAAGAAAATACCGTATCGAGAAAGTCCAGCAGCAATACCTTTTTATCAAAAGCGATCCACAGTCTATCGAGCAGCAAATAAAAAAAGGCGCCTTTCAGAATTATGAACTGGTAGTGGCCTTCAAGGACAAGCGCAAGATCTATCGAAGGGAATATTTGTTCTCGCATGCTGGCGAATTGATCAGTTTTAGAGAAGTAAAACGACTGGAGTATGATTTCCTGTTGTTTTAGGTTTCTTCCCATCCTGTTGCTATGTCCATTTTTTGCAACAGGTCAGCTGGATGAGGTTTTGGCGCAGCCGTCCATCACCCTATCGTGGAAAAGCGAGACCAGATGGAATCTAAACACAACTGTCGAGCAGCGCAACGTGGTGAGCCCAGATGCCGAGGTGCTGCATATTCAGGCAGCGCAATTTGTGAGTTACGAGCTGGGTTTCTATTCCCAAATTGGTGCCGGCGTCATGTACCGTGAGCTGTTTGACGAAGCCAGACCAGAAGAACTGCGATTTACCGAGCAGTATGTTTATACCAGAAAATACAACAGCCTTAAAATCGCGCACCGAGGCAGATGGGATCAGCGATTGCGGGGGGATCGGACAACCCACCGATGGAGGTATCGGTTTTCTGCATCGATACCGCTGAATGGTGAGGTGACAGATGCCAAGGAATTCTACCTTACGGGCAATCTTGAAACGCTGCTAATTGCAGAAAACGATGTACGACCGGCCTACGACCAGCGGTTTGCGCTGGGATTAGGTAGGCAGTTGATCAAGGACATCAAACTTCAATTTACCGCAGAATATCGCATCGAGGATTTTACGGATAGCAGCGAGCGGTTACTGTTCCTCAATCTAGGAATGTATTACCAGTTGTAGAGCTGTTGTAGAAACCGCTTTCGCGAAAGCGTAATCCCACCCAGACTTTCTAAATGGTCATTTTGCACCTGTCCATCGATGTAGCGATAGCCATCTGCCTGAAGTTTTTCTACAAGCCACCAAAGGGCAATCTTGCTGGCGTCCCGATGCTTTGAAAACATGCTTTCACCGCAAAAGATCTTTGATTCTGGCAGGTCGATGCCGTATAGTCCGCCTACTAACTCATCGTTTTTATAAACCGCTACGGATTTTGCGTGACCTAACTCATTCAACTTTAAGTAGGCTTGTTGCATCTCATCATTTAGCCATGTGCCGTCCTGTCCTATTCTCGGTGAGTGTCGGCAATTGGCGATGACTTGTTCAAAATCGGTGTTGAATTTGACGATATATCCGCGATTGCGTCTGCTCTGCTTTAGAGATTTTGTGATGCGCATAGGCTGATCCGCAGTGAGGTCAAACACCATGCGGGGATCAGGCGACCACCAGCAAATAGGCTCGCCATCGCTATACCACGGGAAGATTCCAGACCGATAGGCCAGCATCAGCCGCTCTGTCGACAGGTCACCGCCTACTGCTAGCAAGACGTGCTCTGGCGCGTCCAGCGGATCTGGGAAGATGAGGCGGTCGTCGAGTAATACCATGAACGGACAAACTTAAAAAAGTAGCTCTGTTTTGTTTCACAATTAGCATTTGCCCTTAATTTTGCCGCGTCTCAAGGGGTGCTGGCAACGGCTGAGATTATACCCGAGGAACCTGGGCAGGTAATGCTGCCAAGGGATGCATAATTGCCTTACCGGTAATTCAGATGTTGGTTTTTATTACGCTTTCCCGCAGGGAAATTTATACTGAGCTTGCCGAAGTACGAAAGCGTAACACTAATCAATCCAACGCATTGAGGAACCTCAACAATTTTGAATAACACTTAGGTAAATGCCTCTTTTGCCTGCTTAGAAAAAAGCAATGAAAAGAAAGCTTTACTTAGGATTTGTCTTGAATGCAATCATGGGCGCAGCGATTGCCCAAAACCCGCAACCAGCCGACTCAACCAAAGCGGAAAAGCTGGAGGAAGTAGTGGTGAAATCCACTCGCGCGACTAAAAAAACACCCGTATCCTACTCAGAAATCAGCAAGGAAGAACTGCGGAAAACCAATCTAGGTCAGGACATTCCTATCCTTTTGAATTTCTTGCCGAATGTCGTCAGCACCACCTTTGACGGTACGGGAATAGGTTACACAGACATCAGAATTAGAGGAGCCGAAAACTCGCGCATCAACGTGACTCTGAATGGAATCCCCTACAACGATGCCGATAGCCAAGGCAGCTTTTGGGTCAATCTTCAAGATTTTGCCAGTAGCGTCGAGAACGTCCAAGTGCAGCGCGGGGTAGGGACATCGACTAATGGTGCTGGGGCATTTGGCGCGAGTATCAATGTCCTGACAGATGATAATAATCGCTTTCCCTACGCAGAAATAGCCAGTAGTGCTGGTAGTTTCAATACGTTTAAGAATACGGTGAAAGTGGGTACAGGTCTGCTCAATGACAAATTCATGTTCAACGCCAGACTATCGCGCATTGAGTCGGACGGGTTCATCGATCGAGCATTTGCTGATCTGCGCTCGTACTATCTGAGCGGTATCTATAGAACAGATAAGACGCAGATAAAAGCATTGGTTTTTGGCGGTGAAGAGCGCACGGGCCTTTCCTTTACTGGTCAGACCAGAGAGGAAATCGCGATGGACAGGCGAGCAAATCCTGATGGACTTTATTTTGATGCTCAGGGCAATCGGCGAGCCTACGATAACGAAACCGATAACTACAATCAGGATCATTATCAGCTGCACGTCTCGCATAAATTCAATGAGAACTGGACTGGAAATATTTCGGGCCACTACACCTACGGGCGTGGGTTTTTTGAGCAGTACATGGACGATGCGTTTCTGCTAAATTTTAGACTGCTACCAGTCACCGTAAATGGTGTTTCACAAATACGATCTGACCTAGTTACTCAAGGGCATCTGAACAGCGACTTTTACGGGGCAGTTTTCAGCTTGAACTTTAAAAAGGATGAGATAGACGTTATTTTAGGAGGTGGCGTGAATCGCTACGATGGTGAGCAGTACGGTGATGTCATCAATGTGATTAATGTGCCTGCACCAAATCTGACGACTAGGTATTTTGACAATCGCAGCGACAAGACCGATGCAAATCTGTACCTGAAAACGACTTACGACCTTACGGAAAACCTGACTGCCTACGGTGATTTGCAGATCAGAAGAATAAGCTACGAGGCAGGAGGGACTCTGCGAGGCAACCTGCCGCTGGATGTGGATGAAAATTTCTTTTTCTTCAATCCAAAAGCCGGATTGACTTATCAATTGGATGACAAAAACAGATTTTATTTATCCTACGCCCGTGCAAATCGCGAGCCTGCTCGAGTAGATTTTGAAAATGGTAATCCAGAGCCAGAGGAACTGGACGATTTTGAGTTGGGATGGCGTCACGATAGCCAAAACTTCAGACTTAACGCAAATGCTTATTACATGGATTTCAGAAACCAGTTAGTTTTGACTGGAGCCATCGATGCAGTAGGTTTCCCGATACGTGAGAATAGTGGTAGCAGCTACAGGCTAGGGCTGGAGTTGGATGCCGTATGGCGAGTTGCAGATCAGTTGGTTTTAAGACCCAATCTAGCCTTGAGCATTAACGAAAACCGTGACTTTTTCGCGGAGCGAGATGGTGAACTGAGGAGTTTTGGCAACACGGAGATTTCCTACTCGCCTAGCGTTGTGGCTGGCGGTGCATTCACCTACGAGGCGACAGAGAATCTGGATATCACCTTGTTTTCAAAATACGTTGGTGAACAATTCATGAGCAACATAGAAGCCGAGGCATCAAAACTGGATGCGTACGGCGTACTGGATCTGAATACTCAGTACATCTGGAATACGATGAGCTGGGCGCGGGATGTAACGTTTACTTTTCAGGTGAATAACTTTTTTGATCTAGAGTACGAGAACAACGGCTACTTTTTCAGTTTTGATGCACCGAATGATGCGGGGAATCTAGTGGCCAATGATTTTGCATTTCTGTACGCGCAGGCAGGGATCAATTTTTTGACTGGGGTGACGGTGAGGTTTTAGATTAGTTCATTTACATCTGAACAGCTATCCAACCACCCCTCGTTCAAAACAAAGTTTTGAACGATCCCCGCCTTGTCTAAGGCGGGGAGCTTTATACAAATCAGTTAAAAACCCTTACCATACTTCCCTCACGTACCGCTCGGTAAGGCTTTAGACTAAACCTACCGCCGCCTGTCACTGGTTGTCCAGTAATCAGGTTGTAGCTATTGTTATCATCAGGACATTGGCTTTCTAACTCAAGACCGTTCACGCGTAGACGGGAACAGTTGTTTGGCGCACGGTTGGGATCGCTAAGTTCCCATGCCAGATAGGTTTCTTGGTTGAGTCTGTAAACTACCACGCCGCGTATTCCCGCATTGTCGACTTCAACGACTCCGTTGTTGAAGTTCAAGTTGGAAAATTGAGGGAGATTGGTGTTCAGCTCTACTGAAAATCCCACGTCTACCAAGAACGGATTGCTGCGCTGATCGTCGTCATCAGAGCAACCTGCCATCAGCAAAAACAGAAAAAGATATTTGGCGTATCGCATGATCTAAAAGTTGTAAATTTAAAACGCTTGAATCGGCTTTTAGTATATTTGTTTATGAATCCCTCAGGCAGGGATTTTTGTATTTGTGGGTCTATCTGGATTACCTGATACAGTTCATTTCTTTAAAAATGATTATTTGTACGCTTTCGCGAAAGCGTAATTATCCAAAATCAATTGACATGAGTAAAGTTTCATATTACACGGCAGAGGGTCTGCAAAAATTGCGCGACGAGCTAAAGCACTTGAAAGACGTAGAAAGGCCCGCGGCATCACAAGCCATTGCCGAGGCGCGCGATAAGGGTGACTTGAGTGAGAATGCAGAATACGATGCGGCCAAAGAGGCGCAAGGAATGCTGGAAATGCGCATTTCAAAACTGGAAGAAGTCGTAGCAAACGCTCGGGTTGTGGATGAAAACAGCCTAGATCTTTCCAAGGCTTTAATCCACAGTACCGTCAAGATCAAAAACCATAACAACAACATGGTGATGAACTACAAGCTGGTCGCACAGAGCGAGGCCGATTTGAGCAAGGGACACATTTCTGTGGATTCACCTATCGGCAGGGCATTGCTGGGCAAGGAAGTAGGGGACATTGCAGAAGCACAGGTGCCTGTAGGGGTTTTAAAATTGGAGATTCTGGATATAACTAGGGACTAACCATGAGCATATTTACCAAAATAGTAGCTGGAGAAATACCTTCCTATAAAATTGCAGAAACCGCAGAGTTCTACGCATTCTTAGACATTAATCCAAATGCAGCAGGTCATACGCTCTGCATCCCAAAAGAAGAAACTGATAAACTGCTGGATCTACCGCAGCAGACTTACGCTGGATTGATGGAGTTTTCGAGAAAAGTTGGTCTGGCATTGAGGGAATCTGTAAAATGCAAGCGAGTAGGCATGAGTGTAATAGGGCTGGAAGTCCCACATGTACACGTGCATATGATTCCGATTAATCAGATGGACGATATGCGTTTCAGCAAAAAAATGAAGCTGACTGATGAGGAAATGAAAGCGCTGGCAGAGCGGATAAGTAAGAGATATCGGGAGATGTTTGCCTCGTGATTAGATGAAAATTTAAAGTTACTTGGGCAGATTTTTGATTTAAAAATTTGAATTATGGAAACAATTAACAGCTTAAAAAGCAGACTGGTTGATCGAATAATGCTTGCGACAAACGAAAAGCTGCTTATGGCAATGGAAAGCATCCTGACATCTGTGGAGTCGCCCGAAAAAATCCAATTGGATTCTTATCAAATTGAAATGCTTGCCTTGAGTGAAGAAGACATTCAAGAGGGAAATCTGATTTCAGATGAAGACCTGCAAGCTGAAGACGCAGAATGGATGAGTTGACCATTTCATGGACTGCGACAGCAAGACGACAAAGAAACCACGTATTTGATTACTGGAATAAGCGTAACGGGAATGTTAGGTACTCTAGAAAATTGAATTCAGAAATCCGTGAGAGGCTCAAACTTCTGAGAAACTTCCCTGAAATGGGAAAGCCTACCGTTCATGAAGATACTCGGGCAGTAATCATAGGACATTATAGCCTTCTATATCATTACAAAAGTCCCCAAATAATTATCCTTGCGTTTTAGGATAATCGCCGTGATCCTCAAGAACTTTTTGATTCTTTGAGATAAGGTTCCCTCTTAAACTTCCCAAATAGAAATATTAACGTTCGTGAGTTGCATGGTCTGACCCCTGAGGACGCAGCATAATCAACAATTTTCTCATAAACTGGAAACTTATTATCAAATCAAAGTCTGACATAGGAACAACTTATAGAAGGTAATTCGATTATAGGCTCGACAAATTACCTTTGCAAAAAATAACATTATGTATCCACCAGAATTAGTACAACCTATGCGTGACGATCTAGGCAACGCAGGTTTTGAACATCTATATACCGCAGAAGAAGTAAACAATGCCATCCAAAGCGAAGGAACTACTCTAGTCGTGGTCAACTCGGTTTGTGGATGTGCGGCGGCAAATGCACGTCCAGGTGCAAAAATGTCTTTGGAAAACAATCAAAAACCAGATCATCTAGTGACCGTTTTTGCGGGTGTAGATCGAGAGGCGGTAGATGCTGCGCGTAGCCAGATGGTACCTTTCCCGCCGAGCTCACCCAGCATGGCGCTTTTTAAAGATGGTGAATTGGTTCACATGCTAGAGCGTCACCACATTGAGGGTCGCCCTGCAGAAATGATTGCAGAAAACCTTAAAGGTGCCTACAACGAGCATTGTTAAGAAAAATTAGAAATCATTCAAGCCTCGCAGTTTGCGGGGCTTTTTTATGCCGTCTTTCTGCTTTTTAGCCATTCCTGCATTTTGAAGAATGGATTGGTGTCGGTATTCTGAGATCCGTGGATTCCTGCTGCAACAAGTAATAAGATTGCACCACCGAGAGCCGTGTATGCAATTGAAGTCAGTTCACCAGAATGACGCATGTAAATTGCAACCAGCGCCCATGCTCCTACAATCGCAAATTCACGCATGCATCTATAAATGATCATCAGTAGATTGATTGCTGCCGCAGCTACAATTATGACGATCGTCCATGTGATCTGGGTTCCCATGGCAATTTCAAATGAACTATTGAGCCACGCAGAAAAATTGGCAATCGTCGCGACACTTATCCAACCTGAATACAAGCATAGCGGCCACCAGACAAATGCGATGATGGGGAACGGCGCATCCCAGACTTCCATGTCCAACTTACGCAAGCACATGATCAGGCTGATCAATATTCCCAGCATACAAACCACCGAGATTAAAATCATCTCTTCCAGCCAAAATCCCACCCACAACATACAGAAAATATTAGCTGTGAGGAACCACGGCGCTGTCGATTTGACAATATCAATTTTGGGGTCATAGCTGCTGGAATAGGTATTGTATTCTCTCGAAGTTTCATTAGCCAACGACTGCGTTTTCTCAAGAGCTGTTTTTGAGAACGCTTGATAAACACCGTAAATCGCAAAGACCAGTAAGCTGATAAAAATCAATCCCCAGATAGAAAATGCGTAGCTCGCTGGTGTGAATAGGTTGTTGTATTCTGCGCTTAGCTCGCCAACTGTCTTGCCATTAAAGTTGCCAGTATTCGCATAGCCGTTCCATGTGATTAGAATGATGACGCTCAGTAAATTTAAAATTGAAAAAAGCTTGCGATTTGCCATAGATTCAAAACTATAGGCAATTTGAGCATCTTATTCTTAGGGAAATGGTAAAGGGGTTGGTATGAAGACTAAAGTGCCAAAAGTGAATCCACTTGAGGTCTATAAATCTCTATCTTTTGTTTAGCCGATAAATCACTGTTGAAAACAGTCTTTAACTCCGATTGCAACAATGGATAAATGCTATCGCCAATTTTTTCGTGATCTTTGAAGGAAGACTTTCCACTTTTACATGATTTGAGAATAGCCTTATTAAACTCTCGCGCGTAAATCTCATAAAGATCAAATCTCATCTGCTGTAAGATTAGCTCCTGTTGAAAATTGAGATCTGTAGTGTCTTTAATCCAGCTAAGATTTTTATCAAATATGGCGAACACCTTGGGACCGTCAATCATACCCGAATTCAGATACAATCCATGATAACACCATATATCATCTGTCGAATTCCAGTCGATCTCGCCTTCAAAATCAGAGTATTTGACTGGCTGCTCAGGGTTCCAAAAGACCATGTGTGTCTTGTGGTATTGATGAAAGAGATCGAATCTAAAAACAAAGCATAACAGAGCTAAGAAACAAAACGCACCAAACCAGATGAAAAGTTTCCTAACCCTCATGAGTTATCAATCAAATATCGCCCTAAACACATCTAGCCCATTTGCCCACAACAATAGCGCTACCAACAGAACGAAGCCCACAATTTGCGCACGCTCTAGGAACTTTTCATTGGGTTGGCGACCTGTAATTATTTCGTAAAGCAAGAACATGACATGCCCGCCGTCTAAAGCCGGAATAGGTAGAATATTCATGATGGCTAGAACAAAGGATATCCACGCTGTCGTCCCCCAGAACTTGATCCAGTCAAAAGAGTCTGGATACAATTTCGCAATCGTACCAAAACCTCCTACTTGTGTTGCGCCCTCTGCTGAAAACACATATTTCATCTGCGCAAGATAATCGTGCATCGTCCAGTATCCCTGTGAAATCCCCACGCTGATGCTTTCAGAGAAAGACAGGTCACGTTTGGTTTCATTGACAATATCGTTATCTGTTGATAGCATCATGATGCCAAAACCATCTTCTTTGAACGCTTCATCATTCAAAAACTTAAATTCCTTGATCTGGCCGTTGCGCTCGTACTCAAGCACAAACTCCTCATCATCTTCCAGAAAATTATTGATGATATAAGTAACATCGGTTTGGTATTTTACTGGTCTGCCAGCAATGCTGACCACCTTGCCGCCAGCTTCCATCCCTAGGTCATCGGCATAGCCGCCCTCGGTGACTTCTTCTATTTTAAAAGGATAGCGACCTTGAAGAACTGGGCTGGCACCAGACTTAAACATCTTATCACCTATATCCTCTGGAATATTGATGTCAACCTGTTTGCCATTGCGCAAGACGGTTACGGTTTCTACATCGCGCAGCAGTAAGAAGTGATTCATCCTGGCAGCGCGATCCAGGCTATCACCATCAATTAGAATCGGTCGATCGCCTTGTTCAAAACCTATATCGGTAAGTGCCTTATCAAAACCCATTCCGTATTTATACTCTGTGGCTGGTGAGTAGTAGGTTCCTTGCGTGTAGACCAGCATGATGTAGATAAAGAATCCCACGATTACGTTTATCACTACACCGCCCAGCATGATGATCAATCGTTGCCAGGCCGGCTTAGAACGGAATTCCCATTCCTTAGGTTCCTGAGCCATCTGCTCCTTATCCATGCTCTCGTCGATCATCCCAGCGATCTTGACATAGCCCCCTAGCGGCAACCACCCTATCCCATAGACCGTCTCACCTATTTTCTTTTTGAACAGCGCAAAATTCACGTCAAAAAACAGGAAAAACTTCTCTACACGAGTGTTGAACAACCTGGCTGGAATAAAATGACCCAGCTCATGAAGAACGATTAATAATGAAAGACTTAGTATAAAATTGATTGCTGTTACAAGCATGAAAATCCGATTCGTTTTAAGCTGCGCAAAAATAGGTCATTAGCGCGGCTGCTGGATACTCTGCTGGACTTTAGTCGTGAATAGATGAACGATCACTGCGCTTCACGATGTGCGATTTACGACGTTTCTTTACTAGTATCATTGAGTCTTTGGATTGTGTAGACTCAGAGGACGCGTATTCGTCAGCCCTCAAGCTTCTATTAATTGTAAGTAGCCTTTAGAATGTTACGCTTTTGCGAAAGCGTAATGAAAACAACAAAAAAATCATTTAGACAACTGCGCATGCCTAAAACACGAGACTTCATGGTCATTTACCATACCCACCGCCTGCATGAACGCATAAACTGTAGTCGATCCAATAAATTTAAAACCAAGCTTTTTCAAGTCCTTTGACAGTCGGTCTGAAATTTCTGTACTGGCTGGGGCGTTTCCGTAATCTTTAATGTGATTGTTGATGGGGCGGTGATCCACATAAGTCCACAGAAAATCTGAAAACGATCTTTTGGCTGAGACCAGTTCAAGATAACATTTGGCGTTTGTGACTATCGCTTCCAATTTTTTACGGTGCCTGATCAATCCCTCATTTGTGACCAACTTATCGATTATCCTATCGTCGTATGCGGCGATTTTTTGAGGATCAAATTGATTAAACGCCTCACGATAGTTTTCGCGCTTATTTAAAACGGTAATCCAACTCAAACCCGCCTGTTGGGTTTCCAAAACCAGCATTTCAAACAATTTTAGATCGGCATAGCACGGAACGCCCCATTCCTGATCGTGATAATCCTGATATAGCTGGCTTCCCTCACACCAGCCGCAGCGTATTTTCATCTTTTAACTTTTAAAAATAACAAAGCCCCAGCAAAATACTGAGGCTTTAGATTATTTAAGCGGCAAGCTGCCTACTGCAACTGCCACCTGCTTACTGAACTATGCTTCACAGCTCACGCAGTCTTTCTTCTGCTTGAACTTTTGTGCGGCATTCATGCTGTGCTGGTAATAGAGTGATTTAAGCCCCAGCTTCCATGCCTGAACGTGGATCTGGTTGATCTGCTTGATCGGCATTTCTGGGTGAACGATGATGTTCACACTCTGACCTTGATCAATAAACTCCTGTCGGCCAGCTGCCTGATAGACGATATCCAGTTGATCAATCTCGCTATAAGTTTTGAACACGTCTTTTTCCTCTTGCGTCAAGAAATTCAAATGCTGTACGCTACCATCGTGGTCGCGTATATCGCGCCAAACCTCCTTATTGTTCATCCCTTTCTCTTCCAGAAGATCAACTAGGAATGGGTTTTTGATTGTGGTCTTGATTTTGGCGATGTCCTTTACATAAATATTTGACCAGATAGGCTCGATTCCCTGTGAAACCTGACCCAGAATAAACGCACTCGAAGTCGTGGGCGCCACGGCGTTCAATGTCGCGTTGCGACGGCCGTATCCTTTCAATACTTCTGGCTCACCAAATCGCTGTGCCAGCTCCTCACTAGCCTTGTAAGAACGCTCATGAATCGCTTTGAAGACCTCGCGGTTCAATGCATGCGCCTCCTGACTTTCAAACGGCATCATGCGGCTCTGCAACAATGAGTGCCATCCCAAAACACCTAAACCTAGCGCGCGATTTGCTTTGGCGAAATTGTAAGCGCGCTCCATAAACAAAAACGTCTGTCTGTCCTCGCGGTCATCGCTGTCTCGGTAAGCTTCCAGCTTTTCGATGAATTCGGTGATGATAGCATCTAGGAAATAAACCATTGTTTCCACAGCATCTGTATCCTTCCACTTGTCATAGTGCAAGACATTGATACTGGAAAGAACGCAGACAAATGACCACTCGTCGCTGCTAGGCAGCATGATCTCAGTACACAAGTTACTGGCATAGATAGGCAGGTTTTTGTCCTTGTAAACCTGTGGACGGCCGTTGTTTGCATTGTCGGTAAAGAACACATACGGATAACCCATCTCCCCACGACATTGCAGGACTTTTGCCCAGATGGCACGTTTTTCTGCATCACCAGCGACCATTTCTTCCATCCAGTCAGAAGTCACGGTTACACCATGCGTCAAACTCTGAATAGGATTCCCTTCAGTACCGATTTCCAAAAACTCCTTAATATCTTTGTGGTCAATCGGCAAGTACGGACTAAAACGCCCACGGCGTACGCTACCCTGACTTACCACGTCCACCATGCTTTCAAACAACTGCATGATGTGTACGGCACCGCTGGCCTCACCGTTGTTTTTTACCGGCGCACCACGGTGTCTGATCTTCCCAAAATAACCAGAAGTTCCACCACCTAGCTTGCTCATCATCCCTACCTCGCTCTGCGTGTAGAGAATGTTCCCCATGTCGTCATCTACATGGCTACCAAAACAGCTAATAGGCAATCCACGACGCTTTCCAAAGTTGCTCCAAACGGGCGAAGCCAGCGAGAAGAAACCTTCCGACATGTACTTGTAAAACTTATCCGCGTAGCCTTCAATGCCTAGGATTTCCTGAGCCCGCTCACCTATCTCGCGTATGCGTCCTTCTGGCGTAGCTCCCTCGGTCAGGTAGCCTGCAGCTAAAAAATTACGGCTATGCTCGTTGAGCCATTTGAAGCCTGTAGCATTTTCCTGCGCTTGGGCAAGGGCTTCTTTACGGGCGGCAAGCACATCGTTTTGTGCGGCGGCCACTTTCTGGTCTTTGGTAGTGGTGTTTTCGTTCATTTTAAAAAAGGTCGTCTCCGGTTATACTTTGGTTTCTCTTGGTATAGTTGATGCTGCGCTTCACAAAGAAGTCACCGTGCTTGGTTCCCACGATCTCGTCATCAAACCACTCGGTTTGTGAAACAAGGCTCTCATCCACGTCAAATACGGCTGTGATGCCTATCGCCTCAAGTGATTTGTTGAATCGGTTTTTAAGGAATTCATAGATTACGTTTTTAGGTAGGAAGTCGATCTCGCCCTGCTCAAAGATCCAATCCACAACGGCGCATTCTGACTCGTATGCGTTTAAACACATACGCTGGATGGTTGCGTGGTATTCATCATTGAACCATTCTGGTTTTTCTTGCTGGATGATCTTGATGATATCGATTCCAAAATCCCCGTGAATCTGCTCTTCCTTACTGGTGGCTTCGACTACGTTTGAAATTCCCTTCAACATGTTTTTGTGCTTGTTGAAAGACATGATGATTAAGAACTGGCTGAAAAGCGATACGTGCTCTATAAACAATGAAAACAGCAATACGCTTTGTGCGTACTCTTGGTTGTCATCGCTCTTGCTGTTGCGCAATGCCGTTTCTAGGTACTGCACACGCTTCATCATCACCGGCTTTTTCTTGAGCCCTTCAAACTCTTTGTTGAGTCCTAGAATCTCCAGCAGGTGGGAGTAAGCATCTGCATGGCGCACCTCGCTTTCGGCAAAGGTGGATCCCACGCTTCCTATCTCAGGCTTAGGCATTTTGTTGTAGATATCCCCCCAAAAGCTCTTCACGGCCACCTCGATCTGTGAGATCGCCAGCATGCAGTTCTTGATTGCGCTGCGCTCAGTGTCTGTCAGGCGGGTTTTGAAATCCTGGATGTCGCTAGTGAAATTGAATTCTGTGTGGATCCAGTATGAGTGACGTATCGCCGGCACGTACTCATACAATTGTGGGTACTCGTATGGTTTTAAGTTAATGCGCTTCTCAAAGATATTGGGCTTGCGATCCAGCGCCTGTTTGTTTCTATAAAGAATGTAGGCTTTGGCAACATGTGGAAAACTTCCCATCAGCGCAGTCTCTACAATATCCTGAACTTCCTCGACTGTAGGTATGTATGAACTGTCCTTGTCTCTACGCAGGCACAAGGTCTTATAAACCTCAAGCGCGACATTGAGCGCATCCTCGTAACTGCCCGTATTCTGGGCGTTCATGGCCTTTTGTACCGCAGCGGTCACCTTTTCCAGCTGGAATGGGCGCAGGGTAAAATCTCTCTTTCTGATCTGAGTTAGTTCCATACCTGATGATTTTTGAGTTAAATGGGGAGTACAATTTCAGACGAGAAAAGGGTTTGATTCAACCCCTTGTGCAAACCCTTATCAATAGGTTATCAACAATTTGCGCTCCGATTAGGTAACATAAGGGATTCACTCAGGTTACATTCTATTAACATGGGATTGTTGATATAAATTGACAATATCACGTAATGATGGCAAGTCAAAGTGGCTGTGATTTTTGGATTGTTTATTACGCTTTCGCGAAAGCAAGACACAAACCATCACCAATAACCTATTTACTGAAATTTCAACATCAGATTGCCCTTTTCAACAAGTCCAAAACGTCAGATGAGCATCACCGGAATTAAAAAGCGTACGTTGTCCAACCACCCCTTGTCAAAAACATAGTTTTTGACTTTTCCCCGCCTTGACTAAGGCGGGGAGCATCTACTTGTGCTGTTTACAAAGAAGTATGTGAGGCTCCTCGCATTAGTCAAGGCGAGGAAATGTTTCGCGCCCTTGGCACAAAACGAGGAGTGGTTGACAGCGAGGCCTGAAATATTGTAAATCAAATCTTTGCCCTAGTAGCGATAACATAACCATCACTTAAAATGCTATCCCATGATAGATAAAAAGAATGTCATTTACATTCAGATCGAAAAGAGCAGCGACTGCTATGGCGCTTATGCTACAAACGTAGAAGGCATCTACGGTGCAGGCGACACCCTGCCTGAAGTGAAACAGTCCATTCAGGATGGGATTGATTCTATAATGAAATATTTTGAGACGCATGAAATCCCTGATGCGCTGAAAAATGAATATGAACTGGTTTATCTGCCAATTATTGAAGGCTGAGAAATACAAGGGACTTAGTTTTTTAAATGCCACCTCGCCCGCAGCAAAATCGACTTAGAAATATAGCTTTATGGGAAGCCGTATATTCTGATAGTCGATTTACCTATCTTGGCTGGGTAACAAAATTATCTTTTGCTCAAATTGAATTTTAATGAACCTCAATTTCCTCTCTGACCTACAAGCCCTTTCAGACTTTCTTCAATCAAAAATCTCCTCCTTCAAACCAGAACGAGAAGATTTCGACTATACAATTGAAAACGAGCCCAACTTCTCAAACCTGCAAAAAATAGGTGCAGCCGAGTTGTCCGATACCGAAGAATTACTTGCATTTACCTGTAAATACAACGGCGAGCTCACAGCCCGAAGTGCTAAGAAGAAGCAATATGAAATAGCAAAGAAAGTCCTGAAAGAAGATTTTAAGGACGGTGCCATTTTTGTGTTCTTTGATGATACTGGCAACTTTCGTTTTAGTTTTATCAGGAGGTTTTATGGTGAGGAAACTAAGAAGTATTCGAACTGGAAACGCTATACGTACTATGTAGATCCTACAAGACAGAATAAAACATTCAAAAAGCGTATAGGTGGGGCCGACTACAGTTCGCTGGACAGTATCCAAAAAGCCTTTAGTGTTGAGCCGCTATCCAAAGATTTCTATAGAGAACTGAGCCATTGGTATTTTGCCTCATTTGCAGAGGTTGAATTCCCCAACGATCGCGGCGAAAACGAGCACAATCTCAAAGCCAACGCCATGATACGTCTCATCACGAGGCTCATGTTTGTGTGGTTCATGAAACAAAAACAGCTCGTTCCACAGGGACTTTTTGATCAGGAAAAGTTGGATGATCTGCTGGACTATAAGGACAAGAACAACAGTACCTACTACAAAGCCATTTTACAAAATTTGTTCTTTGCCACCCTGAATACAGAACTGGGCGAGAAACGCAAGTGGGTAGGTAGGAGTAATTATGGCGTACAGAATTACTACCGCTATCGCCGATTTATCAAAGACGAGAAACAATTTATGGATTGGATGAATCAAATTCCTTTCCTGAATGGCGGTCTTTTTGAAAACTTGGATATTGTAGAGACCGCTGATAAGAAAAATAATATCGAAAAAAAAGATATCCGCCTTGATTGTTTTTCAGATAATCCTAAGAATGAGGCGCGGCTTAAGGTACCCGACTACCTGTTTTTTGGCACCAGAAAGGCCGATATTTCTGAGGCTTTGGATGATAAGTCGAAGACAGCAGTCGAGATTAAGGGCATCATAGATATCCTCAATCAGTACGATTTTACCATCGACGAAAACACGCCTGATGATGTTGAGGTGGCACTAGACCCAGAACTACTGGGTACCGTGTTTGAAAACCTGCTGGCCAGCTATAATCCAGAAACCCAAAGCACCGCCCGCAAAGAGTCTGGTTCATTCTATACACCGCGCCCGATTGTGGACTACATGGTGCGGGAATCGCTGGAATATTATCTGGAAGAAGCCACCGCTGTTGCCAAAGACAAACTCAAACAGCTTTCGGATGATAAGGAAGAACACACGCTGACCGATAAAGAACGCGACGAGGTTATTTACGCTTTAAGCGAAATAAAAATCCTGGACCCTGCCTGCGGTAGCGGTGCTTTTCCAATGGGTTGTCTTCAGCATATCGTGATGCTGCTTAACAAGCTGGATCCAGAAAACACAAAGTGGAAAGAAGCTCAGGTTTCAAAACTGAAGAACGATCTTAAAAATGCCATAGATAATTCTGATAACAAAGAATTTGACAAACTCAAAAAAAAGATAGACCAAGTCTTTAGCAACCAGTATAACGATGCCGATTATGCCCGCAAGTTGTACCTGATACAAAACTGCCTGTATGGAGTGGACATACAGCCCATCGCGATGCAAATTTCCAAGCTGCGCTTTTTTATCTCGCTGCTGGTGGAGCAGAAAATAGATCGCAATGAGAAAAACTTTGGCGTGATCCCATTGCCTAATCTAGAGACCAAGTTTGTGGCGGCCAACACGTTATTAAAACTTAATCGTGGTGGAACTTTGCAGAATCTATTTGTCCTGCAAAAAGAAGAGGAGCTGGCAACGGTGCGCGAAAAATACTTCTCTGCCCGAACACCTAAGACCAAGCGTAAGTACCGCTTGCAGGACAAACAACTACGCAGAGAAATAGCTGACTTATTGATCGATGATGGTTGGGACAACGATGCCGCTCACAAGATTGCCAAATGGGATCCGTTTAATCAAAACAGCAAGGCAGACTGGTTTGACCCAGAATGGATGTTTGGGGTTGAGAAATTTGATGTGGTAATTGGGAATCCGCCGTATGTGCAATTGCAAAAAGCATTACCCAATGAATCGGGATTGAAATATGGTGATCTGTATCAAAAATTGGGTTATGAGACCTTTGCGAGAACTGGCGATATTTATTGCCTTTTCTACGAAAATGGTTTCAATCTGATAAAGGAAAAGGGCATTCTTTCATTTATAACCAGCAACAAATGGATGCGTACGGCTTATGGTAAATCCATCCGCAATTATTTTCAAAAGCGTGATGTGAAAAAGGTTCTAGATCTGGGACCAGGTATTTTTGAAAGTGCGACGGTAGATGTAAATATCCTATTTGCATCTGGAGGTAAAAATAAAGGCAAGACCTATAAATCCTTTAAAATTGAGAATAGAAAACAAGTTGAGTTGCTCGATAGTTTGGAGTTTTTGGACATCGAAGCTAAGGAGGATGAGCCGTGGGTGATCTTATCGCCTATAGAGCAACGCATTAAATGGAAGATAGAAGAAGTAGGAACGCCCCTGAAAGATTGGGATGTCAAGATTAATTATGGAATTAAAACAGGATATAATCCTGCGTTTATTGTCGACAAAGCCAAACGTGATGAACTCATTGCCGCCGACCCTAAAAGTGCCGAAATTATACGACCGATTCTCAGAGGGCGAGATATAGGTAGGTACAAGGTCAATTTTGCTGAG
>CAYZJT010000011.1:0-89975 GCA_964478845.1 uncultured Flavobacteriaceae bacterium | reverse complement strand
CTGCTCTATACAAAATCCCCTTTCATCACCACGATGAAAGGGGATTTTTGCGTTTAGTACGCTTTTGACTCAAGAGGTATTGAAATACTTTATTCGAACGTCATTTTGAGTAATTTATATCTATGATCTTAATCATCGAGACGCTAGTGACAGCTATGGTTTGCACTTGTGTGAGGAGAGAATAAATCAGTTTTTCTGGGTCGCACTTATAAACTAAGGTTTTTGGACGTCTTAATTCATCATTATATCTAAAGTTTTCATATAAGCGATTTTAGGCAGCTTCATTTTATTTAATTTGTAATGTTTGACACCAATCAATTACTGATGAAAAGCACTGAACAACAAGCTAGTAGACAACTTGATTCCATTAAAGGAGTGTTTGAAAATAATCGCGACGTCAGTTATCAGCTGTTTGATAATCTACCTATAGGAATTTGTATAACTGATCAAAACGGCAAGTTCACCGATGTCAACATGGCATACACTGAGCTTTATGGTTTTACAAAAGATGAACTGATAGGTGAAAGTTTCCTAAAGATTGTTCCTGAACAGTCCCAAGATGAATTAAGTGATCTGCACTCTAAGTTCATGGGGCGGAAATATGAACTGTCTGGTAGATGGAAAGTTCATGATAAAGCTGGCGAGAAATTTGAGATTCTCAGTAATGCTGCATACTTAGATTCAGAAGAGCATTACCCGGAGCCACGTAAGATGACTTTTGTGGTTAAGGTCAATGAGCTTGAAGAAACCATCTCAAAACTTAAGGATAGTATAGCCTTACTGGAAAATAAATTAGATGCTCAAAGTGCGGCTGCTAGTATTTCTGAGCATCAGATGCGTAATCGTCTTGGGTCCATAGTAACTATTGCAAACATGTTGCAAAAAACTGAGTTGACTGAAACACAAAATAGATGGATCCAACTTATAAGAAATGCCGGTCAGGATACTATTGAGATGCTTAATACCACAAAGGATTTTGCCGCAATGGAGCGGGGAACTTTTGAACCTCAGATTACTGAATTTGATATACTTGACTTGTTTAGTATTATCAATAGCGAGACAGAGCAACTTCAGCAGATGACTGAAAGTGAAGTAGTGATTTTAGTCAACGGTAATTCATTGGACTATGACGATGAAATTATTGTGGATGCTGATAAGACCTATATCAAGCATCTATTTAAAAACCTTATTACAAATGCGCTTGAGGCTGCACCAGCAAATAGTAAAATTATTGTTGATACCAAAACTTCCAATAATGACTTTTTAGAGATCTCAGTCCATAATCCTGGCGTTATTCCTCAAAAGATTCGTGGATCATTTTTTGAAAAATACAGTACTAGTGGCAAAAAGCAGGGTACGGGATTGGGTACCTACATAGCTAAGATGATTGTGAATCTACACGAGGGAAACATATCATTTGTGACTCATGAAGAAGAGGGTACCACGTTGTTTGTGAATATTCCTCGTAGCTTATCCAAAGAAGGATAGATCAAGCTCATTATTGTCAAGCAGAAGATATTTCAATGAATGTAACTGCCACCATTTACATCTACACAAGTACCAGTAGTATGATCCATATGTCCCGATGCAATCAAACAAACAAGTGGCGCAATATCGGCAGGTGTGGTGAGTTTGTTTAAAGATAGGTCGTGAGTCACGGCTTTTTCACCATGTTTTTTTATGAATTCTTCGGCCATTTCTGTGCGGGTGAATCCGGGTGCAACTACAAATGACTTTATGTTATTCTTTCCTTGCGATCTGGCGATACTGCGTGATAATGATGTGAGTCCACCTTTAGATGCGGCGTACATGAGGTGATCTTCTGTTTCGCCTTTGAAGGCTGCCCTACTCCCGATAAATATGAATCTGCCGCCACCGTTGCTTTTGAAATGATCGAGGAAAAACCTGCTTAGAAGCGCTGGAGCTTTTAGATTAATATCCAGTGTGCGATCCGTATCGGCTTGCCAGTTTGCTGGATTACCGTCTACGGGTGAGTTCAAAAAAATTCCAGCGTTGTGCACGACAGTATCTACTGTAAATTGTTTTGTGACTTCTTCGTAAAGTTTATGTACAGCGTGCATATCGCCCAGCTCTGCTGTGAAAATGTGGGCTCTGCTGCCGAGTTTGTTTTGCAGGTTTTGGACTTCCTGCTTTGAATTGTTGTAGTGCAGTAAAACGGTACAGCCATGACCATGCAAATGCTCTGCGATGGTCCTACCTATACCGCGGCTGGCACCTGTCACAAGTATGGTTTGGGATTTTAGATCTTTAAAATAGTTCATTTCTTGGTTGAAGTTTCAGATGCAAGCGCCTTCAGATGACAACTGCTGTTCAGCAACTCTTGTTTTGTTACTAGTATGTTGGGAATTATGCTTTCGCGAAAGCGTAATCTCAAAAAACAACAAGATAGCTAAAGAAAATTGATACCTCCTTAAAGCACTGCGGTAGAATTAACTTTCCTTGAGTAGAGGAAGCGATCGAGGTTGTATAAACTTGCGGGTATGTCTAGGAAAAACCGAAAGTCAAAAGCCGAAGTGTCTAACCGTGAAGTGGATGCGCTTTTTGCGCTGTTGAATCCAGATAAGGATGGTGGGGTTGAAAAGATCAGGCTTTGGGAAGAGTTGCACCATCACGGGATCATGAAAACTGACCCCAGGCTAAGTTCAGTCTGTGAGTTGCTGGAAATTCCTGATGAGGATTGTGATTCTAAATTGGATAAAAAGATCTTCAAGCAGCTTCTCGAGCGGTCGCAGTTGATTTACCGTGCTTTATCAGGAAGCCTAATCATTCCTGATTTTGAAAAATTTACTAACGAGCTCAAAGAAATATTTGACGAAACCAGAAAAAATGATTCTGGAAATGTGGCGAGTTACATACCACAACTTGCCAAAGTCGATCCCAGCCTATTTGCGCTAAGTATCCATACAGTTGATGGGCAAGTGTTTTCGTTGGGTGACCATGAGACTGAATACTGCCTGCAGTCCACATGCAAGCCTATCAACTACCTCATTGCTGCCGAAGAGCTGGGCGAGGATGAAGTGCATAAATACATAGGGAAGGAACCCAGCGGCCGATCGTTCAATGAAATGGCGCTGAACCATGAGAATTTGCCGCATAATCCGCTGATTAATTCTGGGGCGATCATGTGCTGCTCGCTGATCGGGCAGGGTCAGAATATGGATGAACGTTTTGACAGCATCAGAAAAACTTGGCACCACTTGACGGGTAAGCGTGAGACCAGTTTCAATAATGCTGTTTACCAAAGTGAGAAGCGCACCGCAGACCGCAACCATGCGCTTGCTTACATGATGCGCGAGAAAAAAGCTTTTCCCGAGGGAACTGACCTCGATGAAACCTTGGATCTTTATTTCCAAAGCTGTTCCATAGAAGTCACGGCATCCATGATGTCTAGCGCGGCAAGTGTTTTGGCAAATGGTGGCGTTCATCCTGCGACCGAAGAGCAGCTCTTTTCCCCAGAGAATGTAAAGAATTGTCTTACCTTGATGAATACGTGCGGGATGTATGATTTCTCAGGTGAATTTGCTTTCAAGGTAGGCTTGCCTGCAAAAAGTAGCGTGAGCGGGGCGCTCATGGTGGTAGTGCCCAATGTGATGGGAATCACGATCTGGTCACCTTTGCTGGATGACTACGGCAACAGCGTGCGAGGGGTAGAATTCTGCTCGCGTATGGTGGACAAATACAATTTCCACAATTACGATAACTTATTGAACCACAACGAGAAGATCGACCCACGGAAGAAAAAATTTGAAACTAGCGTTGAACAGGTCATCGCGCTGATCATGGCTGCCGCCAAAGGCGATATGGGCGAGCTGCAACGCCTTGAGGCCATTGGGGTCTCGCTATCGTGTAGCGATTATGATGGCAGGACACCCTTACACCTCGCCGCAGCAGAAGGCCACACTGATATCGTGCGGTACTTATTGCAAAAAGGAGTGGATACCGACAAAAAAGATCGCTGGGATCGCACCGCTAGCGATGATGCTGCGCATGTGGGAAATGAGGAAATTGAAAATTTGATTACTGAAGGGATTTCCTGAGAATAGGTTTAGCTGATACTGAACAGTAATTTATATAACTTTTTTAATTCATAAGGTTCTATTTTTCAGTTCTATATGCTTGAAAAATAACGGTTGAATTTATTTGATTTCTTCTACATATAATAAATAATGAGGTATATCTCTATGGTTTAACCTACATCGCCCTGTTTTAAAGATGTTCTATATATTTAACGCCGTCTTATGAAAGCTATGATAGGAGACTGAAATCGCTGTTATTATTCCCTGTTATAACGAGTCGCAAACGATAGGAAAGGTTGTAGAGGACTTTAAAACTCATGTTCCTGATGCAACTATTGTAGTATGCGATAATAATTCTGATGATAACACCACTGAAATTGCCTCATTAGCAGGGGCAATTGTTATCCATGAATCCAGACCAGGTAAAGCAAATGCTGTCTTGAAATGTTTTGAAAAGGTTACCGCTACCCATTATGTAATGATAGATGGTGATGATACGTACCCAGCGTCTGAATGTCCAGCTATGCTTGAAGTTTCTCAAAAGAATGAATTAGATATGTTAATAGGTGATAGGCTCTCAAATGGCACGTATAAATCTGAGAACAAAAGACCCTTTCACAATTTCGGAAACTCTCTAATTAGGAATCTAATAAATTGGCTTTTCAAAAGTTCATTGAATGATATATTGACTGGTTATCGTGTTTTCTCTTATAGGTTTGTCCAGAACTATGCAACATTAGCAAAAGGTTTTGAGCTTGAAACAGATCTTAGCCTTTTTGCTTTGAATTATGATTTGAAAATTCAGGAGCACCCTATTGTATATAAGGATCGACCAGAAGGAAGTGAATCTAAGCTCAATACTTTTACAGATGGGATAAAAGTTGTTATCACTTTTTTTGACCTCTTCAGATTCTATAAGCCACTGTTATTTTTTGCATCAATTAGTTTATTAATCTTGCTGATGGGTTTACTACTAGGCAGTTTCCCACTATACGAATACTTGACATATGAATACGTCTATAAAGTGCCTACTGCTATACTCGCGGTTTCGCTAGTTATTCTTTCGGTTGTGTTTTTAATATGTGGATTAATTTTAGACACTATTATCAGAGCCGATAGAAAACAAATGAGGTTAGCCATCAGAAAAACTCACAGAATAAAATGAAACCCAGAACAGTTTTATTCTTCGTCTCACTATTTAGTATTTTACTCAGTTTCAACTACAATTTCTTTGGTGCCGCTGGAACTACATCTTTTGAAAAATGGCAAAAGGACAGCGAAGCACTAATTGTAGGTAGATTAAAAGCAAGTCAAGATAATGGATTGTTTAGCTATTCTGGTTTTCCAGGTAGCTATGGGGGTGCTCCTGATAGAGCCACATATAAGAAACAATATGAATTGTACAATAGCAATAGTACGGGTTCAAATGGTAGATACAGCGTCTATTTGAGTCAGACAGGTGGTCAAGGCTGGATGTTTAGTGCTATATCCTATATCACACCTTTTACTGGACAACAAAATCTCGATTTTCTTTATATCATATCATCACTAATTGCAGCTTTTACATTTGCATTTCTCATTAAATGGGTGAATATCCATTATGGTTTTATTACTGCACTTATTGTTTTGCTGTGTATTGTATTTTCCAAATATCTAGTGGTATTTGGTCGCAATCTATGGTGGGTTATCTGGTGTTTTTATGCTGGGTTTGTTTATTTGATTTATGCAAAACGAGATCTTAATTCTCTCAGGAAGATATTCTTGGTTTCTCTATCAATAACTTTGATTAAATGCTTTTTTACAGGGTTTGAATACATTTCTACATTTTTAATAATGAATTCTATTCCTTTTTTCTTCTGGAATTCTTTCGATAAATTAAAAATCAAGACTCAACTAAAACAACTATTTATTTACTCTATAGGTTCTGTTACCGGTGTGTTTATAGCAATGGTTGGATTAATAGTTCAAATAGGAACTTTAAAAGGGAGTCTACAAGCTGGTATCGATCATATTATATATGCATTTGTCAGAAGGTCGCATTCTGACAATTTAGAGAATGTTCAAGAAGTTTATCATGACTCATTAAATTCGACGGTGCTAGAAGTGCTACATACTTATTTATCATCAAGCTTTTTAGGTCCTGTAAATTTCTACATGGTTTTTGTAGTCCTTATTTTCTGCAGTATAGTTCTTTTGACTTGGGAAAGATCAAAAGCATCATCACTCAACAAATCACTGGTGTTGGCTTTTATTATTTCGTTTTTAGCACCATTGTCATGGTACGTTATCTTTAAAGCTCATTCACATGTTCATACAGATATGAACAGAATTGTAATGTACATGCCCACTTTACTATTCGGCTTTGTGATCATTGGAAAGTGTATTGAAATAGTTGTATTTAAAGTATTCAAGTTAGAGGAAAAGCGCAACTTTCTGACAATTTGAAACAATAGAGTGCCACCATCATAGATCATCAAATCACGAGCAATTTCTACTAATTAAAATTTTTTGCTTTAAAACTCAATCTTACACCTTCCGATAAGCCAGCACCACCGGTGGCTTCCCATTAAATGGATTGAATACCTTGCCAATAGTTTTCACACCCAGCCCGTTTGCTCGATACAAGGTGCGGTCGTGATACTTGTCGCGTATGTAATCCATGCGGTCGTACAGACTCAATACACGCATGTCATCGTTTAACAGATCGATCTGGTGGGAACCGCTGGCCAGTGACGAAAACCGCATCCCGATCAACCGCACAGAATAACGGTGCACCGCTAGCTTTGTAAACAGTTCCATAATGTGCGGGATCAGTATATAATCCATGTTAGTATGTTTGATCATGCGTTGTTTAGTGTACGTGTTGTGGCTGGCGTACCTGATCTTGACCGCTACGCAACCGGTAACTTTATTTCCACGCCTTAACTGAAACGCCAAGTTCTCGGTCATGGATTTTAGGATGTCCCGCAATAAGCGATGATCCATGGTGTTTTGTTCAAAGGTGCGTTCCATGGAAATGGATTTGCGTGCGTGAAATGGGATAATGGGTCGCTTGTCCAAACCGTTAGCCCGATCCCAGATCATTCCGCCGTTTTTACCCATCACAGCAATGAGGGCGTCTTTTTCGGTTTCCTGAATGTTGTAGATGCGGCGCAAACCCAACTGACGTAAAATCTGAAAATTTTTATCCCCCACCTGCGGAATTTTTCTTATCGATAACGGTGCAAGAAAACTGCGCTCGCTACCTTTTTGAACGATGAACTGGTTGTTGGGTTTGGCCTGTCCCGTCGCGATTTTGGAAACTACTTTGTTGATGGAAAGTCCGCAGGAAATGGGCAATCCGGTTTCTTTGATGATGCGGTTGCGCACCTCGGTGGCATATTTTACGCAGCCGTAGAATTTGTCCATCCCAGACAGATCTGCGTAGAACTCGTCTATGCTGGACTTTTCAAACAGCGGCATGGATTCTTCCAGTATCTCGGTAACTTCTTCAGAATGTCTGGCGTATGTCCCAGCGTTTCCCTTGATCACGATCGCCTCTGGGCACAGCTGTTTTGCATACTGCATAGACATCCCGCTGTGTACGCCGTATGATCTCGTCTCATAACTGCAGGCTGCCACCACGCCCCGCTTGCTGTTGCTGCCCACGAGTATGGGTTTTCCCTTGAGCCGCGAGTCGATCTTGCGCTCTACCGACACAAAAAAGGTGTCTAGATCCATGTGTAAAATGCTTTTGTCGGGCATGAGTTAGCATGATTTTATACTTGGAAATAATCCAAATAGTGTATTTTTGGATCGTCAAAACTATGGAAATATTCCATTAATTGATACATGCGAAGTCTTAAAAATGTATCTCAACAACCACTCATATTTTTCTCTGCGTTACGGCACAATCGCTGACGATGAGTTGATTAACTTGCTGAAAGCAGCCGGACAGCAGCAGTTTGTACTTACAGACATTAACAATACTTCGGGTTGCCTGAATTTTGTACGCCTGCTGCACAAGGAAAACCTGAAGGCCGTTCTGGGAATAGACTTCAGGAACCGAAATAAGCAAATGTATGTGGGCATCGCCAGAAACAACAATGGCTTTGAGCAGCTCAACATTTTTCTCTCGCATCACCTGACTCACGAGACCGATTTTCCTGATCGCGCCCCAGAACTGGAAGACGTGTTTTTTATCTATCCGTTGAAGCGTGTTGTGGAGCTTGAAATATTACGCTTTCGCGAAAGCGAACTCATAGGAATATCCATCGCGGCTCTACGTAAACTACCTTTTTCAAAGTACCGCGACCTTACCGATAAACTGGTCGTAATGCAACCGCTCAGTTTTAGGAACAAGCTGGAATTCAACATGCACCGCCTGCTACGCTGTGTCGATCTGAACATCATGCTCAGCAAACTGGAACCGGCCGATCAAGGGACTGAAGAAGAGATTTTTGTACCGCCCGCTGAGTTGGAATCAGCTTTTGAGCAATTCCCGCATATCCTCGAAAACACGCGGCAGTTGCTCAAGCGTTGCAACATAGATTTCGGGTTTGATGATGAGCAGCGCAACGCAAACCTAAAAGTCATGGGTGCTGATCGAGATGATGATTATCGCCAGTTGTGGCGACTTGCGCTGGAGGGAATCCCGTATCGCTACCCAGAAATCAACTCGCCCGAGGAGCGTCAGGACATTTTGGATCGCATCGAGAAAGAGGCGAGCATCGTGCACGAAAAAGGTTTTGTGTCGTACTTCCTAGTGAATTACGAGATCTGCAAATACGCCCGCGAGCAGGGATATTTCTATGTGGGGCGGGGTAGCGGAGCCAACAGTATTCTCGCCTACCTGCTGCAGATCACAGATGTGGATCCCATTGAGCTGGACCTGTATTTTGAGCGATTTTTCAATAACTACCGCACTAGTCCACCTGACTTTGATATTGATTTCTCGTGGGACGACCGCAACGATGTCACGCGGTTCATTTTTGAGCGGTTCGGCAAGCGCAATAATGTCGCTTTGCTAGGGACCTACAACACGTTTCAGTACCGTGCTGTGGTGCGTGAGCTGGGGAAGGTTTTTGGACTGGCGACAGGCGAGATCGATGCGTTAACCTCTGGTCCCAATGCGCTCAACCCAAACAACGAGATCCACCGCCTGATCAAAAAATACGGCAGCCTGATCGCCGATTTACCCAACTACGTGAGCATCCACGCCGGCGGTATCCTGATCACCGATAAACCAATACATTATTATAGTGCGGTGAACCTGCCACCCAAAGGTTTTCCTACGGTCCAGTTTGACATGCACATCGCCGAGGATGTCGGGATCTATAAATATGACATCCTTGCACAGCGCGGGTTGGGAAAAATCCGCGACGCGGTAGATGTGATCCGTCACAATCAGCCGCAAGCCCAGATCGCAGATGTGCGCCGTGATGTGCGCAAGTTCATGAAGGATTTGCGTATCAATGCAATGATCTCACGTGCAGGCTGTCTGGGCTGTTTCTACATCGAGTCGCCCGCCATGCGCATGCTGCTCAGTAAGTTAGCCACAAACAGTTATCTGGAACTGGTCGCTGCCAGTAGCGTCATACGCCCCGGTGTTGCGCAAAGTGGGATGATGCGCGAGTTTATCCTGCGCACCCGTTTCCCCGAAAAGCGCAAAGAAGCCCACCCCATTCTGCAGCAGATCATGCCAGAAACCTATGGCATCATGGTCTATCAGGAAGACGTGATCAAGGTCGCCCACACCTACGCCGGCCTTAGCTTAGTTGAGGCAGATGTGCTGCGTCGCGGAATGAGCGGTAAGTACCGCTCGCGGGAAGAATTCAAGCAAGTCGAGCAGAAGTTTTTCCAAAACTGTGACCAGCTGGGTCGCGATCCAGTAGATGCACAGGAAATCTGGAAGCAGATCCAGAGTTTTGCTGGTTATGCTTTCGCGAAAGGTCACTCGGCTTCATACGCCGTGGAAAGCTACCAGAGTCTGTATCTCAAATGCTACTTCCCGCTGGAATACATGGTGGCTACGCTCAATAACGGTGGTGGATTTTACCGTCCGGAAATCTATGTGCACGAGGCGCGTATGCTGGGCGCAACCATCGAGGCGCCCTGCGTAAACAACAGCGAGATAGGCGCCACGATCAAAGGAAAAACAATTTATCTGGGGCTGAGTCAGATCAAAGGCATGGAAAAAAATGCTATGATTCAGGTAATTGAATCCAGACAGCACGAGGGTGAGTTTGCCAGCCTAGAAGATTTTATCGAGCGGGTTCACATAGGCGTCGAGCAGATGGCGCTGCTAGGTAACATAAACGCTTTCAGGTTTACCGGTCGCGACCGATTCAACATTCTTTGGGATGTGCATATCAAGATGGGATTGAGCAAGGTGAAGTACACGCAGGAAAGGCTCTTTCGCCCTGAGCAGAAAAAAGTATATGTGCCAGACTTAAAGACCACGCCAGTCGAGTTGGCATTTACCCAGATGGACTTATTGGGATTCCCGCTCTGTTCACATTTTGACCTGCTGGGTGAGCCACCTATGAACAATTATACAAGGAAGGATTTTCCAGATTTTCTGGACAAGAACATTTTTATTTACGGTTATGTGGTCAATATCAAAACGACCCATACCAAGAATAAAAAACGCATGCAATTCGGTACGTTTTTAGACCAAGATGGAGCGTTTTTTGACACGGTAATGTTTCCGCAAATCGCTGCTCAAATCAAGTATGATGGCGGTGGTGTATACATGATTTATGGAAAGGTGGTGGAGGAGTTTGACTTCTGCTCGATTGAGGTCATCAAAATGGAGAAGGCACCTTATATGCCAGACCCCAGATATGACGACGATGACCCACAAACCATCCAGCGTATGCACAAGTTACAGAGTTTACGTGACCGCAGATTGGGGAACAGCAACGGTCATCGCAGGATTGCCTTGCCGGTGGAGAAAGTTGAAATCCATCAGGCGGGATAAATAAGAGGAAGTAAATGAACTACGAGCGTATAAAAGAGAAATTGTCCATTCTTGCAGATGCTGCTAAATATGACGTGAGTTGTAGCAGCAGCGGCAGCAAGCGCAAGAACAAGAACAAGGGCTTAGGCGATTCCAGCGGTATGGGTATTTGCCACAGCTATACAGAGGATGGGCGCTGTGTGTCTTTGCTCAAAATTCTTTTGACCAATCATTGCATTTTTGACTGTGCGTATTGCGTAACTCGTAAGTCAAACGACATTAAGCGCGCGGCCTTTACCGTTCAGGAAGTCGTCGATCTGACCATCAACTTCTACAGACGCAACTACATCGAAGGTTTGTTTCTGAGTTCAGGGATTTTTAAGAGTCCAGATGCAACCATGGAAAGGCTGGTGCGGGTCGCGAAAAAACTCCGCGAAGTAGAGAACTTCAATGGCTACATCCATTTGAAGTCCATACCCGGCTGTAGTGATGAACTCACGCAAGAGGCGGGTCTATATGCAGATCGGCTTTCGGTGAATATTGAAATCCCTACTAAATCTGGCCTGAAATTGCTGGCGCCAGATAAGGATCACAAAGACTTTATCAAACCTATGCATGCGGTCAAGAAAGCCATCGATACCTATAAGTCAGAGAAGAAATTGATCAAGTCCACGCCGCTTTACGCACCGGCTGGCCAAAGCACTCAAATGATCGTAGGTGCGACAGGCGAGAGCGATCGCGATGTCATGTACAGCGCGACCTATTTCTACAATAAGTTCAAGATGAAGCGTGTCTATTACTCTGGCTACGTGCCTGTGGCAGATGATCCGCGTTTACCAGCTCTAGGAACTGATGTTCCCATGATGCGCGAGAACAGGTTGTACCAGACGGACTGGCTGCTTAGGTTTTACGGTTTTGATATCAGGGAGATTCTGAATGACCAGTACCAGAATCTAGACATGGATATCGATCCAAAGCTTTCATGGGCGCTGCGCAATATGGACCAGTTTCCCGTGGACATTAACAAGGCAGATAAGCGCATGCTGGCGCGCATTCCTGGTGTGGGTTTGAAATCAGTCAATAAGATCTTGCAGGCGCGAAAGTTCAGAAAGTTGAACTGGGGGCATCTGAAAAAGTTAGGTGTGGCGGTAAATCGCTGTCGATATTTCATTACCTGCCATTCTCGGGAATTTGAGCGTCGGGATTTGACAAGTCAGCAGGTCAAAAGCCAGATTCTGCTAGCGGGTCACAGCAAGTACAAAAAGCATTTTGACAATCAGCTTTCACTGTTCTGATGGAAACGGTACTGGTTTACGATGGAACCTTTGACGGTTTTCTGACGGCTGTTTTTGAGACCTATTATCAGAAACTGCAGCAAGTCCAGATTCAGTCAGAAGAGGCCGCAAAGGCGGTGTTGTTTGGCAAGATGCAGCACGTTACGACAGATCTGGACAAGTCTGAACGAGTAGCCACAAAATTGCAGACGCTGGACAAGGGGTCAGGTTTTAGACTGTTTTACCGAGCGTTTTTAAGTGAGCAGGAGAGGATCGAGAATGATCTGCTTGCAATAATTCGCAGGTCGCTCAAGATAGGCACGGTGCCCAGCGGCGATCTAGGTGACCCATCGGTGTTGCGTATCAATCAAGCATCAAAAATTTTGGGGCGTGAAAAGCACCGTATGGAAGCGTTTATCCGTTTTCATCTGATTGAGGAGAATATCTACTTTGCTAATTGCGAACCAGATTGCAATGTCCTACCGGTAATCTCATCTCATTTCAAAAACCGCTACGCCGATCAGAAATGGGTCATATATGATCTTAAGCGTGATTACGGTATTTCATACGACCTGCAAGAAGTCCACGAGGTGAAGATTGATTTCCGTGAGTCAGATGGGAAGACTAAAGGCATCATCAATGATACGGGAGTAGGACGATCTCGCTTTCGCGAAAGCGAAAACAACTACCGCGACCTCTGGAATCAATATTTCAAGAGTACCAACATTGAATCTCGTAAAAACATGAAACTGCACCTACAGCATGTGCCTAAACGATATTGGAAGTATTTGAGTGAAAAGGTTTGAGAGCGGAATACACCCTTTGCCTATCGGCATTATGTCATCTTCTCGCTAAGCTCGTGGGTGCCAAGAAGAGAAACAGTTTTAAGTGCAATTTGAGAAATAATGCCTTCCCAAGATGAAAGGTTTGGATAGGTGTTTGACCTGCAAAGGAACTTTAATAACTATTCAGAAATCAATTCCAATCCCAGCGATGGGTGATTCTTAAATCCGCTGTGATTTAGATACTGCACATAATTCATTGTATCTACAGTTGCTTTTAAATCATGCAGTAAATTGTAGAGTCCAAAGAACGTGCGATTTATATATAGGAAATGCTTGCTACCGCGGTTTCCGTTCATCTTGCGCAGTTCCTTGTCGTTGCTGTACTTCTCGCTCAGGTGAGTGATTTCATCCCAGAACCCCTCGTCGGCAAAATTGAACTGCTGGCTTTTGAAAGGGCGGGTAAATAGACTGAGCATCTCGTGAAAAAGCTTAGAGAAATAGTCGATTTCCTGAGGCGAATCATCATGCCGCAAGATTTCCAGCGCAAACATTTTCTCTCTGAAAATCTCTGGATTGTCGATGCTACTGGGAACGGCAAGTTCAAAGTACGGCAGGTAAAATTCTTCTGGAATTTCTTTGATGCAACCAAAGTCGATGGCAACAAGTTGACCATCATCTGTAACCAAAAAGTTACCTGGATGTGGGTCTGCGTGTACGGCTCGCAAGCCGTGCATCTGGAACATATAGAAGTTCCAAAGTGTCTGGCCTAATTTGTTGCCCAGTTCTTGAGAGAAATCGGTTTTTGCAAACTCGCTCAGGTGTTTGCCCTGCATCCAGTCCATTGTAATGATGCGGCTGCTGGAGAGCTCTGGATAATAAGTCGGGAATTTTAAATTAGGGATGTGTGCGCAAGCCTTGGTGATTTCTTGACTTTGTTTTACTTCAAGTAGGTAGTCGGTCTCTTCAAGCAACTTATCCTCAACTTCTGCAAAATACCGCTTGCTGTCCTCGCCTTTCAGATTGAACATTTTAATGGCGATGGGCTTCACAAGTGCAAGATCACTGCTTATGGAATCGGCAACGCCTGGGTACTGGATTTTTACGGCTAGGTCTTTGCCATTCAGGCTAGCTTTGTGCACTTGGCCTATACTTGCTGCATTCACAGAATCCTTAGAAAAGCTATCGTAGATCTCATCTGGGTATTTCCCCTGATATTTTTTGAAGGTCTTCCTCACTAGCGGTGCAGAAAGCGGTGGCACGCTGAATTGTGCCAGGCTGAACTTCTCTACATATGCACCAGGCAGTAGACTTTTATCCATGGAAAGCATCTGGGCAACTTTAAGTGCGCTGCCCTTGAGACTTTTTAACCCATCGTATATATCACTAGCGTTATCTTCATCCAGAGATGACCTATCCAGACTCGGATTGACTGCTTTTTTAGAATAGTACTTCAGGTAGTTTGCCCCGATCTTAGCACCGGTTTTGACCAGCTCAGTAGTGCGGCCTATTTTACTAGTGGGTATTTTGTCCAGTGTTTTCATTGGGGTGTTTAAGGGGTACGCTTTCGCGAAAGCGGAATAATCACATTCCTAGCGCATTCTTTCTTTCCAAAGAAACTTGCCAAAATCAATGACACTTTCCAGTGGTGTATTGTCAAAGACATCAAAAATGGTATTGACTGACTTCTCGATAGCAACATCTGTCTTTTCAAAGCCAGCGCTATCGTCGTTCATCCAGAATTTAAGTAAAAAGACCATTTGTACCCATGCTCCCTCGCTGTAGATTTTTTCAGAACGCTCTAAGACAATACTTGTTTTCTCCTCGTTGCGTTGTTGTATCAGGTCGCTTGCAAAGTCCTTTACATGTCTGCGCAAGCCTCTAAGTTCTTCCATGTTGTCCATCATCTTGCTGGATTGCTCGAGCGTGTAGAGCACATAACTGCGATTAAGGGTCAGGATCTCAAAAAACGTGTAGAAAAAGGTGAGCATTTTTTCACGATTGCTCATGTGCTCGTATTCCTCACTTTTGTGCATGACGTCCATGGTCATCGTGAAAAAAGTGTTCCAGATCTCACGTCTCAAACCAGAGAAACTGCCAAACATGGAATAGAATTGCTGCTCGGTCATGTTATTGTCCTTAGCAAACTTGTAGACAGACTTAGGTGTGCGTTCATATTCCAGCACATAGTCCATATAGATGGTAATGATGTCCTGTTTGTTGAGCTCTTTTTGCTTCTTTGCTGGAGTTTTGGTTGTCTTTTTTACGGTGGCCATAAAATTATTTTCTATTGTAAAAGTAGACAGTCAATGAGTGTCTAGTTGTTTTAAAAAGTCTAAAGTTCCAGTTGATGAGTCGTTATTTTGACGTCCTCCTTAATGAAGTTTGGAGGTATTTGGCATTCGGTTTTGAAATAGAATTAACGATTAGATTAAAAGCCATCCTTGCGTATTGTATTTGACAAGTCCTATATTTACCGCTTGTTAAGAAAAAATCAAATAATCAATATTCTTAAAATGAAGAAATCACTTTCTATTTTACTATTGACAGTTGTGGCTACGCTAGGCTCAACTCAGTTTGCTAGCGCTACGAATACAGCGAGCGCGATGCTTCAAGATGAAAATACTAATGAAACATTTCACCAGATACTGAAGACTCGTTTTATCGAGGGTGGTCCAGTATTTATGTCATTTGTATTGATTTGTTTGATTTTAGGTCTTGCCATCGCTATTGAGCGAATTATCTATTTGAATCTTTCCACTACTAACAGCAAGAAATTAGCTAGTAACGTAGAAGCTGCTTTGAAAAGTGGTGGTGTTGAAGCTGCCAAGGATGTGTGCCGTAATACAAAAGGGCCAGTTGCTTCTATCTACTATCAAGGTCTTGACCGTGCAGATGAGAGCGTAGAGGCAGCTGAAAAAGCTGTCGTTGCCTATGGTGGTGTTCAAATGGGTCAGCTAGAGAAAAACGTATCATGGGTTTCACTTTTTATCGCTCTCGCGCCTATGCTTGGTTTCATGGGAACGGTACTGGGTATGATTACGGCATTTGATAACATTGAAACGGCGGGTGCGATGGAACCAGCGCTAGTTGCTGGAGGTATTAAAGTGGCACTTTTGACAACGGTATTCGGTCTGATTGTGGCGATTATCCTGCAAATCTTTTACAACTACATCATTGCAAAAATTGACAGCATTGTTAATGACATGGAAGATGCATCCATTACCCTGATTGATATCCTAGTAGATTACAAGGCTAATACACTAGGTACGGGTGCTGGTCGTCGCGTAGCGGTAGACCCTGCACCAAAGGCGTAAGCATTTCCTATTCATTTTCAAAAGCATAAACATGATTGCACATAAAATTTCAAAAATTGTGATGATAGTTCTGGGTGTTCTTGCCTTTGGACTATTGTTCTATACGATGTCTGTAGGAGAGGATGCCATCAAAGCAAATGAGGATGGTGTACAGGCTTCTACCGTAACTCCTTTTATTTACCTAGGTTATGTAATGATGGGAATCATCATTTTGTTCGTTTTGATTTTCGTAGTTCTGAATCTTTTAAAGGATCCTAAAGCGCTAAAAAAGTCTTTAGGATCAGTTGGCGCACTTCTTGTTGTAATCCTCATAGCGTACTTTGGTTTTGCAGACGGTTCTGACGCGGCAAACAATGCCATCGAACTGGAAAGCGGTGAATATCTCACAGAGGACAACTCAAAACTGATAGGCGCAGCGCTTTATACCTTTTATATCATAGCCTTCCTTGCGGTGGCATCGATTATCTGGTCTGGAGCAACTAAATTGATAAAGAAGTAAATTATGGCTAGAAGATCTGCACCAGAAGTAAACGCGGGATCGATGGCAGACATCGCATTCCTTTTATTGATCTTCTTTCTTGTAACCACAACCATTGAAAAGGATAGTGGTATCGTGACTAAGCTGCCACCACCATTGGATGAGAAAACACCTCCACCGCCAATCAAGAAAAAGAATATTCTTCAGGTGGTAGTGAATGCTAATGATCAATTATTAGTAAACGTTGGTGAAGAGGATGAAGGGAAACCTACAGAGGTAAAGAACCTTACCGATATAGCTGTAAATTTCCTTGACAATGGCGGCGGTGAAGGAAAAGACGCCTGTAACTATTGTAGAGGCGAGGGTAGTGACGTTTTATCTGACAATCCGAAGAAGGCTGTAATATCCCTGGTGAATGACAGGCAAGCTTCCTATAACATGTACGTTACAGTTACAAACGAATTAGTTAGAGCCTATTCCATTCTCAGAAATAGAGAGGCAAAACGACTCTATGGTGAGACTTTTGATTCCATGAATGCGAGATTGGATGATTTTCCTGCAACCGAAGAAGATTCTCCTGAATACCTAGAACTAGAGGAGCAAATCAAAGAAGTACGTGAGTTGTTTCCACGTAATCTCTCTGAAGCTGAACCTCAAAATAGAGAATAAACATGTCTAAATTCAAGAAAAAGAAGAGTGGTGATTTACCACCGGTTTCTACGGCATCATTGCCAGACATCGTGTTCATGCTACTTTTTTTCTTTATGGTAGCAACAGTGATGCGTGATGAGGAACTAAAGATCCAAAATCGCTTGCCCTCTGCTAACCAAGTTGAGAAGCTAGAAGATAAATCAAAATTGGTTTCCATCTACATAGGTAAGCCAAGTGCGAATTATCAGAAAACCTTCGGAACTGGTGAAGTAGTACAATTGGGTGATAAAATTGCCACAGTCAAAGACGTCAGAACTTTTATTGACACTAAGCGCAACGCGATGCCTGAAAATATTCAGGATGAAATGTTGGTTTCTCTTAAAGTTGATGAAGAATCCAAAGTAGGTATCTTGACTGACGTAAAGCAGGAACTTAGAGACGCCATGGCGCTCAAAGTGAACTATACCGTTGCTAAAGGTGATCCTATGAACAACATCAAAAAATAGTATTGATTATTTGATTGAAAAACCGCTCAACTCGAGCGGTTTTTTTATACCCTGTAACTATCGCAGTATATTAGTGTATGATTAAAAGACTGCAATTTTTGTTGTTTTTCTTGGCAGGTAGTTTCTTTTTATCCGCTCAAGATAATCAAGCAAGTTCACTCCTGACTGGGGTTGTCGATTCTTTGTACCGAGAGGATCAGTTTTATCTGGGTCTTTCATTTAATTTGGTCAGTGACGGTCCCAGCGGATTTTCGCAAGACGGCTTTTCAGGTGGTTTTCATGCTGGTTTTATTCGCGATATGCCTTTCAATAAAAGGCGAAATCTCGCCGTCGGTCTCGGTTTAGGGTATTCTGTCAATGTGTACAATACCAATTTGTATATAGGAGAGCAGGTCAACGGTTTAAATAACTATCAGGTTTTTGACACCGACCTTGAAGATGGGAAAAATCGTTTTTTCACACACCTAATTGAGGTGCCATTTCAACTGCGGTGGAGATCATCTACACCTACCAAATTCACGTTTTGGCGCATCTATACCGGGATCAAGCTCGGCTATATTTTCTCTTTTAACTCCGTAAGTGAGATTGAATTGGGTGACCATAGTGAGTCGGATCCCACAGGTCTAGAGCGGTGGCGATATGTGGGGACTTTTGCAGTAGGAAATGGTAGTTTCAGTGCCTTTATTAATTACAGTTTGAATCCGTTATTCTCAGTGGACAACCCAGCCATCCCAAACTTTGATCTCACTCCAATTAAAATCGGGATTGAGTTTTATTTTCTCTAGATCAAAGCGCCTGAACTAGGTAGGAGCCGCTCAGTATTTGACATATCAATCCAGTTGTCCAGCCAAAAATTAGTTCATGGCCTCTATGAGCTTGCATGACTAGTCGTGAACTGCCAGTCAGACCAGTGAGTATACTTAGAACGGCAAGCAAATAAATCGCCGGTGTTCCTAGTGCGATAGAAAGCATTAGGACAAAGCCCATTGCACCACCCATGCCCATCATGTGCAAACTCATTTTATATTTTAGGAGGCTCATCGCTATAGCTACGCAAGTGGCCAATAATATTCCTATAAAAAAGTAATACAATGCTAGCGGTAGGCTACCACTCATTGATGTGCGTATCAAGATAAGCAGTAGAATACCATAAGCTATTAGAGGTGTGATGCGCTCTCTTGTGGTGTAGAGGTGGATGCTTGACACCACTCTAAAAATCTTCAACAAGCTATAAATCAGCAATGGAATCACGATGGTAATCAAACAAATGAAGAACATGCTGTTCAGTATCTGTTGGCTTTCGTAAAAATCTGCATAGATAAAATACCAGAGACAGACTAATGCCGGTATAAACAGCGGATTGAGCAGATAACTCCAAATGCTCAGAAAACGTTTCATTCTTTAAATGACCTTCCGTAGTCTTGCTACTGGAATATCTAGCTGCTCCCGATATTTAGCAACTGTTCTACGCGCAATGGGATACCCTTTTTCTTTGAGTATGTCAGCTAATTTTTGATCGGTAAGTGGCTTTCTTTTACTTTCTTCACTAATAACAGTTTCTAGGATCTTTTTGATTTCTCTGGTAGAGACTTCCTCACCATCCGTATTGGTCATTGATTCAGAGAAGAACTCTTTGATCAGTTTTGTGCCATAAGGCGTGTCCACATACTTTGAATTGGCAACCCTAGAAACAGTAGAAACATCCATCTGGATTCTATCAGCAATGTCTTTCAAAATCATGGGGCGCAACTTGCGTTCATCACCAGTCAGGAAATATTCCTTTTGGTAATTCATGATAGTGGACATCGTCATGAACAAGGTCTCCTGACGCTGTTTAATTGCCTCGATAAACCATTTTGCGCCATCCAATTTCTGCTTGATAAACATGACGGCATCTTTCTGGTCTTTGGTTTTTTCCTTGGCTTCTTTGTAGCCTTTCAACATGTTTGAATAGTCACGTGAGACGTGCAACTGTGGTGCATTGCGACCGTTCAAGGTCAGTTCTAGCTCCCCATCTTTTATTCTTATGGTAAAATCCGGTACGACTTGCTCAACTATTCTTGTACTTCCACCAGTATAGGAGCTACCCGGTTTAGGATTAAGATGGCTGATTTCATTTATGGCATCTCGCAATTGATCTTCATCAACATTGTATTTAGCCATTAGTTTTTTGTAGTGCTTCTTTGAAAAAGCATCAAAAGATTCACCTACGAGTTTAAGTGCAAGTTCTGTAGATGGGGTATCCCGCTTTCGCAAAAGCTGAATCATCAAACATTCTTGCAAACTTCTTGCACCCACCCCAGCAGGATCTAAACTTTGCACGGTACGCAGAACTTTTTCGACAACTGGAAGTTCGGTATAGATATTTTGTGTGAACGCCAGATCATCTGTTATATCCTCTAGTGATCGCCTGATGTAACCACTGTTGTCGATGCTCCCTACCAGGTATTCTGCAATGGCAGATTCATCATCGGTCATGCGTCGAGTGGACAATTGATCAAGAAGCGTTTGTGTAAAAGATTTACCGCTGGCATAAGGGATGCTTTTCTCGTCCTCATCTGCGCTGTAGTTGTTGCTACGTGTGCGGTAGTCTGGGATCTCGTCGTCGCTCAAATAATCGTCCACGTTGATCTCTGCCTCAATGCTGTCATTACCATCCTCGTAGTCATCCTGATTGGAAAACTCGTCATACTCATCTTCACTTTTCTCTTTCCCACTGTCTAGGGCTGGATTTTCCTCCAATTCACTTTTAACCCGCTGTTCAAAAGCTTGTGTAGGCAACTGAATTAGTTTCATCAGCTGGATTTGCTGCGGGCTAAGTTTTTGGGAAAGTTTAAAGTTAAGACTCTGTTTAAGCATGGTTTTCTGGCTCTAGGGTAAATGTAAACATTGCTTCATTTATGCTGGAAAGGATTGAGTAAATTATAACGAGATCAGTTTCTCATATGAACTCTACAGCTTTACAAGCTTTTAAGACCCCTTCCATCCAGACGCCTTATTTTTAACCCAAAGTACGCGACTTGAAAATACCGGTTTGGTTTTGGAAATTGATGATTGGGATGTGCATTTTATGCCTTGCCATCATCGGGTATAGAATATACGGCGGCGAACAAAACCGTAGCTTTATCTGGTTTGCCTTTCTCTTTCTTATGGCGATCTGGTATGCCTTGCGACAACTGCGGGGCGCAAAAAAAGAAGAGTCCTAATTTATGCCGATTTTCAAAAGGGATCCCTGGATCATGGATTGTTACCGTACCTACAGTGGTAAAGATCACCTTTACATACGAGGTCGCGCGTTAGAAGACCAACCTGTCAAACTTTTTGAACAGCAGTCTTTCTACCACACATTACGCAACACTTTTCGAGCCTTTGCTACTGATGAGCTTAAGGGAATCGACGTCAATATTATACTTCCCAACGGGAACAAGTATCCCGCAAAGGCAGATCGAGAAGGTTATTTTCTGCTGGACAAAACAATCGATTTTGACCTAAGTGATTTTATAGATGACGAGGGTTATCTCCCATACACCGTTGAGTTCGATGAGAAGAGCACCGCTTTCGCGAAAGCGAAAAAACAAAACAGAATCACCTCAAACGGTTTTGAAGGAGAATCATTGATCCCGCCGACCACAGCGACCTATGGTGTGATCAGTGACATAGATGATACGATATTGCACACGGGCGTGACCAGTTTTCTCAAGCTACGGGTTGCCTTCAACACTTTCTTTAAGAACTATGATCGGCGAACACCACTCAAGGGCGCTGCAAGTTTTTATCAGCTGTTGCATCGCGGGCCGTCAGGGCAGGATCAGAATCCTATGTTCTACTTAAGCAACAGCCCATGGAACTTGTATCAGTATCTTGAGAAGTTTCTAGATTTTCACGGTTTCCCAAAGGGGCCAATTTTGCTCAGGGATTTCTCACCTGCATTCTGGAAAAAAATTCCCAACAAAAAACCGCACAAGGAGAAAAAGTTGCTGGATATACTAGAGCATTATCCTAATCTGAAATTTATCTTGATAGGTGATAGCGGCGAGCACGATGCCGATTATTACGCAGCCGTTTCCCAGAAATATCCAGATCGTATCAAAGCCATTTACCTGCGATCTGTCAATCACCGCCGCAAAATGGAGCGCATCAAATCCCTGGCTAGTGGCTTTACCATCTGCCCGATGCTTCTAGCGGAAGATTCTAAAGTGCTCGTAGAACATGCCCGCTCACAGGGGTGGATTATTTAGCCTTTGTTAGATGGGCAAAACACTGGATTGATTATGGTGATGGGCATCAGCTTGTTGTCTTAATAGTTCTCCAGCTTTTTGTTTTCTGTGGGCCAGAACATCTTGGTCTTCTTTGAGATCTTCAAAAACTCTAACAGTCAATTCTTGGTCAGCTTGCTGGGCATTCTGCATCTGATACAATTCTTGCTCTACCCAAGTTTTGATGGTTCCTTCATGTCGCTGAAAACGGAAATCATACTCTCCTTTTGGTGCAATGAGTTTTGCAAAAATGGGTGAGGTTTCTACTGCTAGAAATAATAGAAAGATAAAGAACGACGTCCAAATGGGTAATTTGTTCAATGCATCTATACGCGCCATCAACCCGTCAAAACCTTCAATGATTGTTGAGTTTTCGGCTAGTCTCAGTTTCTCTGACTCTTTCTGCTGTGCTGCTTTAATTTCAAGGTCTGCTATTTTTTGGAAGTTCTGTGCTTTTAGCGCAGTCAATTCTGCCAGCGCAGCATCGTGTTTTTCCCTTTTCTCTTTGTAGACGGGTCCTTTTCCTATTTTTTGTGTGCCCGCTGTTCCCTCTGCCTCTGCGATGTAAACGTCGTAGAGCGCGTTGACTTCGGCTTCTTTTGTAGCTATCTCGGTTTTTAAATCTTGTATCGCTTTCGCGAAAGCGGACTGTTCACTCTCATAAAGGGCAGCTACTTGCTGCTGATCGTCTAGGAGCATCTGATTCTTTTCTTCCAATAAAACCTGATCAATCTCTTTTTCAAATAGTTTTAGTTCGAGGGGTTTTGAAATCACCACGGCAATGATGACCGCCAGTAGCAGTCGCGGGAGTGCTTGAAGCCACTCACGCCACCAGCGTTTGTCCTTTCTGATCGTACTCACGATAAACCTATCCAGGTTAAAAATTAACAATCCCCAGATCAAACCAAAAGCAACCGCGATCACCAAATTATCAAACACCGTAAATAGGGCGTAACTCCCTGCAAAGGCAGCCATGACTGCCGTAAAGAAAACCGTGGCGCCTATTCCAGCGTACTTAGTTTGCTCACCCGGCGAGCATTTATTGATCAAATGAGTGTCGGCACCGCTGCAAAAGATAAAAAAGGACTGCATAGCTTTTCGGATAAGTGAGTAAATACCTCTAACGCAAAGCCAAGCAGTATGTTGTATAACATAGTACCTTTTTAAGACTATTCCAGATTGTCTCTTTTAAAGAAACTGATGTAGGCAGGATTTGTTTTTTTCCAGCTTATGGGAATTAGATTCATCTTAAGATCACCATGTTCAAAATACATTTCTAGAAACGCATCGTTAAAATCAGTGTCCAAGAATTCATCATAATCTTGAGTGTAGTTGATTTTACCTTCTGGATTCACACGATCAAAGAGGACAGCTTTACCTTTTTTGAAATAATCCTTTATCAGGCTACTATTCTTCACGTCATTCTCTTTGTAACTCGCATCCCAAATAGGTACAGCCACAAATTTCATTTCTTTCAGACGGTCGGTAGAAAAATTTTTCCCGTTTGCATCAAAGTATTCTCTTTCTAAGTCGTTTTTGAATCTGTACTTGATTGTTTCTCCACCGTACTGAAATGATCCCGAGCCTCTGTGACCATTTAAAACATAAAATTGATAGTCCTCCACCAGAGCAAATTTGGGTTTCTGTTCTACTGATTTATTATTCTTTTTGTATTTCTCAATAAGGGCTGAATAGACATGCTGCAGTTCTTCACTAGTTTTTGGTAGATTCTTACCGGCGTAGAATGCAGGACCGTTTTTATAAAGTGTATCAATACGTACCCCTAGATCTTTCTGAGACTTGAATTTTTGTAAAAGTCTATCGTAGTTGCTTTTTTTATTCTCGTAGAAGTACAAGGCTTTATCCTCGTATACTTTATCAAACGCATTGATCATGGCAAAACCTAGAGGAAGGCTGTTGGCCTTTGAAGAGTTTTGGCTGCTTTTTTCTGAAACTTGCCTCCCGTTTTGATGAATACTGTATAAGGTGCTACCATCTGTGTTATTGACCATGGTGAGATCCTGCATATCCTCTTTAGCGTCTAGAAATTCTTTTTGAGAGACTTTAAGGTCGTTCACATAAAACTCATCTTCAGGATCAACGATGCCATTAATAATAGCCAAACTCGGATCTGATTGATTCAAGTGCTCGCGTATGTCCCAGCCCTGTTTTATCCAATTTATTTCGTTTCCAGCGCGGTCAAAAAATTTGAAGGAATGGTTCTCTTTTTTGTAAGTGTAGACTTTTCCATCAATGATGATGTCTCCACTATCGCTAGCACTATTGATGTAGATAGGATCTTTTGAGTCATAGGACTTATTGAAATTATAAACAGTAGTAATTGTATCCGTGGGCTTTCCGTCTTTATCCAGACTTGTTAAACTATATACCTGTTTAAATTTTTCTTTATGTTTTTTAACTAACTGCCCGTAAATGGGCTGCAGCTTATCCAGTGAGGTGATGATGTCCTTGCTTGCGTAAAACGTGGGTCCATCAGGAGCTAGGGTGTCAATATTGTAGCCTAATTGTTCCACATCATTGATCGCTAGCCGCATCTCACGTTCTGAACTGGCTTCATTTTCCAGCACATACTTACCTCGTTTTTCGTAGAGTTGACTAAACACATTAATCAGTGGCAGACCAAAATTTAAGTTTTCTTCAAATTGGCTTGCTTTTTTACTGAATTCAAAAAGCATGACCGTATAGATTTCTGTCTTGTCTTCAAAATCTTTATATAAGCTTATACTTTGATAATTACTCTCATCGATTGCCGTGAACTCCTCTAGACTTAGAGGGATTTTCTCATGATAATTTGACATAAAGACTTTCTGCAATTTCAAGGTACCGTCAGCAATCCTCTTTTCCGTGAGAGGGTCATCTTTTAACGACTGAACTTCTCTTGAGAAGTCCCATTGCGCCATGGGGTGAAGCTGATTCTTCTCAATATCTACAGGCTCGTCATCCATCGTCCACATCTTGATGCTGTAGTCATCTTGTACCTCATACTTGTACTTGATATAATTGTACTCAAGTGTCCCTGTTTTCACATAGGGGTCAAAGTCAATCCCATACACCATGTTTGCATCTATGTCTGGCGGCATCCCCATGGCGTGATCGATAATCACCTCTTTTTTAGTCTCACCACAAGCCGCTAGCAACAACCCAGTAATTAGTAGTAGTAAAAAGCTTCTGAGTGCTATCGAAATAGGTCTAGTCTGCTGATTCATCATTTCAATACGTGTTTTAAAATCCGCCAAATTGATGGCGTTTGCTAGTCCTGAATGAGAAGGTGGATTGAGAAATTTTAATAATACTGAGCGATAACTTCTGCGATCAATTCCTTTTGAAAGTACAGCCGCATCAGCCAAATACTCATGGTTATTAATAATTGCACGTTTCCAGAAATATATAAATGGATTGAACCATAAAAGTGCAACTACCACACTCGCGTATATGACGTCCAGGCTGTGCCTTTGTCTCAAATGGGTTACCTCGTGGTCTAGGACGATTTGGTTTTCCGCTTTCGCGAAAGCAAAATCTTTTGATACATAAATACGATTCCAAAATGAATGTGGTGCAATATCCGTTTCAGTGGAGAATACTTGATAACCGAGGTAGTTGCCAGCTGGACAACCTTGCTTTCTCAGCTTGACGAGATTGATGGTCATCCTAATAAGAAATACGAGCACACCAATAAAAAATACTACCAGTGCAACCTGCCACCAGTTGATAGCAATCGTCTCCTGGGATGAGGGTTCGATAGGAGGCAATTCTGTTGTTTTAACATCATCTTGCACGGCAATGGTTTCAGTGATGAAATTTGTAGGGATTGGCTGCGATTCAATGACTACAGTACGTACTGTGATAATTGGTATTATTGCCGATGCCACAGGAATCAACAGTAGAAAGAATCGCTTGAATCTATGTGCCGATGTGCGTGATAACAGAAAATAATAGGCGATGAAAAGAACCGCAAAAAGGATGATGAACTTGAAGATGTATTCCATGGCTAGTCTTTTTTGATCTGTGAGTCAATGTATTCTTTAAGCTCTTTGAGTTGCTCTTGGGTCAGGCTTTTATCACTGGCGAAGTAGGATGCAAACTGAGAGGCATTCCCATTGAAAAACTGGCTGATCATACCTTTAATGTGCCTACCGAAGTAAGTCTTCTTATCCACAAGTGGGAAGTATTCCCGACTTCTTCCTTTGGTTTTATAATTGACGTAACCTTTGTCTGTCATTCGTTTTAAAAGGGTGGCGAGAGTAGTAGATGCAGGCCTGGGATCAGAATAGCACTCAATAAGATCCTTCATAAACGCACGCTTGAGTCGCCACAGGTGGTTCATGAGTTCTTCTTCAGTCTTTGATAATTGCATGGTGGATGTATTGCTCTACAAATGTAGAGCAAAATTTTAATTCTACAAGTGTAGAGAATCAAATTGCTAGTGTTACTGACTTATTAAAACTTGTGGAGGAAATTTGAAAAATCTGTTATTTAAGAAATGCCTAATAATCAATTTCTACATGATGAATAGTTTGCGCCGCACCTAAATCAGTGATTATTATGCGTAAATTTTACCTCGTTATTGTGTTATTTCCACTTATTTCATTCGCACAGGTAGGGATAAATACATCGACACCTGACCCAAGTTCTATGCTTGACGTTTCTTCAATAGACAAGGGGGTAGTTTTTCCTAGGATGAATTCTGCAACTATGGAGGCAATTTCAAATCCGGCAACGGGATTGATGGTTTATAATACTGACAATAATGAGTACATGGTGTTCAATGGGTCTGCCTGGAGTATGATGGGAGAGAGTATGGAAAGAACAAACTACAAACTTGTACAAAGTATTGCTGATCTAGAGGATGAAGACACTGGGTCTGAATACGAGCTGGATTCAAATACATTATATGAAATAAATGGCACGGTAGTACTAGATAAACCAATCAACATCAACAACGCTTACATTGAAGGTGTGGATAGCGCTAATGACGTTTTAGTGAATAATTCCGCTTCGCCTCTTTTCTCAGGAACAACTGGGGGCCGCATACGTAGTCTTACAATAAACGGGAGTACTCAACCTATTTTTGATTTGACTGTCTTTGGAGCTGAACAGAATCTTATAATCAATAACACCATCTTTGCCGGCGGTTCAAATGTGGGGTTAATTTCTGGAATGGATCTGGTGTTTTTCAACACAATTCAATTTGTTTCGAGTGGTGATGGCTTAACTTCTGTGGATAACGATGCATTCTTCATAAATAATGTTTTCTGGACTGAATCATGCTCAGGAACATTTCTGGAAATTGATGGAACCTATGAAAACCTGCAAATTGCTAATGGTAGAATAGAAGTAGACAGTAGTGAAGTAGGTATTGACGTTTCCAGCAACCCGACTATTACTAATACCGCAGCATTGATGGGATTGAGCTTTGTGGGCGACGGTGATTTTGTAAGCGCTTATACAACTGGTACCTATACTGGGTTTAATTTCAATAATCGTTGGGATGTTCAATGTCAAGGGATACCAGCAGAAACAGATAACAACGCGAGTGCAAATTTTTATAATAACAACTCACTTACCACTGGATTTGTACAATCTATCACAAGTGGTACAGCTGTAGAAATCCAAGGTAATGGTGGGTTTACCGCTACTAATTTGTTTAGGTTCTCGGCGCCCCAGGGTACACCAAACGAATTGACCTACGAGGGGCGTGAAGCAGGCACACTGCAAATAAATGCTTCACTGTCTGTCAGGATAACTGGCGGTGCTGGTGATTTCTACGCCTTTAGCATTGCAATCAATGATACTGTACAGGTGGAGACCAACTCGGTTGTACGCATCGATAGTGATGCACAGATTCAAAATGTCTCTTTAAACGGTGCCGTCGGATTGCAACCTGGAGACACCATAAAAGTATTTGTGCAGCGATTGACAAATACCTCACCCGGAACAGCCGATAATCTGGTCGTTTTTTCTGAGAATCTAAGTGTGAGGTAAGTCTTGGAATTCCGCTTTCGCGAAAGCGTAATTAAAAAAGAAATAATGTGAATTAGCCTAATTGCTCATTCGTGGGATTTTCCACACCTCAACGGTTTATGAGAAATAGCGTCACTGGATTTAACTGAGATTTAACAGCTTTACAGATTAATCTTAAGCTCTAGTTAAATAAGATAATTAGAGTGAACCCTCACCTCATTCTGCTCGTACGTATATAAAAGGCACATTGGGAAACTAAAGATTAAAATATATCAATAGATGCTCTGTAGAGGAATAACGTATGGCGCTTAGTTATTCTTATTTCAGAGAAGTTAATTTCACTTTCCCTGCCATTTAAGAACTTCAAACTATCAAAATGAAAAAATTAAAATTTCAATTTCAGCAAATTCTACTGCTCTGCGTAGGGCTAGCTACCATTACGTCGTGTAGTAACGATGACGATGATTTTGTTCCACCTGCTTTCATGGGGGAGACTAAAACTTACGTTCTCAATTCGGTAGCAGATCCGGCCATATCAGGGACAGCAACGTTCAGAATGAATCAAGACAACACTACGACTATTGACATCATGTTGAGCAATACTTCTGGTTTGACAGCAATGATGCCTACCCACATTCATAATAATTCTGCAGCAGAGGGCGGTAATATTGCAGTAAATCTAAACCCTGTGGATCCTGCAACAGGGATGAGCAGTACCGTAGTTACTGCATTAGATAATGGTGATCCAATTACCTATTCAGAACTTCTTGATTTTGATGGGTACATCAATGTTCATGAAAGCATGAACAACCTTGCAACGCTTTATGGCCAAGGGGATATTGGTCAAAATGAGCTTACGGGAGAAACTAAAGCATATAGCCTAGGTCCGGTATCAGATCCTAACATATTTGGTGATGTAGTTTTTAGCAAACGTAAAAACGGATCTGCGCTAGCTGAATTGAGCGTTTCTGGTCCTACCTCTGGACTTGTTTTTGAATCACACATTCATATGAATTCTGCGGCAGAGGGTGGCGGTATCATTTTCTTCTTCACAGATATTGACGGTGATGTAGGACGTAGTGTTACACAAGTTGAAGCATTAGAGGACGGTACAACTTTCTTATATGATGACGTTTTAACCATAGATGGATACATCAATATTCACGACAAGTCAAATCTTTCTGTTTTGTATGCACAGGGAGATATAGGAAGTAACGAATTGACTTCAAATAGTGTGAGTTATAACCTCAATGAGCTTAACAATAGTGGTGTAAATGGTACAGCTGTTTTTACAGAGCGCTTAAGCGGTGACGTGTTATTGGAAATTGAATTGGCAGGTACACAAGCAGGTGATTCCCACCCATCGCACATACATAATGGAAGTGTGTCAAATCCTGGTGGAATAGCAGTTTCACTTACACCAGTAAATGGTGCTACGGGTGTTTCTCGCACTAATATTTCCATGACTGATTCAGGCGATGCCTTCGGTTTTAATGAAGCCGAAAATTTCACAGGATATATCAATATCCATGAAAGCATGATGAATCTGGCAAATGTGCTTGCACAAGGCGATATAGGAAGCAATATCTAAATGCTAAAGATTATCTGACGTGAATACTTTGTAGCCGCTATACCTGCAATTTGTTCATCTTAAAACCTGATCCTTGTGATCAGGTTTTTTTCATTCTAGGCTTTGCCTAAAACGTATAACTGCTCTAAAGTAGGGGTCTCACTACCACCAGCTGGTTCAAGAGTTATCCCATAACCTTCAGAATTTGACTGATTCTGTAGAACAAATAATCTGTTTTCAGAGGCTGTAAAATTTTCAAGTAGTCCCATGCTTGATGGGGTAAGGGGGTCAAAAGTAAGAGACCATACTTGATATACTTTACCTGGTGGTGGCACTGGCAAGCCACTGGCATCAACAATGACTTTGGCTTTGTCAGAATTTACAATTACACGTGCAGCAGAATTAGGACTAACCGTTTGTCCAGCAAGTTCTGAAATCATAGAATTTCCAGCCAGAATGGAATTGATCTCTTTTGAACTTTCGATTTCTTCAAAAGCATAGTTCAGGGAATCTCTTAAATTTTCATTTGCAATATTGATTTCTTGTATTTCAGAATTCAGCGTTTGATTTTGCAAATAGGCGTAACTCAATCCTATTATTGCGATGACGCTGGCCGCCCAAGCTAAATACTGCGTCCTTCTGGGCTTTTCTAGTTGACGTATTTTATTATCAAGATCTAATCGGTCAACTAACTTGTCATAAATAGCTCTATCGCGTAATGGAGCAGAGCTGCTTGCCAATATACCAAGCGTGCTCTCAATCTTTTCAATTTCCACAAGCAATTCAGGGTGCTTTTTTAGATATTCAGCAACTTGAACAGACTCTTCTTGATTTAAAAACCCACATACATAAGCTTCTAGCAACCCTGAATCAAGTATCTCGTTAGTTTCCATAATTCAATTGTTGTCTAAGTGCTGTAATGCAGTTGCGATTTCTTGATTTGACCGTCCCTAAAGGTATTTCTAGATTTTCAGAAGCTTCTTTTTGTGTAAACCCTTTAAAAAATAATAGATCAATGAGCTTGATGCATTTCGGTTTCAAGGCTTTCAAAACACTTTTCAAGCCTATTGCATCTATTCTTCCTGCAGCATTGCATTCTGTTTCTAGATTTTGCTCAAAACTATCAGTGGGTAGGTGGTCTCTGGTTTGTGAATAATCTTTACTGCGGTATTTGTCAATCGCTGCATTACGCGAGATATTGAGTAACCAAGTGAACAACCTGCCCTTTGAAGCATCAAAATCGGTTAGATTCTGGTGTACTTTCATAAACACCTCTTGAAGAACATCTTCTGCTTCTTCTTTATTTTTCAAGATGTTGAAAATAATCCCGAACAAATTCTGACTGTACATACTATACAGAGCATCAAAACCCTTACGCTGATCTTTATCCAGTAATTCCAAGAGTTGTTCCTGGCTCATTCAATTTTATTTAATCATTCTACTTTACTGTCTGTTCTCCCGATTCTGTTCACTGAAAGTGCCAGGGATTGCAGCGGCATCCTTTTGAGCCCCGTAAACCGAGGCTTAAACGATAAAGCGAAAAGCCCGACCCCAGCGCTCATGCTGGGGTGGCACCCAGCTAAAAACTACTTACTCAGCCTAGAGAAGTGTTGATAGAAGTAGGGAATGGTCTCGATTCCTTTCAGGTAATTCCAGATTCCAAAATGCTCATTAGGGGAGTGAATGGCGTCGCTGTCCAACCCAAATCCCATCAAAATGGTCTTAGACTTGAGTTCCTTTTCAAACAAGGCGACAATCGGGATAGAGCCACCGCTGCGCTGTGGGATCGGCGTTTTTCCAAATGTTTCCTCATAGGCCTTACTGGCTGCCTGATAACTCATAGAATCAATAGGCGTGACGTAGGCCGTTCCACCATGATGAGGTTTGACTTTTACGGAAACGCTCTCTGGCGCAAGGCTCTCAAAGTACTGTTTAAACAATTGGGTGATTTCTTTCCAGTCCTGATCTGGGACTAATCGCATAGAAATTTTTGCATAAGCCTTGCTAGCGATTACTGTTTTGGCACCCTCGCCGGTGTAGCCTCCCCAGATCCCGTTGACGTCAAGAGTAGGGCGTATGCTGTTGCGCTCGTTTGTGGTGTAGCCAGCCTCGCCATGTTCCTTTTTGATGTCCAGCGCGGCGTTGTAGTCAGCTTGAGAAAAAGGTGCTTCAGCCATTTTATTTCTTTCATCTCTGGAAAGCTTTTCTACTTTGTCATAAAAGCCTGGAATGGTGATGTGGTTGTTTTCGTCATGTAGCTTGCCGATCATCTGGCAAAGGATGTTGATGGGATTTGCCACTGCACCACCGTAGAGTCCAGAATGTAAATCCCGATTGGGCCCTTTCACTTCTACTTCTACGTAACTGAGTCCGCGTAGTCCTGTAGTGATGCTGGGAACATCCTTGGCAATCATACCCGTATCGCTAATCAGGATGACATCATTAGACAGTTTCTCTCGGTTGCGCTCTAGGAACCATCCTAGCGACTCGCTGCCTACTTCCTCCTCACCCTCGATCATGAACTTAACATTGCAGGGTAGCGCATCGTTCTGGGTCATGTATTCCATGGCCTTGACGTGCATGTACATCTGACCCTTATCGTCGCAGGCGCCACGAGCAAAAATTGCCCCGTCAGGATGAGTTTTGGTTTCTTTGATGACGGGTTCAAATGGTGGGCTGTCCCAAAGATCAATCGGGTCTGGCGGCTGAACATCGTAGTGTCCGTAAACCAAAACGGTAGGTAAGTCTTTGTCGATGATTTTCTCACCGTAAACGATAGGGTAGCAAGGTGTCTCACAGATCTCTGTCTTATCGCAACCTGCTTTATCGAGAGCGGTTTTTACTGCATCTGCCGTTTTCAGCACATCATTTTTATAGGCTGGATCTGCACTGATGGAAGGGATTTTGAGTAGTTCTATTAGCTCGTCGATGAAGCGGTCTTTGTTCTCATCGATATATTCGCGGGGTGTCGCCATTATTTCTTTTTCTGTTTTGTGTGAAAATACAATGGCAACTGCAGTTTGCAAAGCCAGGCGACTACCGTTATAGCCGTAATTATTTTTGTTTCGCTCGGTGGCGAAAAATTATTTTGCAAAAAGCATTTGGAATTTCAGAAGTGTGTATATTTGCCGTCCCGTTTAGGGAACTAGTTCAAACGCGGATGTGGTGGAACTGGTAGACACGCTAGATTTAGGATCTAGTGCTTCACGGCGTGCAGGTTCGATTCCTGTCATCCGCACTTTAAAACCAGCCTGAGAGGGCTGGTTTTTTAATTCCTTCTTTCCGTCTACAGCATTTTTGGTTAATAATCATTCAGGAATTCATCTGGACTTTAAATAGTTACATCCAATATCAAGGCATGAAAAAGCCACTTCAATTAAGAAGCGGCTTATGATAAGAAGTTTCAGACAAAATACTTAGTCAAAATCCTTGGTAGTGTCAACAGTAGCCTTTTGTACATTCACTACAAGGCCTTGGTCGTCTAGAACAAAAGCCACGATCTCCATATCTGCTGGATTGCTAACTGTACTTGGAGCAGCATAGCTATAGGTAGCAGTATACTCATTCCCACCTGTCTGCTCAGATTGTGGGATAGTGTCACCAGCAAACGGTGTAATAGATTTCAAGAATACATGGTTGTGTACAAATCCTGTAAGTGTAGATACCCCACCATAGTTAGAAGTGTAATTCTCCTGATCTTCTACGATGCCATTATCCAAAATATAAACTACCAGTGAGTGACTGTTGGCCTGATCGATGTCAAATCCTACTTTGATATCCATATCAATGGTGCTACCCGTGAGCGTGCTACTTATAGCAAGCCCTAGTTCTTTTGATTCATTTGTAAAAGTGAAAAGTTGATTCATGTTCATATCATCAGCACTGGTTGATGACCATCTCACGTCCCGATTGAGTTCAGCGTGAGGCAATCCAGTAACACCCAGTTGGGAAGCAAGAGTGGGTCCTTCTGATACTTCCATAATGTCCCTTATATGAATGCCTACTGGTATGACTTCGGGATTACTGGTGGCAAGGATGTCAAAAGCGTTATATACTCGCGTACACCAGCCGCACCATGCACCAGTAAAATCTTCTACCAATACTTTGGTGGTGTATTGAGGGGTGATCACTCTTACCGTATGCGTGTTTGAGGTTTCGGCACCCATTTCTGCAGTAACTTGTTTGTCACCTACGGTGGCAAGGGTTTCAGAGTTGCCTGTAATCGGAGTACCATCGATAGAGATGGTTGAAGAACTGGTAACATCTGTTCCCATGTCATCAGTAACGGTAAATGTTACCAGAGTGTTTTCGTAGACCTGAATTTTATCAGAGGTAACTTCTAAAGTAGCGGTGGTTCCACCACCATTACCGTTTCCATTACCATTACCATTGCCATTTCCATTTCCGTTCCCAGGTCCTGTCATTGAATTGCCTGTAAGCGCAGGATCTAGTGGTTCGGTTTCACATGCGGTAAACATGGCAACAAAAGCGAGTAAGGGTAGAACCCTGTAAAGTATAGGTCTCATAATCAAATTATTGTAATAAAAGGAAATCAAATGTAATGATTCTCCATCTACAATCGACCATCTCTTCTTGATTTAATTTAACAAGACCTTATCTTCTTGATTGTAGGAACAATAACCGATTTGACAGCTGTTTGAACTGAGGGTCAAAAAGGGTAGATCGAGACGGACTCAAGCCACGATCAATTCCCAGCCATTACAAATAGTGGCACCTTACTGAACATTCCAAATTCCACCGTCATATTTGTTGAAAACAACTTGCTGATAAAGGAGTGTTGTTTATTCCCAAAAGCCAGCATATCGCTTTCACGACTGTCGATAAAATGCTTGACAGTCTCATTGACATCTTTGCCAGACAAATGGTGGAAAGTGTACGTTGTATTGCCCAATTGGCTTTTTAAGAAATGCTGAAGGGTACGCTCTTTTTCGTCTAACTCATTATCATCAGCCACATGGAGAATTCTCAAATCAGCATCACAATTATTCAATAGTCCAGTCAGTTCTCTGATGTGAGCGTCATTATATTTTATTTGGTAATCAGTAGGTAATACCACTTCATTGATATCATCAGGCTCTGCGTCCAGCGGTATGCTTAAAATTGGGCAATCGTGTAGTTGCTCCATGGTGTTGATGGCATTAGAACCAAATACTTTATGCTCGTAATTTGAGGCTCCCTTTGTACCCATCACGATCAGATCTATATCGTGTTCTTTGACCGCTTGCTGCATTGCTGTCAATAGGTCTTCCAGAATAGATATAGAGTCAAAACGGGTTCCAGAATGGACGTTTAACCCTTTCGCTTTTTCAACATGCTCTGCTAAAAGTCTATGTGATTTCTCTCGATTTCCTTCCAGTTCATACTTCTCTTTACTCTGTCCGCTTAGCACGCTCCTGTTGCTGAAGTCCATGCCGTAAACATTGAGCAAATAGAAGTTACAGGGTGTTGAAGAGTATAAATGAGCTGCATAGCTCAAAGCATTCCAGGCGTTATCAGAAAAATCAGTAGGAACTAGTATGTTTTTCATGGCGATTAGAGTAGGAAGCCAAAAATAGAAATTGTAGGGCTGTAAATTGTTACGCTTTCGCGAAAGCGTACCCGTAAAAAAAGAACCTGAAATCAAAAAGGCCGTTGCAGGTGCTCATTGTTTAGAACATGACGCGAACAAAAGGTTGAATGTCGTCTGCAAAAATGCTGCGTCGTCCATCAAAAAGCACATCATACCGTATCCCAAAAACCACATTCCCTTGCTGGTAACCAGCGCCTAGGAACAAAGCGGGAACGTAATAGTCATCATCAACACCGCCGCCATGAAAATTCCGATTGACATAAAAGTGCTCAAAGTCTACACTCAGCTGGGCTTCAGGAATCGGGTTAACCACTCCTATCAAGCTGGCACCGTAGATATTTGACGAGTAATCCTGAATAAAAGGTAAATCTGCATCAAGTTCAGAATAGCTGTAGTTCAAACCCACCCCTGCGCCTAGATAATTGTTGAATCGATAAATGGCCTGCGGGGCCACGATGATTGAAGTGAAGTCATTTGTGAAGCCGGCTCCCAGATTCCCGCCAAAACGGACGCGATCCCAGAATTTGTTTTCGCCAGGAACCTGTTGTTGTGCTGCAGCAAAAAAACAATTGGTACAAATCAGGCAGAAGATAATCAGTCTTAGAAGTTTCATGCAAGTACGGTCTCAGGTGTTTATAAATATATAAAACAGCAGGCTATCCTATGCCTTTGCTTTACATTTGTTAATCTTATAGATAAATAGGGCTACCTAGTCATTTATGGACAAATATTCTTTTCTAAATGCAGCTCACACTGCATATTTTGCACAACTTTACGATGAGTATCTAGCTAATCCTGATGCGGTAGAGCCTTCCTGGCGCGCCTTTTTTCAGGGTTTTGATTTTGGGATGGAAAGCGCCGGCCACGAGACAGTGGTAGAATACATCGAGCGTGACCAGACTAAGCATGTCACCGTGCCCAACGAGATTGCACGCGAGTTTGCCGTTGTCAAACTCATTGATGCATATCGTACACGTGGGCATCTGTTTACCAAAACTAATCCAGTACGCGAGCGCCGTAATTACGAGCCTAAACTAGGTCTAGAGAATTTTGGATTGTCAGAAAAAGATCTGGATACGGTCTTTGAATCTGGTGAGCTTGTAGGACTTGGTAAGACCACTTTACGCAAGATAATTGAACATCTTGATGCTGTTTATTGCGATAGCATAGGTGTGGAGTACATGTTTATACGCAAGCCTAGCGAGCGCCAGTGGATCCAGAACTGGTTGCATAAAAACAACAATCACGCTCAGCTGGAAGAAAAGCAGAAAAAGCAGATACTTAAAAAGCTTAATGAAGCCGTTTCTTTTGAATCGTTTTTGCATACAAAATACGTAGGTCAAAAAAGGTTTTCGCTTGAAGGAAACGAGTCTTTGATACCTGCCCTTGATTCCCTTATTGAAAATGCAGCTGACAAAGGCGTAAACCAGTTTGTACTAGGGATGGCGCACCGTGGACGTTTGAATGTGCTGACTAATATTTTTGGTAAACCTGTTAAAGACATCTTTTCTGAATTTGATGGTAAAGATTACGAGCAGGACATATTCGACGGTGATGTAAAATATCACCTGGGTTATACCAGTAAGCGTAAGACAGACAACGGCAACGATATCAACATCAACATCGTTCCTAATCCGTCTCACCTTGAAACTGTCGGCGCGGTTGTAGAGGGGATAACCCGTGCAAAACAGGACATGCACACGCCAGACAATGCCTCAAACGTGTTGCCCATCATCATTCATGGTGATGCGGCGATTGCAGGACAAGGGATAGTTTACGAAGTGGTGCAGATGGCAAATCTAGACGCCTACAAAACGGCTGGAACCATCCATATGGTAGTCAATAATCAAGTTGGTTTTACAACAAACTATCTGGACGGTCGTACCAGTACCTATTGTACGGACGTTGCCAAAGTAATCCTCGCACCAGTCTTGCACGTCAATGCAGATGATGCCGAGGCCGTAGTCCACGCCATGAAATTTGCGCTGGATTACCGCATGGAATTTGGCAAAGACGTATTTATTGATCTGCTGGGCTACCGTAAGTACGGTCATAACGAGGGTGATGAGCCCAGATTTACCCAGCCGCAGCTCTACAAGGCTATAGGCAAGCACATGAATGCCAGAGATATTTATGCAAAGCACCTTAAGGAAGCTGGCATTATCGACGATGGTTTTGTTAAAAATCTTGAGGATGAATACAAAAGCAGGCTAGAAGAGGAGCTTGCTACATCACGCCAGATGGAGAATACCGTCATCACACCGTTTATGCAGGACGAGTGGACTGGTTTTGAAACCGTGACCGAGGAAACGATGATGGAAAAGGTAAAGACCGGCGTCAAGAAAGAAACGCTGGCCACAATTACCAAAACTATTTCTTCGCTACCTGAAGAGCGCAATTTCATCCGTAAAGTAAAGAAGTTGATTGAGTCGCGTCAGAAAATGTTTGATGAGGATAAGCTGGACTGGGCGATGGGAGAGCACCTAGCCTATGGTAGTCTAATGCTGGATGGTTACAACGTACGCATGAGCGGTCAGGACGTTGAGCGAGGGACCTTCTCCCACCGTCATGCCGTGGTCAAGTCAGAGAACCAAGAGATCGAGTTCATCCTGCACAACCATCTGGATACAGATCAGAAAATGTACATCTACAACAGCCACCTTTCGGAATATGGCGTTGTAGGGTTTGAATACGGTTACGCACTTGCCCGTCCCAAAACCTTGACGATTTGGGAGGCGCAGTTTGGAGATTTCTCAAACGGTGCGCAGATCATGATGGATCAATACATCAGTGCGGGTGAGGATAAATGGAAGAACCAGAATGGGCTAGTCATGCTCTTGCCGCACGGCTACGAGGGTCAGGGTGCTGAGCACTCTAGCGCTAGACCTGAACGTTACTTGCAGCTTTGTGCACGTGACAACATGTTTGTGGCAAACTGTACGACTCCAGCAAACATGTTTCACCTGTTACGCAGGCAAATGTTAGTCAACTACCGCAAGCCCCTGATTGTTTTCACCCCTAAATCCCTTTTGAGGTCACCACGAGCCACCAGTCCAGTGTCTGATTTCACAAAAGGCAGCTTTCAGGAGGTGATAGATGTTGATGGTTCCGCTTTCGCGAAAGCGAAAACCCTAGTGTTCACCAGCGGTAAATTCTACTATGATCTAGTGGAATACCGTGAGGAAAACAATCGTGAGGATGTGGCAATCGTACGAGTGGAGCAGTTGTTCCCACTACCTGTAGACGAGATGCAGAAAGTGGTTAAAAAATATAAATCAAAAGACATCGTGTGGGCTCAAGAAGAGCCGCGCAACATGGGTGCCTATGCTCACTTACTGTTACATATGCCAGAAACCAGAAACTGGAGGGTGTGTTCTAGAAACATGTACGCAGCACCAGCATCAGGAAGTTCAACCAGATCAAAACAGCGTCAGGCGAGAGTGATCGAGGACGTTTTTAACAACAAATAATCATAGACCAACACAATATATTATGGCTCTAGAAATGAAAGTGCCCTCTCCGGGCGAGTCAATCACAGAAGTAGAAATCGCAGAATGGCTAGTCTCAGATGGTGACTGGGTGGAAAAAGATCAAGCCATCGCAGAGGTGGACAGCGACAAGGCAACCCTAGAACTGCCTGCTGAGGCCAGCGGTATCATCACCCTAAAAGCAGAGGAAGGCGATGCAGTGCAAGTAGGCGAAGTAGTCTGCCTAATCGACACCGAAGCAAAAAATCCAAACGAAGGTTCACAGGATGTAGAAGATGCGCCCAGTTCTTATGAAGGTGGTGATGAAGGCGGCGGTGACAAAGAAGCTGCAAAAGATATGCGCGATGACAATCCTGACGACAAAAAAGAGAATGTCGATAAGGCCCCGCAACCCACTCAGGCAAAAGAAACCTATGCCAGCGGTACCCCTAGCCCAGCAGCAAAGAAAATTCTAGATGAAAAAGGAATTGATGCGAAAACCGTAAGTGGTACGGGTCGCGATGGCAGGATTACCAAAGAAGATGCGGTAAATGCCAAACATTCCATGGGAACACCAGGACCTGGTACCCGCAGCGAGAGCCGTTCCAAACTATCCATGCTGCGCCGCAAGGTAGCAGAGCGACTAGTGAGCGCTAAGAACGAGACGGCAATGCTCACGACCTTTAACGAGGCTGACATGAAACCCATCTTTGACTTACGTAAAGAATACAAAGAAGCATTTAAAGATAAGCATGGAGTATCGCTAGGATTCATGTCTTTCTTTACCAAGGCAGTCGTACGCGCCCTAGATCTTTTCCCAGCTGTAAATAGCATGATCGATGGTAAGGAGATGATCACTTACGATTACAAGGATATTTCCATCGCGGTTTCAGGTCCAAAAGGTTTGATGGTACCCGTGATTCGCAATGCAGAAAACTTATCGTTCCGCGGGGTGGAGCAGGAGGTAAAACGCCTAGCGCTGCGCGCTCGCGACGGTCAGATCACCGTTGATGAGATGACCGGTGGGACATTTACTATTTCTAATGGTGGTGTTTTTGGATCTATGTTAAGTACGCCTATCATTAACCCACCGCAGAGTGGTATTCTAGGCATGCACAACATCATCGAGCGTCCGGTTGCCGTAGATGGCCAGGTCGTGATCAGGCCCATGATGTACCTCGCACTTTCTTACGACCATAGGATCATTGATGGTAAAGAGAGCGTTGGTTTCCTAGTTGCGATTAAGGAAGCGCTTGAAGACCCCATTAATCTCTTGATGGATGGTGATGTCAAGCGTGCGCTTGAGATGTAAAATTTATAAAGTATTGTTAAACGGCTTATCGTTTTTTTTTAGTCCACATTTGAAGGTAATCAAAAAACTAATAAAATGAAAATTCTAAAAAATCAAATTTTAGAAATAGTAGCGACGCTATTACTACTATCGTGTAGTCAAGATAGCAATATTTCAGAGGAATCCTATCAATTAACAAAGAATCGTGAATTGGATTCACATAATCAAAACGCCACAGAATCAGATGAAGATCAGGCAATTTTGACGCGGTATGAGGATTTTGATGCTGATGTTCTCGTCAAGGTTGGTGAAATGCAAGATGATCAAATAAGTTTTGTAGTTAATGATGAAGCATTAATTGAGCAAGTAAATCAATCTCATTTTAACGAACAAGGGTTTTTTGTAGAACAAGTGCAGATTTTGAGGCATGACAGCCAATTTAAACTTGTTTTTACTGGTAATAATAACTATAGAATAACTTACTATGCAGTGGGGAAACCAGTGCCAGAACATGATTTATTGGAAATCTTTAAAGTTGGAACTACTTCATGTACAACCTCAGCTTGTTCTTCTGAACAAATGGGTTGTGTTCCAGAATATCCTGACAACCCATCTGGACAAGCTGGAGTAGGAATTTGTACTCCTTGTGGAAATGGTGGTGGCTGTACTAAAACAGTTACTCGTTAAGTATACATCACAAATTATCTTAGCAGAGAACCGGTGTTGATTAACCATCGGTTTTTCTTTTGTTGAGTATTTCATAAATGTATTGGACACAAATTAGTTTTTCATAGCATTTTTAAGCCAATCCTATTATTTCTCTCAAACGTTGTAATACTAGCCACAGCGCACATTAAAGTTTTTAGAAATGCAATATCCAAGCTAGTGAACAGCATATATTTGCTCTACCATTCATTAAACTGAACATTACTATTTATTATGGATAAAAAGGTAGAAGAATTTGTCGATCTCATAAAAGACAAAAACCCAAACGAGCCTGAGTTTATTCAAGCCGTAAGCGAGGTGGCAGAGGCTGTCATTCCATTCATTCAACAAAATGAGAAGTACCAGGCAGACAAACTGCTCGAGCGCATGGCAGAGCCAGAGCGCGTTACCATGTTCCGTGTGCCGTGGACAGATGACAATGGTGAGGTACATGTAAATCGTGGCTACCGTATCCAGATGAATAGTGCCATAGGTCCTTATAAAGGTGGGCTGCGTTTTCACCCTTCTGTCAACTTGAGTATTCTAAAGTTCCTTGCCTTTGAGCAGGTATTCAAAAACAGTTTGACCACGCTACCTATGGGTGGCGGTAAAGGGGGATCTGACTTTAACCCAAAAGGAAAATCAGACCGTGAGGTAATGCGTTTCTGTCAGGCATTCATGGTTGAGTTAACTCGCATTATAGGGGCAGATACCGATGTGCCAGCAGGAGACATAGGAGTAGGTGGAAGAGAGATAGGTTTCATGTTCGGTTACTATAAGAAATTAAGAAACGAGTTTACCGGAGTATTGACTGGTAAAGGGCGTTCTTACGGTGGATCACTTATACGTCCAGAAGCAACAGGGTACGGTAATGTCTATTTCGCAACAAACATGCTCAAGAGACGTGGCGAAGATATTAAGGGCAAGAAAGTAGTCATCTCTGGATCAGGAAATGTTGCACAATACGCTGCGGAGAAGATCATTCAGCTAGGTGGTAAAGTAGTGGCCATGTCAGATTCTGGTGGTTATATCCACGATGAGGATGGTATCGATCAGCAAAAGCTGGAATGGATCATGGATCTCAAAAACAACAAACGTGGTCGCATCAAGGAATATACCAATGAATACAGCAATGCTAAGTTTCACGATGGCGAGCGTCCATGGAGCGTAAAATGCGATATCGCTCTACCATGTGCAACGCAAAACGAACTGAACGGTGAGGAGGCTAAAACGCTGATTGACAACGGCTGTATCTGTGTGAGCGAAGGTGCAAATATGCCTTGTACGCCAGAAGCAATTGAGGCATTCCATAAGGCAAAAATCCTTTTTGCACCAGGTAAAGCTTCTAATGCAGGTGGTGTTGCCACTTCTGGACTTGAGATGTCACAAAACTCACTGCGTATGAGCTGGACACGAGAAGAAGTAGACAACAAGTTGCATGGAATTATGAATGATATTCACGAAGCCTGTGTAGAGTATGGCTGTGATGAGGATGGTTATGTGGACTATGTAAAAGGTGCTAACATTGCCGGATTTGTCAAAGTTGCAGATGCAATGCTCGCGCAGGGTGTAGTTTAAGCATCATTAAATAATTAATTAAACCTCTGGCATTGTCAGGGGTTTTTTGTTTTGATGCTTTCGCGAAAGCGAAATACAAAACTGCTAGCAAATAATAAACTAGCTAGAATTCATTTCTGATGAACGAATTATCATATTTTGCATTTCTGCTCGTTAAGCTCTAGTATGCGTAAAGCTATTGTTATTTGCTTTTTACTGGCACTGTCACTTGCCAGAAGTCAAGACTTTTCTGGATCGTGGGAAGGGTTCTTTTCATTTACCACAATTGTAGATCTAGAGGAGGCAAATGGAATTGTCTATGGCGCAACTCAAAATGCGATATTTACTTATGATATCCAGACCGCTAGTTTTGAAACCCTAACCACTATCAACGGCCTGAGTGGTGATGCTATCAGTCAGATTCATTACGATGAGGCCAGAGACATCATCGTAATTGGCTATGAAAACGGACTCCTCCAACTTGTGCCAAATGACGGCGAGGTAAGAACGGTAGTTGCTATCAGGGACAAACAGGTCATACGCCCAGATCGAAAACGCATTAATGAATTCAAACAAAACGGTAACCTACTTTATATAGCTGCTGAATTTGGGATTGCCATTTACAATCTTGATCGGCTGGAGTTTGATGATACTTATTTTATAGGTAATAATGGCGCACAATTGCGTGTTAGGTCTCTGGAAATCTATCAGGGGTTTTTGTATGCTGCTACTAGGGATGGGGGAATGCGCAGAGCAGACATTTCTGACCCGTTCTTAATTGATTTTTCAAATTGGACTCAGACCAATACAAATCTCTGGACAGAAGTCATCGATTTTAATGGTGATCTAATTGCAACAACCCTAGGGAGAACGATTCACATGTTTAATGGTACAAATTTCAGCGGGCCTTTTCTAACATTTCCTGAAATCATAAATGATGTAGCTGTTTTAGGAAACCAGATTGCAATAGTAGGAACAACACAAGTTATCGTCTATGATCAGAACTTCAATGCCATTGCCACAATCTCAGATATCAATGGCGAAGTAATCACTTACAAATCTGCGTTGCTGATAGGAAATTCTCTGTTTGCGGGGACAGATGGGGATGGCATGTTACGAATTAATCTTGATAGTCAATCAGACTTTGAATTTATAGTAGAAGACGGTCCTATCCAGAACGATGTTTTCAGCGTGAGCTCTGTAGGCGGCCAGTTGTGGGTTGGTTATGGTAATTATGTGATATTTTTCAACCCTTTTCCACTGGAGAGCATCGGTATAAGCAGGCTTTTACCCGATCAGCCCTGGCAAAACTATTCTTTTGAAGAAATTCTTGAAGCACGCAGCTTGTCGACTATAGTTGTAAATCCAGAAAACCCAAATCAAGCGTTTCTGAATTCAATGATCGATGGTCAGGTTCAGTTTGAGAATGATATGGCGATTGAACTATTTGATGAAACTAACAGTTCATTTGTTATTACTAATCGACCCGGTGCGGGCTTGAGATTGACAGACGGTGTTTTTGATCCGTCAGGGAATCTCTGGACGATAGAGTCATTCACAGATTTAGCCTTGCACAGGCGCGATCCAGGTGGCAATTATTCAGCGATAGATCTAGGAGGTACCTTTCCCGATGTCTTTGAAAATACAGGGACTACGAAAATAGCTTCCGACAGGCAAGGAAATATATACTTCGGTACCATTGATAACGGTTTGTTTGCCTATAATCCTTCTAGAGATGTATTCGGGAATATTTCAAGGGGGGTGACGCTTGGAAATTTAGTAAATACATACGTTACTGCACTGGCTATTGACCAAAACAATCAAATTTGGATAGGATCAAATCTTGGCTTGAGGGTTTTTAGCAATGCTACTCGCATGTTTGATGATAACCCTGGTGATGCGCGACCAATAATCATAGAAGATGTGAGCGGTATACCTAGAGAGTTGTTGGCAGATGAGGCCGTAGTTGACATTGAGGTGGATGGGAACAATAGAAAATGGGTAGCTACATCAGCGTCTGGGGTTTTTCTTTTTTCACCTAATGGTCAGGAAACTATCTTCCAGTTCACGCGGGACAACTCACCTTTACCTTCTAACTCAGTAAATGACATCACTATAGAAGAAGAGACAGGTCGTGTCTTTATGGCAACCGAAAATGGGCTTGTAGCCTTTCTAGGTCAGCGATCCAGCCAGCCGGCTGAGAATTTAGAGCAAGTATTTGCATTCCCTAATCCGGTCAGACCAGGGTTCAATGGCGATGTCACCATTGATAATTTGACTGATCGCGCCAGAATCAAAATCACTGATATTGAAGGTAATGCAGTGTTTGAACTAGTTTCTAATGGAGGAACCGTAACGTGGGATACCAGAAATTTTAGCGGAAATCTGGTAGCCAGTGGTGTTTATCTCTTGTTAGTCAATACCGATGAAGCTGAAGAAACTACAGTTTTCAAATTAATGATCATCAGATAGATGATTGTCAAGACTCCTGCAATTGTACTTTCTTCAATCAAGTATGCAGAGGCTGATCTTATCGCTCGGCTCTATACCCGAGAGCTAGGGACTGTATCTTATATTTTAAAAGGAATCAGGAAAAGCAAAAAAGGAAAGCTCAAACCTGCGATGTTTCAGCCCATGACTCAGCTTTTAATTGAAAGCAGGCACAAAGCGAAAGGTCAATTAGAGTACATCAAGGAATGTTCTGTACAAAATCCATTTGAAGGTATCCATGTAGATATTGTCAAGTCCAGTATCATTTTATTTTTTTCAGAGGTGTTGACTCAATTGCTGACTGAACAACAGCAAGATTCTGATCTTTACGATTACCTCTCATCATCATTTTTATATCTAGACAAAGCCGACAGTGTATCAAATTTCCCTATCAAGGTCCTGATCGATCTTTCAGTTCACATGGGTTTCTCTCCTGATCTGGATACTATAGACCAACCGTTCTTCAATCTTGTGGACGGACATTTTGATAATGATGGGTTACAACCACATCATACCTCAGAACGTGAAGCTACATTGATAAAACAGTTCATAGGCACGGATTTTGATTATGTGAAAGAAATCAAAATGAATCGGTCTGAGCGCTCAGAATTACTGGGGATCATCATCGATTATTTTCAGATACATATGCAAGTTTTTAAAAAGCCGAGTTCGTTATCCTATCTCAAGCAAATCTTCGATTAAGGTACCTTTTATTCATTGGGTGCTTGCTAATCTGTAGTCTAGCAATAAGTCAAAAATTGTTAGTGAGAGATGCTGCAACTAATGAGAGAATACCTTTTGTAACTGTTTTTAGTTCAGATCAAAAACGCAGTGCTATAGGTAATAGTGATGGCGAGGTCGATCTGTCTGTTTTTACAAGTTCAGATTCCTTGATTATTAGATCCATAGCGTATAAGGCCCTACTTACCTCTTTAGATAATCTTGCCTCTCAGAATTACCAAATTCTACTCGAGCCTTCATCACAGAAGATGGAGACAATTGTTGTTTCTGCGTCCAAATTCAAACAACGCAAAAAGGATATTCCACAGAAAATTATTGCGGTAGATAGTGATGAGGTAATTTTCAATAATCCCCAGACCAGTGCAGATTTGTTGAATCAAACAGGGCAAGTATTTGTGCAAAAGTCTCAACAAGGTGGTGGGAGCCCTATGATAAGAGGCTTTTCCACAAATCGATTGCTGCTTACTGTGGATGGGGTACGCATGAATAATGCAATTTTTAGAGGTGGCAACCTGCAGAATGTCATTTCTATTGATCCACTATCGGTAGAGCGTACAGAAGTCATCTTAGGCCCTGGAAGTGTAGTATATGGTAGTGACGCCATAGGTGGAGTGATGAATTTTTACACAGAAGAAACCGCATACAGTCAGGACAGCTTAAATTTCAATGGACGAGTATTTGCACGTTATGCCACCGCAAATGTTGAAAGGACCGCTCACGCGACATTTAAGTTGGCCACCCAAAGATTCACCAGTACAACAACGGTTTCTGCAAACTTTTTTGACGATTTAAAAATGGGATCAGACGGTCCTGATGACTACTTGAGATTTTTTTATGCTGCACGCCAGGGAAGTATGGATGTTGTTCTCGCTAATCCGGATCCAGAAAGGCAGATACCATCGGGCTACGATCAGCTCAATCTTCTTCAGAAGTTCGGCTTTCGTTCAGGTGGTGATTGGGATTTTACCCTGGGCGCGATATATTCATCTACAAGTGAATACGACAGGTATGATGCGTTGTCTCGCTTTCGCGAAAGCGTAGACCTAAACGGTCAACCCATCCTTGAGCCTCGACAAGCTGAATGGTATTATGCCCCGCAGGTATGGTTGCTTTCATACTTAAAAGCATCACATAGAGGTGATGGCAAATTGTACAATAAAGCGATTTTTTCTCAAAGCTATCAACTATTTAAAGAAGGCAGAAATACTAGAGATTTTCAGCAACTTCAACTTTTTCAAAATGATGAACGCGTGGATGCGTTTACGACATCCTTAGATTTTGAACGTTACGGCGATGGCGGCAATACGCTTTTCTATGGTGCGGAATACGTTCATAATTTAGTAAGATCTGAGGGCAGTGTTTTTAATGTTGATACTCGCAGCTCTTCCATTAATACCAGTCGCTATCCCGATGGTTCGACTTGGGAATCACTAGCGGTCTACGCAAACTATCAGTGGCGGGCGTCCAGAAAGTTGACCTTGCAATCAGGTATGCGTTATAATCACATTTGGATTGATTCGATATTTGATGATATGATTTTTGACCTGCCGTTTGAGAAGGCTCACTTAGATACAGGAGCTTTGACTGGCGCTATAGGCGCTGTGTATCGCCCCGCTGATACATGGGAACTTAGACTTAATTTGAGTACGGCGTTCAGAGCACCCAATATTGATGATGTGGGCAAAATATTTGAACCTTCGCCAGGTACAGTAGTGGTGCCTAATCCAGAACTTAGAAGTGAATATGCCTACACTTCAGAGATAGGGATCAGGTTTAATCCTGATCGCAAATTCAACGTTCAATTATCCACTTATTATACTTATTTAGATGATGCTCTCGTTATACGCGATTATTCGTTAAATGGTCAAGATTATTTGCCTTATCAAGGTGCAATGAGTAAAGTGCAAGCCATACAGAATGAGGAGAGTGCGAGGGTTTACGGTATAGAACTGGCATTAGAGGCTCAATTGATGGATCGCTTAAAGGTTCAAGCTCATTATACAACTATAGATGGGAAGCAGTATGAGCAAAATGGTGATGAAGTTCCTGTGAGGCATGTAGCACCTGATTTTGGCGATTTACATCTATTATACGATGGAAAAAGAATTCATCTAGACACCTTTGTTGTCTTTAATGGGCAGTTAGATTTTGATCAATTTTCACCGTCACAGCAGAACAGGCCATGGCTATACGCTACAGATGTTTCAGGCAATCCATTCTCACCCAGGTGGTATACCTTGAACTTGAGGTCGATGTATGAATTAACTACCTCTCTAACGGCGGTGGCAATACTTGAAAATATCACAGACCAACGGTACAGGCCTTACTCATCGGGATTGGCTGCAGCTGGTCGGAATCTGATTCTGGCGATGAACTATCAGTTTTAGACATGATTTTATTTAATATGCTTTTGCGAAAGCTAAATAGCAAATTCTATACTACGATTTGAATAAGAATGGCTCTCGAAATAAACATCTTAGACCAGCACTTTTTTCTCGACTGTTCAGGTGCATGCTATTGGGCTGAACAAGATGCAGTCCTTCTGGCCGACATACATCTAGGGAAGAGCGCTCATTTTAGGCAATATGGGATGGCTGTTCCTTCAACAGCAGATGACCGTGAGTACGACAAACTTAGTAAGGTGATGGATCGTTATTCTGCATCTCGACTATGGTTTTTAGGCGATCTTTTTCACAGTGAGCTCAACACCGAATGGCATTTTTTTGAACAGTGGGCTAGGTGTCAATCAATAGAAATTGCGCTTGTTTTAGGAAACCACGATATTATAGCTCGTGAGCGTTTCCACGATTTGGGACTTAAGACGTTTGACAGTATAACAATGGATGGCATCTCACTAACTCACATTCCCAAAAGACAGAGCGGTTTTTTCAATATCGCAGGACACGTACATCCAGCCGTGAAAATGAAAGGTAAGGGTTTGCAAAGCATGAGGCTGCCTTGTTTTCACAGGAGCTCTACTGGAATGATTTTACCTGCTTTTGGGGATTTTACTGGCACTTACACCATAAAGCCTAAAAAGACTGACTGTGTTTATGTATGCGTGGATGATATGGTAGTCCAGGTGAATTGATTACAGATTAGCTGCCTCTAGCAGTTTTTTAGTGTAGTCGCTTTTCGGATTCTTGTATAGACTATCAGATTCTTGTATTTCTTCGATCCTACCATTATTCATGACAACAGTTCGATCACAGAAGTACTTTACCACTGCCAGGTCATGAGATATGAATAGGTAAGAAAAATTAAAATCCTGCTTTAAGTCATTAAGTAGATTGAGCACCTGAGCTTGTACAGAAATATCAAGCGCGCTAACACTTTCATCACAAACGATAAGTTGAGGTTCCAAAGCAATAGTTCTGGCGATACCTATTCGTTGTCGTTGACCACCACTGAATTCATGAGGATACTTCCCAAAAGAATCCTTGGATAGACCTACCTTTTCCAGAAGAGTATAGACGCGTTGTTTTCTATCTTGATGGCTCATGCCTATACCATGGACTTTCATAGGTTCCATGATCGCATTTCCTACAGATATTCTGGGATTGAGGCTGGAAAATGGATCTTGAAAAATAATCTGGATGTGCTTTCTTATTGTTTTTAGTTCTTTTGAGAATATTTGAGTTAGATCTGTTCCCTTAAAAATTACTTTACCACTAGTAGGTTTTTTCAACCCGATCAGGATATTTCCCAGCGTGCTTTTACCACAACCGCTTTCACCCACAAGACCAAGACTTTCCTGCGGATAGATCTCAAGATCAATCCCGTCAACCGCTCTAAACCACTTCTGAGGTTCGAACAATTCTTTTTTAAGCGGATAGTCCATCACAATATTATTTGCTATGAGAATAGGATCAAGTGAATACATCCTCTTATGTGACTCTTTTCGCTCATTGCCATCAACCTCACTGCCTTCGGGCTTGCCATCAAGGAAATCTGCGACAGTAGGAAGGCGCACCAGCCGCTTATCTGCTGAGGGTCTGGAGGCAATTAAGGCTGCAGTATAGTCATGAGTTGGATAATTAAATATTTCTCCCGATGATCCAGTTTCCACGATCCTACCTTGGTACATTACTATAATCCGATCTGCTATACTCTTAACTAGCGATAAATCATGAGAGATAAATAAAACACTCATCCCAAATTCCTGCTGGATCGATTTTAATAACTCAATGATGTCCTTTTGCACAGTTGCATCCAGCGCTGTTGTAGGTTCATCTGCAATAAGTAATTCAGGTTTGCAGGCAATAGCCATTGCAATCATCACACGTTGCATTTGCCCACCGCTTATCTCATGTGGATATTTACTGAAGGTGGTTTTGGGGTCCGGCAATTTTACTTTCGCAAAAAGCGAGATAACTTCAGACTCTGCCTCTTTCACGGATGCCTGTTTATGCTGCAGAATGATCTCTCTCACTTGCCTGCCACAAGTCATGGTAGGATTTAGAGAGCTCATAGGCTCTTGAAAAATCATGCTTATTTTCTTTCCCCTGATCTTGCTCCAGGTTTTCTTCTCAAGGTTGATAAGTGATTGACCGTAGAAATCAATCTGACTGGCTTCAACTACTGCCTTAGACCCCAATAAGCCCATCAGCACTTTACTAGTCACAGATTTACCGCTTCCTGACTCACCAACAATAGCGATAAATTCATTTTTTTTGATATCAAAGGAAACATCGTATAAAACCTGCTTAAGATCTGTTTCACTGCGAAAACTGACATTTAATCGATCTACCTTAATCATGATGAGGATACCAAGACTATTTCCTCATCAGTCAACAGAGGTTTGTAGGAAAGTTTCATCAGCACTTGTGCAAGAGCAATAACATCAGTTTCACAATATTTGACAATACGGTCGAGATCACCGTCTTCATAGTAGACATCTCTGACCATTGATCCATCAATGTCGCCTTTGGGTGATGGGATTCCTAGAATATGCGTCAGAAGTTTTAAACTAGTGAAGTGCTTATAGTCACCAAATTTCCACATTTCCATAGTGTCCAAATGATTGATCTCCCAAGGTTTCTTGTTGAAGAACACGAGTTTTTCTGGCAGTTCAATACCATGAATAATCATTCGCCTTGCAATGAATGGGTAATCAAACTCTTTCCCGTTGTGCGCACAGAAGCAATGATTCCTCTTTGAAAAATGTTCTTCGACAAGTTCTTTGAAATCAACTAAGAGCTCTTTCTCTTCACCAGAAAAAGAACGCACTCGAAATTCGCGAGTTTCCTTGTCAACTAGATATCCAACTGAAATACAAACGATCTTTCCAAACTCAGCCCAGATCCCGGCTCGATCGTAAAAGTCAGCTGGGCTGATTTCATCTTTGCGTTGATACCTGGTTTTTTCAGCGTATAGATTTTGAGTCTGAGTTTCTAAATCTGAAAAATCTCTCTGCTGCGGGACAGTTTCTATATCAAGAAAGAGAACATTAGAAAGATTGAGTTTACTTAGCATGGAAAATCAACAATGGTCTAAATTAATAAACCAATATCAATTTTATCCAACTAACAGAGCCGTCTGTTCAATTCGGATGACATAAATCAGAATTATAATAGATCTCTACATCTCAAATTCCTCGACCTCTTGAGAATCATCTACTCTTAGCGGGTCAGAAGATTCAGAAGTTTTATACTCATCGCAGTTCACTTCTATGGTCAAATCTTCTGGTGCTTCAAACTCTTCTTTAGAAACACCTAAGCTTTCATCTTTGTAAACTTGCTTCATGTATGAGCCCCAAATCGGCAATGCCATAGAAGCACCCTGACCGTAAGCAGTTGTTTTGAAGTGTACAGATCGATCCTCACCACCTACCCAAACACCAGTTACAAGATTAGGAACCATGCCCATAAACCAGCCATCACTGTTGTTTTGAGTAGTACCAGTCTTTCCAGCGATTGGGTTTTCAAACTCATAAGGATATCCAGTTACTACCTCTTTGTAAAGGGCGCTTTCGCGTAAGTATTTGCTATTTCCTCGCAGTCTTTTTCCTGAACCAGATTTTGTTACACCCTCCATAAGCTTAACAGTCACATAAGCTGTTTCTGGATTCACCACGTCTTTACTTTCTGGGATGTATTGATAAAGAACGGTTCCGTTTTTGTCTTCTATGCTGGTAACCAGCACGGGTTCGTTGTAGATGCCTCCGTTTGCATACACCCCATAAGCAGCAACCATTTCAAATAAGTTCACATCTGCTGTTCCAAGTGCTAATGAGGGCACTGCGTCAATGTTTTCTGTGTCTATTCCTAATTGTGCTGCGCGATCAATCACCGCCTGTGGACCTACCTCATCGATTAAACGAGCCGAAATGGTATTCTTTGAATTTGCCAAAGCTTCCATTAAATTCATGATGTTACCGTATTTGCCAGCAGAATCCTTAGGTGTCCAGTCGTTTGTGTTTCCCCATTTTCCTGCTGGGATGGTGTATTCACCGTCGGTAAACTCTTTACATGGCGAATAGTTCAAAACATCTACTGCCGTTGAATATAGAAATGGCTTGAAGGTGGAACCAGCCTGGCGCTTTCCTTTTCGCACGTGGTCAAATTTGAAGTATTTGTGGTTGATACCACCTACCCATGCTTTCACGTGTCCAGTTTGTGGCTCTAGGGACATTACACCAGTGCGTAGGATCTGTTTATAATACAAGATGGAATCACGTGGTGTCATGACAGTATCCTTCTCGTTGTTGTTAGCCGTCCAGCTAAAAATTTTCATGTCTGTAGGCTTCTTGAAGCTGGCTTTTATTTCCTCATCGCTTTTGCCATCGGCTTTCAGGATGCGCCATCTTTCTGAACGCTTCATGGCAGCTTCAATTGTGCGCTCAATTTCTTGACTGGTCAAATCTGTGAAAGGCGCTGTCTTGTTGCGCTTCATCTGGTGATCAAATTCTGCTTGAAGCCTCTTCATATGCTCATGAACTGCCTCTTCGGCCATTTCCTGCATTTTGAAATTGATCGTTGTATTTACTTTGAGACCATCCTTATAAAGATTAAACGGCTCACCGGTATCAGGGTTTGTGGTTTCTTTTGCCCAGTCTTTCAGCCAGCCTCTCAAGTATTCCCTAAAGTAAGTTCCCATCCCATCGTTGTGGCTCTGTGGTGAGTAATCGAGTTTGATCGGCTGCTGTTTGAGGCTGTCTTTAGTAGCCTCAGTCATCTTGCCATTGCGCACCATTTGTACAAAAACCTGATTGCGACGTGCTAGTGCCTTTTCTTTTGATACCTCACGATAGGGATTGAATTGCCTTGGATTTTTAAGCATGGCGACCAGAACTGCACTTTCTTCGACATCAAGGTCACGAGGCTCTTTATTAAAATAAATATTAGCCGCAGAGCGTATCCCGATAGCTTCAAAAAGAAAATCAAATTGATTGAGGTACTGGGTGATAATTTCTTCTTTGGTATATTGCTTCTCTAGTCTTGTTGCAATAATCCATTCACGTGTCTTTTGAATCACCCTTTCAAGGATATTGCTGCTTGCCTGCTCAGTAAAGTAGTTTTTGGCCAGTTGCTGGGTAATGGTACTTGCACCACCACGTGACCCTAGGAACGCAACAGCGCGAGCTGTGCCTTTACCATCAATACCACTATGTTCAAAAAAGCGTTCATCTTCTGTGCTTACTAGGGCATCAATCAAATTTTGTGGTAAGTCATCATACTTGACTGGTTTACGATTATCTGTATAAAAACTACCTAATGTCTTGCCGTCGGCGGTCATAATCTCAGTAGCCAGATCAGTCTGGGGGTTTTCTAGCGCAGTATGGTCCGGCAAATCACCAAAAACTTCCCATGCAGCCAACATAAACAAGAGCAATACACTGCCAATAGCTACGGCGAATAGCTTCCAGAATAGCTTAATGTTTGATCGGTTACTCGTAGTTTTCCCCTTGGTAGCTTTTTTAGTTGCCATTTTTAGTGTTTGAAGGGTTGTGGTATTGCAAGGTACTTTAAAAGAAATACGCTTTCGCGAAAGTGTGACAATGTAAAAACGTAAGAATCAGCATTAATATTTTATTAGACCAAACATCACGCCTGAATGATCTACAAGTCTAAATCTGCAGTGTTGTTTGTTGATTCTTCATTGTGCAACTCCAGTGAATATCCTATATCAAGAATACCACCTAATTCATTTATCCCATGAGCCTCGCCGTTCTTGCGCATGGCATGTTTTAGTTCAAGCATGTAATTGCCGTTCTCTGTAAAGCGAATATTATTCTTTAACCAAAGCTTATTCTCAAAAATACCGCTGCCTCTGGGTGTACCTAAAAATTTGCCATCGGGTTGAGCCATTTGATATTCCAGCGTGTCAGTAACGACCTTGCCTAGCGGAAATTTAATTTTTGATATAAGCCACAAATTACTATAAGCGTATTCGTGGTTGTTGCGCGTATTGATAAAAAGATCATAGGTCCTGATGGTATCAGGGCTCTTGATCGTAAAGATTTGCTTGTCATCAATTTCCCATTGCTGGTTGTCAAAATCGACTGATTGCGTCTGAACGACGTTTGAATCACATGAAATCAGAAAAATAAATATTAGAGCCAAAAGCTGGATTCTCCTCATCTGTTATCGATTAAGAATTTCCTTGGTTATTAGGTTTGCCTGGGGTCCCACCTCTTCTTTTTCGGTTGCGAGCGCGTTTTTTTTGTGGTTGATTTGAATCCTTTGCACTATTCTTTACCTCCTGTTTTTGCCTGTTTGGAGAAGCACTTTTTTTGTTTCTCCTTCTTTTACCCCTGTTTTTCTTTTTTAAATGATCAAAGCGAGTTAGGCTATCTTGTCCGACCACATTCTCAAAGTTGGCTTCTTCCATTGGCTCTGGTGAGTGAGCGTAATTCTCAATCGAGGCGACAGTCTCTTTGGCCTTGTTCATGGCCACAATCTTGTTCACCTCATCGACGGATAGTGAATGCCAGTTCATCCAGTCTCCCTCATAGCAATACCACATAATGCGTTTGAAGATGTCCACCTTCTGACAAACTGCGATGCCTTTTGTAGTGTAGAGCTTTTGATTTTGCTTTGGAAAGTCTTTTAACGCATCTAGATATGAATCTAATTCATAATTCAGACAGCATTTAAGCTTGCCACATTGTCCGGCCAGTTTCTGAGAATTAAGCGAAAGATTCTGATAGCGCGCAGCGCTAGTCGTCACTGATCTAAAGTCTGTAAGCCAGGTAGAACAGCACAATTCTCTACCACAGGATCCTATACCGCCCAATCTGGCGGCTTCCTGTCGCAAGCCTATCTGGCGCATTTCAATACGTGTCTTGAACTCGCTGGCGTACTGCCTGATAAGTTCTCTGAAGTCCACTCTTTCCTCTGCGGTATAATAAACGGTAGCTTTTGAACCATCCCCTTGAAATTCAATATCAGAGATTTTCATTTTAAGCTGCAAGGAGATAGCAATCTGTCTAGCTCTTGTCTTAAGCGGTTCCTCTCTTTCTCTTGCATTTACCCAGCGATCAACGTCGTTTTGATTGGCTATCCGATAAATAACAGGCAGCTCTTCTAAATTCCTGACCCGCTTCTTTTTGAGCTGAACGCGCACTAGCTCACCGGTAAGAGTGACTGCGCCCACATCGTGACCTGATTTTGATTGGGTGGCGACGATATCGCCTATTTTTAGAGAAAGCTCTTCTTTGTTATGAAAGTATTCTTTGCGTGAATTTTTAAAGCGCACTTCTACATAGGGGAAAGCGGTCTGTCCATCTGGAAGCTCCATGTTTGACAACCAGTCAAAAACAGTCAGCTTGTTACAACCGGAAGTGCCACACGTCCCATTATTCCTGCACCCACCAGGTAATCCATCTCTGGTGCCACAACTACTACAACTCATGAATTTATATCTAGAAACCCACGCAGTACAACTGCTGGATTGATCAGTAACTTAAATGTAAAGATAGGGTAGATAAACTGCAAGCAATTAGTGAAACTTCGTGCTCGCAAAGTAATTATCCAATAAAAAAGCCACGGCGCTTACCGTGGCTTATGTTATTAAGTTGAGATTTTATTTCTTTGTAACACCCAGCTCTTTCAGGACATCAGGAGTGAGATCATAACCATCTGCTAGCAGGATTCCAGTTCCCGTTGTGGAGTCTAGCACGTATTCAAAGCCTTTTTCTCTGGCCACCTTTTGGATTGCAGCTCTTACCTTTTCATAAATAGGCTTTAATAGATCTACTCGCTTCTGAGAAATTGATTTTTGACTGTTTGCATAGTATTCTTCAAGTTTCTCTTGATCTTCTTGAATTTGCGCTTTTACCCTTTCGTTTTCCTCTTTAGTTCGAGTAGGTGCTTCATTTTGTGCCGCTAGAAACTTTGCTTTTACCTCACGATCCATCTCGCTAATTTTTGTCGTGTAGGTTTTTTGCAAGTCTTTTAATTTTTTCTCTGCTGCAATGGATTCTGGCATTGCTTCAACAACTTCTTGAGATGCTACATGACACACCTTAGACGGGGTTGCTTGCGCATATAATGCGCTAGTAAAGCCTATAAATAATACAGCTGATAAAGCAATTTTGTAAATATTCTTCTTCATTTCTTTTTTTGTTTTCCGATACTATCGATATATCGAGAAAGGATTAATTATCCTCTCCTGATTTTTCCTGTTCTTCTTGATTTTTCTTGCGGGCAGCATCTCTTACCGCGATGATACTATCTTTTCTGCGTTTTTGTCGCTCCCGCATTTCTTGACGTTTTTTCTCCTGCGCAGCGCGTCTTGCGGCTCTCACGCTATCTCTTTTACGTCGCTTTTCTTCAATCAACGCTTTTCTCTCATCTAACTGCTCCTGTCTTTCAGACTTTGCCTCTTCCTTGTCTGCTGCTTCCTCGACGCTTAAATACTTCTCCTCTCGTTGTGGCTGTTCAAGTTCTGCTCTTTTCTCTGCACGGGTTTTGCGTTTTCCCGTTCTTCCTATAGCTTTAAGTACATCGTCGCTTATATCATGGCGTTCTGCGGCATAAAGCATGGTTACTTCATCTGCATTCATGACATAATCGTATTTCTTTGCCTCGCTGATTTTTTGAACTTCATTGAATACCTGGTCTTCGATAGGAATGATCAGTTGTTTTTGCTGTAAGATGTAATCACCTTTTTCTGCGTTGAATCTTTTGTCTTGGTATTCATAAAGCTCATCTTGTTTCAATGAGATTTCTTCTTCCTTCTCTTCAATCAATTCATCGGTCAGAAGCACTCGCTCGTTCTTCAGGTTTTCTTTCAACTGATCGATCTCGCGCTGCATCTGGTCCATCTCACCTTTCCATTTGTTCATCTTGGCATCTAGATTCTTCTTTGCATTCTGATACTCTGGAACATTTTCTAGGATGTATTCCATATCGATGTAAGCAACGCGTATTCCTCTTTGCGCTTTCGCGAAAGCGGAACAGAAAATCAATGTAGATAACAAAAAGATCGTAAGTTGCTTGTTCATTGCAGAAGATTTAGAAAATATCATGCCATCTTAAAATTGTTGACCGATGATAAAGTGAATCTGGCCACCGCTAGGTTCTCTGCTGAGAGAGGTGGGGACTGGGTCAAATCCATACCCATAATCCACGCCTAATAATCCGAAGGCAGGCATAAATATACGAACCCCAGCTCCCATAGATCGCTGGACATTAAAGGGGTTGTAGGTCCTGAAAGTTTCATATGATCCTGCTGCCTCGGCAAAGCCTAGCACATAAATAGAAGCAGATTGTTCTAGTGTGATCGGATAGCGCAATTCCATTGAGAACTTGTTGTAGACCGTATCTCCATCACCGCTGTTAGTGAGTGCACTGTTGTCGTAACCTCTCATTCTGATGATGTCACGGCCATCCAAAGCAAATGCACCCAGACCATCACCACCTACAAAGAAGCGCTCAAATGGCACAAGTCCACGGTCCTGGTTGTAGGCTCCGAGAAATCCAAATTCAGTACTCGTTTGAAGGACTAGTTTTTTATAGAGTTGAGTGTACCATTCGCCCGCAAACTTGATTTTATAATATTCTAGGAATTTAAAACGTTCTTGATCAATTTTTCCTAGATCAGGTCTTCCGTTAGTTTGAAACTCAGGATTGTTTTCTATGTTTTCGTAGTCCACACCATTCCATAAAGAATACGGTAGCGTAGCTTTTGCGGTGAGCGCAAACCTGGATCCATACGTAGGGAATATAAGGTTAACACCTCTATTGTCACGTGTTATTCCCAGGGTGTACGCCAGGTTGTTTGAGAACCCATTAGGGAAATTGAAAAGCTGAGACTGAAAGTTCCTTAGATTATAGTGCTGGAAACTTAATGCATGCGAGATCTGAAAATATTGATCAGGCCATTCTAGACGTTTTGCAAGTCCAATCGTTCCACCGGTTATTAAAAAACGTTGATTTCTATCGACATCTCTGAAGTTTGATGGATTTACCCTGAACTGCTCACTATGTGAAAAAGAAACATTAAAAGATACTGGCTTTTTTCCTCCTAGCCAAGGCTCTGTAAAATTGAGGGAATAAGTCCTAAAGATCAAACTCGCCTGAGCTCTCAATGCTACACTCTGCCCATCTCCCTGTGGAACTGGGCGATAGGCATCACCGTTAAAAATATTCCTTAAAGAGAAATTGTTGAATCGCAAACCGAGTGTTCCGACGAAACCACCACCGCCGTAACCACCTTGTAATTCAATCTGGCTTGATCCTACTTCCTCTACCTCAAACTCTACATCTACAGTTCCATCTTGCTGTGAGACATTTTTGAGTTGTGGGTTGATTGTTTCTGCGTTGAAGAATCCCAGTTGTCCTAATTCACGTATTGAATTAATGATGTTTTGTCTGGAGTATTTCTGACCAGGGATGGTCCTCAGCATCCGGTAGATTACCTTATCGTTTGTACGTGTGTTTCCTTTAACTGATACATTTTTGAAATAAGCCTCCTTACCTTCAACAATTCTTATCTCAAAGTCGATGGTGTCATTCTGAACACGGGTCTCAACAGCGTTGACATTTGAAAATAAATACCCATTGTTTTGATACATATTAGAGATGTCATCACTATCGGGATCTGTTGGATTGCTTATTCGGTTGTCAAAAGCAACACCATTGTAAACATCCCCTTTCTCGATCCCAATAATTTGTCGTAGTTGGGCGTCTGTATACACCGTATTGCCTACAAAGTCAATATCTCCAAAATAATACCTATTTCCTTCCTCAACTTGCACTTGCAGTGCAATGCGCTTATCACTTTTTTTGATGAGTGTATCGCTGATAATACGCGCATCACGGAAACCATTTTCCTTGTATTTATCAATGACAGATTCTAGATCTGCACGGTAATCTTCTTCTACATATTTTGAACGTTTGAAAATCCTGAAGATGTTGCGTTCTTTGGTGTTTTTCATGGCACCGCGCAACTTTTTGTCAGTCAACTCTTCATTACCTACAAATTCTATATCAGAGATTTTAGGCTTCTTGCCCCTGTCGATCTCAATTTTCATATCGACCATTTTACGCTCGGTAGAGTCTTTCACTTCTCTGGTGCGCACTAGCGCATCTGCGTAGAGATAGCCTTTCTTTTTGTATTTATTTTCAATGTAGTTTCTAGTGTTTGTAACCAGGTTTTCAGTAGCCTTGGTTCCTTTTTCTAGATCCAGTTCTTTCTTGAGGTCTTTTACTTTTCCTTTGCGTACCCCTTCAATCACGACTTCATTCAGATTAGGCACTTCCTCGATCTGTATCTCTAGGTTTACGGTATCAATAATATTGTCATTCGGATCCCCTATAATCGCTGTCCTGAAAATCCTGATGTCGCTGAAAAGTTTAGAACCCCATAGCTTTTTGGTTACCTGGTTGAGTTTTTCACCAGGTATGTAAATTTCCATGCCTTTTCTCAATCCAGCATAGGCGATAACGGTATTTTCATTATAGCTCTGATTCCCGGAAACAGTAATTTCCCCAATACGGTATTTTACTGCATTATTACCTATGGGTTTGTCGCCTTTCTGGGCTTGTGCCATTTGAACGGTAAAAAAGCTGCTTACTAGAAGCAAGAAAATTCTAATTCTTTGCGTCATTCTAGAGTTGTTCACTTGTTTTGCCAAATCTTCTTTCTCTGTCTTGATAGTTTTTGAATGCCTCGATTAAATGCTCTCTTCTGAAATCAGGCCACAACACCTCGGTGAAATAGAGTTCTGCATACGCAATCTGCCACAATAGAAAATTGCTCACCCGTTGTTCACCACTAGTCCTGATCAATAAATCTACATCTGGAAGAAAGCTGGTATAAAGGTTTTCGTTGATAGTTTGAGCATCGATACTTTCGACATCGATCGTACCTTCTTTAACCTGACTTGAAATCCTTTTGATAACAGAAATCAGTTCTTCTCTTGACCCGTAACTAAGAGCCAATGTCAAATCCATGTGGTTATTTGAAGAAGTAGCTTTTATCACCTCATTTAACTCTGCCTGCGCAGATGCTGGTAAAAGTTCCAAGGCACCCACCGCCTTGAGCGAAATGTTATTTTTTTGTAGGGTAGGGAGTTCCTTTTTCAGACTAGAAACCAGCAACCTCATCAAAGTATCTACTTCTAGCTTGGGCCGTTTCCAGTTCTCAGTAGAGAAAGCATATAGAGTCAAATGTTCAACACCAGCTTCTGCGCATGTTTCCACAGTCTGACGCACGGCTTTAGTACCTTTCTCATGCCCACGTACGCGCATAAGGCCCTGCTTTTTGGCCCACCTGCCATTGCCGTCCATTATAACGGCTACGTGCTTAGGTAATTTGCTTTTGTTCAGTTCGTCCATGCTCATGTTAAAAATTACAGTAGCAAGGTTGCCTGCCGAAAGTGTAGGTTAATGATATGCCGCTGAAAACATACCAATCGTTATTGTTAATATTACCGAATTGCAAATCGGGTCTGTCTTCAAAATCACCAGTAGGATTTGAACCGTCGAGATTATCTGTAAACGTGTAACGAGCACCTACTTCTGCGGTCAATATTAATCTTCTGGTCAGTGTGTATTTTACACCTATATTGAAAGGAACAGCAAACCCATAAGCGTTGTCATAACTATTCAATCTAGGAGGTGTTGCCGCTGGATTGAGTCTGAACGATACTTGTCGATAAGCAGAAACACCTACGTACATAAAAGGTGTGAATTGTGGCGTGCCAGAATACAATTCCCAATCCCAGAAAGTGTACTCTGCGCCTATAGTTGCCTCGTAGAGATTGTATGCATAACTGTAATCCCTTAACTGTCGTGAAATATCGTCGCTATCGGAGTCGTCTCCGTTCAGTCGGGCTGCCACTAATGTAGCTCTAAAGCTATGACGTGTACTGCGATTCCATCTAAACATTATACCTGCCATGGGACCCGTGGGTGCTATGTAATTTGTGCTTCCTACATCACCTATCACATTTGCGCCACCACCATATGGTCCCAGCTCAAATGTTTGCGCTGAGCCCATAAATGATAATGAAAAACCTAAAATAATGAATGCTAGGCGCATGGGTGATTTTGAAGCGTGCAAATATAACAATTCTACATGCCCGCTGGTCTTTCCCTAGCTGGCATCGTTGATATAAACTGTTATAGCATCTGATTATTGCCTAGACCTTCTTGTTACGATGGTCTTCACCCCAAAGCAATTTGTGACGTATAGTTTTGATGAAGCTGTCCCCAGGTAAGTCCACGAAGCCGATCGTGAAGTCTGCTTTTTTTAGATGGATGGTGGTTTTATCAGGATAAGACTCTATACGATTGTCGAGAGATAGAAGAAAGCTGTCCTCTCTACCTTTAATTTTGAGTTTGATTTCTGTGTCGTCAGGTATTACTAATGGTCTGGCGTTAAGGTTGTGAGGGGCGATGGGTGTGATGACAAAGGCATCTGTATCTGGTGTGATCAACGGGCCGCCACAGCTTAGGCTATAGCCGGTTGAACCAGTAGGCGTAGAGATGATTAGTCCATCCGCCCAGTAGTTAGTTAGTAACTCATCGTTTAAATGCGTTTCGATCTGGATCATGCTCGTCGTATTCATACGACTCACAGTAATTTCATTCAAAGCAAAATTGTTGGGGATCGCATGAAGCTCTTTATGTTTAGAGTCGACCGTAAGCAGTCGCCTGGGGAAAATTTTAAAATCATCACAGAAAAGGCATTTCACTGCTTTTTCCACATGATCACTTTTTACGGTGGCCAGAAAACCTAGTCTACCTGCGTTTATTCCCAGTACTGGAACTCCTGTTCGCCCGATCAAAGCTGCCGCGCGTAGTATCGTACCATCACCACCTATGCTAATGAGTAAGTCAAAGCTTGCATCTATTTCCGTAAAGGATTGACATGAGGTATCAATGTCGCCCTCGCTCAACAGCCTATTGAATTCTTCTTCAAATAAAACAAGGCAATCTTGGTAAGCTAAAAGCTCAAGTAAATGCTTGACGATCTTACAGGTGTCATCATGCAGATATTGTCCATAAATAGCAAGTTTCTTCAAAAATTAGATATTTAGATATTTGTCCAGGTATTTGCTACGCTCTTTCAAGGTGTCAAGAAAGCTGTCATGTTCACTGGCGTTGACGATTTCATAGCTGTATCGTCTAAATGTTTGTAATACCTCATTCAGATTTTCTCCACTTACTTTGACGGTAACCTCAGTGAAATGATCTCTGATACCGCTTATGAAACATCCCAACACTTTTATGTCGTTGCTTTCGACAATTTGACAAATCTCGCTAAAACTGTAGTCTGTGCTGCCTTTCTCTACCACGATCACATTTCCAGATTCATAAAGAAATGGCGCATCGTTAAAAAGCTCCATGACATCTTTTAGCTCGTAATATCCCTTATAGCCACCCTGTCGATCCACCACAGGCATAATGCTGGTGTGGTGTCTGGCAAATGCTTCAAGAACGTCCAGCCAGTGCGTCTCTGGTCGCACGTAAAAGGTCTCAAGACAATAGCGCACCTCACTTATGAGTTGCTCTTTATTGAGACAGTGGGCGTCATTCTCTGACACGCAACCTACATATTTTCCATCTTCTAGAACAGGTAAATGCGAGTAGGTCAGAAAATTAAACATGCTCTTTACCTCACCTATTTGAGTATCGAGTTTGAGGGGTTTAACATCATTGATAATATATTCTTCCAGCTGCATTTCAATCTGTTTCCCGCAAATTAACCATTTATAAGCAAGGGTCAAGAGAGGTGGGTCTGTATTTTTGATAGTTTTAATTCCGCTTTCCCGAAGGGAAGTTCATATTGAGCCTGTCGAAATACGAAAGCGTAACTATTACATCATGCCAAAACTGAGTGTCAACATAAATAAAATTGCTACCCTGCGCAATGCTCGTGGAGGTGATGTGCCCAATCTGGTGAAAACCGCCATGGATATTGAGCGATTCGGTGCAGATGGTATAACTATTCACCCTCGTCCTGATGAGCGACATATTAGATACCAGGATGCTCGCGACTTGAAAAAAGTCGTCCAAACCGAATTGAACATAGAAGGCAACCCCATCCAGAACTTCATAGAACTTGTGGATGAGGTAAAACCACACCAGGTGACTCTTGTGCCAGATGCACCAGATGCCATCACTTCTAATGCTGGATGGAACACAGTTCTTCACAAAGATTACCTGAAGGACATTGTGAGTCATTTTAAGAGTCGAGGCATCAGAACCAGCATTTTTGTAGATCCCGTAATCGCGATGATTGAGGGCGCGGTGGATACTGGTGTGGATAGAATTGAACTCTATACAGAAAATTACGCGAGAAACTATGAAACTAGCGCCCAAGCAGCAATCAAAGATTATCAGGCCGCTGCAAAGCGGGCTAACGAATTAGGCCTAGGCATCAATGCTGGGCATGATCTCTCCCTAGAAAACATCGAGTTTTTTGCAAATAATATTTCAGGACTTCTAGAAGTGAGCATCGGTCATGCTTTAATCGCAGAAAGCCTTTACCTGGGCCTTGAGAATGTTGTTAACATGTACAAGAAAAGACTGGCTTAGATGGGGATCTTGCATTCAATTATTCTGGGCGAGGGTAAGCCATTCTTGATCCTTCATGGGTTTCTAGGAATGGCAGACAACTGGAAGACACTAGGCAGGCAATGGTCTGAAAATGGCTATGAGGTTCATTTGATCGATCAGCGCAACCATGGTCGTAGCTTCCATAGCAATGATTTTGGCTATGATCTCATGGCAGAAGATTTAAAGCGGTACTGCGACCATCACAATCTAAAAAGCGTTATTCTTTTAGGACATAGTATGGGGGGTAAGGTGGCCATGCATTTTGCAGCAAATTATCCGGACCTGATTGAAAAACTTGTCATAGTAGATATTGCGCCTAAAACCTACCCGTCACATCACGGTGATATTATTCAAGCCTTGCGATCTGTAGATTTTGAGAAAGTCAAAAAGCGATCAGATGCAGATGCCAGTATGTCTGCGCTCATTCCAGACTTTGGTACACGGCAATTCTTACTGAAAAGCATATACCGTAAGGACAAAACACGATTTGGATGGCGATTCAATCTTGATGTATTGGGTGACAATCAGAAAAGGGTGGGCGAGCACCTAAACTTTGAACAGCCGTTTAGCAAACCCGTACTATTTGTTAAAGGTGGTAAGTCTGGCTATATCGTAGATGCTGATATGCACGTCATAAACCAGCTTTTCTCTGACGCGCGACTTGAAGTCATAGAAAATGCGGGTCACTGGCTTCATGCAGAGCAACCAGAGCAGTTCTATTCAAGGGTTACTAGTTTTCTTGAGGCCTGATCGCGATATTCTTTTTTACGCTTTCGCGAAAGCGAAATATGCTTAATCAATATTATTCACGCCATAACAAAAAAAGGCTAGCGCCATATAAAACGTTTGCGTAACATTAATTTAATCTTAAATTTGGCTCATTCATTTAATATTAATCAAAAAACTGTTATGAATAAATTAAGCGCGTTTCTTGTGCTGTGCTTAGTTTCCACCGTTGCTTTTGCAGGTGGTTATCGCGTGAGCACGCAGAGTAACAAACAGCTTGCTATGGGGCATACTGGTGTTGCAGTAGTAAATAGTGCAGACATTCTCTTCTTTAACCCCGCTGGGTTGGTCCATCTAGAAAGTAGATTGAGCGTAAGTGCTGGTGGATTCGGGATTTTTAGTGATGTCCAGTACCAAAACAGAGATCTAGGAACCTTTGCAGAAACCGATAGTCCCGCAGGTACGCCCTTGTATTTGTATGCGTCCTATAAAGTAACCGATGATTTTGCTGTTGGTTTAGGTGTTTACACGCCTTATGGTAGTAACGTAACTTGGCCTACAGACTGGGAGGGAAGCCATCTTGTTAACGAGATTGAGCTTCAGGCGATTTTTATTCAGCCTACACTTTCTTACCAGCTTTTTGATTCAGTTAGTATAGGTGTCGGGCCTATTCTGGCTATAGGTGGGGTTGAATTCAATAGGAATGCCTCGCGGTCGTTGACAGATGAGCAAGGTAATCGCTCAAACGTAGCTATAGAGGACAGTGGTGTGACCGGCTGGGGATGGTCTGCAGGTATTATGTTTACTCCAGACGATCACTTCTCATTAGGTTTTAACTACAGATCACTGATTGATATCGATAGTGAGGATGGTACTGCTACTTTTACCAACTTCCCGAACAGTACCCTGGTTCCATCAAACGGAACTCAAGGTTTTACTGCTACTTTACCATTACCTGCCGAAGCGACGGTAGGTATGTCCTATAAAATTAATAAGTGGCTTTTTGCTTTTGACTACAACCGTGCTTTCTGGAGTGAATATCAGAGTCTTGATATTCAATTTGCTAACGGAACATCGTCTGTCAATCCACGTAACTATAAAGATGCTAGCACTTATAGACTTGGGGCTCAATATGAAGCAACAGATGCTCTTACTGTAAGAGCTGGATATTACTTTGATGAATCGCCAGTACAGTCTGGATATTTTGCGCCAGAGACACCACGTAATGATTCAAATGGATACACTTTTGGATTGTCTTATAACATCAATGACCGTTTTGCCATCGATGCATCATTTGTTTATTTGAGGTTTAGTGAAATTACGGAGTCTTACGATTTCTATTCAGACCCAGGAGTGCCAGTCAATGCATCTTTTGAAGGAACCTACAAGTCTCAGGTATTGATCGCAGGACTAGGTGTTTCTTATAATTTATAATATCACTATGATGAGAAAATCTTATTTCAGAATATTAAGTCTTTTTGTAGCAGCTGCAGCAATTGTAAGTTGTGAAAATGAATTTGATGAGGCGGTTGCTGACGGCGAATTGTATACCGCCGGCGAAGCAAACTTCAGCAACTTTGTAGCAGTAGGTAACTCCCTTACTGCTGGTTTTGCAGATAATGCATTGTATTTACAGGGTCAGCAAAACAGCTACCCCAATATCATGGCGCAGCAAATGCGTTTAGTAGGTGGAGGTGAGTTTAGGCAGCCACTAGTCAATGATAATTTAGGTGGATTGTTACTCAATGGAAATCAGATCGCTTCTAACAGATTTGTTCTAGCGTCTAATGGGATGGGCGAGCCCACGGGTCCAACTGTCCTACAAGGTCAGCCCACGACTGATATTGCGAATAGACTTACAGGTCCTTTTAACAACTATGGTGTTCCAGGTGCACGTGTATTTCACTTAGGTGCGCCTGGTTATGGAAATCTTGCAGGTGTACCAGTGGGTCAAGCAAACCCATATTATGCACGTTTTGCAAGCTCTGACAATGCTACCGTCATTGGAGATGCAGCAGCAGCTAATCCTACATTCTTTGCATTATGGATAGGAAACAACGATATCCTAGGTTATGCTACTAGTGGAGGTTCTGGTGTTGATAATAATGAGACAGGTCAAACTGATCCAGCTATGCAAGGCAGCAATAGCATTACAAACAACAATACATTTGCAGCTGTTTACAATCAACTTGTAACAACCATGACCGCAAATGGTGCAAAAGGTGCTCTTGTTAACATCCCAGATGTGACAAGTATTCCGTTTTTTACTACGGTGCCGGTTGCGCCGCTCAGCCCATTAGACCCTGATTTTGGTCCATTAATTCCTGAACTTAATGCTACTTATGGCTTATTAAATCAGGCATTTGCATTCATAGGTGTTCCAGAAAGATCCATCCAGTTTTCAACTACTGCGGCGAGTAGAGTTGTGATTCAAGATAATGACCTACCGAATGTGGCCGCTCAATTGCAGCCGGTGTTAAAGGCTGGATTTGAGATGCAACTAATTAATCAAGGAGTGCCGCCCGCGCAAGCAGATGCTATAGCTACTGCTCAATCTCAAATTTTTGCACAACAATTCGGTCAAGCACGTCAAGCGACTGAGGACGAACTTTTGACTTTTACAAGCGCAACAGTTGTTGGAACCTTGAACCAAACAAGATTTAATCAATTAACTATGGCCGGGGTCGATCCTGGTCAAGCTGCTCAGCTCTCCGTTAATGGGGTGACTTTCCCACTGGAAAATCAATTTGTTCTGACAGAACGAGAGCAGGAAAGAGTCACGACAGCTCAATCGTTTTATAATTCAGTTATCGAAATGGCAGCCATAAACAACGATCTTGCCTATGTGGATGCAAGAGCTGCGCTGGAGGACGTCGCTTCTGGCGGTGTCATGTTTGATGGTGGCTTGTTAACTGATGAGTATGCTGCAGGTGGTGCTTTTTCACTCGATGCAGTCCACCCGACTGGTCGCGGTTATGCTTTCACTGCAAACTTTATACTGGAAGCGATCAATGATAAATATGGTTCTACCATACCACCAGTTAATATCGGACAGTACCCTAGCGTGCAGCCTAGTGATGGCATGTAAGACTTTGCCATAAATTTTAAATCAAACCGCTAGTTTTTGCTAGCGGTTTTTTTAGTTTTAGAATTCAAAAGAATTGGTCATGAGATTTATACTTAACCTGCTTATCAATGCGCTAATCATTATCGTGTTGAGTTATGTCCTTCCTGGGGTGGAAACTTCTGGTTTTGTTGCAGCGCTCGTAGTAGCTTTTGTTGTAGCAATCCTCAATTTTTTAGTAAGACCAATCCTTGTGATTTTGACCTTGCCGGTGACTATAATTACATTGGGTCTATTTCTGATTGTCATCAATGCAATTATCCTTCTTATCGCAGATTGGTTTGTGCCTGGATTTGATATTGATGGATTGGGATGGGCGATCCTGTTTTCAATTCTGCTTTCAATCGCCAGAGCAATTACAGAGAAGCTCATAGAAAAAGGGGATCGATAGAATCAATCCCCTCTTTTTTATTTTTTCGCTTTAAGCGAAATGAAAATAATCAGATCCTAAAGCGTTCCTCTTTTAGCCTGTTCTCTTTCTATAGCTTCAAAAAGCGCTTTAAAATTACCCACCCCAAATGATTGAGCCCCCTTACGCTGAATAACCTCAATAAACATGGTTGGGCGGTCAACAACAGTTTTGGTAAAGAGCTGTAGCAAATAGCCTTCATCATCCCTGTCTATAAGAATACCGTGCTCACGCAGTAGTTCAATATCCTCATCAATCTCACCTACACGTTCCAGAATATCGTCGTAATATTCATCTGGCACGTACAAAAACTCCACTCCTCTAGAGCGCATGGCGTCTACAGTAGACACGATATCATCTGTTGCGACAGCGATGTGTTGTATACCTGGCCCGTTGTAGAAGTCAAGGTATTCCTCAATCTGCGATTTCTTCTTTCCTTCTGCAGGCTCATTGATAGGGAATTTGACACGGCCATTTCCATTGCTCATCACCTTGCTCATAAGGGCGGTGTAATCAGTTGAGATATCGTCATCTGCAAAAGAGATGATCTGAGCAAATCCCATGACTTCACCATAGAATTTACACCAGGTATTCATTTCATCCCAGCCTACATTTCCTACCATATGGTCAATAAATTTCAAACCTACAGGTTCAGGATTGTAGTGCGATTCCCATTTCTGGAACGCTGGAAGAAAAACTCCGTCGTAATTACTGCGTTCTACAAAAATGTGAACAGTCTCGCCATAAGTGTATATTCCTGATCTCACCACATGACCATGCTCATCTTCTTCTCTAGTAGGCTTTAAATAAGGTTTTGCACCTCTTTTTGTGGTTTCTTCAAAAGCCTTTGTGGCATCTTCTACCCAAAGAGCAACAACTTTCACCCCATCACCGTGTTCATTGATATGCGCATTGATAGGGCCGCCTTTTTGAAGAGGTGTAGTTAGGACCAGTCTTATTTTTCCCTGCCTCAACACATAGGAAACCCGATCCTTTAATCCAGTTTCTAGACCAGCGTATGCTTCAGATTGGAAACCGAAGGCTGTTTTATAAAAATGTGCGCTTTGCTTTGCATTGCCCACGTACAATTCCACATAGTCAGTTCCCAGAAGCGGTAGAAAGTCCTCTGCTTCTTTGAACAATTTTTTCAATGAATACTCAGTGTTCTTTAGATCTTTTAAGTTTTTTATCTCTGCTGGCATAATTAGTTTTTAATTTAAAGAGTCATTTGACTTAATGGTTTTTGTGGTGTCGATGTCCTCCTCGTATTTCCAATCGTCCTCTGTTGTTTCATAGGTTTTGGCATCCTCCATTTCTTCCATCTCCTGCTCGTATTCTCGTTCAATGTTTCCAAATTCCTCAGAGATTTCATCCCAGTATTCATTAAAGAAAGCTCCGAAGAAGATCATCAGGATCAAATACAAAAGCAAGACAAGTCCAGATAGGATGACAGATACAATATTTAGAATACGCCCATTTTTGACGCTGCTTAGACTGCTATGGCTGTATTCCTGTGGGTTCTGTTTGTAAACGCTCAAGCCTTTGTTTGCACTTATCAATCCTATAATTCCTAAGATTAAGGTGATAATTGCTGAAACACCATAGCAAAAACAACCGATCACAAAAAGAACAAGAGAAACTATTCCCAATGTCAACGCAAGCGGATCGCCCGGGAGTTTCTTTGGCATGTTGTCAAATGCACTTCGGCTATGATTCCCGCTAAAATTATCGGCGTTACTACTCAGGTTTGAATTATTGTTGTCCATAAAAATTTATCGTTGGTTATTTCTTGTCTTCCAGCCAGCTTTTATGATAGCTGTCATCAGAGATGGCTAGTCCCTCCTTTGTCACCTTCAGCGGTTTAAAGGTATCGACCATAACCGCCAGTTCTTCTGTTTCGGTTTGTCCTATGCTGCGTTCTACGGCACCAGGGTGCGGACCATGTGGGATTCCTGCTGGATGTAGGCTTATATGTCCCGCCTCGATGTCATTCCTACTCATAAAATCACCATCGACATAATAAAGCACCTCATCGCTATCAATATTGCTGTGGTTATAAGGCGCTGGAATGCTATCTGGATGATAATCATACAATCTGGGCACAAAGCTGCAGACTACAAAGGCATCTGTTTCAAAAGTCTGGTGAACAGGTGGCGGCTGGTGAATTCTTCCTGTGATAGGTTCAAAGTCATGAATCGAAAACGCGTACGGATAATTATAGCCATCATAGCCTACCACATCAAATGGATGCGACGCATAGATCATGTCAAAAATCTCATCCTGTTTTTTTACCTTGATTAGAAAATCGCCCAGTTCGTCGTGGGTTTCGAGCTCTTCTGGTCGCCTCAAATCACGCTCACAAAAAGGTGAGTGTTCTAGCAATTGACCAAACCAGTTGCGATATCGCTTAGGAGTATAAATAGGTCTCCTGCTCTCAACGATGAAAAGGCGATTGACATCTGTGTCAAATTCAATCTTGTAGATGATGCCTCTGGGGATAAGCAGATAATCGCCGTACTTAAAAGTTAAATTTCCTAGGTGGGTGCGTAGTACGCCACTTCCCTGATGGACGAAAATCAGCTCGTCAGCGTCGGCATTTTTATAGAAGTATTCTTTTTGAGATTCTTGAGGACTCGCCAGGATAATGCTTACATCACTATTTGTGAGCACGGTTTTCCTGCTATCCAGGTAATCCTGTTGCGGAGCAATCTGGAAGCCTTTAAGGCGGTATGATTTAAGATGGTTCTCGAGTGCAATTTCTGGTTTGACACTATAAGATCCTTTGATTTCCCGTACCATGGTGGGCCTGTGCTCGTGGTAGGAATTTGTGGACATGCCATCAAACCCTATGGTGCCAAAAAGCTGTTCATAGTACAAATCACCATCGGGCTTACGGAATATCGTGTGTCGCTTAGGCGGGATTTTTCCCAGTTTGTGATAAAATGGCATAACCTCTATTCTCTAAGTGTAAAATAAGGAAAATTAAAGTAGCTGTAAAAGTTGAGCTAGGATTTTATTGATGCGGTGTTGCGGCAGTTTTGTTATTAGTTCGCTTTCGCGAAAGCGTAAAGGTTAAAAAACTCAACGACTAAAATCGGTAACCCACGTTTACGAAAAGAATGGGCTCTCGATCCTGCGGGGTAAAACTGTACCGCAAAGAAATGGGCCCTAAAAATGTTTCTGCGCCAAGGCCAATGGCATAACCTGTAAATTGAGCCTTGCTAAACCAGTCACTGGATTCAAAAAGATTGTCTTCTACGCTTGCAAAATTTGCAGAAAACATGACATGAGTCTTCTTAAAGACCTCGTAGTCTATTTCAAAAAGCGTCCTTATCATGGCATCACCAGATACAGTAAGGTAGTCCATGCTATAAAATGCAGTAATATTGTTGATAGGTCTATTACCGTAACCGCCTAGCAAAAAGCTGAAAGCCGTATTGTCTAGATCTCCTATTGTAATGCCTACATCAGCTCGTGCTCTTAAGCTCAGCTGTCCAAAGCTATACGCCTTCCCGACGTGCAGTTGCGCCATACTGAATTGATTGAAGTCGCTTCCCTGTTCAGTATCAAATCCGAAAAAATCAAAAGAACCATCAATTTTCCATCCCTCGGTGGGGAAGTAAAGCTTGTCGTAGCTGTCATACATGACTTTTCCCGTGATTATTCCAGTGGTGCCGTTGATGAAATTGGTACTGCGCCTCTGTGGGTTATTTGTGGTTAGGGTTTCAGTGAATATGTCTTGTACTTTGATCTGGCCGCCTATGGATAAGTTCAGGTTGTTGTCCAGTTGTGTCTGTACATAAACCTGATGAGTGAACTCTCTGTATTCCAATTGAATGCTGCTTACTCCAGTCAACTGCAGCGGTGTGAGTTCTTGGACAAGAGAGGCTTCTACATTTTCACGAAAGCGAACATAGTCACTACGTAGCCCTATTGACCAGTATCTCCCTTTATCGATGTAATAGTCAAAAACATATCGTGGGTTGTCCCCTAGAATAACATCTCCTGAGACGATGTCACCACCAAATAAAACGTTTTTTCTGGATAAATTGACAATTGCTGCGCTACGCAATAGGTCATCGTAGTGAACACCTAGTCTCAGATTGTTGCGCACATCGCTTTCAGTTACTTCAATTTTTAGCAAGCGCTGCTCACCGATTTCTACAATGTTGTAATTGATTTTATCAAAGTTGCGGGTGGCTTGGAGGTTGTTAATGCCAAAATTGATTTCATCATAAGAGCTGTAACCAGGTGTTTTCAATTTGAACCGGCCCAGGATATAGGCTCTGGAATAGCTATCGTTCCCATTGATTTCAACATGATCTATCCATATTCTATCTTCCGGCAAGTTCATTTTCTTTTTCTGGTATGTAGAACTTAGTACTTGTAAATCTGCAATTTTAGCTACAGTTGCATTCTTGCCGCTTGCAATAATCTCGTCTCCCTGATCAAAACTGGTCACGGTAAATCGCGTTATGTCAGGCTGAATGTAGATGTCTGTAGCTTTGGATTTTGTTTCCATAGCCTGGATGGTCCTAAAGTTATTGATCTGAGATAACACGTCCAGTGCATCGCCCAGTTCCTCTCTGGTTCTCAAGTCATCCTGAACATCCACACCTATGATGATGTCCATACCTTTCTCTCTTAGCTTTTCTACAGGATAATTGTCCACTACGCCGCCATCTGTCAATAGTTTTTTATCAATCTCTACTGGTGCTAGTAACGAGGGCAATGCACTACTGGCGTTGATTGCTCGAGGTAGGTATCCACTATCCAATACCACTTCTTCACCGGTAAGGATATTTGTAGCGATACAAAAAAAAGGAATCGGTAATTTCTCAAACTCGTTGACATCTTTGACAGGAGAAAGGAGTCGGGAAATAAGGTTATAGAAATTCTGACCCTTACTTAAAGAACTGGGTAAACGCACTTGGAAATCTTTAAAGGGAAGGGTAATGGCATACTTTTCATTGTCTCTTCTCTCGTAATAAGTTTTTGCACTGCGCGGTATATCATCCTGAATCAACTCATCAAAATTCAATGTATTGAATATAGAATCCAATTGTTTCCCTGTATAACCTGCAGCATAGAGTCCACCTATAATTGCCCCCATACTGGTCCCAGCAACGTAATCTACTTTGATTCCTAGCGAGTCAATAACTTTAAGCGCACCTATGTGCGCTAGACCTTTAGCACCGCCTCCTGATAAAACTAAACCTACCTTTCTTTCCTCGGCAGATTGAGATTTGACTATCGTCTGAGAGCAGATAAGTACAATTGCCAGAAGTATGTATAAAGGTCTATTCACTCTGATAGTGATTGATTATTCTTTGAGCCCTTGAATCCCCGATTACTTCGGCAAGTTCCTTTTTGCTAGCCTCTTTAATGCGTTTTACACTTCTAAATTGTCGCAGCAGTTCAACAACGGTCTTTTCACCTATACCGCTTATTTCATTGAGTTCTGTTTCTATAGCTTGTTTGCTGCGTTTGTTTCTGTGATGGGTGATGCCGAATCTGTGCGCCTCGTTACGCATCTGCTGGATCACTTTAAGGGTTTCAGACCTTTTATCTAAGTACAACGGTACCGGATCATTGGGATAGAATAGCTCTTCTAATCTTTTGGCAATTCCGATAATTGGTACTTTGCCACGCAACCCTAGCCGTTCCAACGCAGTAACACCACTGGATAATTGTCCTTTCCCACCATCTACAATAACTAGTTGTGGTAATGGTTGATCTTCTTCCAGCAATCTGCGGTAGCGCCTGTAAACAACCTCTTTCATGCTGGCAAAGTCATCGGGACCTTCAACAGTTTTGATGTTGAAGTGCCTGTAGTCGTTCTTGCTAGGTTTACCATTTTTAAAAACAACACAAGCTGCTACTGGGTTACTGCCTTGAATATTTGAATTGTCAAAGCATTCCATGTGTCTAGGTTCTTCATCAAGCTTCAGATCTGATTTCATTTGCGCCATCAGGCGATTGACATGCCTATCTGGATCAACGATTTTTATTGTTTTGAATTGTTCTTGTCGATAGAATTTTGCATTGCGCTCAGAAAGCTCGACTATTCGTTTTTTATCCCCTAGTTTAGGCACGGTCACTTTTAATTCACCTAAGTCTAAGGGGAATTGAGCGTAAATTTCAGTGCTTTGGGAATCAAATCTGGATCTTATCTCTACGATGGCTAGTTCAAGAAGTTCCTTGTCGCTTTCGTCAAGCTTTTTCTTGAGTTCCATGGTGTGCGATCTGGTTATTGCACCATGATTGATCTGTAAATAATTTACATACCCTGCACCTTCATCACTTATGATGGTGAAGACATCTACATTGCTGATGTTAGGATTGACGATCGTGGACTTTGCTTTGTAGCGAGTAAGGATGTCCAATTTTTCTTTGATGCGCTGGGCCTCTTCATATTCCATGGCCTCTGCATGTACACCCATCAATTCTGTGAAAAAACTGATCGCTTTTTTGAAATCACCTTTGATAATGGCTCTTATATTTTCTATGTTCCGGTCATAACTCTCCTGGCTTTGGAGTCCTACACATGGACCTAGGCAATTGCCTATATGGTATTCAAGGCACAGCTTGAATTTTCCAGCTTCAATCTTTTCTTTCTGGAGGTCGTATTTGCAAGTGCGTATGGGATATAATGACTTGACTAATTCAAGGAGCGTGCGCACTGTCCTAACGCTTGTAAAGGGACCGTAATACTCGCTTCCATCCTTGATCAGTTTGCGGGTGAGAAATACCCTAGGAAACCGCTCATTTTTAATGCATAGCCATGGGTAGGTTTTGTCATCCCGCAGCATGATGTTGAACCGCGGGTTCCTGCTCTTTATCAGGCTATTTTCAAGTAATAACGCGTCGTTTTCATTCTTGACTACAATGTGTTCAATCCTCACGATTTTTTTGACCATCGTACGTATGCGATGGCTATCATGATTTTTGGTAAAGTAGCTGCTTACACGCTTTTTAAGCTTTTTAGCTTTACCTACATAGAGCAGTTTATCGTTCTTATCATAATAGAGATAAACACCCGGGGATAGTGGGAGGGTCTGAATTTGAACTTTCAGCGGTGTACTTTCCATTAGGATTTAAATATAGTGTCTCGTTTTGTTACGCTTTCGCGAAAGCGTCACATTTTTTAATCTCTATTGCAGATGGATTCCCTATACGATAAGTGAGTGTTCTATTCTGAAGAATAATTTACACTGTTTATTACCTTGCGCGCTCATTTTATGGAAAAGCCCGTACTATATCCTTTACGTTTCAAGCCAATTCTAAAATATAGATTGTGGGGTGGTGATAAACTAGGTAGCGCCCTGAATAAGGAGGTCACGGGCGAACAAATAGGTGAATCGTGGGAAATAAGTGCTGTTGATGGCGACAAAACAATTGTCTACAACGGTGATCTTAAAGGTCGTACTATCCCTGAGCTTATAGATCAATTCAAAGAAGATTTCTTAGGGAAAAAGGTTTACGCTCAATATGGGCAGGATTTCCCACTTCTTATAAAATTTATCGATGCTGCGGCTCCTTTATCTATTCAGGTACATCCAGGTGACGAGATAGCTAGAGAAAGGCATAATTCCTACGGCAAGAATGAGATGTGGTACATCATGGATGCTGAACCTGATGCCAGTATTACAATTGGCTTCAACAGAAAACTTGACAAAAAATCTTATCAATCCCATGTTGCCGCTGGAACGATAGATCAGATGATGAACATTACACCCGTGGAAAAAGGGGATGCATTTTTCATCCCTACAGGGCGTGTTCATGCTATCGGTAAGGGCGTGCTGCTTGCAGAGATACAGCAGTCGAGTGATGTTACTTACCGCATTTACGACTACAACCGTATTGATAAGCAAACAGGTGAGTTACGTGAGTTGCACAATGATCTAGCTGTCGACGTGGTTGATTTTTCGATACAAGATGATTACGCGACTACTTATCTAAAAGATAAAGACACTCCTAATCAGCTCATTCACTCACCGTATTTCAAAACAGATTTCTTACAACTCACCTGTAATCGATCGCTTGATCTATCGCAAATTGACTCGTTTGTGATTTTTATGTGCGTCGAGGGTTCTATACAGATAAATGCAGCTGGCACCACCCTCATAATGCATATGGGTGATACCTGTTTTATTCCCGCAGCCATAAAGGCTGTAGAGCTGATAGCAAGTGATGCTCGTATAATTCAAGTCTATTTATAGGCGGATCACTTCCAGCTGATTAACAGTTTCATTGCAATCCCTATTGCAATTGTTGCTATTTTTAAAAATAAAATGGCCAGCTTTTCTGAGATAACCAGCGGTGACACACCGGTTTTGATTGATTTTTTTGCTACCTGGTGTGGACCATGTCAAACTATGATGCCAGTATTGGATCAGCTTAAGGACGATCTAGGTGATGATGTTAGGATTTTGAAAATTGATGTGGATAAAAATCAGGCTCTTGCAGGTAAATTTCAAGTACGGGGTGTGCCGGCATTCATGATTTTCAAAAACGGGAAAGAAATGTGGCGCGGTAGTGGCGTTCAACCACTACACGTTCTCAAAGACAAAATCACGCAATTCAAATAAGCTACCGATCATCCACCTTTAAAATATTCAAAATGAAAAAAAGTCTTATTTACTTGCTAGCAATCATCCCGTTATTGGGATTCTCGCAATCCAATTATGAAGGTTTATGGAATGGCGAAATCATGGGTATGCCTTTAGTCTTTGAGGTGAGTGAGACGGATGCTGGCTTCACAGGCAAAATGCAAAGCCCTAAGCAATCACCCATGTTCTTACCCGCCGATGAAGTGATCGTGAGAAACGACAGTATTTTCATCAAACTCAATACCTATAAAATCAGTTTTAAAGGGAAGCTGGAAAGTGATGTGATCAATGGAACTTTTACCCAGGGGATGGGTCAGTTTCCATTGACGTTGAAAAAAGGCGGTTATGAAGAACTAAAGCCTAATTGGCCACAGGAACCTCAGGGAACTCTAACTTATCAAGTCCAAGAAGTCAAATTTCAAAACAAGATGGTAGAAGGTGTCACTCTCGCCGGCACGTTGACATTACCTGCAAACAAGAAAAATCCACCAGTTGCCATTTTAATTTCTGGGTCGGGACCACAAAACCGTGACGAGGAATTAGCTGGACATAAGCCATTTTTGGTATGGGCGGATCACCTGAGTAGGAATGGGATAGCTGTTTTGAGGTATGATGATCGTGGTACTGCGCAATCGACTGGAGATTACAGCATAGCAACCTCAGCAGATCTTGCAACTGACGTAAGAGCAGCAGTAGAGTTTCTAAAATCAAGAAATGACATTAACCCAGATAAAATAGGATTGATAGGTCATAGCGAGGGGGGACTTATTGCCCCGATGGTGATTACAGCCATGCCAGATGATGTTGCTTTTTTTGTGTCACTGGCAGGTTCTGGAATTTTGGGATATGATGTGCTAGTTCCTCAGTTAATCAAATCATCAATGCTATCTGGATTTTCAAAGCAAGAATCTGAGGAAACGGCAGAGGTAATTGCAGCTGGACTTAGGGTCATAAAATCATTTAATTCTGAGCAGCAGGAATTGAAAGATGAGATGTTTGCCGCAATGAAAAAAGCTAGGGATAAGACGTTATCTTCTGTACAATCGCAATATACTGACCAGGTACTCACGGCTCTCTCAGATCAGTTTTCATCTGACTGGATGAGGTTTTTTATTTCCCACGATCCATCAGCAGATTTGAAAAAAGTCAAAATCCCTTCTTTGCTGCTTAATGGTTCACTGGATTATCAAGTCATACCAGAGGATAATTTATACGTCATGGAAAGTTTGATCAAATCAAATGGCAATCCAGATGTGACTGCAATCGAACTAGAGGGTATGAATCACCTATTCCAAAAAGTGGAAACAGGTGCCGCATCAGAGTATGAATCTACAGAGGAAACCGTCAATCAGATAGTTTTAGAACTTGTAAGTAGCTGGATAAATGAAAGATTCCAATAACAGCCGTAAAAATGTTTTGGGCGGCGATTTACAGTCCTGTTGTTTTGATCCACTTACGGGTTACATGCGTGATGGGTATTGTAAAGCGGTGGATTCAGACCATGGTACCCATGTGATTTGTGCAGCAGTCACTGCAGAGTTTTTGGACTTTACCCGTGCCCGAGGGAATGATTTGAGTACACCTAATCCAGCATTCAACTTTCCAGGTTTGAAGCCGGGCGATAAATGGTGTCTTTGTGTGTTAAGATGGCTAGAGGCTGAAAAGGCTGGCGTGGCACCGCCTGTAGTTTTAACAAGTACAGACATGCGGGCACTTGATTATACTTCACTTGAGATACTTGAGCATTATGCAGTGTCGGATTAGTACGCTTTCGCGAAAGCGTACCCTATAACAGCATTAATTAGAACTATACTTGACCAATCAATCCCTTGTGGTCAACTGTATATTTGTTATGCAAAAATCAGTAATGAAATTAGAAAAAGATAAAATATATAGAGCGCTGGAAACCATATCAGTGCCTGGCGAGGGTAAGAACATGGTGGAAAGCGGTGCCATTAAAAATGTTGTGGTTTTTGGTGAAGAAGTGATTGTTGATGTCACTATCGACAATCCCAGTCTTCAGGCAAAAAAGAAAACCGAAGTCTCGATTTTACAAGCCATTCACAAGGAAGTTCACCAGAAAGCACAGGTGAAAGTAAACTTGAAGGTGGAAACGCCTCAAACCAAGGATAAAAAGCCAGAAATCAAGGGTAAGCCCATCCCAGGTATTGACAATATCATTGCGGTTGCATCAGGCAAGGGTGGGGTAGGAAAATCTACTGTAACTGCAAACCTAGCAGTCTCCCTGGCTAAAATGGGATTCAACGTGGGACTTCTTGATGCAGATATTTATGGTCCCAGTGCAACCATCATGTTTGATGTGGTGAATGAGCGACCGCTTTCTGTAAACGTGGATGGTAAATCAAAAATGAAACCTGTCGAAAGTTATGGTGTCAAAGTACTTTCCATTGGTTTTTTCACGCAACCTAATCAAGCGGTGGTATGGCGGGGTCCTATGGCTGCTAAAGCACTTAATCAAATGATTTTTGATGCTGCCTGGGGAAATCTGGATTTTTTACTGGTCGATCTGCCGCCAGGAACTGGTGATATTCATTTGAGTATCATGCAGTCGCTACCGCTTACCGGTGCGGTGGTAGTTTCAACCCCACAAAACGTGGCTCTTGCTGATGCTCGCAAGGGAGTCGCTATGTTCCAACAAGAAAGTATTAACGTACCAGTTCTGGGGATTATAGAAAACATGGCGTTTTTCTGTCCACCGGAATTACCCGATAACAAATACTATATCTTTGGACAGCACGGTGCTCGTAATCTAGCGGAAGATTTAGGTGTACCATTTTTAGGTGAATTGCCGCTTGTTCAATCGATCAGAGAAGCAGGTGACATTGGAAGACCAGCAGCATTACAAGATGGGACTGCTCTAGAAACAGCCTTTAATGAGATTACTAAAGGCGTTGTACAAGAAACGGTAGCAAGAAATGAGAATTTACCGCCTACGCGCGCGATTCAAATAACAACGATGGCAGGTTGTAGCGCTGTCAAAAAGAAATGATTATGAAGACAGGTGAAGAACTTAAAACCGCAGTTGAAGCAGGACTAAATGAGATCCGCCCATTTCTCCAGCGTGACAAAGGTGATATTGAACTAGTGGATATTATCAATGACCAGATTGTGCATGTACGCCTTCAAGGCACTTGTGTGGGATGCTCCGTTAATCAAATGACTTTGAAGTCCGGAGTGGAGTTGACAATAAAAAAACATGCACCCCAGATAACGCAGGTCATTGACTTATCAGGTCAGACTCTCGCCGAAGAGAATCGCGATCACGTGGATGCTTGAAAACCTTCAGGCCTGAGAGTAATCGCTCAAATTTGCAAGGTAGAAAAACAAAAGACCTACAGATTCTGTAGGTCTTTTGTGTTTAAGTTGTGCTACCGTCAATTCTTAACGAGTCTAATTTCAGAAGTAAATGTTGTATCACCTATCACTTCATTTCGATTGAGTAGCAAATTGACCCCGTCAAAAAGTGTTACAGCATAATTTTGCATTTCGCCATCTGCGTCAGTCAGTATTATGCTCGTACCTAGACTAGAGGTCTCGTAAGTTCCCATATCATCAAGCGTGATGATGGTTCTAGATGTGGAGGGGAAATTGCCTGTAATCGCAATAGTTTTATCTTCAACGTAAGTACCTGCAAGTGAATAATTGCCATTAGCAGTTAAAGTCAGCGAGGTATCTGTGAATGTGCTGCCCACAGTTTCTGTAAGGGTGTTGATTGTCCCGCCCTGCCTAACTTCAGTACGCAATTCTGCAGAACTAAATGCAACGATATCATATATCCCAGTGGCATTGTCACCTGTAAATGCGGGAAGTAGAATTGCTGAATCGTCATCGCTTCCGCAGGAAATAACGCATATAGCTGCAAAGACTATGATTATATGTTTTATGGATTTCATACTGTTGGATTATAGTGCAAATACTATTTTTTGCTGTAGAACGAATATAAACGACAGTCATTAGATGTATATATCATTCTGCCCAAAACAATCAGATCCTCTCTAGCTCAATTCTGATTATCGTTCTCTCAGAATAATCTACATCGTTAAATGTCACGTCAGATTCAATAACTAAATTTACTGGTGTCTGACTGATAACTGTGAAGGGAACCACTTCACCGTCAAGATTAAGTGTCAGTAGAGGCGGTGAGTAAACATAAGTCCCCTGAAAATCACCAAAATCTGTTGGGTAAGTATCAATACCTGTATTTCCGTTGCTGGTTATCATTTCAGTCATGGTAAAAGTCCCTGTGGAAACCATTCGACCATCTGCTGTAAAAGTGAAGGTCGCATTGTTAAAATTGCTTCCTGAAAACTCATTTCTAAAATCTAAGGTGTTTCCCGGCTGATTTCTCTCCTCAAACGATCCATCAAACGATAATACATTATAGGCGCCAGCAATCGCATTAGCTGGAGCGGCTACAGGATCATCATCTTCACAGCTTGTAACAATGAACAGAAATCCTAATAGGATTAGGGTGATATTAAAACTTTTCATAGGTTGAATTGATTGGACTAATTATTTAAATGCGTTTTCACCTGTGATATCCAGACCCGTGATCAACAGATGAATGTCGTGGGTTCCTTCATAAGTGATCACGCTTTCCAGATTCATCATGTGTCGCATTATGCTGTACTCACCTGTGATTCCCATACCACCTAAAATTTGCCTAGCATTCCTGGCGATATCCAACGCTATTTCAACATTGTTCCGCTTGGCCATCGAGATTTGAGCGCTTGTGGCTTCACCTTTCTCTCTAAGAACACCTAGGCGCCAGGCCAGTAATTGTGCTTTGGTAATCTCAGTAATCATTTCTGCGAGTTTCTTCTGTTGTAATTGGAATGCTGCAATAGGCTTCCCGAATTGTACTCGCTCTTTTGCATATCGCAGTGCAGTATCATAACAGTCCATTGCTGCACCTATTGCGCCCCAGGCAATACCAAAACGCGCGCTGTCTAAACAACTCAGAGGTGCACCTAGGCCTGTACGGCCAGGCAGAATATTTGCTTTTGGCACTTTCACATCTTGAAAAATCAATTCACCGGTAGCACTGGCTCTTAGCGACCACTTGTTGTGTGTTTCAGGTGTAGTGAACCCTTCCATTCCTCTTTCAACTATGACACCGTGGATGCGATCATTTTCATCTTTTGCCCAGACCACTGCGACATCGCAAAACGGGCTGTTTGAGATCCAGAGCTTTGCTCCATTAAGTATCACATGGTCACCATCTTCTTTGAATCTAGTGATCATTCCGCCGGGATTCGAACCGTGGTCAGGCTCTGTTAACCCAAAAGATCCCATAAACTCTCCTGAGGCCAGTTTAGGCAGAAATATTCTCTTTTGCTCCTCACTTCCATATCGCCAAATAGGGTACATCACCAGAGATGACTGTACGGATGCTGTAGAACGCACGCCAGAATCACCTCGCTCAATTTCCTGCATAATTAGGCCATAAGAAATTTGGTCCAGACCCGCACCACCATATTCTTCAGGGATATATGGGCCAAATGCACCTATGGATGCTAATCCTGGAATGATGCTTTTAGGAAACTCTGCCTTTTGGGCAGCCTCCTCTATAATTGGTGAAACATCTCTTTTAACCCATGATCTTGCGGCATCCCGTATCATCAGATGTTCTTCTGACAGGAGCGCATCAAGATTATAGTAGTCTGGGGATTCAAAAAGGTCTGGTTTCATATGATTTGTTTCTATTAAATGGTGCCATGCTAAAATAAGCCTTTATCTAAGTTCAAGATTAACTAGCTGTCTGGCATATTCAGATAAAATCTTTTAGTTAGCTCAATGTATTCAGTGGTATAAACGTGTCGCGATTTTTCAATCACAAGTTCTTCTGCTTGTGGACTCAACATTTTTGTTTCGCTTTCGCGAAAGCGAAATTCAAACATTACACGTTTAGTCGGTACGTTCCTATTGCCCTTTACATGACAAATCCGTTTGGTTTCAAACTGGTACTTAATTGCAAGGTTCATGCATTCCTGTTCTCTAACAAAAGGAAGAATGATCGCCAAGGTACCGGAAGGCTTAAGCAATGTTTTGCTGGAACTGATTAGATCTTCTAGCGGCAAAGCGCTGTCAAACCTTGCCGTTTGCCTATTTTGAGGGACATTGCCTGTTGCCGCTGTTTGTTGAAAAAACGGCGGATTGGATACTATCAGTTCATACTTTTTTTCTGACCTATAGCTAAGTAGGTCTTCATTCATGGCTGTCAAACGCTCATTCCAGTGAGAAAGCAGAAAATTCTCATTTGCTTGCGTAAAAGCAGATTCATCAATTTCCAAAGCGTCGATATAGGCCTCAGGAAACCGTTGAGCAAGCATGAGAGCGATCACGCCACTGCCAGTTCCTATATCCAAAATGTTTTGGGGCCGAGAATCTTTTGAACACCATGCCCCCAGAAGTACACCATCCGTACCTACTTTCTGAGCACATCGATCTTGTAAAATTTGGAATTGCTTAAAGCGAAATGGTTTATCGCTCATTCTCCTAGGTAGAGATCAATAAGACCTTCAGGCGCAATGATATAAAATTTCTGTTCTACGCGATCGATTTGATCAATGAACTCATCGTCCAGTGGGACTAATATTTCTTTGCCTGCAAATTCAATCTCAAGTAGTGGCTGCGGCGTGGTGTCATTAACGCCTTTAATTTTACCTACTTCTCCTTTTAAGCTGTCTATAACCGTAAACCCAGTTATCTCGTGGAAATAAAAGTTCTTTCCCTCTAGAGGCGGAAGAAATGATAGAGGTAGGAAAAGTTCTCGCTTCATGAGGGAGTCTGCACCAGCCTCATCGTCTATGTCTTCTAATTTTACACGTAGCAGTTGCGACTTGTGAAGTGATGCACGCTCTACAAAGAATGGAACCAGATTTTTACCCAACTGTATAAAAACCGATTCCATTTCTGTAAAAAGCTCTGGCTGATCTGTGTCAAGTTTGACAAGCAGCTCACCCTTGAAGCTAAATTTATTGACTATTGTCCCTACGTAAAAACAATCTTCTTTACGCATGGAGTTATTTTACTCTTCTTCGCTAGTAGCCGTTTCAGAAGATTCAGCAGTTGCCTCTTCAGATGCAGTTTCTTCTTCAGCAGGTGAGTTGGCAGCAATTCGAGCCTCATTCACCGCTTTTTCTGCTTCTAGTGCTTTAGCTGCCTTAGCTTCTGCCTCAGCTTGGAGTCCAGCAGCTTTACCGGAAATCTTAGCCTCCTTTTCTTCTAGCCACTTGTTGAATTTCTCTTCAGCTTCCTCTTGAGAGAATGCGCCTTTAGCTACACCACCATTAAGGTGTTTTTTAAGCATAACACCCTTGTAGCCTAAAATTGCACGAGCAGTATCTGTAGGCTGCGCACCATTTTCCAGCCACTTGACAGAACCATCGACATCTAAATTTATAGTCGCTGGATTTGTATTTGGGTTGTAGGTTCCTAGTTTCTCTAGAAAACGACCATCGCGCTTTGCTCTTGAGTCTGCTGCGACGATCCAGTAGAAAGGTTTTCCTTTTTTACCGTGACGTTGAAGTCTAATTTTTACTGGCATATCATTAAAATTTTAGGGTAGCCCGACCCTGGTTATTAATTAAGGCTGCAAAAGTAGCTTTTTCTCGCGTTATGAAAAAATAGCATGGAATTTTATTTACATTTGGTGCTTTGCATATTTCAAAATGACTACCATGCGATTAATTAAAAAAATATCCCTCTCATTACTAGCACTAGGCGCAATTATAGTTTCATCTTGCTCAGACAATCTTGATGTGGATAATAATCCTGCTATTCAAGCCCAGTTGAACGGTGAATTCTACAGAGCAGTTCAAACCAATGCTGTCAATAATGAAAATGGTGGGGTAAGTATTTCTGGTACTGCACCAGCAGGTACGGTAGTATTAAATCTTGAGTCATCTTCTTCTGGGATTTATTTTTTAGGTCCTGGTGCTAACTCAAGTGCTAGTTTCTCCGTTGATGAAGACAACACCTATTCTACTGAATTTGGCAGCGGTCGTGGTGAGCTGAACGTATTCAGAACCGACACGCCTAACACAATCTCTGCAGAGTTTAGCTTTATCGCATATAATGAGGCAGAAACCGACTCAATCTACATGCGTCAGGGAATAGCTTATCAGGTGCCTTTCGGAACTGGCTTTTTTATTCCTAGTCCCGATCCTGATCTTTTCAGTGCGCAAATAGATGGTAATGCTTTTTTACCGGCAGCTAATGACATTGAAGTGTTTGACAATGGGTCAGCTGGGATAGAGATTTCAGGTGCAATCGGCTCTGCAGAACTTATTATCTCCATTCCTCAAAACGCCTCTCCAGGCACCTATGCTTTTGACATGATGAGTGGAGCTGTTGGGCAATATTCTGACGGTACAAATACTTCTGGTGCCGTTTCAGGTGAGATTGTAGTTACTGCGCATAACACGACCACGGACTTCATAGAAGGTACTTTTGAATTCATGACAGATGCACCCAATGTATTTGATGTGACCAGTGGCGTATTCAGGGTTAGTTATTAATCTTAGAAACCCAAGTAAGCTAGATCGCTTTATCAAAGTGTAAATGTCCTACTGACTCATCTACCACTTATCTCTATTCTAAAGGACTTTTCTGTGAAAAGCAAGCTTATGCTAAGTTCACCAACGATTTTGACCGATCACGTCTGAACCAAGTGAATTTTTTTTCCTTATTGGCCTTGAAGTGGGTATAAACCTGCCAGGCGTAAAAAAGCAGCGCAAAGCAAATCAGAAATTCTCTATATTCCATCGGAATATTTTCATTAAAGAAACGCTGACTCAATTTCCTAACCGCAATAGGTACATAGTAAAAGCAAAGGCCTGTAAAAATGCAAAGGGTCAATAATTTATATTTTTTATTTAGCAATGCAGCTACTGTGACAATAGCGATAAAGATTGCCATAGCTGCTATTTGAAAGCGGTGGAAATAAATGCTTGTGTTATGGGTATACACCAGTAGTACGAGGATAGCTAAACTATACGGGAGCTTAGGTACAGGGAACCCTGCAACGCTTTTAACGCCAAATAGTCTAAAGGCGCCCAGTGAAAGTGCAAATACGCACATTACATGAACTAGTGTAGCATTGAAGAAATAGGAATGAACATTGTGAAAGTTCAATTCTTCTTGTGAGTTGATCTCCTTGAGCCTAGCAGGGGTTTCAATATCAAATATTCTCTGAGCCCAGCTTATCTCTTCTCCCATCCCAAAGAAAAAAGCCAAACCTGCTATGGCGATCAGAATGCTGATAATCCTTTGATGACCTAATTTTTTAAGAAGGTAGGATGTCTTAAAAAGGAGAAATGAGATAATACCCAGCATGAGTGCGGTGGCATATTCAATTATGTGATCCTCACTTCCATAAATTTGATATTCTATCTTATCGTAAAGTAATATGCGAATAAAAAAAGCTATAAGCAGAATAATAATTAAATAGAATAAGGTAGCTTTTTTCAAGTGAGTTAATTTTTACAAGAATAATATATCAGGGATAATTATATTCTTACTTACCCAAACTTTTTCTTGTTGTTACAAATATGTTGCGGGAGGTAATTTTATTTAAACATCTCATAATAGCTAACGGTATTCATCCGGTAAAACCCTAATTTTTCAAGTATAACTTTTTCTTGGAATAGTCGATTATAGCTTTGCCAGCAATCAAAAAATCAGCGCCAAGCAATCCTTGAATTGATCGCATGTTTTCCTTTTTCAAGGCTTGATTAATAAAGGTCATGTCCATACTTAAAAGTGTAGTATCCTCATCTGACCAGTCCCCTACCTCAAGATGATTGTGATGAGAAATCCTGGGCCTCAATGAACCGCTCGCGGTTCCTATACTTCTGTCCATGAATTCAGTCTCAAGCTGATACTCCTTATAAAGCGCTTGGTCAATGCAGGTTGCACTGGCACCAGTATCAATGATAAATCTGCCCTTGTAGCCATTCACTAAAACCTTAGTGATGATGTGCCCACTTTTTTTGGCGATAGCGATGTTATGCTCACAATATCCCTTACCGGTGAGCAATTTTTTTAGAGTGGACATTGAATTCTGGTATTGGTCAAAAGTAAAGTATCCTTATAGGCATTCACTCTGAACACTGTGTTAAGGATATTTTTGTGCCATGAAGTTAATTGACACCCACACCCATTTATATAGCGAGCAATTTGTAGATGATATTGATGAAGTCATTGCGCGGGCTGTAGATCAAGGCATCAAAGAATTTTACCTGCCAGCAATCGATAGCAGTTATATCAAAAGAATGAAGGAACTAAAAATCAGGTTTCCTGAGAACATTCAATTGATGGCTGGTCTACACCCAACTTCGGCCAAAGCAAATTACCTCGATGAACTTGCCATAGTTGAGCGTGAATTAATTGAAGGAGGATATGTCGCAGTTGGTGAAATAGGTATCGATCTTTATTGGGATGAAAGTTTTCTTGCTCAACAACAAGATGCTTTTAGCAAGCAACTTGCTATGTCCATTGAACATCAGCTTCCCTTTGTGGTCCATTGTCGCGATGCTTTTGATGAAGTGTTTGAGGTATTGGCTGGCTTTAATACATTTCCACATTCAGGTGTATTCCATTGCTTTACAGGAAGCAGAGAACAAGCTAAGACAGCAATTGACCTTGGTTTATACCTTGGTATTGGTGGTGTCGTAACATTCAAAAATGGTAAAATTGATCAATTCCTTTCTGAATTACCCATAGAACGCATAGTTCTGGAGACAGATGCTCCATATCTTGCCCCCGTACCTTATCGAGGCAAGCGTAACGAGAGTGCCTATCTAGAATTAATAGCCCAAAAGGTCGCAAACCTTTATGGCATGTCTACAGAAGAGGTGGCTAGGATCACTACCTTAAATGCAAGACAAATTTTCAGTTCTGTAAACTGAGAAACTTACTTTTGTGATTCCCATGGAACACGATGTAAAATACAACGACATTCGGTTTTTTAATGACGAGGAGGTCTCTGTAGCGCTCAAAAGTGCGGTAAGGCATCCCATGATTAAAGAACTGTTCAAGTATACATTTCCTGAAAAACCCTATGACAAGGTTGAGCAACTTGTCTTGAGTTGTAATAACATTGATACTTTCCAGCGCAAGGTGATAAGTAAAACAGTAGAACGTATTCTGGAAACAACCTCTGCAGGATTAACGACCAGCGGTTTTGATTTACTTGATTCTGATACCAGCTATCTATACATTTCAAATCATCGAGATATAGTAATGGACACCTGCCTGCTCAATGTCACTTTATTTGAGCATGATCTTATTCGTACTGCCAGTGCGATAGGAGACAATCTAGTACAACGTCCATTTGTAAATGCCTTGAGTAAGCTTACGCGAAATTTCATCGTTAAGCGCGGAGCGTCACCTCGAGAGACGCTACTAAGCAGTAAAAAGCTAAGTGAGTTTATCCGGAAACTTATCCATGAGGATAACCGCAGCGTATGGATTGCACAGCGACAGGGCCGCACCAAAGATGGAAATGATAAGACAGAGCAAGGTGTCTTGAAGATGATCGCGATGGCGACAGGGAACATGAGTATAGAAGAATACCTCACTAGCCTTCGCATGGTTCCTGTTTCTATATCTTATGAGCATGACCCAACAGATATTCTGAAAGTTCCTGAGCTGCTGGCACAAAAAGCCGATGAAGAATACATTAAGTCAAAAAACGAAGACTTTAATAGCATCATGCGTGGTGCTTTGGGGCAGAAAAAACACATCCATTTAGCTGCCGGTCAACCATTCACTATTGACAATATCGCAGATCAAAGCACAAACCAAGTCCTGCAGAGAGTGGTGACTTATCTCGATGAACAAATCAGATTGAATTACAAGCTGTGGCCTACAAATTATATAGCACATGATCTATTGAGCAATAATGATGAGTTTAGTGATCATTATAACGAGGCACAGAAAAAACAGTTTGAACGCAGGATTTCGTTGCGGGTGGATACAAATGATACTGCCGCAGTTACAAGTTTCTTGGAAATGTACGCTCGTCCCGTGACAAATAAGATGGAAATCTTAAGCCTGGCGCATGGCTAATAGCGTTCTCTTGATCTATACCGGTGGGACAATCGGAATGATGAAAGATCCTGAAAGTGGTGCCCTGCGGTCTTTTAATTTCAACGAGCTTTTGTTTCACGTTCCAGAGATTAAGCAGCTGGATTGTGAAATTGTTACCTGCTCTTTTGAGGAACCTATCGATTCGTCAGATATGGATGTACATCAATGGCATCGTATAGGCGAGGTGATAGCCAGCGAGTATGATAGGCATAGCGGTATCATCGTCCTGCACGGCAGTGATACCATGTCCTACACGGCCAGTGCGATCAGCTTTATGTTTGAGAATCTTGATAAGCCGCTCATATTCACAGGATCCCAACTTCCCATAGGTGACTTGCGTACGGATGCTAAGGAGAATCTAATCACTGCTATACAGCTTGCCACACAGAGGGATAAAAATGATCAACCACTTATTCAGGAGGTCTGTATATATTTTGAGTATCAATTATATCGCGCAAATCGCACCACAAAAAATAACGCAGAACACTTTGAGGCCTTTAGTTCACCTAATCTTCCGCCCCTAGCCATTAGCGGTGTGCATCTAAATATCAACCATCGTTTGCTGTGGAAGAAAGAGGATAATGTGTACGCTTTCGCGAAAGCGGAAGACGAAAAAACATTACCCACACAGGAAATCTACAGCCTGAGATACCGTCCTGCACTAGTTGATCAAGTGGTTATTCTTAAGTTGTTTCCAGGCATAACCGAGACAACCGTTAAGGCGATATGTGAGATTCCAGGGTTAAAAGGAATTATTCTGGAAACCTATGGAAGTGGCAACGCGCCCACCTTGCCATGGTTCAACAAATTGATCGGTGGTGCAATCGAGAATGGAATCAGAGTCGTAAACGTGACGCAATGCAATGGCGGGAGTGTCAACATGACCAAATACGTTACTGGGATAAACCTCTTAAAATTAGGTGTAATCTCAGGCTATGACATCACGACAGAAGCTGCGCTTGCAAAAATGATGTACCTGCTCCACCATATTGACAGCTATGAAAATTTCAAGGTTTACTTTGAAACCTCACTACGCGGTGAATTGACGAGGCATGGCTAACTCATCTATCACTTGCGCCTGAAGCTTTGTGAATAAGCATCATTATATCTGATTATTCTTTTATTTTTGCAGCCCAATTAGTGAGGTGGCCGAGTGGTCGAAGGCGCACGCCTGGAAAGTGTGTATACGTCACAAGCGTATCGAGGGTTCGAATCCCTTCCTCACTGCATAAAGCACGTCCCTGATCGCCGGTAGGCGATCAGGGATTTTGGTTTTGTTGCGTTGAGAACGATAGTTCTCATAAGCGAAAAAACCAAAATCCCTGAGCAGGCAAAAGCC